>NZ_JAYFQD010000040.1:0-11555 GCF_034927365.1 Proteiniphilum sp. | reverse complement strand
CAGGTCAGGCATGTAAATAAGTGAATAGCCACATATTCCGTATCGATGCCAGTATATGCGGTCGTGAAAAAGGGAAAAACTGATATAGACAATTGGTTGGTATATCAGAATGGAAAAGTCATACGGACGATACCGGGAAATAAAATGCCTGGGCAGGAGGAGGAGGAAGATGACAAGCCAACATGGGGTGAGGTCTATGATTTTATGCGGAGGGCTATTAAAGCCAATCCGGGTATTGTAGTAAAATAAACACGAATATGAATATGAAAAGGATAGCTATATTATTGAGTTTCTTCATTGTTTTCATTTCTTGTGCCAATAAGGTAAAAGAAGAAGAAAAAGTAGAAGAAACAGAAAATCAGCAGGTGGCGGTAGATACTGTATCGGAGGAAAAATACCAGCAAATTTCGGGTGGAGAAGAGCCTTATTATCCTAAAACCGAAGAGGCATTAAAACGCTGCCAGAAAAGGGTACGGGAAGAAGGTGATGCGATCAGTTATTGGGGATTAGAGGTTTATTACGGCAAAAACCCTCATTTGGAGAATGAAATGATAGGGTATACAGAAATAATGATAAAGAAGAAAGAAAGGAATGAGCCATATATAATGAATTATTATGAATACGTAAAACGAAGTAAATCAGAGAATAAAACTGAACTAATGAAGCGGGCAATCAAATATATGAAGGATATGCTGAAGCGAGAAGAGAAGTTAGAAAATGAGAGTGACTTTTATTATTTTCTTACAAGAAGTGTTTTATCCGATATTTACAGGGAAGGAACTTATGTACCCAGGGATACTGTAATTGCCGAGTATCTGGATGCAGGAGGCAATAATCTTGATTCCATTATTCGGGTCCGTCAGGTTAGGCATGTAAAAAAGTGAGCCTTTAGAGTTAATTATTCCTTTTTTATTTGTCTAATAAAAGTTATATAGTATATTTGTTACCCTAACTCAGTCATTAGGATTTTCCATGAAATGACTATTGTTATTGTATCTTTTTTATTGATATACAGCATAATATTACTATACAAAAACATATCATCATGAAAAAAATTATTTTATCGTCAATACGACTTTTCAAAATTCACACAAATAAGACAATAATAATTTCTTTATGCCTATGACATATATGATAGCTGATAAACCCGAAATATATTAATTTATATCATATGAAACATCTATACAACTCACGTTTCACTTCCAAAAGGCTGGAGGCTTTCTCCTTACCGGAACTGTTGGTGGTCCTCGTAATTATCGGTATTCTGGTATTGATTGCATTGCCTAACCTGATGCCCCTTATCTCCAGGGCAAAGAGCGTGGAGGCCCAGCAGCAACTGGTTTTCCTGCATTCGTTGCAGCAAAGCTACTTCTTTACCCATTCCAGATATTCATCCTCTCTCAACGAAATTGGATTTGAACAGCAACCGCTGGTAACGGACGAGGGTACGGCCAACTACAGGATTGAAATCGTGGAAGCCGACGAGAACGGTTACAAGGCGCGGGCAACCGCCGTGGTAGATTTCGACAGGGACGGCAAATTCAACATATGGGAGATCAATCAGGACAAACAACTGAAAGAAACGGAAAAGGATTGAACATGAAACTGGTCATACTCATACCTCTGGTGCTGATGATAATCTCCGATTACAGAAGCAGGACGGTTGTCTTATGGCAACTACTACTCTTTGGTATGGTCGTAATCATAATCAGCCTGGTAGAAAACGGATTAAGGGTGACTGGCATGAATCTCGCAGTAAACATATTCCTGTGCCTGCTGACCGGACTGGGTGTATACCTCTACTTCCTGTTGAAGTACAAGTCGGTAAACTCGATCATAGGAAAAGGGGATATCCTGTTTATCCTGTTTCTTACTCCCTTTTTTACGCCCAGGCTATTTCTTGTTTTTATGCTGGTCTCTTTCGTCGCAACCTTGTTGATGTGGGGTATCCACACCCTTACCGGCAGGAATAATGCCAACATCCCGTTAATTTCAGGCATAGGATCATGCCTTTGCGTCCTGCTTATCTATCAACAGTTAGCATAACAGTTATGATAAACTCCCATATCCCCACCGAACTGATCCAGTTATTTTCAAGCAACGAAGCGGCGAACTACCGGATTATCCCTTTCGAAATGCAGGAGGATAATCACTTAAGATGTTATGGGGATGAGAATCGGGATTATGAAAAGATCATACAGGAGATTGCCATCATTTATGATCTGGACGTGGCAATCGAAAGGGTCGATGCGGAGGAATTGGACAAGGCTTTAAATTTCTATTACCGTCAGGACCGCACCTTCTCTTCAAACACCCAGTCCCTGCATATAAGCGATTCGGATTTCGTAGGAAAGCTGATCGAGGAAGCTGATACTTTAAAATCGAGTGATATCCATTTCGAGCCCTACGAAAAAAAATGCCGTGTACGCTTCAGGATCGACGGGAAACTGATAGAACGGTATATCATCAACAAGGCTGATTACCCGGCGCTGGTAAACCGTCTTAAGATCCTTTCCAATCTGGATATATCGGAAAAGCGGTTACCACAGGACGGGAGGATTCTTTTTGAAAGGAATAACCTGAAATTCGACGTACGGGTGTCGGTGATGCCCACCATTTACGGTGAGAAAATCGTACTCCGGCTACTCTCGAAAGACCAGGGCCTGCTTTCATTGAGCCGGCTGGGGTTTAACGAAAAACAATACGCCGACTATTACAGGGCCATCATGCAGCCCAACGGCCTTATTTTGATCAGCGGACCTACCGGATCGGGAAAGAGCACCACCCTATATGCTACCCTGAACATATTGAACCGGCAGGATAACAATATCCTTACCATCGAAGATCCGGTAGAATACACGCTGCCGGGGATAAACCAGATGCAGTTGAAAGAGGAGATAGGACTGACATTCGGGAGCGCCCTGCGCACCTTCCTCCGGCAGGATCCCGACATCATCATGCTGGGAGAGATCCGCGACCAGGATACGGCACAGATGGCCATACGCAGTTCCCTGACGGGACACCTCCTGTTATCCACCATCCATACCAACAGCGCATGGGGAAGTATAACCCGGTTGATAGATATGGGAGTGCATCCCTACCTGATATCCGAGACCTTGATAGCCTGCGTTGCACAAAGACTGGTACGTCTGTTGTGTCCCCATTGTAAAAAAATATTCCATCCCGACGCATCCTTTACCGGTGGGTATAATTTGAACCCACAGGACAACTATTATGAAAAAACGGGATGCGAGAAGTGTTACTACACCGGCTATCTGGGAAGGAAAGCAATTTACGAGGTAATTCCAATCGACAAGTATTTATCTCAATTGATAAGAAAAAGTGAAACCGATATCAACGACTATCTGCGGCAGCATGATATTAAAACACTAAGGGATTCCGCCCTGGAAATGTTTGCCAGGGGTGAAACCTCGCTGGAAGAAATCCTGCCCATCATCAGTGAAACGATATAGGTAAAACAGTACTTAGATATAACGACGCACAAACTATATAACGGCATGAAGAGATATTTCATTTTTTTCATTTTCCTGACAGGGGGATTAGCACACCTGATAGCCCAATCTCCCGAAAACCCACGGTTGGCGAAACTCAAAGAAAAATTGCAACAACTATCGTATACCGACAACCGGTATACCGGGAAAGTGGATGTGGCCGTTACCAATTTCCCCGTTTCGGAACTGCTCAGAAGCCTGGCCAAAGCACAGAACCTGAGTATCAATGTGGCTTTCGGCCCCGACAAGCTTATCAATTGTCACCTGCAACAGGTTCCCGTGATCGATGTCCTCTATTTTATCTGCAGGGAGAAAAGCCTGGAGGTGGAAGTCATGGGAAATATCCTGTCAATCATACCATACGACGAACCTGAAGTGGAACCGGACATATATATCGCTTTCGATCCCTTAAGAGAAGAAGTATCGTTTGATTTTACCAATTGCAAGCTGGAATCGGTTGCAAAAAAAATGATGGAAGCAACCGGCTATAATATTATCATACCCCGATCGCTTTACGGATCACCGGTATCAGCCTACGGCAAGAATATGAAAATAGACGAAGCGGTAAGGACCATTTCTTCGGTAAACGGCTTCCAATATGGAAAGCAATCAGAGAGGTCATGGTCGGTCTACAAGCCGGAGGGGGAAGGTAATCAACAGGCCGGTTATACCTTCGCTTCTGATGAATTTACTATTGACAGTTTAGGACTGATAACGGCGAGGATAAACGGCGGTAATGTCCGCCAGATTATCCCCGACCTGTTCCGTAGACTGGGAAAAAACTATTTCCTCTCCAACGAGTTCAACCACTCTACCAATATTGACGTAGAGGAGGTCGACCTGCATACCTTCCTGAACGTGATGCTGACCGGTACGAATATCACCTGGCGTATCGACAATGGCGTCTATATCTTTGGAGGCCACACCGAAGGGGAACGGCTTTCCTCGGTAACGGTCTTCCCGATGAAGTACAGGACGGTCGACAAGGTGGCAGAGTTCATACCGGCGGAACTCAAGACCAATGTGGAGATCATTACCTTCCCCGATTTGAACAGCCTTGTGATCAACGGCGATCAGCGGGCGGTGATAAGGATCATGAATTTCCTGAATGAAATTGACAGGAGTGTTCTCCTTATTTCCTTCGACGTGATCATAGTGGATGCCACTGACAAGACATCACAATCCATCGGCCTTTCCATGGGCGTAGGTGACAAGCCTTCGGTCACCGGAGGATCCGTAAGCCCGGGAGTCGATTTTTCGATGAGTGCCGCCTCGGTGAACAGGATCATCAACTCCTTCAACGGGTTCGGATCGATTAACTTAGGCAAGGTAACACCCAATTTCTATGCAGACCTCAAATTCCTCGAAGATGCCGGCAAGATTATTTTAAGGTCGACCCCGAGACTATCCACGCTGAACGGTCACAAAGCCATATTGAAAAGCGGGGAGGTGAAATATTACAAGGAAAGCCAGGTCAATATCATAGGAACACAAAACCCGTTGCAGTCCGAATCGTACCTGTGGAAAAACGTGGAAGCCAATTTCGTACTGGACATCACACCCTATGTCAGCCTCGACAGTGTGATCACCCTCCAGATCAACCTGGACCAGGCGGAGTTTACCGTGCGGGAGAGTAGCGACCAGGATGCACCCCCGGGATTGACAAAACGGAGTTTCAACTCCATCATCAAGGTGAAGGATCAGGAAATGGTGTTGTTGGGAGGCATCGAGAAGAATCTTACCGACACCTCCTCGCGGGGATTGCCCTTTCTGGCCCGGATACCCGTCCTTCGCCTGCTTTTTGGCAATACCACCAAAGTCAGATCCTCCGAGAGATTGAGTGTTTTTATCAAACCTACCATCATTCAATAGTATGAACCTGCTACCCTCCATATTGAACGAGATCATATTATCGGAAGTTGAAATAAGCGATGGCGTTATTTCAACCAAAGTGAATGTGGCCAGGTATTCATTCAAAAACGCTGCTGTCATTTGCCGGGAAATAGACAGTGAAAAGGATGAGTTACCGAAGAAGGAGAATGGAATAGCCTTACTCTCCATCTCCGGGAGCGATGTGGGATCGAAGGAGTACGATGTTTTCCGTAACGATGCTACAAAGAAGATAACGGAGAATGACAATCTCCTATGGACAATCCATGGAGATAATGTCAACTCCAGAATTGATTTCATCAGAAAATCATCTCTCGAGAACCTGTTGAAAGAAATGGAGAATAGAGGGTTTTACATAGCCGATATCGTGGTATCCCGGCAGACAGATGCCGATATCCATACTGCATTGAAAGAATTTTATGAAAGGAAGGTGAATTTTGATATCGTAAAAAGATCGAGGGAGTTCAGGGCCTTCTTTTTTGACAGTCTCTTTGACAGGATCAAACTACCGGTATTGCTCCTTTTCTTTCTACTCCTCCTTGTCAATTGGATAGTTTTTTCCAATATAAGGGAAAAGTATGACATCAGTGAAACGGCTTATAATATGCAACTTCAGAAGAACAAGGTGGAGACGGAAAACAGTAAAAAGACCAATCGCCTGTTCGGAGAGTACAACAAGATAGGGGTTTATCCCCTCGCTTTGATGGCGGACCGTATCGCCGCTTACCTCCCCAAAGATATCAGGCTTACATCGATGGTTTTTTTCCCTGAGAAATCACCTGGGGTGAGAGGAAAGAACCGGAACGACAACGCCAATGTGATTATCATAAAGGGAAAAGCGGACGTCGCCGGTACGGTGCTCCTGCTGGCTCAACACCTGCAGGAGGACAAGTTGTTCGGAAAGGTGGACATCATCAATATCAACAACCTGAAGGATGCAGGTTCGTATGAATTTGAAATACATATAAAACCATGAAATACTATAGCGGAATAATTAAGATAGTGGCGTTGATCATCATCATGCCCATCATACTTGGGAAATGCACCTTCTCCAAGACATTTCGGTTGTATGGCGATTATCGCCATATCCAGACTCTGGAAGAACAACTGGTGCGCACGACATCCGGCAAATCCGTATTGGCTCCATTGCAGTTAAGCAATGAAAACCTGATCAGTAACGGGCAATTGGTTGAGAGGATCGGTCAGGTGTGTGAAGAGAATAATGTTTCAGTGAAACAGTATGAACCCGAACTGCTGGACAGCGAGGGTGATTTCAAACTCTATAACGCAAGCCTGATCCTGGCAGGAAATTATATCGATCTGGTGAAAGCCCTGAAGTATTGCGAAGATAATATACAACCGGTAAAGATATCAACCCTGAAATTTGAATATGATGAAAAAAAGATGAAAGACAAAAAGGTGGAAATGACTGCAATCATGAAGCAAATTGAAAAATAATACAATAAACACTTTTATTTTAATTTACTATGAAAAAGAAAGTACAGATTCTGGTAATACTATTAAGCCTTCTCGTAACAATGAATGGCCAGGTGCAAACAATATCATTGGATATGCCGAAAATTGTTCCAACATCTCCCGAGGCTGCCTCATTGACAAAAATGGTCAACTACCCGGTGAGTATGAGTACCGGTGTGCCGGATATCCACATTCCGGTTTACGAGATTCAATCCGCGGGATTAGTCTTACCCATCGACCTGCAATATCATGCCGGCGGATTCAAGATCAATGAGCAGGCGTCAAGGGCCGGTCTTGGCTGGAGTTTAAGTTCGGAATTGCAAATAACAAGAACCGTTAATGGACTGGATGACCTTTTGGGTAACGATATGGGATATATGAATAACAACCTTATCCTACCCGATGGTTATAAATTTACCGGTGGGACGCCTTTCCCAAACGCCAACATGTATAATCTGGCAACGGGAAAAACAGACGGACAACCTGACAAGTTTGATTACAAACTATTGAATAAGTCGGGATCCTTTTTTATTCTAAAGACAGGATCAACCTATAAATTTGTCCCCACCCCGTATGACAATATAAAAATTGAATTATTGACAGGAGGTGCATTCAGGATTACCGATACCGACGGAACAATATATTATTTCGAGAGACAAGAAGTCTCTCATACTCCCGAACAATGTATCACGGCTTGGAAGTGTACCAGGATTTTAAATAATTTGGGCAAAGAGGTATTTGCATTCTCCTATACTCAACTTTCATCAAAACAACTCCGCAGCAATACCGATTATGTTGAATACTATACCAGTGAGGTTTTCCCGGGTAGATCGTTCGAATATATTTATTACTCAAATAAATCCCCTCTCAAGGATGTAACATTGTATAACGATCTTAACCAACCTTTTTACAGATTATCGAATCCTAAATATATTCAATATTTTGGAGATAACGATCTTCGATCTATTTTACACTTACCCTATTACAACAGCAGTACAAATACACTGGTGGATAAAGAATATCCTATAGTGCAACTGAGTAGTTTGGATCGTAATCCATTCAATACGATAACAAGTATTGATAGGTACATGTTAACTGAAATCACCTTTCATGGAGGAAAAGTAAAATTTAATCCCGATTACCGGTTAGACAATATACAGATATTACAGGATAATAATATCATTAAATCGGTAAGACTCTATCATAGTTTTGCAAATCCGACAAATCTCAATAATTATCAATATTATAATGGAGGGGAAAATATTGGAACTCCGTATCTTGATTCATTGATAGTCACGGCAGCAGCGGCAAAAAATGAAAAGTATTCATTCCTCTATAACAGTAAATTTTGCTTTGGCAGTCACCTGGCAATACATGATGCATGGGGATATCCGACCATTTATACTACGGATATGATGTATGGCAATTATTACTACTCCGTTCCCAGATACCTGGCCTATGAAAAACATCTCCTGGATTTGTCACAGTCTGATATTAAGAGTCATCTCCTTTATGGAACTAAAAATGACAGATACTGGATACAATCAAGTGATAATTTTATGATGGACGCCGGAGTGTTGAGACGAATTATTTATCCTACAGGAGGATATGTTGATTTCGACTATGAACCAAACCAGTATCTCTGTCCCATGCCCTATTATTTTGGCGATTATCAAGGTCTGAAATATGCCGATTTAATACAATATTGTGGAGGATTGAGGATCAGGAGCATTAATTACTATGATAAGGGATCAACCATACCTGTAAAACAAAAGTACTACAAATACGGACAATGTGAAGATGGGGCCGGGGAATTGAACGCGCAACCCGAATTAAATCCCTACATTAGAAACTACAGCTCCATTTTAGGACCCATGGCGGACGATTACAGCTACAAGGCGGTAATGAAGGAAGAATATGTTGTGTACATCAAAGAGAAATTATTAATACCTCCCGTCCTGGAACCGGACAGATCGCATTATACCCATATCATGACGGACAAGAAATTGTCTATTTTCCCGGCCTCCATGCTGGAATACACCTACGAGAACGGCTCTTCCATCTATTACACCAAAGTAACCGAATATAACAGTGACATGGGAGTTCAAACAGGAAAAACCGTATATGAGTTTTATACTCCACGGGATTTCGACCATACTTGGAACAACAGGGTAAGGGTTTACGACGATGCGATGATTTCCTATATAAAGACTCCCGGGCTCCTGGGCCATCAGAAATCGGTAAGCGAATATAAACTGGTCGGAAATAAATTCCAACTGGTGAACAGGAAATCATTCGAGTATGAGAAATACGTCTATCCCGCCAGCATCCAGGTGGCGGCAGCGGCATTAAATGTCCTGTATAGCATCATTTATGAATCCGGGGGTGCTGCAATTTCCACAGATGCCCGTTATTATAATAATAATTGTCCGGCTTTGACCGATATCAGTGAATACAAGTTGGCTTCCTATTCCATCCCCATCCTCAAATTGCTGTTGAAGAAAGAGACCGAAGAGGATTTCGATAGTTCGCCAGCCTTGACAAAAACCGTTTCATATACATACAACAGGCTGCAGCCCTCCGAAATCACCACAGTGAACAGTAACGGATATACCGTGAAGAAGGCGTTGAAGTACTCTTATGACTTTGACGGGATTTACGATACGATGGAATCAAAAAATATGATCAGCCAGGTGGTGGAAGAACGCCATACACAACACGATGAATTCCTCTGTCAGAAAAACAATTACGGCATGAGTGCTGATGCGGGAGGAATTGTACCCGTATCCATTGAAAAATCCTATAATGGTTCCCCAACTTTTATAGAGACCACTTTCGATAAATACGACCAGTATGGAAATATACTGCAAATGACAGGAGTGGACAAGATCCCGGTAAGCTTCCTGTGGGGGTATGGAGGACTTTATCCGGTCGCACAAATAACCGGTATACCTTATTCCCTCATCCCGGAGAGTTTTAAAAATAATAGCACCATTAATTCTCCCTCATCCGATGATGCTCTCCGCACAGTTTTGACCAACCTGAGGAATAACATTAATACGGCCATGGTGGAATCGTATACTTACAAGAAACTTGTCGGCATGAGTAGTAAGACTGAATCCAACGGCAGTACCACTTATTTCGATTATGACGATTTTGGAAGATTAATTGCCATAAAAGACAACAATAAGAAACTGGTTGAGGGTTATGAGTATAAATATACACAACCGGAAGCCGCCGCCTTTGGAACAAACAGGACAAATATCCCTTACCTCTATACTGAAACAGTCATGGGTTCATCCCCGGTCTCTTACAACAAAATATTGAAAGGAGGGGTGGTGAGTTCCGGTTCACCTCCGGAAGAGATAAGCCGTCAACTTATTGGATTGAACAGGTACAATTATGACCTGCCGGCGGACAGTCCTTCCCAACTGATCAAGCTGACACTGGAAGGGTTTTACTATCCCTCCGCGCCTAACCTCCTTTCAACCTGGGTCGAAATAGAGTTATATAAAGATAACCAGACGAAGTATTCCAAAAAAGTTCGTTTCGACAGTATCGACAAAACTAATCCGGATAACAAAGAATATTTATTTGTTCTTCCCGGGGAATACTCCGTGGTGGTAAAATCTTCCGGGTCAAACCAATATAGCAAGTCAAATGTTCTCTTTTGCTATTTTGCCACCAATACATCTTCTTATTCCGCTATTCCCAATTTGTCAAAGATTAATCTGGTTAGCGGCAATGAATATAAGTTGAAACTCTCTCCCCAGGGATTATAGTCCCTGTAGAAAGGTAGATAACAAGGCTATTCCTCAAAATGGACAGCAATACAAGTTCGTATAGTTTCAAATTTGAAAATAGAGTCTCATGAAAAAATATAAAATATTATTTTTCGCGCTACTTCTTGTATGTTATTCCAGTGCGCAAAATATTCCCCGCAGTTACATCAGGACAAAAACATACCTGAAGACGGATGCAACGGCATCGATGGATAATATCAGTTACCTGGACGGACTGGGCCGCTTGAAACAGAATGTATACGTAAAGGCAAACCCGGCCAATCTTGATATTATAGATTTTATTGAATATGACGAGGTTGGCAGGGACAGTGTGAAATGGCTGCCTGTCACCAATAATGGCAGTGGGGCTTATGTTCCTGACATAAGCATGATCTCGATGCCAATCTATTCGGAAGGAAACCCGTATACAAAATTCACATACGATGCAATCGACCGTCCCATCGCCGAAACAGGACCGGGGAGTGCATGGGCTTCGCATCCCGTGACCTATAAATACGGGTTGAATGGTGCCAATGAGGTAAAAGCATTTAAAATATATGGAGCTACCTCTGATGAGATAATTTATACGGAATACTATGAACCGGGCACCCTCTATAAGAAGGAAACCAGGGACGAGGATGGCAACCCTGTATGGGAGTATGTGGACAAGGATGGCCGGATGGTAATGGTGCGGTATAGTACGTTGAATGCCGACACATATTACTTGTATAATCCGGCCGGACAACTGCGCTACGTGCTTCCTCCCTCGGCGGCAGACGCCCTGGTTGCCTTCAACTTTTATGATCTCTCCAATGACGCTATAAGCAAATATACCTATTTCTACCAATATGATGCAAGAGGCAATTGTATCCAAAAGAAGCTTCCCGCGTGTGAA
>NZ_JAYFQD010000031.1:0-38246 GCF_034927365.1 Proteiniphilum sp. | reverse complement strand
CCGGCCGCTGACCGGCCTGGACCCCTTGTATACTCTGCTTTGTCTTGTCTTATAAACGTATATGTAAATATCCTAAAGATCGCTTTTCTTTTCTTACCGCTTACAGTACTTATTTCCTGAAAGCGGGTGCAAAGATAGAGACTTATTTTTAATCTCCAAAACTTTTTGGAAAGTTTTTTCAATATTTTTTCGCATCCGAAACAAAGGAACTGATTTTCAATCGTTACACTTACTCTATTTCAATCTGCTTGTTTCATTATCTCTATAATGACCCCGCTTTTAAGCGAAAGGGCTACAAAGATAGTGATTCCTGAGAATAAGTTCCAAATATTTCTCCGATTATTTTGGATATTTTTTTCATTCGGACCTTTACAAAAAATGGAAAACCCCCAACAAAGTACTATAATAGAATATATTATGAATATTCGTCATGTATTTGCTTATAAGGCTTCACCTATCCCCTGTCCACCTATCCACTCCTAATACGCCTGAATATGTGAACTTATGGATATTTGTGGAGTTACGGCAAAACTCATCTCGCTCCCATTCCTTAGTACTATTATATTAATGGAAACAGGTGTATTCCAATCGATATACTGGTTAAAGTTGAAAAGATAAGAAAATGCCGACTTATACCGTCGATTATTAGCAACGGCCGTCGACACAGCATTATATTGCGCCACATCCCAGAACATACATTCTTTAAACCCATTGGAATCGGTATAGCGAGTGTTCTTATCCCTCAGATTCATCGTCTCAGCCAGGAAGCGACGATAACCTTCCGTGAGCGACTGAGAAGTATGGTCGAAATCCTGACCTTGTATATTGACAATCACATCTCCCGGTAAAATACCCGCCCGTGCGGCAGGAGAGCCGGGATCTACAGACACAACCGTTTTCAGGTCATTCATATTATATCCAATACCAGTATAGTTATATTTCAAATAGTTTACATCGAAAGTACCGAACGACTTATTACCACAATTCGGAAATTTTTTCAGCAAAAGAGGAAGATTCATTTCGAGATAATCAACCAAATCGTAATGACTATTCAATCGTTCCTTGGCTTCACTCTCCCAAATAATCATCTTATCTCCCGCTTCAAGGAACTTCCTGTCATAGAATCGGTAACCGAACTCCAGATTAAAAGCGACATCATCCACCCGAACCGCTTCGGAAGGATCATACAGAGGAACTTTTACCATTCTGTTATTTCTTGTATCGAAGCGCCAAACTGGCTGATAACTCCCAAATGTAGGCGAACCGACCTTATACATAGGATTACCCTCGTAGCTATAATAGGTCTGAATTATAAAATCGGGATCCCCCGGATCGTATTGTAAGCCAACCTTAGCTAAAGCACGAATAAAAATAGCATTGATTCGCTCATCAAGCTGACGCGTACTCTCATCCGAAGGAGAAAAAGCAAAAGTGCGGTAATTATGAAAGAGTGCATTCTCATTGACAGTAGTTTTTACCGGTATCAGGAAACGTCGGTTCTGTACATCTTCTAAACTATAAAATGCAAATACCGGAGCCAACTGCGCTTCCTTGATCGCATTCGAGTGGCGGCAATCTTTTTCAATTGTAATCTCTTTAAAAGTATGTTTGAAATTACGGGTGGCAAGAATCATCTTCTGTGAATCCTGATTAAACCACGACATAATAGTCTGATACGACTGAAGATAAGTTCCATTCTTATTTACAGAAAGAATAATATCATTCAGTTCCAGTCCTGCCTTTTCGGCTGGAGATCCTGGTGTGATATCCACAATAACCGGCTCTTTGTATCCCCAACTCTTATCGTTACTTATCTCAAATACGAAACCTAAGCTACATGTAATATCCGAATTTTGCGCATATAACTCACCCGCGAAAATAAAAGTGATCGTAAAAATAACCGATATAATTCGTCTCATCATGAAATACTCTTTGTTAAACTTGAGTCGCAAAGATATGCATTTTTCTCTATTTTATTTTACGAACGCTTTTTTACTGTCAAAAATTGAGAGAAATATTTACAATTAATTATCTTTGTCCTATCGGATGCATAATTTAGTAAAGGTAGTTATAAAACAGACAATGCTCAACATCATCAAAAACGATCCCTGGCTCAATCCCTATGCCGAAGCAATTGAAGGACGCCATAATTATTATTTAAAGCGGTTATCCGGCATCACACAGGGTGGGCGGATTACTCTTTCCGATTTCGCAAGTGGCCATCTTTATTTCGGGTTACATAAAACAGATACCGGATGGATGTTTCGCGAATGGGCGCCGAATGCATCTGAAATCTTTCTTGTAGGCACTTTTAACGATTGGCAGCGACAGGAATCATTTCGTTTAAAAAGAACAGAGAATGGCGTATGGGAGGTTAAGTTACCGCCCGGACGCATTCACCACGGAGATCTTTACAAGCTCCATGTAAGCTGGGAAGGTGGTTCGGGAGAACGGATCCCCGCATGGAGCAGGCGAGTAGTACAGGATCAGCAAACCTTCATCTTCAGCGCACAGGTATGGGAGCCCGAAGACAGATACACTTTCAGGCATAAAAATTTCAAACCCGATTGTTCTCCTTTGCTCATCTATGAAACACACATCGGTATGTCCACGGCAGAAGAGAAAGTAGGCAGCTATAACGAATTCAGAGAAAATATATTACCGCGGGTAAAAGAAAACGGATACAATGCCATCCAAATCATGGCTATCCAGGAACATCCCTATTACGGTTCATTCGGATACCACGTATCCAGCTTTTTCGCTCCTTCATCCCGTAATGGTACACCCGATGAACTGCGTCAATTAATCGACGCTGCACATGAAATGGGTATTGCTGTTATCATGGATATTGTACATTCACACGCAGTCAAGAATGAAATAGAAGGTATTGGACGGATAGATGGAAGTTATGACCTCTATTTTCCACATGACCCTAACAGAAGAATTCATCAGGCCTGGGATTCACTCTGTTTTGATTATGGAAAGGATGAGGTATTGCACTTCTTACTTTCCAACTGCAAATATTGGCTGGAAGAGTTCCGTTTCGACGGATTCCGATTCGATGGCGTCACATCAATGCTTTATTACAGTCACGGCCTGGAAGAATGCTTCAGTTCGTATGGCGACTATTATAATGGACATCAGGATCCTGATGCTATCTGTTATCTTACACTGGCAAATCAACTTATTCACGAGGTAAATCCCCATGCCATCACCATTGCCGAAGAGGTGAGCGGTATGCCGGGCCTGGCATTGGACGTACAATCGGGAGGCTATGGGTTTGACTATCGTATGGCCATGAATATTCCCGACTTCTGGATCAAAACGATCAAGGAGAGGAAAGACGAAGAGTGGTATCCCAGCGCTATCTGGTGGGAAACAACCAACCGGCGTGCTGATGAAAAGACGATCTCCTACGTGGAAAGCCACGATCAGGCACTGGTTGGAGATAAAACAATCATATTCAGATTGATCGACGCCGACATGTACTGGTTTATGTCGAAACTAATGAGCAGCACCTATGCTGTAGACCGGGGTATCGCGTTGCACAAGATGATACGTCTGGTTACAGCAAGTACCATCAACGGTGGCTATCTTAATTTTATGGGGAATGAATTCGGGCACCCCGAATGGATTGACTTCCCCCGTGAAGGCAATCACTGGTCTTACAAATATGCACGCCGCCAATGGAATCTGGCTGACGATCACAACCTGAAGTATCATTATCTGGGTGACTTCGATAAGGCTATGATTCAACTTATCAAATCTGTTCCTGATTTCCAGGCGCTGCCTTTAACAAAGATTTGGGACAAAGATGATGATAATATGCTGGCATACACACGGAAGGATCTGCTTTTTATCTATAATTTCAATCCTCAGAAATCGTACAGCGATTATGGTATCCTTGTCCCTGCAGGCGAATACGAGATTGTACTCGATACGGATAGTCGGCAGTTCGGTGGTTTCGGTCTGAATGACGACACTATTCATCATTTTACAATGTATGATCCGCTCTACGCAAAAGATAACAAAGGATGGTTACAATTCTATCTTCCTGCACGGACAGCTATGGTAATGAGACGGGTATGATTACTAATGCGCTAATATGCCAATGTGCCAATATAAATAATGTAATAAACGATTAAACAACTCAATATGTCAAGTAATAGCAACAATAAAATAGGAGATTCTTCAATCAATAACGGTACACTTTATCCTTTTAAATTTGAACCGATCCTTAAACCGGTTATTTGGGGTGGCTCGGATATCTGCAGATTTAAAAATATAGAGCCTTATCAGGAAGGTATTGGTGAAAGCTGGGAGATCTCAGGGGTTCGTGGTAACATCTCCCATATTTCCAACGGGCACCTGGCCGGAATATCACTGGATGAATTACTCAACCAACGAGGAGAGGAGCTTGTAGGAAAGACAGTGTACCAAAAATTCGGGAATACCTTTCCTCTACTCATCAAATTCATTGATGCCCGCGACGATCTCTCCATTCAGGTTCACCCTGATGATGAATTGGGAAAGAAACGGCACAACTCATTTGGAAAAACAGAAATGTGGTATGTTATCAATGCAACGCCGGGAGCATATCTCTACTCCGGATTCAGAGAAAACATTACTCCCGAAGAATATCCCGAGACTGTAAAGAACAATACCTTCACCAACAAGCTCATGAAGTATGATGTGAGCGCAGGTGATGTTTTTTACCTTCCTGCGGGACGTGTGCATGCCATCGGCGCCGGATGCTTTATCGCCGAAATACAACAGACATCCGATATCACTTACCGCATTTATGATTATAACCGTAAAGATGCAGCTGGTAATAGCCGCGAACTACATACCGAACTGGCCAAAGACGCAATCGACTTCAAAGTTTACGACTCATACAAAACGGAATACGAAAAAAATATCAATCATCCTGTAAAATTAGTCACATCACCCTATTTCATCACTTATCTACTGGAAATGGATGCCCTTACCCAAATGGATCGGGACTATACGACGCTTGATTCATTCGTGATTTATATCTGTATGGCGGGCCGTTGTACTGTGAAAGATGATAAGGGGAACGGTGAGAGGCTCTGCCAGGGAGAATCGATGCTTATTCCTGCCGACACAAAATCGGTGACAATCATACCAGATGAGGCAACCAGGCTGTTGGAAACATATGTAGGATAAACCCGAAACCGGATATGAGAGGTATACTATTAGTAAATGTGGGGACTCCCGCCAGTACGGATCCGAATGATGTAAAAGAATTTATTGCCGCCATGCTTTCTGACCCGCTTCTGACGGGAAAATCGGAATGGTGGTCGAAGTTCCTTGCGAAAAACATAATCGCACCCAGCAGTGGATCACGGGTCTCTGAAAAATATAAACTAATCTGGCATAATGATGAAGAGACGTCGGTATCCCCGCTGATTTATCACATGCAACAACTTGCGCAGAAACTGGAAGGACAGAAAGGAGTTCCTGTAGAAATCGCCATGCGCTATGGAAAACCGGATGTTTACACTGCTTTTCGTGAACTGGAGAGAAAATGCCCATTACTACATGAAGTGGTGGTTTTCCCGCTATACCCCCATTATGCCCAATCCACCACGCAGACTTCAAAAGATATGATAGGGAATGTTTTCTATAAACATCCTCACTCATTCAGATTGAAATTTGCCGAGCCCTATTACAATCATCCGGCTTTTATCCATGCCCTCACATCACATGCGAAAGAATACCTCGATGATATAGACAAACTTATATTCTCCTATCACAGCCTCCCTCTGGCACAGGTAGAAGCCGGATGGAAAAAAGGAAAGGAATATGATTACGTATATCAACTGAAAGAGACCAACCGGCTTTTTTGTAAAAATCTGGATGTCAATCCGCACGATACATTCCTTTTTTACTCATCCCAGAGGGGTAAAAAATGGCTAAACCCGTTTCTCGATACAGATATCCGCGATCTTCCCAAATTAGGATGGAAAAAGGTAGCTGTTGTTACCCCTGGTTTCCCTGTCGACAATCTGGAAACTCTTTACGATGTAGATATCGAAGCCCGTAAATTATTTATGGAAGCAGGAGGTGAAAAACTCACTTTTATTCCGGCAATGAACAGTAGTGATGTCTGGGTAGAAGCTATCTGGAAAATCATAGAAAGGACCTGATATTCAAAAATACCATAATTATGCTATTTCATGCCAATTTAATACTACTTATTTTTGTCAAAAATTTTAATAATTAGAAATATGGGAAAGATAGCAGAGAAGTTAACGGATTTAGTGGGTAACACCCCATTAGTAAAACTTAATCATTTTAAGGATTCTGAAGGCGTCAAAGCCAATATTATTGCAAAGTTAGAGAGTTTTAATCCTTTAGGAAGTGTGAAAGACCGTATTGCACTGGCTATGGTGGAAGATGCTGAGAGGAAAGGCTTGTTGAACGCCGGATCAGTCATTATTGAGCCTACAAGTGGAAATACAGGTATCGGACTGGCTTTCGTATCTTCCATCAAAAAATACAGGTTGATTCTTACCATGCCTGAGACCATGAGTCTCGAAAGAAGAAATCTGTTAAAAGCGCTGGGAGCCGAGTTAGTACTTACACCCGGTACCGAAGGAATGAAGGGCGCCATTGCGAAAGCCACACAATTACAGACTGAGTTGCCCAATGCCGTTATCCTGCAACAGTTCGAAAATCAAGCCAATCCGTCAATCCATTACGACACTACCGCTGAAGAGATATGGCGAGACACCGACGGACAAGTAGATATACTTGTAAGCGGCGTAGGCACAGGTGGGACTGTAAGTGGTGCAGGGAAACGACTAAAGGAATTGAATCCCAATATTAAAGTGGTTGCTGTGGAACCGGCAGATTCACCTGTGTTATCGGGCGGTGCACCGGGGCCCCACAAGATCCAGGGAATAGGAGCCGGTTTTGTTCCGGGTACCTATAACGCTTCCGTAGTGGACCAGGTAATTGCTGTCAGTAATGATAATGCCATTCTCACCAGCCGAAAATTGGCATCGACTGAAGGACTTTTAGTGGGTATTTCATCGGGAGCAGCTGCGTATGCCGCTTTGCAGTTAGCACAAAAGCCCGAAAATGAAGGAAAAAATATTGTTGTGGTATTACCCGATACGGGAGAACGCTATCTCTCCACCCTGCTCTACGCATTTGAAGAATATCCTCTGTAGAGAGAATTCTATATATAAACAGATAGGGGGTGACTTACAAAAATGTAACGGCACCCCCCTATTCTTATCTAATTAATTGATCTACCTGAATTATACTAAAGCCTGACAAATATCCTCGAATAGACACTCCACACTCTCCAACCCCACCGACAGCCGGATTGTTGTATCCTTCACATTCATCATTTCACGTTGTGCTGCGGAAAACGAACCGAAAATGGTACTTGCCGGATGGATAATCAGCGAACGGTTATCGAAAAGGTTAGTAGCGCGACGAATCAATTTAAGCCTATTCATAAAGCTGAAACAACATTCCTTTGATTCCAGATCGAAAGTGAGCATGGCACCGGGATAATCCCCGAATTGTCTTTTACTCACCTCATAAAATGGATTATCGGGTAAACCGGTATAGTTCACTGACCGTACATCCGGTAACGACTGCAACTTTTCCGCTAATTCCTTACAACTGCCGGCTTGCCTTCCAAAACGCAATTGCAACGTCTCCAAACCAAGAGATTGCTGATATGCTGCATCAGGTGTCATATATGCACCGAGATTTCTGTGCACTTCCTTCCGCAATCTGGTATGAAACGGCGATTGCGATATACTTTCAAAGGCTTTTAGTGCAGGTGTGCGATAATTGTGGAACTTCCCATAGTCAATAATCAACCCTCCCAGGCTGGTTGCACCACCTGAAATATATTTAGTGCTGGCTATCACTTCGATATCCACCCCAAAATCAACGGCATGAAAGATGGAAAACGGTATAATCGTCGTATCGGCAATCAACGGCACTCCCCTATCGTGTACAATTTTACTCAACTTTGCCAGATCGACTACCTCCATCTGCGGATTAGTGATAATTTCGAGGAACAAGCCACACGTCTTCTCATCAATAGCGTTTGCTACCTCCTCCATATTAGTGAGATCACAAAATCTCACCTCCATGCCAAACGCATTCAACGTATTCACAAAAAAGGAATAGGTATTGCCAAAGAGGTGTCGGGAAGTAACCAGATTACTACCACTCCAAGCCAGAGTAATTAATGTATTACTGATCGCGGCCATACCGGAGTTGAGTGCAGTAACGCCATAGGCGCCTGTAGCGCTCTTCACCAGCTCTTCAAAATGTTGTACCGTCGGATTGGTTATACGTGAATAGGTATGCTCATTTGTCCACCCGCAAAAAGCGGCTTCCATCTCTTCCGCAGTTTGAAATTCATAAGCCAGAGAATGATAAACAGGCATGGACAATGCACCATAAGGATCTGGTTTTGGATAAGCCGTACTCAACAGTACGGCTTCATATTCTTTTTCGTTCATTTCTTCATAACAGTTAGCAGTTTCCGGATTTTAGTCGGAGAGTTAAAAATCGTGGAAACGAAACCTATCAAAAGGGGATATCAGCGTCTTTCTGTATCTGTAGAGTTGATATACCCAATAAAATACAAAACCAGTTATAATATAACTTTTTAGAGACATAGCCAGTTATTTTTTTAAAATCCAGGCATCAGTATGTCTGGGAAATTTTTTATGAACTTCTTTTAAATAGACTTTTGCCGCATTTTCATCGGTAAATGAAGCTGCATATACGTCAATACGATCGGGGCGTTCTAACCATGCTGTCTGATGGAAGCCCTCATCAAGTAATCGTTGTGTGGTTTTTTGAGCCGATTCGATTCCTTTATACACACCCATCACAATATAATATCTGGGAGAAATATCGTCTATATCCTGCCCGGAAATATCAACTGGCGGTGCAACGGACTCGTTTACAACTTCTAACTGCTCACTCACTCTCTCCACTTCATTTGCTATTTCAGGGGATACGGCAATCTTGTTCACAGGTTGTGTTACTTTATGATGTAACCACCCAGTTTCAGAAATCATCCGTGCAGACTGTCGTTCCATTGAGGTATCTCCCCCCTGGAAGATGAACATCAACAGAACTACGGCAGCTACGGCAGCAGCACTAATGCCTCCCTTACGGCTCCATTTTTGACTTTTTTCGTTCTTCACTGCCGATACAGCGGGCTGCATTTGTATCAACGGTTTAAGTGTAGCCTGTGTCAATCCAAAAAAAGCAGGTCTGACAAATGTACCCGGAGTATAGACAAGACGTTTACCATCCTGCATGGCGAATGAACCCAACTTGCCCATCTCCAAATAACGCTGTTCACGCAGTTGTCGTTGCAACTCCTGTATATCCAGCTCAATCTTTTTCATTGCCGTCTCAAACGTCATGCCATCGCTCTTCATATAAGATTGAGCCAATAATCCGTCGTTATGGGTGAGGTCACGGTTAAATACCAGTTCACATACAGGCGCATGAAATACTGCTATCCCATCCTTTTGTGAGGAGATCGTATTCACCACAAACCCACCAAATTCGGGAATGATCACACAATTGTGCTCATGCAGCAAAAACTCAATATGGGATATCAATTGATTCATAAGGCAAAGATAAAAAATTTTATAGCCAAATACATTAAAAAATGATTTTTTCTCCAAAGATTTTAATCATTTGCTGGCTAAACTCTATATAAATCACCACTTATTCACCTTTTTATCTTCTCGGGATTATGGTTGGCATAATCTTTCCAGCTCTTGTATTTCTTTTCGTCGGTAGTGACGTTCGATTGATAAAAATGACACAACGCAGCAGCAAGTCCGTCGGATGCATCTAACTGAGGGAGCATATTCTCATCCGGGATATGGAGTATTTTTTGTAACATATAGGCTACCTGCTCTTTGGCAGCCCTCCCATTTCCTGTAATAGCCATCTTTATTTTCAGGGGTGCATATTCAAATATGGGAATATCCCTCGAGATGGCAGCTGCCATAGCCACTCCCTGGGCACGCCCCAGCTTAAGCATGCTCTGTACGTTCTTACCGAAGAAAGGCGATTCTATGGCAAGCTCGTCCGGAAGATACTCTTCAATAAGGCCTATGATACGTGCATATATTTTCGCCAGTTTCAGGTAATGATCATCATATTTACCCAACTGCATCACCCCCATCGCTTCGAGATGGGGCTTATTATCCAGTACCCGTAGAATACCGTACCCCATCACCTGCGTACCGGGGTCGATCCCCATTATGATCCGTTCTTTCTGCATCATCAATTTCACTAATGTTAGATAATCGCTCGCTATGGCAAAGTACAAACAAGTTTGTCTTTTGCCCATTTAGCTTAACGTAATTATTCACTTACGTAGATATTAAACTAATAATCAATCGTCTGCATCACCGTTGAGAAGCCTGCCATTTTCTCTTTGAATTTCTTCAGCAATGGCGCATACACCTTCCCGCTCTCTTCCCTGTTCCACCGTTCCAACAGATCTATATCGGCTACTTGAAACTCCATCGCGAATGAGTGTCCCGGCTCTTCCTCTCTCCCAAACACACGCGACAGACGGGGAGACCTGAGCAAGCCGCTTTTGGTAGACATGGGAATAAAATGCTGTAGCATATATTCTACAAATTCTTCTTGAATCCCCTCTTCCACATGAAAAGTGGTATTAAAAACAATCATATATCGTGATCTTTTAGTTCTCTGAGTTTATACTGTTGTTTACCGGAAAAATTCAATCTAATTCAATCAAAAAAAAATTATCCGAAATCGAAACTATCCTCCAGATCAATCTCCACCGGCGCACCATGATATTGTACTACGCTATCACTCACGTTAGTCAGATTGATATTCTTCACCAACGAAAAAGGAAGGTTATTCAGAAAATATTTTTCATTCGTCTTCTCCGAATCCTGATTAGTGGTATA
Source organism: Proteiniphilum sp. (assembly GCF_034927365.1). Taxonomy (GTDB): domain Bacteria; phylum Bacteroidota; class Bacteroidia; order Bacteroidales; family Dysgonomonadaceae; genus Proteiniphilum. The sequence continues at coordinate 27,270 of NZ_JAYFQD010000031.1, read as the reverse complement.
AACATGGGCCGATTTCAGGTTCCTGTAGATATAGAGATCATCCATAGCCCTTGTCATCGCCACATAGAGGCATCGCCTCTCCTCCTCTATCGCTGCATCACCTTGTAAAACCGCACGGGATGTGGGATAGGAGAAAGTCGATACATTGACGATATAACATTTTCTCGCTTCCAACCCTTTCGCGGAATGGATGGTGGATATGATCACTCCATCTTCCGATTTTCCCTTCCACTTACCGGTCGTTTCTGCTTTAGGGTCTAATACATACTCGGCAATAAAGTCAGATATTGAACCTACAGTAGTAGCCAGTTCCTGCAATATCGGGAAATCATCTTTCCGCCAATTCCATTCCTCCTTGTAAAGATCTTTCATCCGGTCCCCCATCAACTCGACCACCTTATGCATCGCCTCACCCGGATTATCCCGAAGACCGATAATATTGAGCAGCACCGATGAAACGATTTTCTCCAATCCTTCTTGTATCAGCTTCGAGAGACAACCATCCAAAGTATCTTCGCCGATTATATTATTAATAATCCTTGCCGAACGGACTTCACCGATTCCCTGCCAGAGCATCAGGTAACGCATCCATGCCAACTCATCCTTATAATTGGAGATAATTCGCATTGCAGAGACGATATCCCTGACATGCTTCGACTTCATAATCCCCGCACCACCATAGATTACATAGGGTATCTTCTTCTCGATACAGGAGGCTTCCACCCTTCGCATACCGAAAACGGAACGGGATAAAACCATATTATCCGAAAATGCCAAACCCTCTTCCGTGGTACTTAACAAAATCCTGTCGGTGATATCATTGGCCTCTATCCAGTCGCCGTCGCTGTTAATGATAACAGGCATATTTCCCTTTCCTCTACTGGCCTTTAGTTCCTTGTCGTAATTATAAATCGACTCGGTCAACAGCCAGTTCGATAAATCCAGCAATTCCTGTGTGGAACGGTAGTTAATCGTCAATTTATATTTTTCGGATTCGGGAAAGACATCTGTGAAGTGATACATCGTATTAAAATCGGCACCTCTGAAGGCATAAATCGACTGAGCATCATCCCCCACAAAATAGAGATGACATCTTTCCTGAAAAGAAGACAATAGCTCATATTGCAGCGGATTGGTATCCTGCGCTTCATCGACCAGTATATGATCATACAGACTTGACAGCGCGTCTCTGGCACCCTTATCTTTTTTCAGCGTTTTCGACACCACATTCAGGATATCGTCATAATCGAGGTACTTGCGTTCTTTCTTGTATTTCATATACTGCTGAATGATATCCTGATAGAGCGGTTTCACTTTCTCGATCTCCTTCTCCACGGTCTGCTGGAGTTGCAATACTTCGGGGTCGGAGGTATCGGGACCGCCCGCGCCATCACCACTTGGCCTTCCGAAACCGTCATACACCTTTTCAGAAATAGCCTGAGAGAGAGGAATGAGTTTATTCACCGCGTACGAATAGACCTCCTTGATAAGTATGGGAGATATCAGCTTCTTGTTGTAGTTCTTGAATCTTTTTCCGCAGAGCAGCTTAAAGGAACTCTCCCGGTCATCTTCGTCGATTACCGTGAAATCATGATCCTTGAATATATTCGGGTTACTTTTGATAATCTCCATGCACCATGAGTGAAAGGTCTGTCCCTTCAAATCGTTGGCGAGCGATTTGTCAATACCCGATTTTATACGCTCTACAATTTCATTTGCCGACTTACGGGTAAAAGAGAGTATCAGAATACGTTTAGGCACCACACCCCGGCCGATCAGGTATTTTGCACGCGATATGATAGTCTGCGTTTTACCGGTTCCAGCGCCAGCGAGCACCAGCAAATGTTTTCCGTCGTATTCAACGGCTTTCAGTTGCTCTTCGTTCAGTTCAATCGTTCTATTTGTTTCCATCTTGAATAGGTAAATCAAATTTACGGTTATTTTATCAGAAAAACAAACGGTGACGAAACAAAGAAATCACAAGAGGGAATAGATTATTTCAGAATAATAATTATCTTTGCACCGTCTAAAGCGGTAGACTGTTTTTCATAAACAATTCACGGGGGTTTAGCTCATCTGGCTAGAGCGCAACACTGGCAGTGTTGAGGTGACCGGTTCGAGTCCGGTAATCTCCACCAACACAAATAATAATCAATTTATTCAATGTGTGTCGGACTAAAAGACGGGCTATCTCGAAAGATGTAGTCCGTTTTTTATTGCATCAACATATTATAAGGGGAAAGTTTTCCAGTAAAGTAAAAAACATTTTATACCTTTGTGTATGTATGCAATAGAATTTACCCACAATGCTTTAAAGAGCCTGCAAAAGATAGATCCGGTTTATCAATATTTGATAATCGAGAAGCTTGAGGTGTTACAACAAAACCCATATGGGAGCAGTAATGTTAAGGCATTGAAGGGAATGAGTGGCTATTACAGGTTAAGAGTAGCGAACTATAGGGTGATATATGAACTACAGGATGAAAACCTTGTTATATTAGTAATCGATATTAATCATAGAAAGGACGTGTACAGATGAAAATAGCACAACTAAAAAAAAGCGTTATACAAGCCTTTGAAGCAATATTGAGCGAGTTATCTGCAAGCGACATAGAAGATATGCAGGACAAGCTAACAGTACAACTACATAAGCTAACAGATGATGGTAAACGATACTCGTTAGATGAAGTAAAAAAACAATTAACAGCGAACCGGTGATAAAATCACCGGTTTTTTTGTACCCTCTTTTTAGTTTTCCAGCATTCATAATAATTTGAGACTGTTTATTCTTATCAATCTCTGAATCATACTGATATGAACCGTCTTCTAACTGGTTAAGTCTCCGTAAATCCTCTAACAGTTGGTTCGAGTTTTGTCCCAAGACATCCGCATCTTGGGACAAGTCTACAAAAGATGGATTGTTCTATTTTTTTATGTTTTAATTCGCTACTATTCTGATAAATAAGAGTAAAAGATAAATTTATTCTTTTTGTTAGATTCATGTACCGCAAATAGCAGAAATTCAGGAAAACCTATTATTACCCGTTTTTCTTCAATACTGCTATTCTCATACCGTCTGTCATGCCGTTTAAGTCATTAGCAATATAAAATTTATTTTCATCACCTACTTTCTCAAAGCAAACTACCAATGAATCTTTAATCTCTTTGTTTCTTTATTATAAGATTGTGTCGTATTGTTTTTAATCTTTGGGACATAATTTTTTGCGTGGTTATCAACTATCTGAAACATTTTATGGCATCTATATTATTACTATCGTTTGCCTATTTTGGATTCGGTGCTGTTAAGTACGTATACCACTTAGATCGTAAATGTACAATTTTTTTCGTATCTATATCTTATAACTTACTTAATTGAAAAAGTATCGTCACAATTCCAAAATATCATATCCTCAAAAAAATACGAAAAGATAAGAGACTATTCAAAAATAGCATAATGTATCATTGCATTATGTCATATCATTACAGGTAAGGACACGACATTTAGGCTGTTTTTAAACAGCCGCCAACAATATCGCACTAAAAAAGAAATCTGGAAAACTGTATCTACAGTATCACAATACCGTTTTTCTCGCATAACTCAAGGGCCATTTCCCTCAGGCGGTATTTCTGTATCTTACCGCTACCGGTCATCGGGAAGGTATCCACAAAAAAGACATAACGGGGTATCTTGTATTTGGCGATATGCCCTTTACAGAAATCGCGCACATCTTCGGTTTCTAATTGATATCCCTCCTTGCGGATAATAAAAGCACCCACATCTTCGCCATACCGCTCCGAGGCTACCGCCACCACTTGTACATCTTTCACTCCCGGCATCCGGTAAAGATAATCCTCCACCTCTTTGGGGGATATATTCTCCCCTCCCCTGATAATCATATCCTTGATGCGTCCGGTGATACGGTAGTTTCCGTTCTTGTCTTTTACGCCCAAATCGCCCGAATGCAAGAATCCATTTCTATCAATAACCTGGGCTGTCGCTACCGGATTCTTGTAGTAACCTTTCATCACATTGTATCCGCGGCTACACATCTCACCCTGCACCCCGACAGGGCACTCTTCCCCTGTCTCGGGATCAATCACGCTCACCTCGGTAAACTCATAATCGCGCCCCACGGTGGTGCACCGCACATCAAACGGATCCTCCACACGGCTCTGCGTCATCCCGGGTGATGTCTCCGTCAGCCCGTACACGCTGGTGAGATCCATGAACATCTTTTCGTTCACCTGTCGCATCAGTTCCTCGGGGCAGAGGGCACCTGCCATTATTCCGGTACGGAGACAACTTACATCGAACACATTGAACATGGGATGGTTGAGTTGAGCGATAAACATGGTGGGCACCCCGTGCAATACAGTGCATCGCTCCTTGTGGATAGAGGCAAGTGTGACCAGTGGATCGAAACGTTCCACCATCACCTGCGTACTCCCGTGTGTCAGGCAACACATGGTGGCAAGTACCACTCCGAAACAGTGAAACAAAGGTACGCAAACACAGCACTTGTCGTCGGAGGTGAATTTCATGTGTACGCCAGTCAGATAACCGTTATTGGCAATATTATGATGGGTAAGCATTACGCCTTTTGGGAATCCTGTCGTTCCCGAGGTATACTGCATATTCACCACATCATGACAACTGGAAAGGGAGCGTAATCTTTGAAATTCATGATCCGGAACATTCTTTCCGAGTAGCAGCAATTCGGCAGTATTGTACATTCCCCGGTATTTTTCCTGTCCGATGTACACGACATTCCTCAATTCGGGAAAATGATCCGATTTCAGTTTACCGCGCTGCATATTTTTTAACTCCGGCAATAGTTCATAGATAATATCGGTATAATTGCTTCCCGGTACTCCGTCGGTCATACATAAGGTATGCATATCCGAATCCTTTATCAGAAAGGATATCTCTTCGGTACGGTAATTGGTGTTCACCGTCACCGCTACAGCTCCGATCTTCGCAGTGGCATACAGGAAAGTCAGCCAATCGGGCACGTTCTGCGCCCAGATCCCCACATTACTACCCCGGGTGATTCCAATGGAAATCAACCCTTTTGCCATATCATCCACTCTCTTATTGAAATTATCCCAGGTAAAACGCAGGTTACGATCGGAATAGACAATATATTCTTTATCTGGTGTCTCTTTTACCCAATATTCCAGCCAGTCTCCCAACGTCCTGTCAGAAAGCTGAATATCTGATTGATTTGTCATGGTCATTAACGGATTTTTCTCTATTACTATAAAAATTTATGCAGGAGAATAGACTATTCCCAGGATTTTTGCGGTAGAATCACCACCAGCCGTCACCAAATGACTTACAATGGAATCATAATAGATACTATCACCCTTATGCAATTCATACCTCTCTTTTCCATAACTCACAATGACGGTTCCTTCCAGTACAAAAAGGAACTCCTCCCCTTCGTGTGATGAAAAACTACCGGATTCTGTGACAGGTCTGATATCGATGATAAACGGTTCCATGTTTCGTCCGGCTTTCCTCGCTGCCAACGACATAAAATCCATGTGTGAATGATCGTCGGTCAGATGGCTCGTAAAGGTAACGGTGGGGGATGAATCGGTATGTCGGTTAACAACAGGTCCTAACTCTTCGCTGTCGTCAAGAAAAGTACCGGGACGCACTCCCAATGCACGCGCTATTTTAATAATTGAGGCAAGGGAAGGAATTCGCTCATCTTCGAGTATCCTGCTCACCTGCTCCACTTTCAATCCGGCTCCTGCTGCCAGATCTTCAGCCGATATATTTTTACCGGCACACAAAATCTTTATTTTTTCCGTAACTGTTATCATCTCTTCTTTTTATTGAAACAGCAAAAGTAAAAAAATATCAACAATCAGGCAAATTTCATGTAAGATTGTTATTTTTTCAGGCTATTTTATATTGATTTTATTTCAGGGTATCTATTTTTCTAACAATCCATTTCCACATATATAATTGTTTGAAAAGAATTATCGTTATTTTTTCATATAAGAGATTTATTTACCAACTTTTCAGGATGAATGGCGTATCTCAATATATACTGATCGACGAAAAGAGAAATATCCACGAAAAGGAGGAGCAACTAAGTCCGAGTCATGGCATGGTAAAAACTAAGATTCAGGGATTATTAGAACAATAAAAAATTGCTTTTCAATATTTTATATTCTTGAACAGTACCCTGTTTTCACGGGCTTCATTGAGCTGAGTTAATATTTTCTCACGGCTGTAATCAGAAAAATCGGTATTCTCGTTACCGGTAATAAGATTGAGCAGGTCTCTTAATTCCTGATCCGAAAATTGCTCCATGATTTTGTCGAACGGTTCTTTGGAACCGATCTCAAAACGGATAAAGGCCAGCCTCGATTTTGCAGTAGGAAAATCGGGGGCAATGGAGAGTAATTCTTCAAGATATACGGCAGCCTGCTCAAATTTCTCCTGTGCCACACTAATATTGGCTAATTTGTCAAGTACATCTTCATTGCTTGGAGATGCAAGTGCTGCTTTCATATATGCTGTTTCCGCTGTAGTAAAATCTTCATCATGAAAAGCAAACTCCCCTTCCAGCATAAAATAGTCGAGTGTTTCCTTTTCAGTTTCCGGAATTTGGTTAAAGAGTTGTCTTGCGCGTTCGTAATCCCCTTTGCTAATATAAACAAAGGCCCGTTTGGCAATAATACCTTCGCTACCCAGCATCTCCTCTCTCCTATCGATAAGATCCATCATCTTATCATATTGTTCCATAGCATCATAGGCCTCCAACAAAGAATCATAGACAGCTTCATCTTCGGGTGATTTCTGTAGACATTCTTCAAAAAGAGAGATGGCAGCCTTAAGATTATCGTTCAGATAAAGCGACAGTGCTTTCATCTTTAACACATTGACATCCTCTTCATTAATTGTAAGTGCAAAGTCAAACGCATCTACAGCCTTATCATGCTGTTCGTTCATGGAATAAAGTTTCCCGATATTCACCCAACCGTCATAAGAATAAGGATCGATATCGAGCAACTGGTTGTTATATTCTATGGCCTTATCCAGATCTCCTTTCAACTCATATGCATAAGCAAGATCAACAATGGCATCGGTGTTAGAATCATTGATTTTCATGCTCTCTTCGAGAAACGAAATGGCGCGGTCGAACATATCCACATCATTGAACATATATCCCAGTTCGGTAATGAAAAAATAGAGATCGTCAACAGGGAGTTCCTGCTTGAACATGCTATTGATCAGTTTTTCTGCTTCGTCATGATTTCCGAGATGCAACAACGACTCTATCTTCAACAGTGCCAGATCCACTCCTCCCTCATCAGAAATCCACTCCATATAGTCAAGCGCATCCTGATACATCTCCGAATAGACAAGGATCTTCGCTTTCATCAACATCAATCCGGGACTACCGGGATGCATCTTCAGCCCTTCATTGATAAGCTCTTCCGCTTCCTCGTTATCACCTTCCGCATTGTAGTATTCGGCAAGCATGGCGAACTCGTCGGCATCGAAATACATTTTTCTGCCAAGTGCACGCATGTGCTCATACTTCTCAATCAAAAAATTTATGTCCAGATCGTTATCTTCCATTTAAATCACTTTGGGCTGTTTACTGACGTGAGTCTTTTCCACATTTAACCCAAATGAAAATATGCACTAAAGTCAGTCATTCTTCTTCCAGGAATCTTTGAGCGCCACAGTGCGATTAAAGACCAAGGCGCTTTGTATGGAATCGGCATCCACATTGAAGTAACCGATCCGTTGAAACTGGAAGCTATCGAGTGGTTTGGCCTCTTTCAGGTATTCTTCCACCTTACACCCTTTCTTCACGATAAGTGAATCGGGATTCAGCAATTCCCTGAAATCTTTCTCTTTTTCACCCGCCGGATCTTCCACTATAAAAAGGCGATCATAAAGTCTCACCTCGGCATCTAAACTGTGGGAGACGGATACCCAGTGGATCGTTCCCTTCACCTTCCGGTTAGAATCAGGCATACCGCTTTTCGTCATCGGATCATATTCGGCATACACCTCTGTCACATTTCCTTCTTCATCCTTCTTGCAACCGGTACACTTCACAATATATCCGTTTTTCAAACGGACCTCGTTTCCGGGTGTCAAGCGGAAGTACTTCTTAGGAGCCTCTTCCATGAAGTCATCGCGTTCAATCCAAAGTTCGTGGCTGAACTTCACTTTCCTGCTACCCATTGTTTCATCTTCAGGATTATTGATAGCCTCCATCTCCTCTATCTGACCTTCGGGATAGTTGGTAAGGATGAGTTTAATGGGATCGATAACTCCGGAAACACGTATTGCATGTGCATTCAGGTCTTCACGTACAGCGTGCTCCAACAGTGATACGTCGTTGATGGCTTCATATTTCGTATAACCAATCTTGTCTATAAAATTGCGGATCGCCTGCGGTGTATATCCTCTACGACGCATACCGGTCAGTGTCGGCATCCGTGGATCATCCCATCCCGAAACCAGCTTCTCTTGTACCAGTTGCAGCAGTTTGCGCTTACTCATCACCGTATAAGTGAGGTTTAGGCGATTGAATTCATTCTGTCTTGGACGATAGTCGCTGTCGGCTAACTGATCAAGGAACCAGTCGTACAGAGGGCGATGCACCTCAAACTCCAAAGTACAGAGTGAGTGTGTTACCCCTTCGAAATAATCGGACTGCCCATGTGCGAAATCGTACATCGGATACGCTTTCCACTGTGTACCGGTACGATGATGCGGGATATGAATTATCCGGTAGATAATCGGATCACGGAAGTGCATATTCGATGAAGCCATATCTATTTTAGCACGTAGCACCATTTTTCCTTCGGAGATCTCGCCGCTGTTCATTTTTTCAAACAGTTCCAGCGATTCCTCGAGGGGACGGTCACGATACGGACTATGGGTTCCCGGTACAGTGGGCGTTCCCTTCTGCTTGGCAATCTCTTCAGCGGACTGTTCATCCACATAAGCCTTACCCTCTTTGATCAGTCGTACGGCAAAATCCCATAGCTGTCCGAAATAATCGGATGCATAATAGATGTTTTCCCAATGGAATCCCAACCATTTGATATCCTCCATGATGGAATCAACATATTCCACGTCTTCCTTCACCGGGTTGGTATCATCAAAACGGAGGTTACAAACGCCATTGTATCTTTCCGCGATACCGAAATCGAGGCAGATAGCTTTGGCATGACCGATATGCAGGTAGCCATTGGGTTCTGGCGGGAACCGCGTCTGTATGCGTCCGTCGTTTTTACCCTCTTTCAGGTCGTTCTCTACGATCTGCTCTATGAAATTAAGGCTTTTCCTGTTCTCCTCGACTGTGGATTGTTCTTTTTCCATCATACGTATCGTTAATAATAATCTCTATTTTCAACCTGCAAATTTAGCGAAAAAATCATTATGAAGGGTCTTCCTCGTCAATTCTGTTTTGGGCTTATTTCCGGTTCACTAACTATAATTATTCACTCTTCATTTTTCACTTTTCACTTATACCACCCGAAGTCCGGCATTTCTGAAAATATTCCGGGCATTTTCCAATCGTTCTTTCGATAGAGGAAGGGTGTCTTTCAACCGATATTCCATTCCCAACTGTTCATATTTGCGGATTCCCATATCATGATAGGAAAGTAATTCCACTTTCTCTATACAACGATAGGGGGCAAGATACTCTGCCGTTTTTTTCAGTAATGAATCATTATCCGTCCACCCCGGCACAATTACATGGCGCACCCAAGTGGATTTATTCTTTTCTTCAAGATAATCAAGCGATTGCAGCGTATTGTCGATCCGTACTCCTGTCAGTTCTTTATGTTGTTTTGCATCGATCGATTTCACATCAAGCAATACCAAATCCACCATATCGAATACTTTTCGAACAGCTTCTGTAAAAATAGCTCCAGAAGTGTCAAGTGCAGTATGGATGCCGTTCTCTTTACATAAAGAGTAGAATTCCAACAGAAACTCCGGTTGCAACAGCGGCTCTCCACCAGTGACAGTCACCCCACCCTTGGCAATGAAACTCTTGTAACGAAGGACCTCTTCCAATAGTTGTTCGGGAGAAAGAACGTATTTTCCACTCTGTTTCGCATCCCAAGTATCGGGATTATGGCAGTATAGGCAACGTAATGGACAGCCTTGCAGAAAAATTACAAAGCGGATTCCCGGTCCATCCACCGTCCCGAAACTCTCTAAGGAATGAATTCGTCCTAACATATAATAAAAATGAATGCAACTAAAACATTCCTGATACGAATGTTTTAGTTGCAATTACTTAATCGAGATTACAGTGAATGATTGATCGTCCTCGAGATCACATCCAACTGTTGCTCTTTGGTCAGCTTTACGAAATTAACCGCATAACCCGACACACGGATCGTCAACTGCGGATAATTTTCGGGATGATTCATTGCATCCATCAGGAGATCCTTGTCGAACACGTTCACGTTGAGGTGTTGTCCACCGTCAGAAGTGAAGTATCCGTCGAGTAGGCCGACCATATTGGTTATCTGTACATTCCGTTCCTTGCCGAGCGTTCCCGGAGAAACGGCGAAAGTGTAGGAAATTCCGTCGTGCGCATGCTGGAACGGCAGTTTCGCCACCGAAGCCAGTGCGGCAACCGCTCCTTTTGTGTCGCGGCCGTTCATGGGGTTTGCGCCCGGTGCAAAAGGTGTTCCGTCAGGACGGCCGTCGGGTGTTGCTCCGGTCTTCTTTCCATACACCACGTTAGAAGTGATGGTAAGGATCGACTGCGTGGGAATGGCATTACGGTATGTCTCATGCTGACGAAGATATCCCATAAACTTGCGGGTAATATCCACCGCAATCTGGTCGGTCCTGTCGTCGTTATTCCCGAAGGGTACATAATCGCCTTCCCGTTCGAAGTCTACAGCAATTCCCCGTTCGTCGCGGATCACTTTCACTTTCGCATCACGGATCGCAGCAAGTGAGTCGGCCACAATGGAAAGCCCTGCTATACCCGTTGCCCGGATACGTTGTACATCACCGTCGTGAAGCGCCATTTCAAAAGCTTCATATGCATATTTATCGTGCATGTAGTGGATGATCTTCAACGCGTTAACATACACTTTTGCCAACCAGCGCATCATCTGCTCAAATTTCGCCATTACTTCATCATAATCGAGGTAATCCGAAGTAATGGATTCGAATTTAGGCGCTACCTGCGCACCCGATTTCTCGTCGCGTCCGCCATTGATGGCATATAACAAACACTTGGCCAGATTAGCACGAGCACCAAATAACTGCATTTGTTTTCCTATCTTCATCGGAGATACGCAGCAGGCAATACCATAATCATCGCCATAATCGGGACGCATCAGGTCGTCATTTTCATATTGAATGGCAGAAGTATCTACCGATACTTTCGAACAGAATTGTTTCCAGTTTTCGGGGGAGTTCTGCGACCAGAGGACCGTCAGGTTGGGCTCCGGAGCCGGCCCGAGGTTATAGAGCGTGTGCAGGTAACGGAACGATGTTCTTGTCACCAAAGTACGGCCGTCTACAGTTTGTCCGCCCAATGATTCGGTCACCCAAACCGGGTCACCCGAGAAGAGGTCATTATAATCCGGTGTACGGAGGAAACGCACAATTCTCAATTTTATGATAAGTTGATCGATCAACTCCTGCGCTTCTTCTTCGGTCAATAATCCTGCCTTGATATCTTTTTCGATATAGATATCGAGGAAAGTGGAAGTACGTCCGATCGACATGGCAGCTCCATCCTGATCTTTCACTGCTGCCAGATAGGCGAAATAAAGGAATTGTACCGCTTCACGGGCATTTTTAGCAGGTTCGGTCACATCAAAACCGTATCCATTACACATTTTCTCAAAAGCTTTCAATGCCTTAATCTGTTCCGAAATCTCTTCACGGCTCTGTATGACACGTTCCGTAATTTCCTGGATATCGAGGCGTTTCAGGAAATCTTTCTTCTCTTCGATCAGGGCGGTTGTCCCGTACAATGGTACACGACGATAATCACCGATAATACGTCCACGACCGTAAGCATCGGGTAATCCCGTGATGATGGCCGAACGGCGTGCAGCCACCATCTCATCAGTATAAGCGGAGAAAACACCTTCGTTATGCGTTTTACGATAGCGGGTGTAGATTTCTTTGGTCAGGGGATCAAGCTCGTATCCATATGCATTCAATGCATTCTCCACCATACGGATACCCCCTTTCGGGAAGATACCCCGCTTCAGCGGTGCATCGGTTTGTAGACCGACAACCACTTCGTTATCCTTATCGATATATCCCGGTCCGTAGGTATCAATTCCCTGCGGATATTTGGTTTCGGCATCATAGACGCCTTTTGACTGCTCTTCTTTGAACATTTCCGTCAACTTGTTCCAGACCTTACGAGTACGTTCGGTAGAAGAAACCAAAAAACTATCATCACCTTCATAGGGAGTATAGTTATTCATAATGAAATCCCTTACATTGATTTCATTTCTCCAGACATCGCCTTTAAAGCCTTTCCAAGATTCATGCTGATTATTCATCGTTGATATATTATTTTATAATGTTGATATATTGTATTTTAATTATGATTATTCATTTTTGGTTGACGAAAGAACAGGTACCAGTACACCGTCCCTACCAGCAACATACCTCCGACAATATTTCCGAGCGTCGCCGGAAAGAGATTTTTCGAAAGGAAATCGGTCCAAGTAATATCGGCTCCGCTGTAAATCGCTGCCGGAATAAAAAACATATTGGCAATAGAGTGTTCGTAGCCAAGCACCACAAAGATCATAATGGGAATCCAGATGGCTACGCTTTTACCGATGATATCCTTCGCCGTATATCCCATAAACATACCCAGGCACACCAACCAGTTCGCCCCGATTCCTTTCACAAATACCCGCATGAAATCCTGATTCACTTTGGCTTCGGAATAATGATGAAGGTAGGATTGCCAGGGTTCTTTATCGAATAGACCCACATTGGCAGACAACACGAAAGCGATAAATTGCGCTCCCACAAAATTAAAGAGATAGGAAAGCAGCAGTATTTTTGCCACTCTTGCCGCGGATAGCTCCCGATTTAATAAAGGGAAAGCCATACCCGCACAGTCGCTGGTGAACAGATCGGCACTGGTGAGTGCTACCATGATCAGTCCGACTGGGAAAAGTGCCCCGGCCACAAACTTCATGATCCCCGGGTTGGCGCCGCTGCTTTCCGGCATGCCTCCAGCGACCATCACAGTAAGCAATCCGCCGAGGGCAATAAACGCCCCGCCGAGAATAGCAGCAATAACAAAATGTAGAAACGGGAGTTTCGACTTATTAATTGCTGTGATCCTAAATGCTTCGGCAGCTTCTGCCGGAGTATAATAATTCATAATTACTGCATAATCCAAGACCGGTAAAGGGAAAAGTGCTTTATCGCAAGAGAAAATCCGTATAACCTTTAACAATCTTATTCAAATCGGGGACAAAGATACAATTTAACCCTCAATTAAGGAAATATTTCCACAATTAATTATCAACATTCACGGTTTATAAATAGTACTTCTAAATTCTCTCGTCAAAATCAAATCGATACTCTTGCATAAGGCACTACATCGGGAGTGCAAAATTCGTTGTCGAGAAATTTATAATATCCTGAAATAGCGACCATTGCAGCATTGTCAGTAGTATAAGCAAATTTGGGAATATGTATTTTCCACCCGTAGCGACGGCTATATTCTTCAAAAGCAGCCCGCAAACCGGAATTAGCCGACACGCCGCCGGCCACTGCCACCTCTTTTATTTGCAGCTCTTTGGCGACACGATAGAGTTTATCCATCAGAATATCAATAATGGTCTTTTGCAGCGATGCACAAAGATCTTCCTTATTTTTTTCAATAAAATCGGCATTGTTTTTCAGTTCATCACGAAGGAAATAGAGAAACGATGTTTTCAGTCCGCTAAAACTATAATCATAACCGGCAATATGGGGTTTATTGAATTTAAATTTATCGGGACTGCCGAGTTTTGCCAGTCGATCCACTACCGGCCCACCGGGATAACCCAGCCCCATTACCTTTGCGCATTTGTCAAACGCCTCACCTGCAGCATCGTCAATAGTCTGCCCTACAATTTCCATATCATCGTAAGACTTCACCAGGATGATCTGCGAATTACCTCCCGAAACCAACAGGCAGAGAAAAGGAAATCCAGGCTGATTGGTATCATGTTCATCCTCTTTGATGAAATGTGCCAGTACATGCGCCTGAAGGTGATTAATCTCGATCATCGGGATATTCAATGCCGAAGAAAAACCTTTACCGAAAGATGTTCCTACAAGCAACGAACCCAACAAACCCGGTCCCCGTGTGAAAGCGACAGCCGATATCTCCTCTTTGGTGATACGCGCCTGTTTCAATGCATCATGCACTACGGGAATAATATTTTGCTGATGTGCACGCGATGCCAGTTCGGGTACTACACCGCCATATCGCTCGTGTACTGCCTGTCCGGCAATCACGTTAGAAAGAATCACACCGTCACGGATTACCGCGGCGGAAGTATCATCACAGGAAGACTCTATACCTAATATTGTAATCATTTATTCTATTCAATTCAAGCAAAAACGGGTACAAAGATAAGCGAAAAGAAATTATCTTCGGAATTTTATATTCGTAAGCACGATAGCTGAAAGGATAATGGCAATGAAGGCTGGCAATATCTTTACGTACTGATAGTAAGAGATTCCGACCAATCCGGTGAAGATTCCCACGAAAGAAACTTTCCACCAGGCTGTCGGGCGTAAAGGTCTATTTTTCTCTTCAGGCTGATGCTGAACATTTTTCTGAGTGCGAGGAGCATGTCCTGAAAAATTATTGTCTAAAATAGCATTCTTCTTAAAGAGAGAATTTTGAGCAAGTAATGCCGGACTACGTCTCAATTATCCCTTTCGCCTCTATCAGCAATTCCCGTGCCACATGGGCTATATTGGAAATAAGCCTTACCCTCCGGTTTGCGGGATCGCTCATCATCTCTTCCATCTGTTCATCCCAGGAGATTGCCCGTTGGAAATATGCCTTTATCTCTCCTTCATCGGCTTTGTGTGTCAATATTTCTGATACCAGCCGAAGGACATCACTCACATTATGGCAAAAGTCGAGTTCCTTTTCCGACAAATAGGCACCGGATTTATGCACCCCGAAAGCCGAAATATAGGATAATAGTGCGTGATTCTGATTGGTGAGATTAAAGGCCCTATCTTGAGACCTGCGCATATTCCTGGGTTCCAACCGCATCCATTTCCAGGCGGAAGTAAGTGCATTATCGGCATTGTAAGCGGTACGCCGGTTATGAAGATAGGCTTCTTCGGTAATGGCACCATCATAAATACTTTCGAAATAGCGCCTGTTTTTTGTCACTGCATTCAGCAACAACCCCGGAAGTTGTTTATACTGCCAGTTAGGCCATATAAAGCGTACCGACAGGAAAGCCAGCGCTCCGCCCACAATCGTGTCGATTATTCTTGGGAGCGCCACTGCGCTACCCTGATTGGAGATCAGATTGAATGCGGCAAGGACGAAAATCGTGATAAAGACAACGGCTATCGTATAATTCTGCTTCAACCAGAAGAAGAAGAGGTACATCGATGCCAGCATCAGCAGGATATGTCCGGCAAGCGTCGGTAATAACTGCGTCAACACCACTCCCGCCACGACGCCCAACAGGGTTCCGAACAAGCGGTGAAACAGGCGTAATCGCGTGGCGCTATAGGTCTGTTGAAAAACAATAAGCGATGTCATTAATATCCACGACCCTTTTCCGAAGTTGAGATAGAGCATGACACCATATCCCAACAGCCAGCTCAGCGTGAGTCTCACGGCAAATCGAAAGCGAGGATGCGCGGGATTCAATAATCTTTTCAGATTGTTTCTCTCCGGTTTTCTGGTATGGAACACGGTCACATCTATCTGTTCGATGGTCTTTTCCTCCTCCCGAAGGTTCTCCTCTAATCCCGTCAGATTCTTCATCAGCAACGACAAGGTAAAATAATGCTGTTCTTCTTTCTCCGCTTCGAGCATCGTCTGCAGGGCTGATATCGTCCATTTCAGCGATATCGGATGTTTATAAGGCTGGTCGGTCAACAGGGATTCGGCATAAAGTTGCACGGCCGATGCAATTTCCCTCATCAGCTTTCCAAACCCATCCAGTATCTCGGTATTTCTGACCTGATTGGAGAGCAGATCATACTGCTCATGGCTCGAGATGGCCCTTTCCTGCATGGCCTGTAGCAGGAACCATTTGCGGTAATAATGATCAACCGTAGGCAGCTCGTCACGGTTACCCTCCTCCGAAAAACTGTAGAGATCCTGCTTGCAAGCTTCAATCTGTTGTGCCAGTTCTATATTTTTCTGCGCCAACTGGTTTCTGATGATCGCTTGTGACTGGGGATTGCTGGGAAAGAGATTCGCTTTCAGGTCGATATATTCCGCCAGAAAATGAAAACTACGGGCGAGCTGCTCTTTTAATAGCCTGTATGGCCTGAAATACAACAGTGTGATAGAGACGATGGAATACATGAACGCACCTATGGTGAGCAGTGTCGGCTGATAATACCATTTCAGATCACTGCCATCAGCTCCCAACATAGTGTAGACAATGATAAGCATGGCACCGAAAGTAACACCCTGCAACCGTGAATCGATACCTCCTATCAGGATCAGCGAGAACGACATCAGAGCCAGCACAACAGCAAACCATACCGGCTGGAAAAGAAAAATAGTTACCAAGCTGCTACTCACAAAGAAGAGAAGCAGCGCTATGGCAGCCGATTTAATTCGCCCGATCGGATGCACATCAGTTTCCCCCAATGCCATCGCTACAACACCCAGCGCTAAAGTAGTACCGATAAAAGAGTTATGAAAAATCAGTTCCGCAGGTATCAGGAGACAAGCAATAGATACCGTTACCTTCAATCCCCACAGGTGATTAGGACTTTTCCAAAAAACATTGATCCAAATGTTGGTTATCCTTTCTCTCATTGGCGTACTAAACATCAGTAAATCATCAAATCAACACATCATCCAATCATAACGTCACATCCATCCTCACCGCACCCAGAAGGGCATCGGGATGATTCCTATAAGTAAAGCGGTGTACATATTCCACACGCAAAAGTCTTAAAATATTGGTAATACCGATAGTTCCTTCTATATAAGGCACATTGTCATATTGATGGGAAACAGAGGGGAAACGATATAACCGTTCGGGAGAGAGCGTTGGATTATTTTTATTACTTAACCGGCCATGGACAATTCGCAACGAGGCCAATTCTTTCAACTGCAACATATCAGCAATAGGTATTTTTGACAACACGAGATTATCGCCCACAAAAGTCATTCTCAATGTGTACTGTTCATCGGCTACGAATTCCAATGACCTGTTCAGGAAAAAGAAATTATTTTCAATTTGATATCGGTATCGCTGATTGGGATAAACCAATAGAGGAAAAGGCACCTTATCCCATACTTTCATCACCTCACCCACCATATCCAATCGACCGGCATGCCCTAGTAAAAAACGCTTCTGTGCCGAGAATTCGGTTCTGTGATAAGCTACTTCACCTCCTATAAAATTATTAAGGCTCATCGTATGAGACAGGAAAAAAACCGGAGAGGTTATTTCCAACGGTATTCGCTTCCGCCTTTGCTGGTCATAGGCTTCTCTCAGCGAATAACGCAGCAGTACACCTACGTCAGTAGTATTCAATTCTCCATGAGTAAGAACTATACCCTCCTGATGACCTCCGTCAAATTGTAATTCTCCCTGCGGTACAAACCGTGATCTTCTAACCCGGAAAGTGTGTGTCAACCCGTTTTTATATTCTCTTTCGTAGTTGATTTCAGCAAAATTACGGTAGGTAGCCTCGTTCAATGATCGCCTATAAGTAATTAAAAGCAGATCGTTTAATGCATAGGGGTGCATATCTCCGGGAGAATAGAGATCATTCTCATACACTAATCTCAGGTTATTTTTTGGAAATTCATCCTCATGATAAACTTTTTCAGTAAAAGAATAGATGGCTTCTCCCCGATATTTGAATCGCTGATCCTTAAAACCGTAAGCAGCATATCCCCTCACAAAGAAGTGTGGACTGAACCGGGAATTGGATGCGATCCCTCCTCTGAGCCGTATCCCTTCAATTGGATTATAAGTAGGAATAGTCTGTATCCTGCCGAAATCGAACCGGTTAGTCCCGGAATTTCCAAGCGGAATCCAGTCGTTTGTCACGAATTTCGTAGCTCTGGCAAGAAATGCAGCGAAACCACCCGAGGTTGCAACTATACTGTCCTGCATTGCACGAATCCTATCTACAAATTTATCCGGTTGCAACTCGATGATCAGATCATCCCAATTACGACCTACCAAAGAAAGAGATGTTAGTTGAAATTTCTCGCGGACAACCATCAATTGCCTGCCGAAAAGAGAATCAGGAACTGTAAATGCAAATTCTCCTACGTTATTGGCCACGGTCCCAATAGGTGTACCTTGAATAAAAAGAGCAGCATAAGCTACCGGAGTATGGTACTGTGCATCCTTCACCACCCCTTTGAGCAGCCTATTTTGTGCAAATACCGAAACACCGGCACTTACCAAAAACAAGAAAAACAATATCGAAATCCTTTTCATTCTTTATCTATTTAGACTCAAGAGTCAAGAACCAAGCATTCCAGAACGTTTTCACCGTTCAAAAAATGCGTTGAAACATTTTGTTTCTTAAGAGATTCAAGACTTTTTGGAATGTCAGATTTGAAATTTGACTACATCGATTTTCAATTGAGATTTAGGATTTGGGATATATGAATTACCTTACTATTCAATCTCATTGGCACATTGGCATATTAGTCTTATTGGCACATTCTCAAAGTTTCCTGTACCGCACCCTCTTCGGTTCTTCGTTACCGAAGCGCATTTTCTTGTTTTCCTCATATTCGCTGTAGGAACCTTCGAAGTAGAATACTTCCGAATTACCCTCGAATGCGAGGATATGGGTACAGATACGATCCAGGAACCAGCGGTCGTGCGAAATCACTACTGCACACCCGGCAAAGTTTTCCAACCCTTCTTCCAATGCACGTAAAGTATTCACGTCGATATCGTTAGTCGGCTCGTCCAGCAACAGTACATTGGCACCTGCTTTCAATGTCAACGCCAGATGGAGACGATTACGTTCCCCACCCGATAACACACCACACAGTTTTTCCTGATCGGCGCCGGAGAAATTAAAGCGGGAGAGATAAGCCCGGGCATTGACATCTTTTCCACCTACGCGTACAAATTCAGTGCCGCCGGAGACCACCTGATAGACCGTCTTTTCGGGATCGATAGCTTCGTGTGCCTGATCCACATAAGCGGTTACCACCGTCTCACCCACTTCGAAATTCCCCGCATCGGCTTTTTCCATTCCCTGAATCAATCTGAAGAGGGTGGTCTTTCCCGCACCGTTGGGGCCTATTACCCCGACAATACCGTTGGGGGGCAACATAAAATTCAGATTATCGAATAACAATTTATCACCGAATGCTTTTTTCACGTTGATGGCTTCGATCACCTTGTTTCCCAAGCGGGGACCGTTCGGGATAAAGAGTTCCAGTTTTTCTTCCCTCTCCTTCTGATCTTCATTCAACAACCGTTCGTAAGAATTCAGACGCGCTTTTCCTTTCGCCTGACGAGCTTTAGGAGCCAGATTAATCCATTCAAGTTCCCGTTCCAGGGTTTTGCGACGCTTGCTGACCTGCTTTTCCTCCTGCTCCATCCGTTTGGTCTTCTGTTCGAGCCATGAGGTATAATTTCCTTTCCAGGGTATTCCCTCGCCACGATCCAACTCAAGGATCCAGCCAGCCACATGATCGAGGAAGTAACGGTCGTGGGTGATACAGATCACCGTACCCTGATACTGTTGTAGGTGTTGTTCCAGCCAGTCGATCGACTCGGCGTCGAGGTGGTTGGTCGGCTCATCCAGCAACAGTACGTCCGGCTCCTGTAACAACAGTCTGCAAAGCGCTACACGACGGCGCTCACCTCCCGACAGTTCACGGATTCGTTGCTCTTCAGGAGGACAACGTAAGGCGTCCATTGCCCGTTCCAACCGATTATCGATATTCCACGCATCTACAGCATCCAGCTTATCCTGCAATTGGGCCTGACGGGCAAACAGAGAATTCATTTTATTTTCATCCTCATAATATTCCGGCAATCCGAATTTCAGGTTGATCTCTTCATATTCGTTCAGCAGATCCATCACGGGTTGTACACCTTCACGTACTACCTCAATCACTGTTTTATCAGGATCCAGTGCAGGATCCTGCTCCAGATAACCTACCGAAAAACTTTTATCGGAGACCACTTCACCCTGATACTCTTTCTCGATCCCGGCAATGATCTTCAACAGCGTCGATTTTCCCGATCCGTTAAGACCGATGATACCGATCTTGGCTCCATAGAAAAAGGAGAGGTAAATATCTTTCAATACCTGTTTGTGGGGCGGAAATGTCTTACTCACGCCCACCATGGAAAAAATAATCTTCTTATCGTCGGACATATTTTTTATATTGACTGATTAATTTTCTGATTTAATATCTTTTGTATGATTTATAACACCTCATATTGGATGCTAAATTGCATATAAATCCAAAACGGAGCACAAAGATAATAAAACTTTCGTGGTGATAAATGATCATTCTCTTGATACTATTGCATATATTTGTATCCTGTTCTTTAAAAGAAAACTGAAATGACAACCTACATTTCCATATTAAGAGGCATTAACGTAAGCGGGCAAAAAATGATCAAAATGGATGCTTTGCGAAAATCCTATGAAAGTTTAGGTTTTCATAATGTAACCTCTTATCTGCAAAGCGGAAATATGGTCTTTACCACAGATAAGAATATCGAACTGGATGAGTTTACACAAATCATTTCTGACCGGATCGAAAAGGATTTTGGGTTCCAGATACCCGTCATTGTATTGTCTGTAGATAAACTACGACAAATAGTTGATACCAATCCGTTTGCTAAAGAGAATGGCAAAGAAACAGCTTTTTTACACGTAACATTTCTCTCTTCTCTCCCTGATAAATATGATCTCAATGCATTAGAAGAAAAGAAACAAAACGGGGAAGAAATATCTGTTACCGGTAACGCAATATATCTATATTGTCCTAATGGATATGGCAGGACAAAATTAAACAACACTTTTTTGGAAGCGAAACTAAAAATGAAAGCCACGACGCGGAACTGGAAAACGACCACTGAACTTTTAAAAATAGCTCAGCATATGACGAAATCTATTTCTTAATTTCTACATATTCTAACTTTATAAACTTATAAAAATGGCCTTTTTAAACAAACTGAAAGAGAAAGCATTCGGAGAATTTATAGATATCATCGAATGGACAGACGACACTTCCGACACCATGATATGGCGATTTCCCCGCTATAACGCTGAAATTAAGAATGGTGCACAACTTACCGTACGGGAAACGCAGGTAGCTGTCCTGGTGAACGAAGGGCAATTCGCCGATATTTACCAGCCCGGGCGTTACCAACTCACCACTGCCAATATGCCTATCCTCACCACCATCAGGGGATGGAAATATGGCTTCAACTCACCGTTTAAAGTCGATGTCTATTTCGTAAATACCAAACAGTTCCTTAATCTACGCTGGGGAACAGCAAATCCCATTATGATGCGCGACCCCGAGTTCGGACCCATCCGTATGCGTGCTTTCGGGTCCTATTGCTTCCGTGTGGAACCCGATCCCACCAAATTCATCCGTAATGTGGCAGGTACAGATGGAAATTTCACTACCGACAGCGTTACCGACCAACTGCGTAACTTCGTCATCACCAAATTCACCGACTACCTCGGAGAATCGAAGATTGCCGCCCTCGATCTGGCTGCCAACCTCAACGAGTTCTCACTGGGACTGACGACTGCCCTCAAGGATGATTTTGCAGAATATGGTATTGAGTTGACTAAATTCCTGGTAGAGAATATATCATTACCCGACGAGGTAGAAAAGGCACTCGACCGCCGAACCAGTATGGGAGTCATCGGGAATATGACAGCTTACACGCAAATGCAGTTTGCCGACTCCATCAAAGATTCCGCCAACAACCCTGCCGGGGGTGGAAACCTTGCGGGTGATGCCATGGGTGCCGGAATAGGACTGGCAATGGCTGGGCAGATGGCACAACAAATGACCAATCCTCAAGGAGGACAATATACCCAGCCACAACAGGGCACACCGCCGCCCATACCGCACCAGACAGTATATCATGTGGCTTTGAACGGAGTGCAACAAGGTCCGTACCCCATAGCCCAATTGCAACTGATGGCGCAACAGGGACAACTTACTCCCGACACCTTGGTGTGGACTACCGGTATGCCTGCATGGGTCGCCGCCAAAACCGTAGTCGAACTGAATCAGTTCTTCAACACCACACCGCCGCCGCTTACATAATTCATCCCCGACCAATGAACACTACCGAACCCATTACCGATGCGCTACAAACCAAGTGTGCCTCGTGTGGGGGAATCATGCAATATTCCCCCGCCGATGGTAATCTCAAATGTTTGTATTGCAGTCATGTCGGAGAATTAGACCTAACACCGGTCAGGATAGCGGAAAACGACTTTTTTTACTGGAAAGATCGTGCCAACGAAAATAACGAAGAGCAAACCGAAGAGGTTTCAGAGATAAAATGCCGGCAATGTGGAGCCACAACCACCCTTCCACCCAATGTATCAGGTGCTAAATGTGCTTTTTGCAATACCCCTCTCATCATGCAGGAAGTGCATATAAAGCGTTTTTGGCAACCGGAATATTTGCTACCTTTCAAGATTACCGAAAAAGAGAGCAGCACCAATTTCAAGAAATGGTTGAACAAGAAATGGTATTTACCCAATAAACTGAAAAAGGGAAGTGTCCATACCGACAATTTCAAAGGTGTATATCTTCCGTTCTGGACATACGATTCCCACACCAACACCGATTACCGGGGTGAACGGGGTGAAGACCGGCAACAGAGCTATACCAACAATAAAGGAGAAAAGGTAGAACGTACTGTCACCGACTGGTATCCTGCCCGCGGAAATGTAACCATCTTCTTTGACGATATTATTATCCCCGCCGCCCAAAGCCTTCCCCCCAACATCATGAACCAGTTGACCAACTGGGATATGATGAATTGCGTGGCATACCGAAAGGAGTTTCTCGCGGGTTTCATCACAGAAATATACCAGCGCGATTTCAGGGAATCGTTCAACTATGCCAAAAAGAAAATGGATGATATTATCAGGGAGAATGTCCGCTCTGACATAGGAGGAGACCATCAACGTATCCATTCCATCCAAACCCGATACGATGACCTGAAATTCAAACACCTTCTGTTGCCCGTGTGGATCAGTTCGTTTAAGTACAACAACAAAGTCTACCAATTCGTAGTGAACGGCCGTACAGGCCAGGTTGTAGGACAATATCCGAAGAGCAAAGCAAAGATCGCGATGACAATTATCGCTATCGCGGCTATCATCATGATACTCTATCTAATGGTGAAATAAGATTAATCTGGCCCTCCTTAAACAATTTTGTCAATAGCGAGTGATTTCATAAAAAACTCCAACTATTTATAGAAAAGGGATGAAACATTCATTCCCTTTTTTTGTTTTATATAAGATGATTGCAACAGGTAAAGGATATGAAAACCCATACGACAAATTATTTCAACACATTGATTGAAGTGGCGGAAGATACGAAGGTAGACCGCGGGACAATACCCCCTGCAAAGGATAAAAAGAGCGTAGCGCAAATGCAATACGAACTGTTGAATGGCAATCCTTATCAATACTGTTCCGACGACATTCTGTTTCAGGTATATGTAGAGAGAAACAGTATTCCGAAAGATGAATACCCACAGGCAAGGGAACAATTTTTCTCAAAAGGGCAACCCTGCTTTCGGACTTCACCCTTACCAAAGAGTTATGGTTTCGGTATCCACAGTAACGGCGAAGGAAAAATCGCTCTCTACGGAATGGAAACCGAAACTTATCAACAGCTTTTATCGGATACAACAGTGAAGAAGATAAAAGCAATGAAATCAGCAAGATAAACATATAAAATAATATAGTTTTACAAACGAAAAAAAATCCAAATATGAATAAACTAATCGCAATACTTTCACTGATGGTTTTTGTACAATTAAGTCCGGCACAATCTCTGAAAACAGTATCCTATAAAGACGGCACACAGGAGTTAAACGGGTTGGTGACTGCCAATGCCGGTCGACAACTACCAGGAGTCTTGATTCTCCCTGCGTGGAAAGGAGTAGATAATGAAGCCCGGACAGCAGCCCTGAAATTGGAAAAAGAGGGATATATCGCATTTATAGCGGATATTTATGGTAAAGGAAATATCCCGGAAGACAATGCATCTGCCGCAAAAATGGCGGGCTTATACAAAAATGATTATAAGGCTTATCTGCACCGGATCGCTTTGGCATTAGAAGAACTAAAAAGACAAGGTGCATTGACAGACAAGATAGCCATTATCGGTTATTGTTTTGGTGGAACAGGAGCACTGGAGGCGGTACGAGCAGGACTCGAGATACAGGGAGTCGTCTCCATACACGGAGGATTAAGTAAAGACAAAACCCGTCCGAATGTTCCGATAAAGACAAAAGTACTGGTACAGCATCCGGCCGAGGACAAGAGTGTTTCTCAGGAAGATTACGACAGCCTTGTGAAAGAATTGCGGGATGGCAATGCCGACTGGCAGATTATCACTTATGCCAATAGCGGCCATACTTTCACCAATCCCGAATCACAAGAATACAACGAAATCATGGCTAAAAGAGCCTGGAACCATCTACTGATGTTTTTGAAAGAAATTTTGAAGTAAGACGAAAGTAAAAATATGAGCAAAGTAAAGATCAACAACACAGACTTGGAAATAACCTGTATCAATTTAGGCAGAAATGTATAAGGAATATCTGGAACTGTTGGACATTGCCAACAAATAAAGGATCTAAAATGACAAAAATAGTGGTGGTTTTCTTCAAAAACTGGTACCTTTGAGGTCAGATTGCATGAGATTAACAAAACGAATAATGACAACCCTTGTAAGCGTTGTATTGCTATTAGGCTCTACAACATTTTTTTATATGTCTCAACCGAAATTTGGTAAATTGCCGAAAGGGGAACGGCTTACACAAATTCAACAATCCCCGAATTACAAAGATGGAGAGTTCCGGAATCTTAGCCATACACCCAGTCTAACCGGAGGCCAATCCATGGTGAAGACTTTCTATAATTTTCTTTTCAAGAAAGCCCCACGTACAAGACCTATGGACGAGATCCCATCGGTGAAGACCGACCTGAAAGCTCTGCCTTCCGACGAAAATATACTGGTCTGGTTCGGTCATTCCTCTTACTATATGCAAGTCGATGGTATACGGTTTCTGATCGATCCGGTCTTTAGCGGCAATGCCTCGCCGATCCCCAATACCAATAAATCGTTCAAGGGAACAGATGTATATTCGGCCGATAATATGCCGGAAATTGATTATCTGTTGATCTCCCACGATCACTACGATCATTTGGATTATCCCACCATAAAGAAGTTGAAGCCAAAGATCAAACATGTCATATGTGGTCTGGGTGTAGGTGCCCATTTCGAACGCTGGAAGTTCGATCCGACGATAATCACCGAAAAGGACTGGAACGAAAGTATGCCTCTTTCCGGCAATATGACCTTGTACACCGTACCGGCACGCCATTTTTCAGGCAGGAGTTTCAAAAGGAACAAGTCGCTTTGGCTTGCATATATTCTGAGAACCGAAAAACAGCAACTGTTTCTTGGTGGCGACGGCGGGTATGACACCCATTTTGCCGAAATCGGAGAGAAATTCGGCGGATTTGATTTGGCGATTCTGGAAAATGGACAGTATAACCAAGCATGGCATGCTATCCACCTGATGCCCGAAGAGGGATTGCAAGTAGCCAAAGAGTTAAAAGCAAAACGCCTGTTTCCCGTTCATTCATCGAAATTCAAATTAGCACATCATCCCTGGGACGAACCGTTAAGAAGGATAACCGAGTTGAACGAAGAAGGAGATCAATTGCCATTGGTTACTCCCAAAATCGGAGAAGTGGTCTATCTGAACGATACCACGCAGGTTTTCAGTAAGTGGTGGGAAGGGGTTCGTTGAGTTTTTCAGTTTTTTGTCTCAAATAATTTTACCAAACCGAAAAAAAATGCTATTTTTGCGAGCCTGTTAAAAAGATGGTTTTTAGGGACGTTCTTCATCAGGTTGGACAGATAGAAGAAAGCTATGATAACTGGCATGAAGCCAAAAAGAATAGCAACAATAACAATTAAAAGAAATTCTTTTAACAAATAAATTCAACAAAGTTATGATTAAAGTAGGTATTAACGGATTTGGTCGCATCGGACGTTTGGTTTTCCGTGCTGCTCAAAACAGAAGCGATATCCAGATTGTGGGTATCAACGACTTGCTCGATGTGGATTACATCGCATATATGTTAAAATACGACACGATCCACGGTCAGTTCACCGGATCGATCGAAGTAAAAGAGGGTAACTTAGTGGTAAACGGAAACACTATCCGTGTATCTGCTGAAAGAAACCCGGCCGACCTGAAATGGGATGCCGTAGGTGCTGAATATGTAGTTGAATCTACCGGTTTATTCCTCTCTAAAGACAAAGCTCAGGGTCATATTGACGCTGGTGCAAAATATGTTGTGATGTCAGCTCCTTCTAAAGACGACACCCGCATGTATGTTTGCGGTGTAAACGAAAATACTTACACCAAAGGCGAACAATTCGTTTCCAACGCCTCTTGTACTACCAACTGTCTGGCTCCTATCACCAAGGTGTTGAACGACAAATTTGGTGTCCTCGAAGGATTGATGACTACCGTACACTCCACTACTGCTACCCAGAAGACTGTTGACGGTCCTTCTGCAAAAGACTGGAGAGGTGGACGCGCTGCATCTGCTAACATCATCCCTTCTTCTACGGGAGCTGCTAAGGCTGTAGGCAAAGTCATTCCTGAACTGAACGGCAAACTGACCGGTATGTCAATGCGCGTTCCTACCTTGAACGTATCAGTAGTTGACTTGACCGTACGTCTGGCAAAAGAGACTACTTACGCTGAAATCTGCGCTGCTATGAAAGAAGCGTCTGAAGGCGA
>NZ_JAYFQD010000002.1:0-153241 GCF_034927365.1 Proteiniphilum sp. | reverse complement strand
TTTGTCCTGTTTATCTTGCAGGCATCAATCACATTTCTTACAATAAGCGGAAACTGCTTTTCCCACAGATCCGAACTGATGGGCAATCCCAATGTGAAATAGGCAATCTCACTGCCTTCCACTGCCTCGATGGCTTTTTCCTTGATGGATAGATCCGCTGAAAAGACTTCGTCGGTATCGTTCACTTTTTTTGCTCCACGGCTTACAATCCTGATGTCTGACGTGAAATTTCTTTTTAATGCTCTTGCGAGTTCTTCGCCAATCTGACCATTGGCTCCTAATATGGTTTGCATTTCTTTCCCTTTTAATTATGCAACAAAGATCGGGAAGATATTCATACCGGAAGTATCCCGATTAACGGAAATTGTAACAAAATCTCTGAAACCGAAATGTGAATGATGTACGCTTCATTTTGCGCTTTTACCATAATCATGACTATTGCCAATACGATGTTGGTGGCAGTTTTCACTTTGTTTCCACATCAATAATCTTTTGTCCGTATTTGCCAAGATAGTGTTTCACTAAAGTTTCATATAGATTTCCACCTGTATCGGAATTGGTAAAAATCAGCAATCCCTGTTTGGTTTTGGGAAGTATGAACACCATCGCACGAACGCCAAAATCTGCACCTCCGTGTGCCAAAGCATATTCTCCGTTTCCGAAATCATAAATCTCAAAGCCCAGCCCAAAATGTTTGCTTTTTTCACTTGCTGTCTGCGGAGTTGCCATTTCCTTAAAAGTCTTTTCAGAAATCAAATTTCTGTTCATTATGCTTACCAATAAATTCCCGTAATCTTCAATGGTTGTCAGCAAATCATCGGCACTATTAGGAGTGGTGTTCTTTACGGTTTCGTAAGCCTTTCCGTTTTGGTCGAAGTTTAAGGCATATCTCGAATTATCTACATTTTTATCCCAAATATAGCGTGTATCGCTCATTTTCAACGGACTGAAAATCAACTCTTCGGCTAATTGTTGTAAAGATTTTTTGAACTTATTTTCCAACGCTTTTCGCAGATATTCATAACCTTCTCCCGAATATTGGTAAGCTGTTGCAGGATCAAAATCAAAACCGAGTTTTTCATCATCACTTAGCCAACGCCAGTTTTTGAATCCCGTCTGGTGACTCAAAACCAATCGTACTGTCAGCTTTTTGTGTCTTGGGTCTTTGGCAATATCAGGGTCTGTCCAATACTTATAAAGCGGCTCGTCCAAATCAAGCTGTCCCTGTTCAACCAGCTTTAAAGCGACCAACGCCGTTACAGGTTTGGTTACGGAAGCCACATTAAAAATAGTATTGTAAGGAGCGGATATTCCGCTCGACAATTCCCCGAAAACCTTAATCTGATTAAGTTTCCCGTTTTCAATAATTCCGATACCAAGTGTGGGGACTTTGTTTTCTTTCAGCCATTTTTCGATTTTCGCTTCGTTGTCAAAGAGTGATGAGCGGGTTACCATTTCGGGCAAATGCTCATAACTGTACGACTTGGCAAGTTTCCACTCGCTATTTTCTATCAGCCAAACGTGGGTAAACCTTGCCGAACTGCCAAAACGCTCCTCTTGTCCTGTCTGTTTTTCAAAAAACTGATGAACGCCTTCCTGTATTGCTCCGTAGATTTTTCCCTCTTGATATAGGGCAAATATTTTGGTGCTTTCTTTGACCAATTCTCGTCTTGCCTGATAATTATCAGGATTTCCACACAAGCCGTTTTTCAGGTCATTTATAAATTTCTTTTTATCCGAAATGCCGTCTTTGTCGTGTAAAAATTCAAAATCTTCGCTTGTCAGGTTTTCAAACTGACTGACATCACAGGTATTAAAGCCAACAGTAAATAACAAACTGTCTTTTGAAATAATTGTTTGGTACAGTTCTGAATTTTTATCAACTTGTGCCGAAGCGAAGTAGTGTATCAAACACAAGATAATGAACAGATATTTTTTCATTTTGAATTTAATGTGATGTCATTTGGTCGGATGTAGTTGTAAAATTGCCACCAACGGTCCGGCGCTTAGCGTATGTTCCACCATCATATCGCCCTGATTTTGAAACCATACCGATTGTATTTGTTTCGGTTATCCATTTTTGAGGCGACATCCAAAAATGAGGTTTTGCTGATTCACTTTTAAACCCCTCATAAATGTGGGGTTTAAAATCTGGATTGTTCAGTCTTTCCCACAATCCAATATAGTCGATTGTGCTGTAAGTTCTTAACCACAAACTGATTATTTGCGCTGGATTCTCGCCGTCTCTAATTTTGGCAATATCTGTGAGGGAAATATAATCCTCCTGGTCTTTTTTGTAAAATACAATTTCTGTGTTGCTTGCTGTAATTTTTGCCATAATTTTTTCCTTTACTTTGTACAAATATACGACAATTTCAGTATGCAAAACTCTCTTTTTCCTAATCCTGCTTCAACGCATGACAGCTAACGGGCCGCGTATCGTTGATGGGCGGGTGTCTGGAGGATATGCACTGCCCTCGGGCTTATCCAACACACATACAAGGAGGTGCTCTCTGTCAAATTTGAATGAAATCTGATTCTTGAAAGCGTGTGACTTCAGTGTTCCAACGTTCTTCTACGAACTTGGAATGATCCGGATGGGCGGTATAGGCGTCAAATTCCTGTTGGTTGTTGAATGTCATCAAGAAGCCATATTGAAAGTCATTTTTTGGACTACATTGTTTGTATGCCTGAAAATCACGAACGCCAGGCACAGCTGTAAGTATCCGGTATGCGTCGGATATAAACTTCGTAGCTTCGGGAGAGTCGACCGCATGCTTCAAGTCGAAAATAACCGTATGCAAGATTTCGCCCGGCTTTAGTCCGACGGAAGATGCGCAACTATTAAATAAACCGGCAGCAGTTGATGCTAAAGCCGCCGCCCCCGCGAACTGGATAAAATTTCTTCGTTCCATTTATACAATATTTTTTGAGTTATTGATTTCTAACAAAAATACATATTTACTGGAAAAACATAATGTTACTGCGTTTAATTAAAATATAAATAGAAAAAAGAGTCAACTTAATTCAGTTTATTTCGTCCCCAATTTTTGGTGGACACAAATGTGAATTAAATTTTCTCCAACGCTTGTGCCAAATCTGCAATCACGTCGTTGGCATCTTCCAATCCAACC
Source organism: Proteiniphilum sp. (assembly GCF_034927365.1). Classification (GTDB taxonomy): domain Bacteria; phylum Bacteroidota; class Bacteroidia; order Bacteroidales; family Dysgonomonadaceae; genus Proteiniphilum. The sequence goes on along the minus strand of NZ_JAYFQD010000002.1, from coordinate 150,107 downwards.
GACAAACGGAAAAGGCCTTCTCCCGCAAACCGGTTCCATGACTCTTTCTGTGCTGCCGTATCGAAATGAAACGTCGTTTCCAATAAATCCTTGCTCCCAAGGTAGAAGACCAACGTGCGATGGTGTCCCAGCGAGACGGCGTAATGGATAAGATTGAGGCTTTCGGCAAATGGACTTACTTTTGCAGCCCCGTTTTCTATCTGAAAAGTGATCATCCCGGAAAAGTTGCGCATTTGACGTTTTGCCAGCTTATACTGCGGATGCGAGGGAAGTCCCGGATACAACACTCGTTTTATTTTGGGATGTTGTTCCAGAAAGACGGCTACTTTCAGCGCATTTTCCTCGTGCGCCCGCATCCTGATGGGAAATGTGGCTAAGCCTCGCATAATCAGCCACGCGTTGAACGGACTGAGAATTCCGCCCAACCGTAAAGCCGTTTTTTTACGTAAAGCCGCCAAATTAGCGTTAGAACCGATAATAGCTCCTCCCAGCGCATCGCCATGCCCACCGAGATATTTTGTCAGTGAATGAATGACAAAATCGGCTCCCAGTGATAAAGGTCGAGTAGCTAAGGGTGTGGCAAATGTGGAATCCACGGCTAATTTTGCGTCTGCCGAACGGGCTATTTGTGCCACTGCTTCAATATCTGTTAATCGCAACAAAGGATTGCAGGGCGTTTCTATATAAATAAGTTTGGTGTTTGGTTGAACAGCCCGGCGCACCAACTCCAAATCCGAAGTGTCTACTTTAGTCACTTCAATATTCAATTTGGGGATGTACTCGTTCACCATTTCGGTCAGGGCGGCATACGTCACGTCGCTTATCAGCAGATGGTCTCCGGCTTTCAACGTGTGAAAAAGCAAAGCGGTAATAGCTCCCATACCGCTTGCAAAAGCGACTGCGGTTTCTCCCTGTTCCAATACGGCCAGTTTTTCTTCCAACTGATGGATGGTGGGATTGCCCCAGCGCGTGTAAACCCAGGCGGTATTTTCGTCTTGCGCTTCTGCGGAAAAACCGGTATTGGGATCAGCCAGAAAGGTAGTTGACATGACAATGTCGGGAGCCGATGATTTGACTCCTGCTTCCGGCGTTTCGCCAGCATGAATGGCACGGGTTTGTTCTCCCGCAGTTTCAAAATTTATTTTACTCATCGCTTTATTTTTTAGAGGCAGTCCAGACAGATATTTGATATACAAAAGACCCGATAGCCGCCTTAGTCGAAAATGCGTATTGTCTTGAAAATCTTATATAACCTTTTGATTCATCGTTGTGATTGATTATAAGGGTGAAGTAACGGCTTTACAACAAGTCCCACAATACCATGATTATGGTATTTTTTCTCAGTTTAAGTACTTCCAAAAACCTTTTTCCGCCTATATATTTCATTGTCAATTTTATGGTCCTTTAAACGGCACGAAGCTATACCGTATAAAAACAGCCGATAGCGGAGTGATTTTACAGCCAGAAAGCACAGAAATTGGTTTTAGCAAATTGCCCTCCGATGTGAGGATTTGCAATCCGAAGCTAAATTATCATCCGAATTTGTAATTCGGGTTGGAAATTCCGTTTGGCAGATGACATTACCGTAAACTACAGGGATAAATATTCTGCGCAACAGCAGATTATTAAAGATAATTATGCTGTCTTTGAAGTGACATACAACGGTACGGATAATGACGACTACGTAGTCATTTTGGGCAACGGAACCGGCCCACACCAATTTTTTGTACCTTTGTGGGCAATAAAAAAGATCACGATAAGATCGGAGAAACAAATATCACTGACAAAATAATGAGTGCAAAGAAAATATACAAATTCGATATAGAGGCCCAGGACATCGATTTCCGCCGCCGGGTTTCGTTAAGGTCGCTTACCAATATGGTGTTGATCGCGGCAGGGAAGAATGCCGATGAAAATGGGTTTGGTTTGCTGGAGTTGCAGACGGAACATTACACCTGGGTGCTGTCGCGCTTAGTGGTCGATATGGAGCGTATTCCCACCGAGCAGGATACCCTTTCTGTCGAGACCTGGATCGAGCACGTGGGGACGGCATTTACTACCCGTAATTTCAGGTTGAGGGACGGTTCCGGGACAGTGATCGGCCATGCCAAATCTTCGTGGGCAATCATCGACATGCGGACACGGCGTAGTGTGCGGTTAGATACTATTCCTTCAATGCAGGAGTTTGTAGTGCATGAAAGTATACCGGTAGATGAACCAGCCCGGATTGCCAATGTGGAGGGCGAGGTCGCCAACAGTTTCACCGTAAAATACAGTGATATCGATGTCAATACGCATACCAATAGCCTGAATTATGTACAATGGGTCTCGGATTGCTTTTCGCTTGATTTTTACCGGACGCATTATATCCGTCGCTTCGAGATCAATTTTCTAAAGGAGATAACCTTTGGCGACAGTGGTGAAGTGTACCGGCAACAGACAGAACCGAATGATTATATTTTTCAGATTGAAACAAAAGAAAAAGGAGCTGCCTGCCGTGCACGGATACTCTTTGAAGACGCTCCAAAATAAAAGAGGCGGGAAAATAATTTTCCGCCCCTTTGCATCCGGGTTATACCGTTGATTTTCCTATCTGACCCGTTATTTTTTTCCACCGAAGTTGAATACTACAGGGATGGCCGCGGGCGATTTAAGAAGGGTATTTCCTACTGTCACTTTTGGCCATAGCTTTACTGTCACCGAAGTCTCGTTGGGTGTGATTCCAAGGAAAGCGCTCATCTCGTTTGCAACCCGTTGCTGGGAGTATCGGTTCATCACATTTCTCAGGTCTACGCTGATAGGAATAGGTACCACTTTGGTTTCTCCCGGTTCTATACGAATGGGGATATCCATCTTCCCTTCCACAAATTCCATATCATTGATCTGTATGGCATAATCCAATGCATCCAGAAAAGCGGCACTCTTATTCGGATTGGTTACATCCATATTGAGGGTCATGGTGAAGGGGATGTTTTGCATTGTGTTTACCCCGGCCAAAGCGGTGGCGATGGATGCCAGTTTGGATACGGAAATAGTGGAAGCATTGCCTAAGCTTATTCCCGCCAGCTGGATGTTATCCAACGAACGGTAACGGTATTCACTTTGTGAGAGCTGGTAAGCGCCCCCGATTCTATTCATTACTTCACAACTGTTGAACAGCAGGGCCACACTAAGGAGCAGGATCACTTTTTTCATAATCAATTTCATTTTTTATTTAATAGTCACCATGGTCGCCCCGTAACCGTATTCACGAAAAGAGGCATCCTGATACGAACACTTGGAATAATTCTTTTTTAATTCTTTGAGGATGGCATTCCTGAGTACACCATCTCCTTTTCCATGGATAAATACAATCTTATGATTTTTATGACGAATATGCTCATTCATCACTTCGTTGAATTTATTGAGTTGATATTCCAGAATATCGGCATTGGTCATTCCGGCTGTAGTATCGATCAGTTGATTGATATGCAGATCAGCTTCGGTTACTGTCTCTTTTCTGGGTTTTTCTATTCGTGCCTTTTGTGGACGGTCGTCTTGTCGTTTTTTCTCTTTTATGGCCTGTTCCAGTTCGTCCACAGTAATCCGAAACTTATCTTCCGGGATATCATCCCGCATGATGAAATAGGTAAGCGCATTATCTTCGAAGTAGTCGTTTTCATGAAAACTATGTAGTTTGTAGAACTTCACCGTATCGATACGCAATTCCACCGAGCAGGGTGCTTTCAGGCTGAAGGGCTTGTTTCGTTTGAAGGCTGTAAACTGCACCGTTACCTTTTCTATCTCATTGAGTTCCTCTTTTTGGATCTCTTCCAAAAATATTTTGGTATTGGGTTCGACGAGACCACTGTAACGGATCTTCATTGATCCCCCTTCCCGGTTCATATAACTGAAAAAAAGATAATAGTTGCTGTCATTGACGAAATAGCACTCATAAGAAGTGGACGACAGATTCTTTATATCCATGGGAAGCCATGCCAGGCATGCGGTAATCTTTTCACCTTCCGGGGTTTCTTCGGGCTCCTTCTCTTCTTCCCTTCCTGTGTCTGTTGGAGAAGGTTTCGCGACATGGCTGCCTGTGACGTAAGGTGTCTCCTCTTCTTCTGTCGACTGCGACATTTTTTCGTTTCCGGCCGGTTGTACCACGACACACTCCGAAATCAATACCGGTACGTCGAAACCGTGTTCGTCTTCGACGATTACTACTTGTTTGTTCTGGAAACCCTTTACAATTCCTCCTCCTACCGTATTGAGGAATCGGACTGTATCCCCTGTTGATAATTTATTCATTGTAATGCGTTAGAGTATTTCATTTGTCGGTACGACTTTATGATGGAAACGCTTGTTTTGACTCTTTTATTGTTGTTACGTGTTGCAAAGTTGACTAATTTTGCGGAATAAAAGCATTAATTATTGCGAAAAATCAGTTTTTTGATAGTAAAAAAATGTAAGATGCGGGATGTTAGATCTAGGATGCAGGATTTAGGATATGGGATTTTAAAAGCAATCAGATGAAAAATGAAACTATAAGAGAATTACAAATATCACAATATAATTATCACCTCCCTGACGATAGGATTGCGAAATATCCTCTCCAGCAAAGGGATGCTTCAAAGTTATTGTTGTATGATGGTACGAAGATCAGTACTGCCCGGTTTGGGGAGCTACCGGAATTACTTCCGAAAGGGAGCCTGCTCCTGTTCAATAATACCAGGGTGATCCATGCACGGCTGTTGTTCCGAAAGGAGACCGGTGCGCAGATCGAATTGTTTTGCCTCTCGCCCCAAGATCCGGCCGATTATATAGTGAATTTTCAGCAACGCCGGCAATGTTCCTGGCAATGCATGATCGGAAACGCCAAACGGTGGAAAGAGGGAGCGTTGCTGATGCAGTTTTCTGTTGATGGAGGTCTGGTGAATCTGAAGGCAGAAAAGAGTAGTACGACAGGAAATGAAACTATTGTGCAATTCTCCTGGGATAACGCAGGATTCAACTTCTCCGAATTGTTGGAGATTGCAGGAAAATTGCCTATTCCTCCCTACCTGAACCGACCATCCGAAGCGAAGGACGATGAGACCTACCAGACTGTCTATTCCCGTCTGGAAGGATCTGTGGCCGCGCCTACGGCAGGATTACACTTTACGGGGGAGGTGATGGAAAAGCTTCACGCCAAAGGGATCCGTACGGCAGAAGTCACCCTCCATGTAGGAGCCGGAACTTTCAGACCTGTCAAAAGTGATACCCTTGCCGATCATGAAATGCATACCGAATTCATCTCTGTGCCGAAAGAAACCATTGAACAACTGCTGCATCATTCGGGGAAAGTAGTAATGGTGGGAACGACCTCCATGCGTACGGTAGAGAGTCTCTATTATATCGGGAGAAAACTGGGAGTCAATCCCGGACTGCTTGCCGATGAGTTAGGTGTAAGACAATGGGAACCGTATGAAGATACGGCAGAGATAGCTCCCAGGGAGGCTCTTCGAAACATTCTCCACTATCTTGAAGAACATGGACTGGAGTGTCTTATCTCTTCCACTCAATTGATGATCGCACCCGGATATGAGTTCCATTTTCCCGATGCCATCATTACCAATTTTCATCAACCTCAAAGTACGTTGTTGTTATTGATCTCTGCATTTGTTGGCGACGATTGGCATAAGATATACGATTATGCAATGCAGAATGATTACCGGTTTTTGAGTTATGGCGATAGTTCTTTATTGTGGAAAAAAGTAGAATAAGATTCAAAAAGCCTATTTTTGGTTAAAACTCTCTACGATGCGGACTTTTACTCTCTTTTTTTCGTATTATTGCATCATTAAATAAATCAAAGAATCTCATATAATAATTCGTTGGGTTGTTCGCTAAGATTGTCCGCATATTCGCCATCGTCATTATCAGTATTATATTGTTGAATGTAATACTTTTCATTGCTTTCAGCATTCCAGCAGTGCAGAAGGGGATGGCTAACGTGGCATTGGATAAAATCAGACCGATTATCGGTACCAAAGTCAATCTGGAGAGTATCCGTATCCGTCTTTTCAATACCGTGGAACTCCAAGGAGTCTATGTAGAGGACTTACAACAGGATACGTTACTATATGTAGGTAAGATTGCAGTCCGTATACATGCCCTCGATCTCCTGAGAAATAAGGTCACCGTTCATAAGGCCGGTATTGAGAACTTCAGGGCGGATGTGCATCGTGCTTCGCCGGATGATCCTTTTAATTTCCAATTTATTATTGATGCTTTTGCCAAAGAGGATACCGTAAAGGTGGAGAAGGAGAAAAAAACGTGGCGTATCACTGCCAATGAGGTGATACTCAAAAACGGAGGGATAAATTATAATATCTTTTCGATCCCCGAAACGCCGGACACATTCAATGTCAATCATATACAACTGCAAGACTTTAATTTCAAAGGAAGCCTGGATTTCTTGAGTATAGATGACATGAAGGCCGAAGTGAGTCATCTCAATTTCATAGAGAAGAATGCTGGACTTATACTCAATAATTTGAAAGCCAGTATGAAAGGGGAGGATTCCTTACTCAGTACGAACGGTGTGACGATATCATTGAACGGATCACGTATTCAGGTGGAGGATGCCGCTTACGGGTTGACATCGAAACTCTTTTCCATCACTGCAGAAAGTAATGTGATCGACCCGCGGGATATCAATATTTTCATGCCCCGATTTGGTCACCTTGATAAGCCGATCTCATTTGAAGTCAGTGGAGAGGGAACATTACCTCAAGCCGAGTTGAAGAGTCTGGTTTTCCGGTACGGGGCCGATACTGAAATTAATCTATCGGGATCGATCTCCGATTACAGTGATATCCACAACGGAGAACTACATCTGAATCTGCGGGATTTCTCTGTTTCGCAGGACGACCTGCAGGCGTTGATCCGCATCGGCGCCCCTGACTACATCTCCCCCGATCAGTTGCTGGCGATGGGAGGTATGAATCTGCGGATGAGAGCTGATGGCCGTTTGAAACAGTTTCTCTATGACGGTAAGGCAACTACCGCACAGGGTGATATCACGCTCAACGGTACAGGTAGGATAGGTAATGAATTTAAAAACCTTGTTTTCGAGGGCCCCGTCAGGGCCAATAATATAAAAATAGGCAATATTATAGGTGAAAATGCCGGTATAGGCAATACTACCATCAACAGTAATATCAAGTTGTCGATCCAGCGTGAATCGGCGATCACTGTGGTGGCCAACGGCCGTGTAGAATCGACTTCCTTCAGGGATTATCCATACACGAATGTTTCTTTTGAAGGGTTGTACAGCGGCAATAATGTGGTGGCGGAGATCCGTTCCGATACGGAAAGGAATCAATTCAACCTTTCAGGCGATATCACCTTTGGAGAAACTATGGAATTTGATGTGAAAGGAGATGTGGAGCGTCTCGACCTCTCTCCATTCGTCGCAATTGAGAGTTGGAAAGATCCCTACCTGAGAGTAAACATCGATGGAAATTTATCGGGACGTTCATTGGATGACCTGACAGGTATGGTAGTGCTCGATAATATTTCTTTGGCCGACAGCAACTTCTTCTATAATCCCGGTGCTATTTATCTGCAGGCATCGGTCGATGAGCAGGGACAGAAAAAAATGGAATTCCTCTCTTCTATTTTTGAAGCCACTATCACCGGCGATTATTATTTCTCTACAATCGGGACAGAATTGATGCGGGCAATCCATCCCCATCTCCCCTCAGTGATCGTGGAACAGGAAAATCCAGGCCAACAAAGCGAATTAGGGAATAATAATTTTCAGTTCAATATCCAACTACAAAATACGGAAGATATCTCCTATGTCCTCTCATTACCGTTTTATAACGTAGAGCCGGCCTCCATTACGGGACATGTGGATATGGCTAGCGATGAGTCATTACGGATTGATGCCTATCTTCCCCGGTTGATAATGGGAAGTAATGATATCCGGGAGACCAGATTGAACCTGCTCAACCGTATATCGGGTTTAGGATTGGATGTGAATAGCTACCTTGTACAAAAGAATGGGTATATCAACGTGAAGTTAGACAGTGATGCCGTTCTGGATTCACTGATAAACCACCTCTCTTTTGATATGAAGCAAAACAATAGCCACTCCAACGGGACTATAATGATCACGGCGGGTTTCTTGCGTGACCATGAAGATCAATTGGCGGCAAATATCCGTATCTCGCCTTCCAGTATCCTTTTCAACAATAAACAGATCGACTTTAACGATGCTGCGATTGCTTACAGTAAAGATCGCATTGTAATCTCCAATTTTGGAATGAGTGAGGATAATATGCTCTTATTGGGAATAGATGGTGTCGCCTCTAAAAGTGAAGCCGATAATATCCGTATCTATTTTAATAATACTGAATTAGCGAATATTCTTAATGCTTTTAACGTAACTAATTTTAGCGGCTCCATCAATGGTGAAATTTTCGTAAGGCAGGCGCTCGACAACCCTATGATACGGACTGAAGCGCTTCGGGTAGAGAATATCACTGTGCATGAAGATACTATTGGTACGTTACGGATTGAGGGGAATTGGGATAATCTCCTTTCCGGTCTTGACCTGAATGCATGGCTCGAAAAAGGAGGAGAGCGTAACCTGGAGATCAAGGGATATATACCTACCGGGGAAAACAGTCCCTTCCCAATGAATGTGAATCTGAAGATTGCTGATTTTAAGTTGGTAGCCATAAAGCCGCTTACTGCGAGTATCTTTAGTGATCTGAGCGGACGTTTGAGTTCGGAGATCCGCGTTACGGGTACACCCTCCGAGCCCGTGACCGAAGGATGGCTTGGTATAGATGACGGGATGATGAAGGTGGCATTTACCAACGTGACTTATTATATATCCGATACGATAAACATTACCAAAGATAATGTGGGAATGAAAGATCTGGTGATACGTGACCAGAATAACCATACCGCATTACTGAATGTGAATCTGTCACATACCAACTTTGGTCGCATGGTGTATAAAGCGGGTATTCGCCTTAACGATTTCATGTTGTTGAACAATGCAAACCGTACCGACCTGATGGCTTACGGTAACCTGAAGTTGTCGGGGCAGTTGAATGTGACAGGCTCTCCTTCTGGTATATTTGGTAATGGGAATCTGACCAGTTCAAGCCGGTCGGATGTAACCGTGGTGCTTCCGCAAACGGCGAAAGCAACCGAATACAGTGGTATAATTTATGTGAATAGCAAAACAAAAGAACCCGATTCACTCGCATTCCTACGTAAGAATGAGAATGTTGAAACACATTCCGGCACGAACACGCCTCAGGGTATTCCCATTGTAATGGGAATTACCGTGAACCTGACCCCGTTGCTTGAAGCAGCTGTGGTACTTGATCCGACTACCGGTAACGCGCTTGAGGTGAGTGGAGATGGTGAATTGAATGTGAACTTTAATTCCAGATCTACACCTCCCGTACTCCTTTATGGAGATTATGTAATTAACAGCGGAAAATTTCATTATAATTTCCAGAGTCTCCGTACCATAGAATTCAATATTCGGGAGGGTAGCAGGCTCACTATGGAAGGTAATCCTATGAATACGCAGTTCAATGTGACTGCTTATCGGCCTGTAAGGGCGGATCTGTCAGCCCTCAGCACTACTTTTAAAACTGAATTGACCAATACGCGGGTCCCTGTGAATGCATTACTGCAGATCAGAGGTAATCTGGAAGGGATGGACCTGCAATTTGATGTGGAATTGCCGGAAAGCTCCAACGACGTGCAGCAGCGTGTAAAAAGTTTTATGCCGAATGAAGAGACGAAAATTCTTCAGGTAGTGTATCTGGTAACCACTGGTAGTTTTATGCCATCGGAAGGGTCGCCGGATTTGAATTTCGGTTCGTCGATGGCTACAAAGTTTGCGGCGAGTACTCTCTCCAGAGGATTAGATGCCTTGTTTGCCAGTGCATTGAGGGATAACTGGTCGGTCAGTACCAATCTGGAATCGGTGGATGGTAGTCTCGAGAACGTGAGGATGGGAGTGGATGTTTCGGCCCGTTTGATGAACAACAGACTGCAAATTAATACTAACCTGAGCTATGGCGATGCTTCTATGTTAGCTGGTGATCAGCAATTTATGGGTGAATTTGAAGTAAAGTATGATCTCAATAACTGGCTTATGTTGAGAGCTTTTAATCGGGCTAACCAGCGGTTTTATAGTCGTGCACCCTACACGCAAGGGGCCGGCGTTATGGTTACCCGGGAGGCAAAAAGGTTGAGGGATTTGCTTGATCTTAGACCGATCAGGAAGAAGGAGGAGGAGTGATTTGATGATGAAAAAATATATAGCGCTAATATTGTCGATATGCTTGTTGGGTGCCTGTAATGTGACCAAGAAGGTACCTGACGGGAGTTATCTGCTCAATAAGACCGATATCAAGTCGGATGTGAGGGGTATCAGTTCAACATCCCTGAAGCCCTATTTACGTCAGAATCCTAATTCATCAATGCTCTTCCTGGGGAGAGTGAAATTGCAGATGTACAATATTCCCAATGATAACTCTACCTGGATGAACAGGCAATTCCTCAAATACGGTGAGCCTCCCGTACTTTATAACGAACAGTTGACCGTGATTTCGGCGGAACAGATCCGTCTCCATATGAAAAATAAGGGTTACCTCAATGCGGTGGTGGATACTTCTGTGGTAAAGAAAGCTAAGAAGGCTAATGTAACTTATAATGTGACGGGCAACGAACCACATCGTATCCGTAATTTCAGGGATACAATTCACTCGGCCGATACCACTATCTATAATATTCTGCATCAGACTCGTCGCCTCGAATTAATGAAAGAGGGCGATATTTTTGATCTCGCCGTGTTGGAAGAGGGTAGGGAAAGAATGACGACCATGCTGAGAAACAGGGGATACTATAATTTTTTGAAAGATAACATCTATTTTATTGCCGACACTACCGTCGGCTCTAATCAGGTGGATGTGACGCTTGCCCTGAATAACCCTTCCGATACGACATACCATCGCAGGCACTATATAGGAAACGTAACTGTGATTAACGGAGTAGATCCTGTTCTCTTGCAAGACTCAACCCGCCATAATCAATTGGATACGGTGGAATATCGGGGAATGCAGATCATCTCAGAAAAGGATCGTTTTCTGCGTCCACGGGCTGTCTATTATAATACTTTCCTACGTCCCGGGCGGCTCTACTCCGACAGGATCGTGGAACGGACCTATGCTTCTCTGAACGGGATGGGACCGGTGAATCAGTCCTCAATCAACCTGACTCCCGTCATGCGGAACGATACGGCCTTTATCAACTCGAGAGTCACCCTCTTCCCTGGAAATCTGCATTACACGCAGTTTGGAGTGGATGGTACCAATTCAGCAGGAGATCTCGGTGTGGCCGGTAATGTGACCTATGAACACCGTAACTTCCTGAAAGGAGGGGAAACATTCCGTGTTCAATTGAAAGCCGCTTATGAATTTATTACTCCTTCTGATAGTCTGAACCTTATAGACAATAGTTACTATGAATATGGGGGGGAGGCATCCCTCACTATCCCACAGTTAATGCTTCCGTGGTTGATGAGGCGGCTCAGTGATCAGCCTTCGGCATCGACCGAATTTTCAGCAGGGCTTAACTACCAGAACCGCCCCGATTACCTGCGTCAGTTCTTTAATCTTTCCTCCCGTTTTCAGTGGGCATCCAATGAATGGCGTTTTCAGCATATGCTGGAACCGTTGGGTGTGACCTATGTGAGGATGCCCCGTAAAAGTGATGATTTCATTAGACTTTATCTTGGTGAGGAGGCCAACCCGATTTTGCGGTATAGTTACGATGAACTGTTGATCGTGCGTAGCATGTATAATCTCACCTATACTAACTATAACCGCATTGGAAGGCGGAGTATGCCTGTTATTCCCTTACGGGTACGGATGGGGATTGAGTTGGCGGGATGGCTGCCGCGACTGGTAACCAGCCTGGGAGGTGGTCAACTCAATGACAAAGGGTTCGAGACACTTTTCAAATTGCCTTATTCCGAGTATGTGAAGGGTGATCTGGATATATCCGCATCGCATGCGTTTGATGAGAACAACACTATTGCAGTACATGCGGCAGTGGGTATAGCCAATCCTTTCGGAAACTCCGAAGTATTACCTTTCGAAAAGCGTTATTTTGGTGGAGGAGCCAATAGTGTGAGAGGATGGAGTACCCGTTCTTTGGGTCCCGGGACATATAGTCGTGACACCTTGGGTTCCGATTACGGCCGTAGAGTAGGCGATATCAAACTCGATTTCAGTGTAGAGTATCGGCATAAATTTACTAAACTAGTTGAACTGGCCGGTTTTGTCGATGCAGGGAATATATGGACGATTAGGGATTATTCGGTGGAACAACCCGGAGGTCTGTTTCAGTGGAATAGTTTCTATAAGGAACTGGCGGTGGCGTATGGACTTGGTGTGCGTTTCGACCTCAATTTCTTGTTAATCAGGATTGATGGTGGAATGAAAGCACATAATCCTGCACTTTCGGAAGGTAGTCGATGGACAATTTTCAAGCCCAATTTCGGGCGTGATTTTGCCTTTCATTTTGCTATTGGCTATCCATTCTGATATCCATTCCGGCTATCTCTGCCTGCCGTTTTTGGGAAAAGCTATTTGCTCTTTCCCGAAGTATGTCTTTTGAGTGGGACAATTTCCTTTTGTATGCGTATGACACGTTCAATAGCATCATTCATTTGCTCTATACTTTGAAAACCAAGTGTCATACTGTGTATATTTGACTCTGTCAGGGCGTAACGCAGCGATTGTTCGCGTTCTTCATCTTTCACGCGGCTGCCTTCGCCGAATATTTTCATGCCGATAACACCTTTTCCTTTTTTGCGGGCGATCCCTAACAGTTCTTTAATGGTTTCGGGAGTTCCGTCCATATGTGACTGAAACGGGTTGATACGGGCGAGTATCACGTCTACCCACGACGATTCGACCGCTTCCTGAAGTGCTTCTAAATTGTGCGCAGAGATACCGACCGCTTTTACAATACCCTCTTCCTTGGCGCGGGATAATCCTTCCATCACGCCCTGGCGGCTGTCTGCCCATCCCCCTGATGTCATGCAGTGCATCAGGATAATATCGATATAATCGGTTCCCAGCACTTTGCGATAGGAATCGATCTTGTTCCGGGTTTCACTTGCTGAAACACCGTCGGTCTTTGCTATTTTGGTAAGGAGCGTCAACTCTTCGCGTGGCAGGCCTTTCATCGCCTCTCCAAAGAAAGGATGAGAGCCGTAGGATTCTGCCATCTCGAAAAATTTCATACCCCGATTGTAGGCATTTCTTGCCAGGCCCACAAACGCTTCCATTCCCATGCGGGTTTGGTTGGATGCGTTGTTCCAACCCGAAGTCCCGGATCCCATCGCCATCAAAGGGACGGTCAGGCCGGTAGCTCCCAGCTTTACTTTTGTGTCAAGATAGAGCTCTTTATTCCTGTTGCTGGTCTCTTCCACATTATAGGGCAACGCATAGCTGACATTACGGATATTTGTTCCGATCAAAGTGCCCGCTACTATTCCTGTTTTTATAAATTTACGCCTGTCCATACCTTATTCAATTTGATGTAATTGATACAAAGATATTTTGTTTTGAACAAAAATAAAGCGATTGTGATATTTTAACTTGTTTGGAAGGTATGGCTTACCTAAATCAAAGTTGTTTATGGAAAAGAAAAACCCGCCTTGAGAGCGGGTTTGGAAAGCCTTGAAGTTGTCTTGCCAGGATTCGAACCTGGACAAACAGGACCAGAATCTGTTGTGCTACCGTTACACCACAAGACAATGGGAGTGCAAAGGTATAAAAAATTGTCACAATAAAAAAAGTTGGACAAAAAATTTGCATTAAAAATCACCAGGCAAGGCCAGTAACTGGTATTGAATTGTTTTTGCAATCCTGTAATGCCCTTTCGTATTGGGATGAAGGCGATCCGTTTCACTTGCACAATAAGGGAGATAAGCATCGGAAACGGGGAAAATGCCAGTTAATCCGTGTAAATCAATAACCGGTACCGACCAGTATGTACCTGCCTTTTTTAATGCTTCGACATAGGCTTCATGATATAGACCAAGACCGTTGGCATAATTCTCATTGGGTTGCACGTTGGTGCTACCCGCTGTGAAATCACCTCTATGTATGGGTGTCAATATGATGATCTGCTTGTCGGGATAATTTTCTTTTAATAACGAAAGGGTCTTGTTAATACGTCCGCAGAAGGTGGCATTTGTCATAATAGGTGTACGATGTTTCCGGTAAGTGTCCTTCCCGTTGTAATTCACTATTTCGATAGTCTCGGTGAAGAAATCGCCTATGATTGTACTCATGTTATAATCATTGGTGCCTGCCCAGATAAAAATAGCGTCGATAGAGTCCTTTTCTTTGGCAATCACTTCTTTCGCCTTTTCATACATTCCATCCCACTGAAAACCACTTTTGGCATATACCGTGTAGTCTATGTTCATCAGTTCTTTCAGGAACTGCCAATACCACTTGTCGGTCGTTCTGATATCAGGATCCGTCATCGAATCTCCCAGATAAGCTACACGTTTACCATTCCATTGGGAATTTAATGTTTTCTCACTCTCCGCAACAACAATGCTGTTTTGGGCAATCGTCACAACACATGCGACAAGCATCGTTGAGATAAATAAAGTTCTTCTAATCATCTTTTATTATTGTTAAATCGTTAAACGCTAAAACATTTAAACAGTGCACTCATCCCCAACTACCGAATAATTATTTCTCTTCCGATAAAAGTTGATCAGGGCGGAATAGATCGGAGACTCCCGCAGGATAGTGCCATTACCGACAAGGAACAGTTGTTGTCTGGCGCGGGTGATCGCCACGTTGAGTTTCCTGTCCACTGTTCCGTCGTGGTTCGGGTTACAGAGAAAATTCATCTGATAGGATTTATTGGCACAGAAGGAGATCAGGATTACATCTCGCTGGCTTCCCTGATATCGCTCGACGGTATCGATCATGATTTTTTTCCAGTCAGGGATTCCGGATAGCGACAGTTTGTGTCTGATCAGTGCAATCTGATTGCGATAAGGAGCAATAATACCGATTGTTTTCGTATCGAATAATTTTCCGTTTGCCTCATATACCCTTTGGAGAGATGTCAGAATAGTAACTATAAGATCGGCTTCGGCCTCGTTGATCTTGTCGTAAGGTGAGGAGTGATTGATCTTTTCGGTAGAAAAGAAAGTGGTACGTTTTATGGCTACGCACTGGTCTATAAGGTTGTCTGAGAAGCTTTGAAGTTCCCATTTTTCCGATTGCCAACGAAGTGCCGGAAAAAGATGTCCGGAGTAGAAACTGGTTGCCGGGAAAGCTGCGATATCGTTGTGCATTCGTCCCTGACGGTTCAGTTGCGTATAGGCATGATGCCATTTCTTCGCCTGGCAACGACGCAACAACCGCTCAAAGAGCGAGTCTCGGCAATCGATAAAGCCTGCTTCACGTAGCGGTGGCTCATTGATTTCGGAAAATTGACGATCCTGTAGTACGATAGTCGATAGTTGATTATGATCACCAATCATGATGAAACGGCCGAAACGGGGCAGGAGGCCAATGATCTGCGGTTCTAATATCTGTGATGCTTCGTCGATGATGGCCACATGGAAATGTTTGAGATTGAAAAGTTCCATTCTCCCATTAATGGAGGCGAGGGTAGAGATGTAGATCCGTGTCCTGTCGATTTTATGCCGTAGCGACTCCCTGTCTTTGGCTTTTTCCGAGATCCGTTGCAGCAACCGGTGCCGATAAGGTTCGGCACATGAGAGTTCCGTTCCCACCCGGATATATTCATCGCACTCTCCCTTATGACATCCGAAAGCGGCGTTAATGGCTTCACACAATTCATCCACTGCACGGTTGGTATAGGCCAGTACCATGACATTTTTTCCCCGTTGTGCATGATACTCTTCGATAAGCCGACGGGCAAAGATTGATGTCTTTCCGGTGCCGGGTGGTCCTACAATCAGGAAATAGTCCTGAGCATTCATCGCTTTTTGGATGATGTTTTCAGGGTAATTATCTTTTTCGCCTCTATTCTCATACTCAAAAGGCGTCTTGCCGTTCACTTCCGGGGGCAATAATCCCAGCAGGACCTCTTTCTTTTTCGAAGAAGCTCCTAGAAAGGAATAGAGACTTTTATACATACTGTTGTAAGTAGAGTCAATAGAATCGTGTTCGATGGCCCAAAGCTGACTTTCTTCGAAGAAACGCCTGTTTTTCTGTTTGTAGCGAAAACGCACTTCTACTGTTTCCGTAGTAATCTGCACGATGGATCCTTTCAGTATCTGCCGATTCAAGACCGTGTCTTTTTCATTTTCCCTCGGGTAGACAATACATATCTCACCTTCACGAAAATTTACAATATCATTATCTGCCTGATTTCGGGTAAAGAGGATTGTCATGTCATTGCCCGAGTCATCGATCGTCCGGATAGAGAGGTTGAAAAGCACATCTAAGGCTTCGGCGCGTTCGCTGAAAGGGGTATTCCACAGCGCGGCCGTACCGGTAGGGGTGCCATAGGCAATATCTCCGATTTTTTGGTGATACAACTCCCTTGAGATAAACCGGATATAGCGATAGAAGAAATCCCGTTCCAAATCACTGCATTTTGATAGTAGAGTGCGGATCTTTTCAATTTTTCCGGTGAAAAATATAGGGAGTTTTTGCTCTGTTTGAAGGAAATTGAACAGGGAAGTAAAGAGAGCTTCCGGATCTCTGTTATCTCCCCGGATCAACATCTGTTCATTGGCCACTATCAGGTTACGGAGGTTCAGGATAGATTTTTCCAACTCACCGTTTACTATTGCACACCGAAGGTTCTCTCCCGAACGGCTGCCCGCTGAATAGAGAATGGAGGCTTGTATTCCTTGTACCTCTTTCCCGAAGACAGTCTCTACCATCATCCGATATACGGCGGTCTGTACTTCATGATTGAGCGTGATCTTACTGTTGTCGAAAGAGGGAAAGGGCAATCTGCCCGATTTCAATTCTACGATTCGAGCTTCTGTCTCTTCTGTATGGGGTTGTAGCAAGTCGAGTCGCCCCTGAAAACCGAACTTCTCACAATAGAATGATGGTTCCAGCGTGCAATGATGCAGGTCGATTCCCTCTCCCGGGAAGTCGTCACTGATTACCCGTTTGATATTCTCAAACTGGCTTTGGGCCTTATTCATAAATTCCCGGAAATCACTTTCGGAACGGATATCCTCACAACTGGCATACTCAAAAGGCGACTGTTTGAATGATCTCATGAATACATCTCTGAAGGAGACCTCCTCGGGATTCTGGGCAAATACCAGTTCGTCGAGGAAAAAGTTTGCCAGATTTCCCAATAGCAGGTAGGAGCGGTTCTCTTTTTTATCAAATTTGTTGCGGAAGTAGTGGAGTGGTGATATGGCATAATCCTGAAAACATTCTGCGATCGCGGAAGCATCGATCAGGTAATCGGGTTCGAGGATGATATAATTAGGGATTAGAAAACCATCGCCGTCTATCACACAGTCTATAAAGTTTAAATTGGCGCCCTCCTCAAATCTTTCCACTGAACTGTCAAAAGCGCTGTTTTCTGGTGAAATACCGTACCTTGCAATCAGCGCCGTCCCTGAATTTTCCAGGGTCGTGCAGATAAGCAATTTTCTCTTCCGGTCGATCCTGAGAAGTTGCACGCGAATGGAGTCCGTTGAAATTCCTGTCGGAGAGAGTGAAGATTCAGTCATACAGTGTCAGAAGATTTTAGGTAGAAAGATGATGATCCCTACCGTCAATACACTCAAAGCGGCGATCAGGACGGCTGCGGCGGCGAGATCCTTGACTTTTTTGATGACGGGGTGTATCTCTTTGTGGCAGGCATAATCCGATAACCTCTCCAATGCAGTATTCATAGCCTCCATGGAAATAAGGAAGCCGAGGGCAATGATGAGGGCAAGCCATTCATTACCGGAAATCTCGCAGATAAATCCCAACGAGATTGTGACAACTACTACTATCAGATGAATCTGCGCATTAGGTGTCTCTTTGAATAACGAATACAAACCATTGAAGGCATATCCGAAAGATTGTATCCGTTCTTTTATATAGGACATTTTGTTGATTTATTGATTAGTTGATATGATGATTCGAATTATTGAATCTGTTTTCAAATGTACATAATTTGTCCGTTACAGCAAAAATATTCAGCAATGCAGGGTAGAGGATACAAACCTGCACTTGATCTTAAAATAGCATACATTCTTCCTCTTCGAAAAAATAAATGATCTGCTAAGATTTAGTTGTATCTCACGGGCATAGATTAATACGGATCTGTACGGATAAATGAAACGGGGGCCATCTGAAAAGATGGTCCTGTTTTTAATATGTGAATTATGGCTATTTCAAAATAAATTCTTGTAAATTTGTAGATTAAAGTTTTAATAGATTTGGAAAAAACTATGTCTCAATTCTGTCCCCTTTGTGGAAAAACCAAACCGGAAGAAGCACTGTTTTGTGATGATTGTACCAGGAAGATCCATAATGAATATGAAGTGGATATTCCGAAAGAGGTGGGAGACAAAAAAATTCCTGCTGCTGGAGATATACCGGTAAAGGATTGGCCGAGTGTCAAGTTTGTGGATGCCCGATTGGGAGGGAAACCACAAAAGAGTAATGTGAAAACGGGGTTAGGAGTGGAAGAAGCAGATGAATTCGAGCCAGAAACGGAAACTTGGGCGCCAAAGAAGACAAGTAAAATGGTTGTTCCTCTGCTATTTTTTTTGGTGATCGCTCTGCTGACAGGTGCCTTTTTTATCTATAACTCAACTATACGCAAACCCAATCTGGATCGCAGCGGATGGAATGCAGCGGTAAGATCGAATACGGTAGCGGGATATCTTACCTATATGGAAGCGTATCCCCATGGAGCTTATTTCGACGAAGCGCAGGCTGGCCTTCTCAGACTGAAATCGGAAGAGATATCGGAATGGGAAAGAATGAAAAAAACAAACAACGTCGCAGAGTTGCTAGGTTTTCTGGAACGAAATACCGGCACTCCTTACGCTTCGCTGGCGAAAATAAGGCTCGACTCGCTTCTTTGGATAGGAGCCTTACAAATGAATACGCAGGAGGCTTATTCCGATTATATGAAGCAAGCAGAAAATGGTAGTATTGGCGGTGATTATATTGCAGAGGCGCAACAGAGATATCAACAGCTTTCCATGCCTCAGCCTAACGATACAATCGTTACCGATAGTATATCTGAGACGCAATCCTATCCCTAAGTGGCATAATGGTGATAATGGCCGATGTCATACAGACAGGAAAGCCGGAAAACTAATTTTATATCTGTTTGTTCAAACATATCTATGGATTTTCAACTCACATCGGCATATAAACCGACCGGCGACCAGCCGGAAGCGATTATGGCACTCGTGGAAGGGCTTCAACAAAAAATCCCCTATCAGACTCTGTTGGGGGTTACCGGGTCAGGTAAAACTTTTACGGTAGCCAATGTAATTGCACAGATAAATAAACCTACGCTGGTGTTAAGCCACAATAAGACATTGGCCGCCCAGCTTTATACCGAGTTCAAGAGTTTCTTCCCAAATAACGCGGTGGAATATTTTGTTTCCTATTATGATTACTATCAGCCGGAGGCTTATATCCCGACGACCGATACCTATATCGAAAAAGATCTCTCTATCAATGATGAGATCGAGAAGTTGCGGTTGGCAGCTACTTCTTCCCTGCTTTCGGGGAGAAATGATGTGATTGTAGTCTCTTCCGTTTCCTGTCTGTATGGTATTGGTAATCCTGAAGATTTTAATAAGACTACCATCGATATCCGTGAGGGGCAGGTGATGGAGCGCGACCAGTTTTTACGTCTGTTAGTAAATAGCCTATATTCGAGGAATGAAACCGCCGATTTCAACCGGGGAAATTTCCGGGTGAAAGGAGATACGGTGGATGTCTTCCTGGCATATCACGATTATATCATTCGCGTTATTTTCTGGGGAGACGATATAGAAAGTATCGAGTCGGTAGATCCATTAAGTGGAATCACCATCGAACGGTTAGATTCTTACCGCATCTTTCCGGCGAATCTTTTTGTCACCACCCAGGAGCGTATTAACAGGGCAATTGATGAGTTACAGATCGATCTGGGAAAACAGGTGGAGTTCTTTCAGGAAATTGGGAAACCCTATGAGGCAAAGCGACTCTACGAAAGGGTGACTTATGACCTGGAGATGATCAAGGAGATAGGTTATTGCTCCGGGATAGAGAACTATTCCCGCTATTTCGATGGACGTGTCGCCGGCACACGCCCTTTCTGCCTGCTTGATTTCTTTCCGGACGATTTTCTGACCGTTATTGACGAGAGCCATGTTACTATTCCTCAAATCAGGGCTATGTATGGAGGGGACCACTCCCGCAAAATCAATCTTGTAGAGTTCGGCTTCCGGTTGCCGGCAGCGATCGATAACCGACCGTTAAAATTCGAAGAATTCGAGTCGCTGGCTTCCGAGATTATTTTTGTAAGCGCAACTCCTGCTGATTACGAGTTGGAGAAGTCGGAAGGTATCGTGGTCGACCAGTTGATCCGGCCGACAGGATTGCTTGACCCACCGATAGATGTGCGTCCCAGCCTGAACCAGATTGATGACCTGATGGAAGAGATCCGGCAACGGGTGGAGGTTAATGAGCGCGTATTGGTGACCACCCTCACCAAGCGCATGGCGGAGGAATTGACCGATTACCTGACAAAGAATGGTGTTCGATGCAACTATATTCATTCCGACGTGGAGACGTTGGAAAGGGTGAAAATCATGGACGAATTGCGTAACGGGTTGTTTGACGTACTGATCGGTGTGAACCTGCTACGGGAAGGGTTGGATCTGCCTGAAGTATCTCTCGTGGCGGTACTTGATGCTGATAAGGAGGGATTTCTCCGTTCTCACCGTTCCCTCACCCAGACGGCTGGCCGTGCGGCTCGTAACGTAAATGGAAAGGTGATCTTTTATGCCGATAAGATGACTGACAGTATGCGGATGACTATTGAGGAAACCAACCGCAGACGGGAAAAGCAGATAAAATATAATGAAGAGCATGGCATCACGCCACAACAAATAAAGAAAGCACGTTCATCGGCTCTCACCAAAGAATATACGTCGATCTCCGAAGCGAGAGCATACGTGGAGCCAGATTATTCTGCAATGGCCGCCGAACCGGTGCCGGAATATGCTTCGAAAGACGATCTGAAGAAGAAAATCGAACAGACCCGCAAAGCCATGTTGGCGGCGGCGAAGAAATTGGAGTTCCTGGAGGCGGCACAATTGCGTGACCAACTGATGGCGTTGGAGGAAAAGTTGAAATAATATGCCAATATGGATAAATACTAATTAATAATAAGATATAACTTAGAATTGAAAATAGACATAGTTAAATAAGAAGTTAGAAATAAGAAATAGGAATAGGAAATGTCAAGAAATCCAAGAATAAAAATTTACTCACAAAGTTTTCATCCTGATAATCTTGGCTCTATAAGTCTTGGTTCTAAAAGTCTAAAAGTCCTGGCTCTAATACTCTTAGTTCTATAAATCTCTAAAAAAATGAAATCAGACATTCAAATTGCGAGGGAGACTCGTTTGAGAAAAATTAAAGATGTAGCGGAAAGTATAGGGATTGACCGTGAAGAGGTGATTGGTTTTGGAAGACATATGGCTAAGATACCTCTTCACCTGATCAACCAGGAAAAAATAGAGCATAGCAATCTGATATTAGTGACGGCTATTACTGCTACCAAAGCGGGGATCGGTAAGACGACGGTCTCCATAGGGTTGACCCTTGGATTGAACAAGATCGGGAAGAATGCGATTGTCGCATTGCGAGAACCATCACTGGGACCCGTCTTCGGGATGAAGGGCGGTGCTGCCGGCGGTGGATATGCCCAGGTACTTCCAATGGAGAATATCAACCTCCATTTTACTGGCGACTTCCATGCTGTGACGACTGCACACAATACTATCTCAGCATTGCTCGACAACTATATCTTCCGGGTACAAGGTACCGGAGAGGAAATCAAAGAAGTGCTTTGGAAAAGAGTGTTGGATGTGAACGACCGCAGCCTACGCTATATCGTAACGGGTCTTGGACCGGGTAACGGTATCCCTCAGGAAGGTGGATTCGATATCACTGCCGCATCGGAACTGATGGCTATCCTCTGTCTTGCAGAAGATGAAAACGATCTCCGCCGACGGATTGAGAACATATTGTTGGGATATAGGATTAATGGAGAACCGTTTACGGTGAAAGACCTGGGTGTAGCAGGCGCCATCACCGTACTGATGAAAGATGCTATTCATCCTAATCTGGTACAGACGACAGAGAATACGGCTGCTTTTGTCCATGGGGGGCCGTTCGCCAATATTGCCCACGGTTGCAATTCGGTACTGGCTACTAAAATGGCAATGACGTATGGTGAGTATGTGGTTACAGAGGCCGGCTTCGGAGCTGACCTGGGCGCTGAAAAATTTTTCAATATCAAGTGCCGTAAGAGTGGCTTACGACCCAAATTGACAGTTATCGTTGCTACGGCGCAGGGATTGAAGATGCATGGTGGTACATCGGAGAAGCTGATCAAAGAGCCCGATATGGAAGGCCTGAGGAACGGATTGGAAAATTTGGGGAAACATCTCGATAATCTTGCCGGTTTCGGACAGTCGGTCGTGGTGGCATTTAATAAATATGCTTTTGATACACCTGAAGAAATCGATACCGTACGCGCTTTTTGTTATGAACGGGGAGTTTCATTCGCCGTGAATGAAGCGTTTACCGACGGAGGCACCGGTGCAATAGAGTTAGCCAGAGCGGTTGTGGATGCTGTGGAAAGCAGGCCGTCTGGAGAGTTGAATTTTACCTACGATGATGATGACGATATAGAGACCAAACTCACCAAAGTTGCCACCCGGATTTATGGTGCACATGATGTGGTAATGGGCGAAAAAGCGCTGAAGAAATTGAAACTTATCGGAGGCACTCCGCTCGAAAAAATGCCGGTCTGCATTGCCAAAACACAATATTCTTTCTCCGCTGATCCCAAATGGTATGGAGTTGCCAAAGACTTTCGATTCAAAATCAATGATCTGGTCATTAACCGTGGTTCGGAGTTTATTGTTGCCATTGCAGGTGAAATGATGCGCATGCCGGGGTTACCCGCAGATCCGCAGGCTAAACGAATCGATATCATCGATGGGAAGGTCGAAGGGCTAAGTTAAGTTTTTTTTTATATTATTGTTTTGGTATATCTTCTTTTCTTACGATATTTGCGTAATTCGTTTGATTCTCTTATAAAATAAGGAATATAGACGGGTAGTTCTAATGCTTATTTATGTGGTACGCTTATTTTAAGTGCGTGACTAAAAAACTGCGAGTGCGCTATCGATCTAACTATATTATTCCAGGAAAAGATAAGATATTATTTATTTTAGCTTTACTTTTTTGTTTCTCTTCATGCAATTTGGGAAATAAGAGAGTTATATCTACCTATACCATAACCAATACCGACTTTGAAAATTCAATTATAATTGATGGTACTGTCGAACCTATCCGGTTCACGAACATGTTGTGTCCGGGCAATGTGGATGCCATCGTCACTTATCTGATCGACGACGGTACCTACGTTGAAGAGGGCGATATTGTATGTATCCTTGAAGATAATGAGCAACAGACCAATTATAATAACATGAAGATTGAGTTGGAGAATGCCATCGCCGAGTTGAGCAAGGTTAGGGCCGATTTGAAGATGCAATACGCCCTGTTGGAAGCACAGGTGAAGAATAACGATGTCGATACCGAAATAGCAGACCTCGATTCGCTTCAACTTAAATTTGCTACACCCATCCAGAAGAGGATCAAAGAGTTGGAGCTTGAAAGAGCATACATCCAGAAAGCAAATCTCCAACAAAAACTGGATGCACTCGATATCATCAACAAGTCCGAAATAAGAAAGATGGAAATCAATATCCAGCAACTGACCAACCGGTTGCAATCGGCAGGAAAGACCCTGGATGAATTGACCGTCAGAGCTTCGAAAAAAGGATTGGCTATTATACCCACTTCCCGCATGACTGGTGAAAAACTTAAAGTGGGAGACAATGTCTGGAATAATATGCCAGTGGTGACTATCCCTGAGATGGAACAGGTGAAAGTAAAAATGTCGGTCAACGAAACCGACTTCAGACATATTGGCGACACCGATTCTGTGGCTTACACTTTTGATGCCATGCCGGGAAATAGTGGTTATGGCAGGATTATCAAGAAATTGCCCGTAGGACAACCCCGCTCAAGGGAGTCAAAGGTGAAATTCTTTGAGGTGGAGGCATCCATCGATAGCGTGTTGCAACTACCCGAACCCGGATTCACGGCAAAGAGCCGTATCATATCGATTTATATCAGTGATACGATTGTCGTTCCTCAAATTGCGATTTATGAGGTTGATTCCATGAAAGTAGTCTATGTCAGGAATAATAATGATAAATATGAGATGCGTCAAATTTCAACCGGTCCCTCGTCAATGAAAGAGTCGATTGTCACAGCCGGTTTGAGAAAGGGAGAGGTCGTTTCGTTGATTAAGCCGCCTGCTTCACTCATAAGGGGAAAGAAGGTGCTCTCAGATTCAATCCGATAGTGTGTATATTATATAGAGGTCGTATGAATTAATACTATTAAGATGGGGTATAAAATTACAACACAATTTCTTCTTCTTTTTTGTTTACTCTTTTTTATAGCATGTGGTAAAAAAGAGACTCAGCAGGTACCTG
The DNA here is from genome assembly GCF_034927365.1 of Proteiniphilum sp. Taxonomy (GTDB): domain Bacteria; phylum Bacteroidota; class Bacteroidia; order Bacteroidales; family Dysgonomonadaceae; genus Proteiniphilum. The sequence continues at coordinate 125,251 of NZ_JAYFQD010000002.1, read as the reverse complement.
TAGGGAAAGTAGCCAAGGGAACCCTTTATCTCGATTTGTACGAAGAGGGGGAGATTGAAGCCGTGGAATCGATGAATATTGTCGCTCCACTTATCTCCTGGAGATATGGTAACCTGAAGATTACTGAGCTGGTAAAGGATGGTGAAGAGGTGAAAGCCGGTGATACACTGATTGTATTTGATCCTTCCGAGGTATTAAAAGGGATCGTCGAGGCGGAGTCGAGTCTGGAGATTGCCAAAGCCGAGTACGACAGGATGATTGCCCAGCAAAAATCGGATCTCGAAGAGTTAAGAGCCGGGTATGAGGTGGCGCGGATCTCCCATGAGATATCCAAGATCCGCTTCGAGTCGGCAGAATATGAATCGGATATCAGGAAAAAAGAGATCCAGTTGAATCTGGACAAGGCTGATATCGCCTTGGAGAGAGCCAAAGAGCAGATAGATAACCGGATAAAGATACAGAAGGAAGAGGTGAAACAGAAAGACCTCTCCATTAGCCAGTTCGTGGCACGACTCGAAGAGGCGCATGAGACGTTGAATAAGCTGTCGGTAGTCACCCCCTCTGCCGGAATTGCCATCATTTCACGTAATTGGAGTAGCGGTAATAAGTTTCAGATTGGCGATCAGTGCTGGAGTGGATTCCCACTTATCCAACTCCCCGACTTGTCTGTGTTAAAGGCAACGGTGAGGATCAATGAGGTAGATGTCGCTAAAATAAGTAAAGGGCTGCGTGTGGAGGTTAAGCCGGATGCGTTCTCCGACAGTATCTTCGCGGGGACGGTCAATTCAATCGCGAACCTGGCGGTGAATAAAGAGGGATCGTCGAAGATAAAAGTATTCCCTGTAGAGATATTGCTGAATGAATCGAATAAGAACCTGCTTCCCGGCCTTACCGTGAGTTGCAGGATCATCATCGATCAGATAGATGATGTGCTTTATATTCCTTTGGATGCGGTGAGAGCTGAAGGTGATAAGAGCTTCGTCTATAAAAAGAGCGGAAGCGGTTACGATAAGGTCGAAATTGAAGTCGGACAGAATAACAGCGATTATGTAGTAGTCGTCGATGGTTTAAAACAAGGGGACGAGATCGCACTGGTTGATCCGTTTGCTGTCGAGACAGAAGAGAAGAAGCCGGAGAGTGGGGAGGCTGGTTAATGTGCCAATGTACTAATGTGTCAATATGCCAATTATATTGATAAATCCCAAATTCTATATCAAAAATCTAAAATTCTAACAGTCTTGGTTCTTGATTCTAAATTAAGATATATGAAAAATAGAATAATATATACTCTTTTAGTGCTGATGTACCTGCTTCTTGCTGTTTCCTGCAACAAGGGTCCGGGGATGGACGGTACTGAAAAAAGGGGATCGGATGGAAGCACCATTGTAGAGACGGGAGAGCTTGCTGCCATCAATTCTGTCTCTTTTGTGATACCGAGATATGGGCGGCATTGGTACCAGATGAAGATTATCGGCTTGTTGAACCATGGGGAGATAGTGAAAAGAGGAGATTCAATCGCACAATTAGATCCCGCAGAAATCAATAAGTTTATCCTGGATCAGGAGAGTAATCTGGAAACCCAACTGGCTGTACTCGAAAAATTATATGTGGAACAGGAAAACAGAGAGCAGGAGAGCGAATCAAGAATAAAGAACGAATTGTCGTCATTCGACCTGAAGAAGATCGAACTGGAAGCATCCCGTTTTGAATCGGAACGGTTGAGAAACATCAAAAAACTGGAGTTTGAACAGGCGGAGATCAGTCTCGAGAAAGAAAAACGTATCTATGAGTTAAGCAAGATTATCAAAGAGAGAGATTTAAGAATTCAGGAGATCCGGGTCGAACAGATCAGGAAAGAGATAGAGAACGCCAAAGCAATTCTTCCCACACTTACCTTGCGTACACCCGTGTCGGGCGTATTCCAGGTAGAATTTAACTATCGGGGAATGAATAGAAGCTTATACAAGATCGGAGATAATATTTATGCAGGTAATAACCTGGCCAATGTACCTGAGTTGGAATTCATGAAAGTGAATACCCAGGTGAATGAAACCGATTTTTTGAAGTTGAAGGTCGGCCAGAAAGTGGCTGTGCGTCTGGATGCATTGCCTAAAGTCGTCTTCGACGGTGAAGTTGCTTATATCGGGAAACTTTGCCGGTTAAAAGACCAAAAGTCGCGTCAACGGGTTTTTGATGTGGAAGTCACGATATTAAAGCCGGATGAAAGGCTAAAGCCAGGTATGACAGTTAGTTGTGAATTTTTATAAGAGAGGATATGCAATACGGAGAAAATATTCGTTTGGCGTTACAGGGACTGGTCGACCATAAATTCCGTTCTTTCCTGACGATGTTGGGAATTATTTTTGGTGTGGCTTCGGTAATCACCATGTTATCGATAGGTGAAGGAGCGAAACGGGAGGCTATCGCAAAATACCAGGATTTGGGTGTAAACAACATCATTGTCAGGGATAAATCGCTGTCGGATGAGGAACTGGAAGAGGTGCGTGCCAAATTTTCCCAGGGACTTTCTATCCAGGATGCGAATGTTATCAGGGAGATAGTACCGGGTGTGGAAAGGGTGGCAGCACAGGCCGAAAAGAGTACCGAGGTAAAATTCAATGACAAGTCGGTGAAGTCGACCGTTATAGGGATTACGCCTGATTTTCTCAGCCTGATGAATTATAAGGTGCAACAGGGTAATTTCATCAGCGAGAAACACTATAACGAGCGGTTGAAGGTCTGTGTCCTGGGTGCGGGTGTTGCCGCCACATTCTTCAAAGGTGAGGACCCGATCGGGAAACTGGTGAAGATTGACGACCAGTGGTTGGAAGTGGTCGGGGTACTGGCATCGAAGAGCCTTTTTACCGAAACGGTCGGCGAGCTGGCGGCAAGAGATCTGAATACCGATGTCTATGTGCCACTTTCGTTATTCCTGAATCGGTTTACACGGGAAAATATCCTCTCCAGTGAAATACAGCAGATCACTGTACAGATCAATAATTCAGACAGGCTGATCGAAGCTTCCAGGATTATTGACGAGATATTGAAACGTCACCACTTTAATAATAATGATTACAGCATCGTCATCCCTTATGAACTGTTGAAACAGGAAGAAAAAGAGCGCCAGATATATAATATCCTTCTGGGCGCGATTGCGGCCATATCACTGCTGGTAGGGGGGATCGGTATCATGAATATCATGCTGGCAACCGTTATGGAGCGTACCCGGGAGATCGGGATCCGGCGGTCGGTCGGTGCCCGCAAGATTGATATTATGAGCCAGTTTGTCACCGAATCAGTGGCAATCAGTATTACCGGCGGGGTGATCGGGGTACTGATCGGTATCATCTTGTCGTTGTCGGTTACCCTGTTTACAGACATTACCACCTTTATCAGGCCCTATTCCGTTTTTATTGCCTTCTCCTTCTCGGTGATTGTCGGGGTTAGTTTTGGATACCTGCCGGCTAAGAATGCTGCGAACTTAAAGCCGGTTGATTCCATTCGTTATGAATAAAAGAAGCACATCATGCTGATAGAAATAAAAGAGCTAAGAAAGAGTTATTCCCTTGGAGAGACTGAAATCCCCGTCATACATGGTATCAATCTCAACATCGAGAAGAATGAATATGTGGCTATCATGGGACCCTCCGGCTCGGGGAAATCGACGTTGATGAATATCCTGGGTTGTCTGGATACTGCATCCAGTGGCCATTATTATCTGAATAATATTGATGTAAGCACGTTGGATGATGATGCCCTGTCGCTGACGAGAAACAAAGAGATCGGTTTTATTTTTCAGAATTTTAATCTCTTACCCCGGTTGAATGCCATTCAGAATGTTGAATTGCCTTTGATTTACGCAGGAGTGCCCGCTATTGAGCGTAGGGAAAGGGCATTGAGAGCGTTGGAGAGAGTAACACTGTCGGACCGGTTACATCATAAACCCTCCGAATTGAGTGGGGGACAACGGCAAAGGGTTGCTATTGCCAGGGCATTGGTTACTAACCCGGGAATACTGTTGGCCGATGAACCTACCGGAGCACTCGATTCGAAGACCGGCGTGGAGATTATGCGCTTGTTCGAAGATCTGCATAAGGAGGGCAATACAATTATCCTGATCACCCACGAACAGGAGATTGCCAATTATGCTCACCGCAATATCTATCTCAAGGATGGGATGATCCATTCCGATCAGCAGAACCTTCAGAGAAGAGTGCTTTAATGTGCCAATATGCTAATGTGCCAATATGCCAATGTGCTAATATGCCAATGTGCTAATATGCTAATGTGCCAATATGCCAATGTGCTAATGTGAATAGGTGCAATTGGTAATTTTGAATTTAGAATCCCAAATCAATATAATGTGATGAAGAAATTGTTTTTAATCTGTACATATTTATATTTCTCTGGACTGTTGCTGCATAGCCAGTCAGTACATACACTTACTTTGGAAGAAAGTATAGAGATAGCTAAAACTCAAAGTTACAGTATGTTGAAATTAGGCGAAGACCTGAAAATTGCCGAATATAATTTGAAATCGGCCACCAGTCGGCTAAAGACGCATATTGACATGTCTATCGGAGCTCCTCAATACACCGAAACGATTGAGAGCTGGAAAGACACAACAGGTATTACCTTCTATTACCCTATGAAGGAACTGGGCTACTCTACTGTACTGACTATCAATCAGCCGCTTCCCACAGATGGTAATATTTTTATTCAGAGTATGTTATCGAGCGGGGAGAATTTAAATAGCAATTTCAGGTCCTCCCGTCTCCGTTCCCGTATAGGATTTAACCAGCCACTCCAATCCTTTTACGCATATAATAGTATCCGTTCGTCTCTCAAGAGGGCAGAACTGGATTATGAACGTTCTAATAAACAGTATAAAAGGGAGGAACTGAATCTGGTATATCAGGTGAGTAGTGCCTATTATAATTTATTGTCGCTGCAGAGAAGTACCGAGATAGCTCAACTCGACCTGGAGCGGCAGATGGAAGCGCATGAAATATCACAGAACAAATATGCTGCAGGACTTATCCGGGAAGTAGATGCTTTACAGATGGAAGTCGATTTGGCAGAGGCACAAAACAATTATGATATCTCTGTTTTGAACGAGATATCCGCTAAAAACTCATTCAAGGAACTGTTAGGTCTGACCTTGGATGATAGTATATCCCTGCATAACGAATTGGATTACCAGATTGTGGTGGTGGATCCGGAGAAGGCTGTGGAAATGGCATTGAAGAATCGGTTGGAAGTACGGGAGCAGGATATTCAGATAGAATTGCAGAAGTTGAATATAAAGCAGCAAAAATCAAATGGAATGATCAGGGGAAGCATCGATGCCTATTTTGAGAGGGCCGGAGTTGATCAGCGAAATGATATCAGTCTTTTTTCTTCTATAAAAAATTCCTACAGTAACCTGTTGGATCGAAATGCCAGCTATGGTGTTGGTCTGACCATCACGATCCCTATACTCGACTGGGGAGAAAACAGGGCATTGGTAAGGGCTTCCGAGTCGAGGTTGAAACAATACAACTATCGGAAAGAAGAAGTTGTAAGAGAGATAGAAACTGAAGTAAAGAATCTGATCGCCAGTATCAACAGCAATTTAAAACGGTTACAGGTGCTGGAAAAGAACGTGTTGGTGGCAGAAAAAAGTTTTGAGATAACACGACAACGTTTTTCAGATGGAGATATCGACAGTCAGGGATTGGCATTGGAGAGAAATCGTCTGAACAATGCCTATACATCTCACCTGAGAGCCTATATCAATTACCAGTTGTCGCTGGCCGACCTGATGCGCAAGACATTCTATGATTTCCAAAAACAGGAGGAGATGCTGTAACCGCTAATCGATCCACATCAGGTCACTCATGATGCCGTCAGAGATGAAAATACCGTCGCGGGTGAGTATAAGGATACCCTCTTCAATTTTGAGCAGATCCCCGTCAAGATATTTCTGTGCATTTTGCATGCAGTAGCGGTGATATTTATCGCCGAAGCGGGTTGAGAGTTCTGCGAGATCAAGTCCCCACATCGTGCGCAGGCCTGTAAGAATCATCTCATTGTATTTTTCACTCGTGTTGAGATGTTCTGTCTCCCGGTTCAATGTGCCCGATTCAACCCCCTTGATATATCGTATAAGTGAGGGGATATTGCGGGAACGGTTGTCGCCGTCGAATGAGTGTGCGGCAGGACCTAAACCCAGATATCTCCTATTCTTCCAATAGGAGCTGTTGTGCCGTGAGAAATAGCCCTCCCTGGCAAATGCCGATATTTCATAATGAATATAACTATGCGATGTGAGCCGGTTGATCAGCATGGCGAACATGGTTGTACTGACCTCTTCGCCCACGGGTGTTATTCTTCCTGCCTGTAGAAGTGAATACATCCGGGTTTTCTCTTCGTAAATAAGATGATAGGATGATATATGAGAAACATTGAGAGCTATGGCCTGATCCAGATTCTGTTGCCATATTTCCTCTGTTTGTTGCGGCAATCCGTACATCAGGTCGATACTGATATTCCCGAATCCATGTTGCTGACATCTCTTCACCGCGTCGATGGCCTGCCGGGCGGAATGACGCCGGCTCAGGAATTTCAATTCCCTATCATCAAAACTTTGTATACCGATACTGAGCCGGTTTATCGGTAACCCGGATAGCATGTCTACATACTCCTCAGAAAGGTCGTCGGGATTTGCTTCCACGGTAATCTCCGCATCCGGAGCAATGGAAAAGTGGTTGTGTAAGGTATCAAATATCTTTTCTAAATGTTCCTGTCGGAGCCGCGAAGGAGTCCCTCCACCAAAATAGATGGTCTCCACCCGTTCGGGAATCTCATCTTTCCTTATCCCTGCTTCAGTACAGAGCGCATCGACGAATGCATCCATCTGCGTTTCATTGGTACCGGTGTAAAAATCACAGTAAGTGCACCGCGTCTTGCAGAATGGAATATGGATATAGATGCCCGCCACTATCTTATTTTATCTGAACGGTTACCGGATCATTGTTTCTGTAGTATATCTCTTACCAGTAAAGGTTCGTCGGTGGTGATATAATCTACTTTCAGATCGATGATTTTTTGGATATCTTCCGGGCTGTTTACTGTCCAGACATTTACTTTCTGTCCTAATCCATGCGCTTCTTTCACCCAATCCGGTTTTTGATATACTACATTAAAATGATAGTCGAATCCGCTCAGTTTCATCGTTGCAAGAACCTTGGGACTTAAATCGCCATTCAGGTAAAAGACCGGCGCTTTTGGATCAAGTTTTCTTACCTGTTGTACAAAATTAATTCCGAAGGCAATGTATTCCACTCTATCCTGCAGGTTGCGATCGCGTACCATCTGAATCACCTTTTCGGCCAGTTCATCCTCTCTCTCTTTTGAGTTGTGCGACTTAAACTCAATAATGAGTTTCGTGTGTTTGCATCGGGTAAAAGCATCTAAATATTCTTCCACCGTCGGTATGATTTCCCCGTTGGCTAGCTTTACTTTCCGGAGAGTGGCGGCCGGAGTATCCTGCACGATCAGCTTCTCGCCATTCAGGGTGACATGGGCATCATGATTCACCATCGGAATACCATCGGAAGAGAGCCATATATCCACTTCCGAACCATATGCACGGATTGAATCGGCTTTCATCAATGCCGTGATGGAATTCTGGGCTGAACCATCGGTTTTCCAATAGCCACGGTGGGCGATAATCTCCTGGGCTTGAACGGTAATGGTTCCTGATATAAAGAGTGCCAATACCAGAAAAAGGGCGTTTTGTTTCATTTTTATCTTGAATTTTGCAATAATTTTTAAAAATACAACAATTGAATGAAATAGTAGGGAAGATGTCGATTAAATTATGATAAATGAGTGTTAAGAAAAAAAGCCGTTTAAAAAACGGCCTTTTTACTCTACTTCTTATAGACTTTCTCCGAAGTCCTCTTTGAACTTGGCGATCAGTTTCTGTGGCCAATCGTTCACCGGCTCCAATCCGCCCATAAAGAAACGGAGCACGGGCGGCTCGTATACAAATCGGAGTCCGCCGATCAGCGCCCGGTTTTCATACAACCAGGTCATACGGTCTTCTACATATTTGATTTGTGATAAGGTAAATACACGGCGCGGGATAGCCAATCTCACCAGTTCCATATCGGCATAGGTCTCGTTGCCATACTCGTCACGTTGGTTGGAGATAGATCCTCTTTCCATTCCGCGGATACCGGAGATAAGGAAAAGCGCAGCAGCCAAAGCACCTGCAGGATATTCCTTCTGTGGGATATGTTCACACACTTTCATCGCATCCACGTGGACACCCAGCACTCCGGCCGGCTTTACTACCGGTACACCGTATGTGTCAAGCGCATTCACTAAATAAGCGATAAAGTTGGGGCTCTGGCTGATCATCGTCTCGTCGAGCGTTTCATACAGACCTACAGCCATCGCTTCAATTTCACGCACCGAGATACCTCCGTAGGTGAGGAATCCTTCGAACAGCGGTACAAGCGCTTCCAGCTCTTTATAAATGTCTACATTGTCGGTACAGATACCTCCTCCACGGGAAGAACTCAGTTTTCGTGCAGAGAAATAGACAATATCAGCCAGTCCGGTCATGATCTTCATTACTTCTCCCATTGTACTGTTTTTGAATTCCTCTTCCCGTTGGATCACCAGATAAGCGTTTTCACCCAGCAGGCTCGCGTCGAGGACAAGCCGGATGTTGTATTTATCGGCAATCGCCCTGACATCCCTCAGGTTCTGTACCGAGAAGGGCTGTCCCCCGATAAGGTTGGTAGAGGCTTCCATCCGGATAAACGGGATATTTTTGGCACTGTGTATCTTGATGATCTCTTCCAGTTTTTCAAGGTTCATATTTCCTTTGAAAGGGTGGGAGGAGTTAATCACATAGGCCTCGTCGTATAATAATTCCGCTATTTTCCCTCCATATTGGGTGATGTGCGCCATAGCGGTGGTGAAGTGGTAGTTCATCGGAACCAGATTACCCTTCTTCACATACGCGTTGGAGAGGATATTTTCTGCAGCGCGTCCCTGGTGTACCGGAAGATAGTATTTCTTACCCAATACATCTTCTACTGCTTTCTGCAGACGAAAAAAACTCTGCGATCCGGCATAGGCATCGTCCGCCTGCATCATGGCTGCCATCTGGTTGTCGCTCATGGCGTTGGTACCGCTGTCGGTGAGCATGTCGAGGAATACATCTTTGGTGCTGAGCCTGAAAGTATTGAATCCGCCTTCTTGTAACGCTTCCAGTCTTCTCTCGATAGGTACTAAATGTAATTTCTGTACTATCCGTACCTTGTGCAATTCCAACGGGATATTCTCTCCGTTGTAAAATTTAATCTCATTCATGGGGCCTGTGTGTCTCTGTTTTATAGTTAGTAATTACTTGATAATTTCTGAAAATTGTTATTAGAATCAGAATTTTCCTGATAAATTGAAATTTAAAAGTGCAAATATAGTGAAAGCCCAGAAAAAAACCAAGCTTGCTTGCTTTTTTCCCAGGCGTATCCTATATTCTGAAAATATAATGAAATCCTTTTAATCTGGAAGCGTGGCATCGTAAACTTCAGGAACATCAATGAGTGTACGTATATACATTGCCTGTGATCCCTTTACATTGGGATGGTGATAAATTTGTCCCCAGGTTCCCGTGTAGTCTTCATGATACATTGTCGATTTATCGACTTCCAGACCGTCTTGATTGATGGAGGTAGCGACATCGAATTTACAGCCGTTGATATTGTATTTCCGCCGTATCTTTTCTATCATTTGGTTGGCACCAATCTGTGTACCGCTTTCATTGCAGGGGATATTATTGAGGATGGGGACAGATCCCTGCGACAGGATATATTCGACCAGTTCACTCAGGTTTTCTTCCGTATTCCCACCATTGGTGCCAATGGTAACCATCACATATTTGGCTTTGACATAGGGTAATTCGTTTTTGATCCGTTCCAGCACATGGTGGATGGTGCATCCTCCCCGGCCGCTGCTCATGGCTCTTCCCGGTACGTTTTTCATGATCAGTTGTGTCCATGCCGAAGGAAAATCGCGGGTGGGGAAATATCCGTCCGGCTCGGTGATGGAATCGCCGTAAATCAACAGGAACAGGTCGCATGCTCCGGCCAATACGCTGATCTGTCTCACCAGCAGGGAGGTGCCCGACTGCAAACCGAAGCAGTAATAATCATGCTGACGGCCGGTGTCGAAACTGCTGTTCTCTATGCCGACACCCCATCCGCCGGGACCATCCATTGTCAAAGACAATATATCGGATTCAGCGGTATATACATCCACTATGCGGATCATATGTTTTTGATAGGAGCGGTAGATCTCTACCAGGTATTCATGCGTTGCATCCAGAAAATCCATCTTCTTCCAACTCTCAGGGTTTGTCGCTACCGAGACCCTTTTCCGGGCTATATCGACAGATACCTGAAAGTCGCCGGTATTACTCTTGAAAAGTGCTACCGCGTCATCACTGAATTTCACGTGATAACGGATCATCCGTTCTCCCAGGGAATAATATCTGTCCAGCCTGATGGTTCCTTCTTTTCCGGTGATTTTCAAACCATCAGGTGTGTAATCTGCCGTGATTCCGGCATCTGCCACCAGTTCTGGAAATGATCCCGTTTCGTTCAATATCTTGTGATATAAGAGAGTGGTGGGGATGCTCTCAGCATGTATCTGGAATATATACATTCCCGCGATGATGAAAAGAAATAGTAATTTGGTGGTTTTCATATTTAATCTATAATTTGTGCACTCTTAAAGGCATCCGATAGTTGTTCTGTTGTCAGTTTATTGGTTTTGATATAATGACGGTTACTTGCCGGCACGGTTACACTGTTATTTGTAGCAGAAATAACCTTTTTCTTTTTATCCAGTTTCTCATACAAGGTGATATCGGACGGTTTTAGTGGCAGTTGAAGCTTTTTATCTCCCGAAATATGCCAGTATACCACATAATATTCACCCTTCCTTTTGAAGGTAAAGGCCCTGATATCCCTGCTTCCGCCGGCAACATCACTGATCTGATCGTAGGCTACCAGCTCGAACTGCCCCTGTTCGTCCAGGAGGAGGTGATGCTCCTGCTCTACATTCTGCAGCATCTTCTTTTGTGTATCGGTAAGCCAGTTCCGGGCTCGCACTTCTTCCCATCTCCTGAATACCTCCATATTATCTTTTGTTTTGGGATGTGCATCTAATATATGGGGATAAGCGTGAATCGAGACCGGACAATCCCAGCCTGCGGCCATACTGGTCACATATTCCAGCATATCGGGTTGCGTACCGACGGTGTTTTCATCAGGGATGACGTAACCCAACCAGCCGAAGTTGATGCGGGTGAAATCCTGTTTCATCCGTGGCGCTTCCTCCCCCGGCCATTTCCGTACCTCTTCCTTTAGTACTTCAGGGGCAAATACATCAAAAGCATTACCGCCGCTTAGCATGTGCCAACTGAAATGTGATTTTGCAGCTCCTTCGGCAAACAATGGTTCGGGTTTCAATCGTTTGAAGACACGGTATTGTGCCAGGGCTACATTTATTCCGAAGGGCGGATTTACACCTTCCGATCCGTCGAAATAGATGAATTGAAAACCAGCATCGTAAATATCGGCGATTTTCTCTGCAATTTCATCCTGCAGGCTAGTCCGCTGGTCGATATAGAGGCTTGTGGCTCCAAATTCGCTGACATCCACAATCCCGATGATCGAGCCTTTGGATAGGCCGTTAACAGTCGTCTGATCGACACCTCGTGTACAACCGATAAATTTATAGGGTGGGGTAATGGTATAATTCTCGTATGTAATGAATTCAGAACCCACTTTCAGCACCCTGCATCCGTCTGCCATAACTGTACCCTTGGGGTTTTGCTCCACAAATATTTCCGTATCATCAGGTGCTATATCCTCTGATAGGGTAAATGTCCTGGTGAGGTTTAACCGGTGGTCGGGAATAGGTGTTACATATTGGCTGTTCCGGCCTATATGGGAGTGTAGAAAATGTACACCAGGTGTAATGCCTGCCGCCTTGATCTTGTCTAGCATTTTCTTCAGATCCTCTTTCCCGTTAGGGTAGAGTTTCCTGTCGATCTCGTAATTCCCGATCAGATCATACCCTCCAAATCCTTCAAAGCAGGGATAATAAAGGTTCATCGCCCTGAATCCCCCCATTTTGGCATACCGGATATGCTGATCCACATTTCCCGGATTCACTTGAGGCGACCAATAGTAGGAGGCATTGATCATATTGCTTCGCCTGCTTTCCACCCCTTTCGGTAAATCGAAATCCTCTTCAATTTGTGCGATGTTATCCAGCAGATCTTCCGGTTTGCATACAATCAGGGCGGCACCGGTACCCTCAAATTTGATCTCTTTTAAAGCCGTGGCGGTTAGGAGCTTGTAGTTGTTATGCTTCTCGAAATCGATATAAGCATTCTCATCCGTTGCCAGGACATTGACAGCCACATTCTCATCCCAACTCACGTTTAACCATTCTCCGAAATATGTATGGTTGCGAACCGGTAGCTGTAGAAGGCATAACTCCGTGGCAGGGGGAGGGGTTATCTTGAGATAGGAAGGGTAGGTGCCGGGTGCCACTATAAAACCCTCCAGAGAAAAGCCGACATAAGCCGGCGTTTCCTTTAGTTGAATGACAGCCTGATAGGGGACCAGTTCAAAACCGACAATCAGTTTGTCTCCTTCCCGATGGATCGAATTTGCCTGGAAGGTGGTTCTCTTATTCGGGTGTGACAGTTTGATCTCGTTGTGGTATGGACGTTCCTGCGTAACCGAGAAGAGCGGGACATTTTCTTCCTGCATTAAACACTCTTCTCCGGTGGATGTGAGCGTAAGGCTTTTGGCGATCGCGTTACTCCCTACGACTAATCTGAACAGGCCGTTTTTAATGATAATATCACCTTCTTCTTTTTCTGCCGGGTTGTGACCCGACAGCGAGAAACTGATGCTCATCCATATGCATACTCCATAGATAAGATTTTTCATGTCGTTGTTATTATATTTGACCGCTAATATATAAATAGATAAGCAATCCGGTATGTAACTAGATGGTTTATTTTTTGTACCCGGTTTCGAATCGGTATTTTCCCGATCCCACGGATAGGGAGATATAACCGTTCTCTGCCTTTTGATCCCGGAATTCATTGCTGTCGGTCTTTTTCCCCGATTCCATCACCTCTCCTGATGTGGAAGGAATATATATCCGTGCGGTGGTGTTTACCGGCACTTCCAGCGAGAGGATGAACTTCCCGTCACTGATCTTCCAATCCACAGTGATGAGTCCCTGCACCGAGAGGTATGATCCTTTGGCAAAAGTCAGGTCACCAGCCGGTTGAGGCTTGATGATGATCTTCTTGAATCCGGGTTCATCGGGATTAATACCCAGCAATGACCTGTAAAACCATTCACTGACAGATCCGAACATGGGGTGATTCTGGGAATAGACATTGTCGGAGTATGCCCAGGTTTCCCAGAGGGAGGTGGCTCCCTTTTCTATCATATATCCCCATCCCGGGAAGTCGCGCTGGTTGGCAATCCGGTACATCTGTTCATTCATATCGTGCTGGCGCAACAGGTCGAGCATCATCTTGGTGCCGAATATACCGGTGGAGAGATGATGGTTCCGGGCTTCAAATGCCTGTTCCAGTGCCGAGAAAGCTTTCTCCCTGTCGGTTTCTGCCAGGAGGCCGTAGCCCAGCCCGAAAACCTGTGCTGTCTGTGTGCCGTTGGCAAAGACTCCCGTTTCGGGATTATAATAGGTCTCCACCACGCGGTCCCCGATCTGTTGCATGATCTCCGTGTAATAAGCGGCATCTTCCGGCTTTTCCATCAGTTTCGCATATTTCGCCATGAGTTGGATATGGTTGTAATAGAAAAGCGATTCGGTTAATCCGAAAGGTTTCTCATCCAGTGACTCATGATCACTAAGACCGCTGTTATATAGATGATCATCCGCTTTGCTGATCAGGAAATCAGCCTGTTTCTTCAAGGCCACATAATTCTCTTCAATAATGCGTTTATCTCCATAAAACTCATATAACTTATTGATGATAAAGGTGTAACCCAGCTGGAACCCGAGTGGCCCGGATCCGTCGCCGGGACCATGATCCTCGATGCCTACATAGGGCGCCGTTTCAGTGATACCACCCAACGGGCGTTGGGCAATCCGGTGATCATCGACTGTCTTGCGGTAGAACTGTGCCATGTCATAGTTGAACATGAATGCTTCGGTGGTACAGAGGATATCTCCTCCGTAAGCGTATTTCTCGCGCGCAGGGCAGTCGGATTGTACGCTGAACATATTGCTCCTGAAGGTACGCCGGATATTGTCCTGCAAGGTATTGAACATCCCGTTCGAGCAGGTGAAGGTCCCCGCGTCTTCCACGCCGGAAGACAACCGTAACCCTTCCATATCGTTTAATGTGGGTGTGCCAGGCCATCCCTTCACTTCCACGTAACGGAACCCGTGGAATGTAAATCGGGGACTCCAGGTTTCCCCTTTCGGGTCTCCTTTCAATGTGTAATGATCTTCCTGCCATGCAATATGAGGAGCCCCTTCTCCGGCATCACATCCTTTCATCTGTCCTGCCACGGAAGTCATCCCGTTCAGTTTCCCATCGGGATAGATATCTTCCCCGTAGCGAAGGGAGATGGTAGTCCCTTCCGGGCCGTTGACTCTCAGCCGTACTACACCGGCAAAATTCACGCCCATATCGAAAAGGTATATGCCCGGTTCCACCTCGTTGATGCTGACAGGCTTGATAATCTCTATCGGCTTTATCTGGGGCTGCATTTGAGCCATCAGTTTTCCTTTTGGCCCTTCGGTTTCGGTGGCTGCCTTGGCTTTCTTCAGTGTTGTACCGGGCAATGTCCAGCCGGGTTGTTCCTGCCGTGCATCATACATTTCGCCCAGATAGATATTGTTCCGGATGATGGGGCCGGGAGCCGTCTCCCAATTCTGGCCGGTGCAGATCTCTTCAATACTCCCGTCCTGGTAGGTGATGCGCAACTGCGCCTTCACGGTAGGGCGTCCGCAATCCAGGTATTGTCTGAGGTTACGGATCGGGCTGCACCACATGTTGAACGGCAGAAGGTTGTACCAGCCATTTCCTGCCATGATACCAATCACGTTATCTCCTTTTTGCAAGTTGTCGGAGACATCGTAAGTGGCATACAACACCTGTTCTCCGTAGGTGGTCCATCCCGGATCAAGCACCTGTTCACCTATTTTTTCCCCGTTCAGGTAAGGTTCGTAATAACCCACACCGGTGATATAAAGCCGGGCATTGGCGATCTTTTTGGAAATATTGAATGTCCGCCTGAATAAGGGGGCAGGATCATCCTTGTAAAAGTCGGCTTTGTTTTCGGGGGTAGTGCTACCGTCGCTGATCCATTTGGCTTTCCAGTCGCTGTCATCCATCATTGCCGTTTCGAACCAGGCTACCTTGCTCCAGGAAGAGGCTTTTCCCTGTGTGCCATAAGCCCTTACCTTCCAGTAATAACGGGTAAAGGATTGGAGGGGAGTCCCCTCGAAAGGAATATGAAAATTCTGGTCGGAATTCACTATACCCGAATACCACGTATTCCCCTTGTCGGCTTTTATATCATCCAAGTTATCACTCACGATAATTTCATAGGCCGTTTGCAACTGGTTCCTTTTGGAGGAGGCCAATGTCCAGCTGAAACGGGGTTGAGTGATATCGATACCCAACGGGTTCTCCCTGTATTCACAGGTTTGATGATTCACCGATATCGATGCCTTTGGCGAACACGATATCATGGATAACATCATCGAAATAAACAGGAATGCAAATAGAATATTTTTCATTTTTATTTGAGTAATTGCGTAGCGTTATTTTTTCCAATTGTAAATCAACAGATCCGCGGGATCGACTTCCAGGGTGTTGATGTAGGCACGGGCCGGCACAACCGTACCATCTTTGAGAACCCTTTGTAAGGAGTGATCACCTTCAATCCTGACCTTCATACTCTTCTTGAAATCACGATTCACAATTACCAGGAAAGAGTCGTTTCCCTTTTCCAGAATTGAAACAATCGCTCCTTCCCCTTCCGTCTCGAACATTTTGATCACATCCGGAAGTTTCGCCTGTCGTTTTGTACCATCAGGAATGATATCCCCTGTATGGGCGATAGAAACTACTTTTGCATTTAAAAAGACTTTTGAAAGATTGCGAATTTCCCGGTTCATTTCTTTTATCCGGTCGAAAACCTCGGTCCGTTTGCGGGTGTCGTGGTCGATGGGCCCGTGATGAAAGTCAAAACCTTCATCCGTGCCGGGTGTCCAATAGGTGAAGTATTGAATCCCTTGCGCACCATAAGCCAGGTTGCTGAATACCTGCAACCTGATCTCTTCGATGGTGGGAATAGGGTAGGATGCATGTGCTACAGTAAGCGCGAATGCCCAAAACGGTTTTCCGGCCTTGGCCGCCTCTTCTGAAAAGATTTCAAGATTTTCATACCAGCCGTTACGCACTATGCGATTTCCTGTTTCGTCAAGGATGATCGGATAATGATCGAATGATAAAAGTTGTAATGGGACTTCCTCTATGAATTGTTGCACGTACTCGCGGTAGGTATCCGTTCCGAGTGCGGCTGGCGGTGCATAAACAGGGAAAAGATTGAGGTAGCAGAAATGGCTGTTGTCCACTTTCTGTATTCTTTTAGCCCAGGCACCCAGTTCCGGAAAATCGGCCCTACCCGGTTCATCACGCAGGAAATAACCTGCCAGGGCAGGATGATTCATAAACCGTTTGACTGTTTTTTCCGGTTCTTTCTCCAATTCCGGACAGTGGGCAATCACTTTTATGCCTGCTTTTTGCGCTGCATCAAGGGCGGTTGCCAACTCTTCCGCGTTCTTGTAGAAGGTGAAATTGTGGGTGATCCCCGATTCTTTTTGTTCTTTGAATCGTTCTACTGTATTGTCTTTGGGTGATACGCCATACCATCCCAGAATGGGTATCTGTGCCGGTTCTTTTTTTTGTTGAGCGACAACGATAGACATCATACAGCAAAAAAGGATAAGTACACAAAGTAATTTTTTCATTTCTAATATAGTTTATTATTTCCGACATTATTGATTCAATTTCGAGTGTATTCCACAGCCTTCAAGCCCGAATCAGCGCAGTTATAAGCGCTTCACAGTTTTCCCAAAAATACTCAATATTTATAAATGAAAATGATAAATAAACTATGTAAATTGTCAATGCATTTATCATAGTTGGGGGCCTGCAAGAAAGCCAAAGGAAAGTCCTCCGGGATTTTATTGGTTCTCTTTTATCATTGACTTTAAAACGATATAGGGGCAGGAAACAGTAGTCAGATACACCGGACCTCTGAAATAGTCCGGTGGATAGATACATTCATAAGGAGCCCCATATTCAGAGCCTTTTCGATAATCGTTTTCCCGCAAATCATCGATGAATTCCCTTATCAGTTGTGCCGCATGTTCCGAATTGACTTTAGATATGGCATATGCAACCCAACCGGTGGGTGTTCCCCAATAGGCTCCGTTTTGGTAAACATTGATGCCAACTTTTGAGGCTTCCCATGCCGTTGTATTGCTGAAATCCTCACCTTGTATAATATGTCTTATATTTCCTTTATAGGCGAGTTTTCCTTCGATATATGCTCGATCGAGATGTCGACACGCTTTTAATATGTTTTCATCTTCAAGAATACCCAGATAAACGGCTAAGGCTGTCGACCAGACATCGGCTTGTTTGCTTAAACCGGTAGAAGCACATAGCATGCCGTCTGCATTTAAAAAAGTATCGGGTATCGCTTTTTTTATTTGAGTGGCGATATCTTTATATATTTCTGATTTTTGCTTATCCCGCAGTTTTTCAAAGAGCCAGGAAAGCTGATTGGCCGCACAAAACTTCATGATCGAGGGAAAAGCCAGATCACCCGTTATTTTCTCAGCATCTCTAAATCCAAAGTCTACTCCCAGAAAAGTTTCCGTGGTATATACCAGGTGGCTTCCATCGCGGACGGGAGGTACTTTGAACGCCAGTTCCAGCCGATCGATCAGTTTGATATGATTGATCTCTTTTTTTAAGATCTTTATATCGGAACTGTTTCTTACATATAGATAGGCCATTTTTATAAAAAAGAATTGATCACAATAGGGGGGGAAATGTCCGTATTGCGATTCATTGTTCTCTTGTACTTCATAGTCATAAGTTCCCGGATAATAAATAGGGCGGCTTGATCCAACCAGGATATGATCAGCAATAGCACCCATCGGAACCATACCCTTGCCGCTCCGTGTAATCCAGGTCTGATCACATTGCGTTGCGGCGGTAAGTAATAGCATGTGTTTCTGCTCTTTCTTATCTACAAGACCCGTTTCAATAGACATGGCATAATCTCTTATCCAGAAAGCCGGATAAGTGTCTCTGCCTCCCGGCCTGATCAACACACCTCCTGTATTGTTGCTCCCAAACGGATCAGGCAACTTTTGCCCGGGATAGATACGAGAACTTTCTGTCACATCTTTAACCATTTCTTCGAGAAAACGAAAATCTTTACGAAGGATAATGCCCGGTTCTTGTGCAAAAACAAAAAAAGATGCAAAATAAAAAATGACGAACAACTGTTTTCTGATCATAGGAAAATAATGCTACAGATATTTGTTGAAAAAGAAGTGATTTCCGGTATTCATCGAATACCGGAAATCAACAACCTAAAAAAATCCAGATTACACATTTATCTTTTTTCGAATAATCTTACTTTCTTGTATATGGTTTCCTGAGCATGACCTATATTGGCTACAAAACCCAAAGATACCTTCGATTTTTCTGTGAGCTCGAATTCCACAGATAGGGTAGGTTTATTGGTATCTCCTTCTTTGATGTTATTGGGTACTGCCGTTGATGCCAATGCCGAGGAAATATTGCTGATATCGGGTAAATCTTCACCTAAAGCAACTACTATATAAGATCTGTTTAAGTTGGAAGATACAGCATAAACCAATGCATCAAAACGATAGGTTCCTGCTTCCAATTCAATTGTTTGGAATAGTTTGCCGTTTTCAAATGAAGGGAGAGGACTGTAGCCGCTCCATGCCCATAAAGTCAATCCATGGTTAGGTGCATTTTTTAATACGTCAATGTTCCCGTTTCTAGTGCCGACAGTATTTCCAATCCATCCCGGAGCGGCATAGAACCGATTATCATGTACCATACTTCCCAATTGAAACGGATCTCCTGTGTTCTGTAAAAAATCATCGGTAATATCTGCATAATATGAGACACGTTCTTCTTGAATATCTGCATAAAAAATGTCGATTGCCGTGGAATCAGGCCTGTAAGATGTCTTATAGGTGAATGGATATTCTACATTAAAATCCGATATGAAAGAACTTGTAGACTCATTCGATATGATGATGTTTTTTTGTTCTTTGCTTATACTCGTATAGTTCAATTCAACATTTATCTCGCTTTCTTCGGCACGATACCATTCAATAGTCAATCCCGATTCAGGCATGTACTCTTTACTTTTAATAACACGGTTTACCAAAGAGGATTCATACATATCTCCATAGGATACCTGCTCGATTTCAACAGGAATTGACCTGTTCCCCAACTTATCGAAGGATACTATGGTGAATATGTAATTACTTTCCTCTAAATTATCAATGATAACCTGAGTCGTATTATTGTCATATTCCGAATTAGTTTCGATAAGGACATCCATGTTTTTTTGTTCAGTACCCTGGAACCAGGAAATTTGACAAAAATCTACCTTCGGATCAATAATCTGCCATTCAAGCATAATTCGTTTTTTTCCCGAATATGCTTTTAATGAATCTGCCTTCTGAGGATATATAGTCTCTCCGTCAGGGATATATTGTTTGTAATCATCCATTTTGGTGCAATTTGCACAAAGAAGAGATAGTGCAAAAATGCATATAAATAATCTGAAATAATTTTTCATCATAATATATTGTTTAAATGATATTGAATAAATAGCAAAGCTGCATCATTCGTCCAGTTCGTCGGCTTCTGCTCCCCAGAAGGCTACCTGCATGATATAAAAACTATCGGCGCCGGTCCAGGTTTCCAGTACTTTTATTCTTATGTAGCGAGTAATCGGCGTGTTTGGAGGAAATACAAATTCATTTCCATTCACTATTTCTGCAATATCCTCGTCCGATAATTCTCCCAATGGTAATCCTGAAGGCTTGATTACCTCAGCTGAGAGGAGAAGTGTCCACGTCTCATCAAATTCTCCAGTCACACTCGGATTAAGACTTCCCCATATTTCAAATTTCTTAATATTGCGGTCGTTGTATGATACGTAAGGACTTGCTCCCCTCTGCCAGAATTTATAGCGGCTAAGTTTGGCTTCAACTCCCAGATCAAAAGTGAACCAATGGGGCCATCCTTTTCCCGGTGCAGTGTGAAATCCCGGCTTGTCGGGATTTATGTTATTCACAATTATTCCATCCCAAATATAAGGCATAGTCCATCCCCATGCAGATTCCTGATCACTTGGTAATTTGACTTCCCTGAACTTGGTGCGATCCAGTTGTTTTTCAAAAATAGGAACCAAATCTTTTACCAGCGTATCAGTAATATTGTTCCAACGATCTCTGATGTAAACTCCAAATTTTGTTTCAACAGGATCAAATCCACGTGCAGATATGGTACCATTCTTTTTCCGCGTATAGTAGGTCTCGGCAATATCCCAAAATCCAAGGCTGTCAACGTAAATAAGAGATATCGCTAAATCAGACTCATTTGGATTTTCAAAAGAAACGGTAGCCCCTCCGAAATCCCGGAATAGGTCTAATGTTTCATAGACTTCCTGATAAGGTGGAGTTAACGGTTCTACCTGTATAATCTTCGCCTCTGAGAGTATTTCGTTACGGCTGACAGTATATACCTTTACATCATAACTCTTTACATCCGGGAATCCGTTTATTATCAACGAGTTTTGATAAGGTGTAGCTTTTGTTTCACGCAGTGTCCCGTTGATCATACATTCGGCCTTCACATATGAAATGATGTTGTCGTCTGGAATTCTATAAGTCAGTTTAACTGCCCCCGGCAATGATTCGGCCTTGATATCTGAAATTGCTTTAGGAACAGTGGTGTCGGAAGAGAAAGGAATTCTTTCGTTCTCTTCCTGACATGCTGTAATTAGCCAGACAAAAATAAAAAAGATCAAGTATGTATAAGTCTTCATATTTCTTCTATTAATAGTTAAAGTGAAATTACCATCCCGGATTCTGCACTAAGTTGACGTTTACCGAGAAATTATATTCTCTGATTGGCCAGAAATAATCTCGTGTTGTAAACTTTGGAGTATAGAGTGTACGTATGCGATAATAAGTTTCCGTCGTTTCTTGTTCTATGTCCCAACCCCGGATAGGTTGATTGTGCCATATTTCTTTTGCTAACTTCCATCTTCTTATTTCCCAATACCGATGACCCTCGTTCGCCAGTTCGATTAACCGTTCCTGTTGAATGATCTCTCTTAAACCTTCCTTCGTGGTAGGTTTGTTCTTCCGGTTATCCCTTGCATACTTTGGCCATGCGGTTTCCACAGGTTCCAGTCCGGCTCTTTCTCTTACTTTGTTGATCCACTCATAGGCTTCCTGAGACGGGCCTGAATATTCATTTATAGCCTCTGAACATAATAAGTAAAGGTCAGCCAAACGCATTACAGGCCATGGATAATCAACAACACTATAACCGGCACCATCACCCGGCAATATGTTATTTTCATAATGCGGTATTTTTTTACAAAAGTAGCCCGTTACCGAAAATAGAGAAACGGAACGTTTACCCGCATGTTCATTGGCTTTAGCTTTGATATGCCACTGATCGTTATCGTCAAATTTCCCAATTCCGTACCATAGTCCATTATCGAATCCCAGATTGGCGTAAAAACGGATCTCCCTGTCAAAATTCAAGGTAGCGGTTTGTGTACCCTCCTTGATATTATATTTGTCTGCTTCTCCGGCAGTCCTTACTTCATACCGCTGTGCATATTTTCCCGAGATGGCCCATTCTTCGTCTTCGTCGATCGGTACTCCGTTCTTGGTATAAAACATTTCGGCTATACGTAATGGGGGTGCTAACATTGAACGTACACCTAAATTGGAGGTCTTGCTTGGATCGATAAAAGGAGTAGCATAGCGTTGCATCGCCGCAGAGGAACTATTGGTATTGGCCCAGATTATTTCACTATTCCATCGTTCTGTGATACTATTCCGGATACTCATCTGTCGTATCGTGGACTCTTGTAAATCGGTACCGAATGAGGGGCTGAATTCGAATAACTTATTTCCTGCTTCATGACATACCTCTATTGCCTCTTTACAGGCAGTAACGGCTTTACCCCATTTTTCGGCGTCATATTCCGGGTTGAAAAGTTGTTCCCCATCCACTCCTTTAAAATTAATATAGTCGGTATTGCCATTGAATAAAGGACTGGCAGCTTCCACCAGTACTTTTGCTTTCAAGGAAAGCGTCATAGCCTTGGTTACCCGTCCCAGTTCGGTCGCCGGATTTTGTACTTTAACAGGTAAATCAGGAGATGCCTCATCCAGTAGACTGACGATGTAATCGAAGCATTCATCGACCGGCATTCGTTTCACTTGTACCTCTTCGATCGATGAAGATACCGGAAGATTTTCTTTTATGAGTGGGATCGGGCCGTACATACGCAGAAGCCAATAATGATAATATGCTTTCAGGAATTTTACTTCTGCAATCCATTTGTTCTTTTCAGTTTCGTATAGACCCGGAATATGGTTGGTTACTTTTTCCAGAAAGATATTACAGTTTCTCAGCGCTTGAAACATTGGTTTTCCATAATTCGCTCCGTCCCAGTAATTCACTGCAGGAGAGTTGACATTTTGTCCTCCCCGGGCAATATACTCGAAGGGATAACAACTGAAGAACAACTCAGCCTGTGGATAAGGGAACCAAAATTCGTCACTCATTCCAAATGATTGAGAGTTTATGTCGCCGTGAGTAGGCATAAAGGAATAGCAGGTAAATAAAAACTTCTCTGCTTCATTCCTGTCGGTAAATGCATTATCAATGGTAGCCACATTATCAGGAACGACATCCAGATAATCGCAGGAGACGCAAAGAAGCATGCATAAAGAGATCAATATTATATTTATTTTTATGATATTCATAGTCTTTATAGTTTAGAATGATATATTTAACCCGATGTTATACGACTTTTGTATCGGATATCCAAGTCCATCTCCCCCCATTTCAATATCCCATAGTTTAAACTTACTGAAAAGGACTGGATTGGTTGTATTTAAATAAATTCTCGCATTGGAAAGGAATAACTTATTTAAAATATTGGCTGGTAAGGTATAGCCAATCTCAACCGATTTAAGACGCAAAAACGAACCGTCACGCATAAACCACGTATTACGTTGATTATTGTTTTCAACGATTGTTGTACTTAATCTTGGCCACAAAGCGTAAATATTCTGATTCTCTTCCGACCAGTGGCTGTCCGCATAAGCCTTTAATAATTGTGTCTCATTATAAAACGGAGAAGTACTTGCTACGTCGATCCAGAAACTGGAACGGGCGGAACCCTGAAAGAAAAAAGAGATATCCAGATCTTTATATCCTCCCGAAAGCCCAAATCCATACATGATTTCCGGAGTGGTTGGATATCCAATCGGTACCATATCCGCACTGGTTATTTTACCATCTTTGTTGACATCATGATATTTGATGTCTCCGGCACCATAAATCCCAAATTGTTGTGGCGAATTTGCTACTTCCATTTCATCAATAAAGAGCCTTTCGGCTATGTAGCCCCATTGTTGCCGTATAGGATGACCAACCTGCTGTCGATATGGCTCCTTATATTTAGGTTCTTCATAGACAAGAAACTTACTGGTAGCGTAGGTGAAGTTAGCACGAGCGCGTAACCATGCATTGCGGCCGAAACTTGTGGTATAATCCAACGAACCATCAATCCCTCTCGATTCGGCTTCACCCACATTTGCCATTTCAGTACTATAGAGGCCCATCGTTGTAGGTATAGAAGATCGGGTCATTAAGATATTCGTCCTGTATTCATGGAAATAATCCGCTTCAAGGGTCAGTTTGTCAAAAAGTCCCATTTCAAAACCGATATTGGTCTTTCGGGCGATCTCCCATGTTATATCTTCATTTGCGTTCCTTTGTACAAGGACTCCGTTTCGAACATAGTCACTCAATGTCCCGAATCGAGCTGCTCTGGAGCCACTATTCATGTCTACCTGAGACAAATAAAAGAAGCGGTCCTGATCACTACCGATAGCATCATTACCCACCAAACCATAAGTACCCCTAAATTTAAAATTTGTAATGGCCGGAACATCCCAGAAATCTTCATTTGATAAAGTCCAGGCTAAACCGGCTGAAGGAAAGAATCCAAATCGGTGCTTTTTATGAAAACGTTCACTTCCGTTGTAACCGAAATTAAATTCACCGAAGTATCTGCTCTTATATGAATAGGTCGCTCTTCCCGATAATCCCAGATTTCTTCGGGGCAGTGAAAGTTGAAGATTCCCCGCATTTCCTTTCAGTTCATTACGCATGATATATACCAACATACCACTGAAACTATGTGCTTCGTTAAAAGTACGGTTGTAATTAGTCATCAGCTCAATGTAGGTGGAGGTTAATACGTCCTTATCCCCTTCGTTATAACCGAGATACTCTGTCCCTTCATTTAATGAAGCCAGCATGTAGGTATTATTGGCCTTATTGTAGTTCCCAACCGTATAATAATAGGGATTGTAAAAACGGGAAACATCAAAATATGCGTAACGGGAGGTGTTGAACAGAGCCCTGAATGAAAGCCCTTCGGTAATATAGGAAAAATCCTGTGTCAATTCAAATTGAGCATCAATTTTTGAGCGGGAGTAGTCTTTATAACCTTTCACCATTTCAGCATAGGGATTTATATATCTCGCTCCAGTGCCGTAATTGCCAAATAAAATATGGTTAGAGTCTTTGTAGGTCTCATCTGGTTTATAGTAGGGCGGAAATAGTACCGGATTTGTACGCATAATTTGGCGATATACCTCTGTCCCGCCATGTATCGGTCCTGTATAATCATCAAAAGTGCCGGATATTTTCAGTGCAGCCTCGGTGGTTCTTGTCAGGTTGAAATTAACATTCGACCGGAAAGAATAAGTTCTCAGGCGAATATTATTATTAAAGTTATTACGTTTTTCGACTTTAAGGATTCCGTTATCCTGATTAAAGGTGGCTGCCAGATAATAACGCGCTACTTTCCCTCCTCCGCTGGCATTTAAATTGATGCGTTGGGTAGTGGCATAGTCGTTTAGTAATTCTTTTTGCCAATCGGTGGCGGGATATGCAAATTTATTTGTTCCGGCTATAGTATTGTCTATTTTTGTTTTTGAATAGGTGAGAGTTCCCAATGGATCACGAGTAACTACTGCTTCGTTTCCCAGATTCATATAGGTAATAGGATCAGCTAGTTCGATATTTTTAGTTGGCATCGTAAATGCATTCTCAAAACGAACTGATATATTCAACTTACCTTCTCTCCCTTCTTTGGTTGTAATGGAAATGACACCGTTTGCTCCGCGAGCACCGTACACCGCGGTTGATGTTGCATCTTTCATGATTGAAAAATTCTCGATGTCATCCGGTTGCATTCGTGCTAAATCGGTTTTAGAAACTTCGATCCCATCAATGAGTATTAACGGATCTACTTTATATCCAAATGTTGTCACACCGCGAATAAAGAAATCTGCATTGTCGGCTCCCGGTTCGCCACTACGTTGATACGATATCATTCCGGCAATATTCCCAGCCATCATGGTGGTCATATTACTGGAAGATATTTTTTTGAGTTCAGAGGGTCTGATAGATACAACGGAACCGACAACATCTGTCTTTTTTTGTTTTCCAAATCCAACGACAACAACTTCGTCAAGACCCAGGGTTTCTTCCGACAGATATACGGAAATAACCCTTTTATTCCCAACAATGACTTCTTGAGTTTTATATCCGATAAAACTGAACTGTAATACGCAAGTGTCATTCGGAACAGAAATAACGTATTCCCCATTCATGTCTGTGGTTGTTCCATGTGCTGTTCCCTTGATCATAATGGTTACCCCGGGTAAGGGATAGTCCAGATTATCGGATACAGTTCCGGTCACACGAATACTCTGTTGAGATGGAGATTGTATAGAACTTTTTTTAGTGGAAATGGCAATCTGCCGGTCCGAAATCAAGAATTGAATATCGGTTAATGCAAACAATTTATAGAGAATAGTATGTATCTTCTCGTTTTTAACATTGATAGATACTTTTTTATTCAGATCCAGTGCATCTTCGTAAATAAAGATGAACTCACTTTTTTCCTCAATCTCACTTAATACCTCTCTTATACTCTTGTCCTCAAGATGTAAAGATAAGCTGGTCGATTGCGAGTAACTGTTTAGGGCATAGCTGAGATTGACTCCCAGAATTAGAAAAATAAAGGTAAACTTCATCCTTATCAAAAATGAATTTTTTTGATGTAATTTCTTATAAATGTAGTACATTTGCATTTAGTTCTTAATTAGTTATTGAGATGACTTGTTAATTGCTAATTCGTGGCCTGATACTCCAATATCGGGCCACTCGTTTTTTTTATTCGACTTTTTCCATAGGCATTCAGGGCTTATAAGTTATTGAATATATATCGTTCTCTCTCGTATATTCTATCGGTGCGATATATTGAAGAATATTCAATACGTCATTCAGGTTCTCCTTTAAATCCAGTTTTCCGTTACATTTCAACCCGGCTGCTTTTTTATCTACAATAATTTCTTTTCCATAATATCTGGAAAGCCGGGTAAGAATAAAGTCTAGTCTTTCACTGTCACAAATATATATCCCATCAGTCCAGGAAATATAGTTAATTACGTTAACCGGTGTAACAATCTCATTGGTACCGATTGCTTCATACATTTCAGATGGATGAAGTATAATTTCTCCTTTGGATTTACCTGAAGAGATTTTAACAGATCCGGATTGTAACACTACCCGTTTTTGTCCATCCGAATGATAAGCCTGTACATTGAATTTCGTTCCCAAAACCTCTACGGCCATATCTGCAGTTTGTACGATAAATGGTCTGTTATGATCTGGTTGTACGTCAATATAGATTTCTCCATCAACAAATATCTCCCTCTTGTCATCTGCGAATACCGACGGATACACTAATCTGGTACCAGAATTGACCCATATTTGCGTGCCATCTGCCAAAGTAAGAAAAGACCGTTTTCCATTTGGAATGATTAGCTGGTTAAAATCTGCTAATTCATTTCTTGAAATTTCGTGCTGTACCGATTGTTGAGTAGTGAATTTGGAAGTGACTTTTACAGATGCCGAATCATAACGTATAACAGATTCCTTTTCCGGCACAGAAATGACTTTATTTTTTGATACGAATAATTGTGTCTCTGTTGTTTCAATAATAGGTATATTGTTATAGGCAAATTCTTTTATGTCTCTTAGATTATTATCCTCTTTCGTGGACAGACCGTTGATGTATAGCAGCAAAGCCAGAGTTGCAGCGACTGCAGAACTGATGATAAAATAAAACCCTTTGATCTTTGCCCGTCGATGATGGTTGGATGTTTGAATAAGATACCATATTTTATATACATCATCTTCATCCAACAGATTCTTGTTCAAATCTTTGAGGCATCTTACAGCCTTTGCATATTCTCTGTTTTCTTTCTGGTACTTGTTCCAGAAAATCACCGACTCCTCTGTTGGCCATAAAACGGATTTTATAAAAAAATCGTCCTGAAGAAAATCTTCAAATGTGAAATCTATGTAATTTTTATTTTGTTTATCAATTACCATGATCTGCAATATATATGTTATAATGCATGATCATTACTTTTTTAATCACTTCTTGAATAAAATTTTTTTATTTTTTTTATAGCGCGATAGATGATATTCGCAACAGATTGATAATCCATGTTTTCTAACTCTGCGATTTCGGTTAATGAAAGCCCTCCCACAAACCTGTAATAGACAATTTTTTTTGCCTGGAGGTGAGGATCGCCCAGATACGATCCAACTCTGCCTTTTGTGCCATCTTCTTCACAATAAGAAAAGAGTCCCCACCGACACGAGATGCTCGAGAGGACGATAGTAAAAATGATAAATAAAACTACGTAAATTGTCAATAGGATTTATTACCAGCAAATTATTCAATAGGTTTACCATGTCCAATAACCGTAATCTGAGCCCGTATATTTACATCTTTAGTGCCGGTGCATGAAAATGAAATTTTATTGTCACCCTGTAAAAATAATGGTATCTTCTTTTCCAGCCGGATTTCCTGTAATAATTCACCTTTTGATCCATATAATTTACAATCAGTGGGTGAAAGAAGTTCGAGAAACATACCCGATTCCATTTTTACGGGAATAACCAACTTTTCTCCATTTACGGTGATCTCTGGATTTTCAATGGTCACTGGTACTGTTGGCAATGCTTTTACTGTACCAATGGTGCAGTTGACACTTTTCTTATGGGGAAGATTATTATACCAGAATTGAATCCTATCGATATTCTCAAATTGTATGGTGTGTCTGTACGAGTCATATACATAAAAATGAGAATCATCGGGCCAGAGGTAATTGCTGATTTCGGACGATTCAATCTCAACTAATTCAAAATATTTCCATCCTGTAAAATCAATTTTTATAAAATGGTCCCCATGAGCGCCGTGAGAAGTATGGATAGGACTTCTTAAACTCAGGTTCAGTAATTGTCCGTTACCGTCTCCTTTTATCCATACTCCCAATGCCTGATGATTGCTGAGATCAAGTCCTGGAGTAAAAGTCTTTTCAATGTTGATATAAGTGCTTTCCCGGGGCAATTCACTATCGTTCATCGCGGTGAATTTACCGGCTGGTTCACCATTTTCACTCTTTTCGACTGATGGCTCAATGGTGCCTGACACCCCATTGACGTGTGCTTCCCTGATGAAATTCTCCGGTTGGGAAAAATTCGTAAGAATGATACCCGAAGGATCATCGTATGATTTTACGGCCATTAAAGGCTCAATTCTTAACTTAATAGGTTGCTCTTCAAATGGATTATTTTCAATCCAGAGTGCCGAAGAATCCTCCACTCCCAAAACTTTATGTTTTCTGTAGATCGCAGGTTTGAAGTGCCAACCACCCACCTCATCCTGGCACAGGGTAAATTCCTTTCCGGCCTGACGCAAAAGAGACCTGACGGAATCGCTGAAATAATTTATTTGTCGTAGTGTCTCGTATTGTTTAAGAATTTCTGCATTTCTCCTGAACAGAGGAATGGCTTTGAAAGTTTCTTCATCCATCCCTCCTAACTGTGAAAAACCAGCGTTATTTCCAATCATTTTACTCCCCAGGTACTCTATATCGTCAAAAAAGACAGGTTCAATTTGAGGGGGCGCCCAGGTCTGATTGCCCCACCATCCCAGATGTAACGGCAGCATCGTCTGGCTCGATTCTGCAGATGCGTATTTATCAATCAAAGGAGAATGTCCGCGCCAAAGACCATGTTCCCATTCATTCGATTTTATCTTTCGGGGGAGAAAATAACTTGGATTTTTGATGGATGCCAGATGAATATCTATGAATCGTTTGTAACCACGCACAGGCCTGTCCCATGCCTGGTACCTGGAACGGTAATGCCACCAGTGATGGGCCATGGAACTCATTTCCATCCCTACGGGCTTTTTCAAATGTCGGGCAATTTCAAAAATGAATTTAGTGCCATAATACCAGAAATTTTCTTCACCGGCAAGCACCGCACTCCCATCTATGGCATCCAGATAAATCCCGTCGAACTCACATTCACTGACGATTTCGGCATGACGGCGTGCCATCTCTTTGAAAAGATCTGTTTCCGGTCCCGGAACAAATCTGCCGAAGCGTTCACTTAAATGAAAAGCTGTTTCGTTAGTATTATAGGAAGATGGCTTGGTGCCGTTGGCACCACGTGTAAGCCCCGTAAACTTATATGGAGGTGTTTGTGTGACGCCGCTGAATGTGATCAATTCATTTCCAATCCGAAGGGTGACGCTATTCTCAGTATGAAAACCTGTAATGGTAGAGATATTTGCAGTGGATTCTTTTACAACCACTTCTGTAGATGTCTCATACAATGGTTCGGCAAGGGTGAAAGTTGCTGCATAACCCAAATCTTCGCTGGGAACAGGTGTTACATATTCCGAGTTTTTATCGATAAAAAAAGCGTAAGTATGGAATATGGAAGAAATTCCCTCGGCATGTAAACGCTGATTGATCCGTTTGAAAGAATCCCAACCATCAGGCCATTTCTCTTTATTCAACTCAAAAGTACCGAACTCGAAAAAACCACCTCCCCCATGATTGTCGATTTGCGTAAAACCTAATCTCTTACAGGTCTCAATCCATTCATCCACTGTCTCTTCGGTGAGAGTACCAAAATTCATTAAATAGGAACCAAATCCTTCCTTGTTCATTTGCGCCCATGCTCCTCCCTTATCGGAAAAAGGAATGTCTTTGGCTTCTTCAATCACCTTGCGGATGGTTGGTAATATCTCTTTTTGAGCTGTTCCTAACAGCGCGACTTCTGCACCTTGCATGCCAAATCGTTCATAACAAGTAGCCCATAGATTGTTTTGCAATGCAGGTAATTGTCGCACATATGTAAATAAATTCAAAGAAAGGGCACAGGTTGCAAACGATTCATAAGGCATCGCTTCCAATTGTAAAGGAATATTCAAAAAGGTGAGTGATTCGGCTTTTCCGTTCATATCGACCACTTTGAAACTAATATAGTCATTGGTTGATTTAATATGGATTTTTGCCTTTACTCCCGCTTTTCCGAAATCGAGATTCAATATATTATTTTTTAATGATACCGATCGGACGTTATGAATTTCCCCATCCTGCACAATATAGGCACAATAAGACACCGTATCGGAATAGAGGTAGTCGGTCCCGCCTGTTTTATCGATAAAGCCTATGTTTTTTCCTTTGGATGATATTTGGTATTGAAAATCATTGTTTTCTATTAAAATATCCTGGCATGAAACGGAAGAGAAGGTGCTTATAATAATAGTAACAATTATTATCCTTCGGAAGTAGGTGTGCATAATGATCACTTTTTAATATGTAACGACTATATTGGCTTCTCCCTCAAATGGTATTATGGTCACTACTTCAGATTGTTCGTCATAATTACCACCTTCCACCTTTACCGGTTTTTTGCTTTTTGGATGTGGTATCCGTATTTTCACGATTTTCGGTCTTGAGGGATTCTGACATTTTACCGTCGCCCTGATCACATCCAGATGAGAATCTGCGGACATTGATACATCCAGAGAGCCGAAATAACTTCTGACACCTTTCAACTCTATA
This sequence comes from Proteiniphilum sp., assembly GCF_034927365.1. GTDB lineage: Bacteria > Bacteroidota > Bacteroidia > Bacteroidales > Dysgonomonadaceae > Proteiniphilum. Next base: position 93,769 of record NZ_JAYFQD010000002.1, on the reverse strand, counting down.
CTTTTCCCCTTTTCCAACCAACGTCGGGGAATGGTATTGAACAGATTCAATGTTTCTTCCTCTTCCATATACAGCATCCACCGGGTCTCCATCAGGAACCACGCCTCTTCGTGGGTCTTATGTGGTGTGAGCCTATACATATGTTCCCAGAAGTTATATGTTTCCCGATCTGCGTGGGCCGCAAAGGTGTGATAATAGGTGTTCAGGAAAGGTTTTACCATCTTTTTTTTCGCTTGCAGCCAATTGTGGCGGCTATAGTAAGGTTGACTGAATGCCGAATTTCCCTGGAGAAAAAGGTCACTTTGGTACTCTAATAACATTTTGGCTTCAAGTGATTCCGGATCTATTATTTCACAAAACAGCAGATACATAGGTCCTAACAGAGCGTCAGCCACCGTGAAGGTTGAATGTGACCAAAACGTTTCTTTTTTTTGATAAAGAGCTCTTGGCCCGTCGGCTTCGGTCCAGGGAGGTAAGGTTGGTACCCAGCGCCCGTCGCCCAGTGGAACAACCGGTGAAATAGCCAGAAGAGTTTTTACCGTTTCAAGGATATCTTTTTTCCACTCATCCGATTCTTTCTTTAAACGATCGGCAGAGGTGGTGTCAATTCCTTTCATCGCTTCGGCAATTCTTGATAATCCCATGCAGGCATATCCATTCAACATGAACTGATGGTAGTGATCTTCCGGATCAGCCACTTTTCCATCAATCATACCGTAGCCTCTCCCCTTTAAGCTATCTATCTTATTTTTATTACGCCAACTGATAAGATACTCACAGGCTTTGACTATTTTTTCCTTATTTTTGTTCAACCAAATAGTATCATGGGTATACCGCATATACTCTCCGATTATCCATAATACAGCCCCGGTCTCACTTTCATAATCCTGGTAATTTTGAATATGTCCATTCGGGCGCTGTGTTTCCATAAAATAGTTCAACGCTCGTTTGGCAACATCGTGCCATCCCATTGACAGATAGTACAGGATAATTGGACTGCTTTCCGTACCGATGGGTGAATACGAACCTACATTGGGCGCTAATGTACCCTGGGGTTCTGCACCGTAAGTAATCAGGTCGAGATGAAATAACCCGGCTTGCAACATTTCCTCGATTCTCTTTTCAGGTAACCTGACGGTAGCGGCAGTGGCACGTTTTTGTTCCCAGTATATCCGGGCTTCTTTCAGCCTCTCTTCAAATGATTGTTCTTTCAGGGCAACAGCCTTTTCTTTTGAAATAGGCGTGTGCGGCATAAAAAAATCATACTCTGCCTTTTCTCCAGGTTGAAGTAGAATGGCAAGCTCTTCATTCTGCAAGGGTTTCCCATTCAGTAGGCCGATACAAAAGATCCTATCATCCGTATAAAATGAAAATCCGGTCTCTTCATCGTACCTGTGCACTTTTTTTTGCCACCAACCCATTCCCGGTCTGGGCGATTTTATCCAGGCATATCTTGGTACTCTTCCGGTATTCTCAATGGTGGTGCGGCAATACAATACTATACTGTTTTGAAAATCATAGGCTGTCTTCATCTTTTCGTCCGCTTCCTTTGCCTTTTCCTCGGTAAACGTCCTTCCATAGCTGTGCCTGTCGGAAACTACAAAATGGGTACCCTTGTTTTCGGCTGTAATTAAAGGTGTTTCAGCAAAAGAAACAAAAGAGATAGTGTGATATAAAACATCGTCATCTACTAATTCAGAATGATATATGGGCATATAACCTTCATCCAATCTCCGGATTATATTATTTCTTACCCCAACTCCTCGCCCTAAAGCATAGAGATAAGCCCTATTCTCTGAATCGGGCAGACCGACATCTGTGGATGCATATCTCGGGCGTATTATTTTCCCTTCCTGTGCCATATCTTCAAGTTCTTCAGATATCTCGAACAATCTCATATCCCTACTTATACCCAACAAAACAGGGACACTCATATTCCGTGTGGCGAGCGCGGCAGCCTCAAAGGATGCTTCTTCTTCGTTCTCAATCCGTTGTATCTTGGTTAGATTGTTTCGCTGTGCTATATCATTCCCGATCTCTGTGAAAGAACGATTTTCCTCTTCAGCCAATATCACTACATTATAATCAGGAATAAATACAGGACAATCATTGTGGATATCCCGTAGGAAAAAAGAAAAGGATTGCCCGGATGTCTTTACCGATATAACGGTTGGATCCGGTCCCGGTGCATTATTATAATCCGATACTTCAACGGTCAATCGGGCTTTGGCATTAACGGGTATACGAAAACTATTCCCTTTTATTGTTCCTTTGGATACTGTAATTTTATTGATCTTTCCGTTTGTAGCCGTTATCTCACCCCGAATATTACTATTCTTCCACTCTATGTGGAATCTAAAAGTCGGTTGCACGGAGGCGTATGACGTCATCATTGAAATTAAAATAAAGAGAGTCACAGTTATTTCCCGAAGAAATGTCTTGATAAACTTCATGAGAGTTTCTGTTTTTATAATAAATAATCCTCTGTTCATGATTTTGGCCCCACCTTTTCCTGCGAAACCAAGAATAAAGGATTGTAAAGCCTATTTGTTATATTTCCCGATAGCTTGTTCACTCCATAATGCTACCTCTTCCAGATCGATTTCCCCGACATTATAATTTCCCACATGAGTGATCCATTCACGTGTCCACTCTACAGCATCGATATTGAGGTCGCAAATACAACTTGCCAGAAAAACCATTCCTTCAATAACTCCCTCGTTGAGAAGCCTGAGACCTAACTGGCATTGGGCCGCCATCCGGGTGACAGGTATTGGCTTTCCAATGCCGTAGTCATACATATAGCAGCCAAGGACTATCCGTTTGCCAGGTACGCGTGACCGTAATTTGACAAGGTTTGCTTCCAGGGCTTCTAAATTTTCGGATTCCCAGGTCCAGAAATTGAGTACATCGAAATATTGTAAATAATCATCCTTCAAGAATTTTTCGAGGTTGAAATCGTATACAACCACCCACATGTCAAGAGGATTTTCTCTCTCATGCAATAAATCCCGCATTTCAATTAATTGGTTTAAAGTTACCCGGGGCTTATCAGCCGTGAAAAAATCATCGAACATTACTTCATTGATATTTGGAAATTCATCCGACAATTTAAGAATAGTTCTGACCGGTTCCAGATGATCTGAAATAACACTATGGGGGCTATTAGCACCCACTGCAGACCATCCCACTCTTTTACAATCGGATAATTGGGCAGCATAGGTGGCTTCTGTTCCTGGCTCCGGTTTACCTTCAAATTCTACCACGATACAATTTTTGATATCCATATAATTACAGGCATCGGCTATGGTGATTTGAGAGCCTTCATCTCCTGACGGGAGATTCCATCGTCCATTGTGTGAGCCTTCTATATGCCCCCAGAGCCATAATTTATCACGGACAGTTCCATTCTCTGATCTTTGTGTATTTTTATTACAGGATAAAAAAACTAAAGATAATGAGCAGGATATAAGTAGGATGATATTGTTTTTCATATTGAAATCTATTATAATGATGAAAATTATTCCTCTGGAAAATGGAGTGACGAATGTCCCATGGGCTGGCTTGTTGCCACGGCGATTCCCCGTTGATTTTGCTTGTTTACCGCACAATAGAAATGATACACTACTCCGTTATGTTTCACCACATAACTCTTGTGGGCATAAAGGTTGTCATAATCTTCAGTCGGATAAACAAGATCTTCACCTTCCCAATCATACCAGTGGATAAGGTCGTAACTACATGCGAAAGTGTTGTATGCACTGTATTTTCGGGTGGGTATAAAAGCCCTGAAATAGAACATGACATATATATTGCCTATCTTTTGAATATGTGCATCACCGGTTATCGAACCACTTACTTCATGCGCTAAAACCGGATTATTCCGATATCGTTTCCATGTTCTCATATTGTTCGAAAGGGCAATTCCTATTCTTTCGGCTTTCAGTCCAGTTTCGGGATGGTTGCCTGCGGCATTGTAAAACATCACGAAAGGTGCACCAAGTGATTGTTTCTTATCCCAGTAGACAGTACTTTTATAGATCGTCTGATTATCGAACCATTGTGCCTGCATGTCAAAAGGTGAAAGAATCGGTTTACCTAATGATTGCCACCCTACCGGTTTACCCATATTTTTTTTCTTTGTCCAGGCGACTCCTACTTTCAAGGGAGATGTTTCATATCCGGGCAACTCACCCCCAAGATAAGTCATCCAATATTTTCCCTGATATGGCAAAAGTGTATAACTCCCTCCCCATTCCATATCAGGCAAGGCCGGATAACCGGCGCGCTGGTTTTTGTCCCAGGAAGTAGAATCATCGGGAAACGAGAGGATGCGACCGAGAGTATTCCATTCAAGCAGGTTATCGCTTTCGGCAATCCATGTCTCATACCCATTCCTGTTTTTCGCTTCGTCTTTACCCCAGACAATATAGGTCATATACCATTTTTTACCATAACGGAAAACTGTGGGTGAGTCAATCATATATTCATTTGACTCAGGGATTATGACCAATCCGTATTTATAGGGTGTTTTAATCTCCTCATAAATTTGGGCCATTTCGGTTTGCGTCATTTCCTGCTGGGCAGAGAGCTTCACAAATGTAAAAATAAAAAGTAGATATGTGATATACCACGGAGGTATTGACCATAAATTCATTCTTGTACCCATATTTATTCTTTCCATGTATAAATCATCAAATCGCCGGGATCGATAATCACTTCCTCTGAATAGTTGTTGAGTTTAGCAATTTTACCATTTTTCAATACTTTCCGCACCGTTTTATCCGTGGAGATATTCAATTCCATCTTGTTTTGAAAATCACGATTTACAATCACCAGAAATCGTTGATCTCCTTTCTTTAGTACCGATACTATTGCACCGATACCACCTGTTTTTAATGTTTTAATCGACTTCGGGAGATTCTTCAGCGGGTGTGTCTCCATCGGTAGCTGTTCACCGGTGTGGCATACTGAAATCACTTCGGAACCAAGAAAGATCGGAGCCAAAGAATGGATTTCACTATTGACTGTTTTGATGAGATCATATACGATGGTACGCTTACCATCCAGATCAATGGGTGAATCGTGGAAATCCCAGGTGGGATTTTCGCCCGGGTGCCAATAGGTGAAATATTGCAGTGTCTGTGCGCCATACGCCAGGTTGCTGAACATCTGAAGGCGGAGCTCGGCAAGGGTTGGGATAGGGTAGGGCTTGTGTGCTATCGCAAGTGCAAAAGCCCAGAATGGGAGGCCTGAATTGCGGGATGCTTCTGAAATGATCTCTAGGTTTTTATACCATTCCGCCCGAAGGGTTCTTACGCCATTCGTTTCTATCACAGGATAATGATCAAAAGAAATAAACGGAACGGGTACTTCTTTGAGAAATACCTCCACATGTTGGGCGTATACATCCCTTTCCCGATCTATTTCAATATTCCCGAATAGTTGTTCTTTATTGGCATAATTCGGGAAAAGATTGATATAACAACCATGTTCTTTATCCACAGACTGAATTTTTTTTATCCATTCAGCCAATTGGGGAAATGCCAACGCAGATGGTTCATCCCTTAAATGATAGCCCATCAACGCAGGATGTTTCATCAGCCTTCTGGCTGTTTCCTCCGGATCTGTACTCAGTTCCGGACAATAGAGCAATAATTTCACTCCTGCCTCTTGTGCAACATCCAAAGCTTTTTCAACTGCTTCTATATTGGAATAAACTGAAAAATTGATGTTAATCCCTGATTCCTTTAATTCCTTGAAGCGCTCTACCGTTGTTTCACCCTCAGGCACCCCAATCCATGCTAAAATGGGAAATTCTTCAAAACCCAGATCCTCCATATTTGCCTGATCGTCGTTATTTGTCCTTTCTCCAGTACAAGAGAAGAAAACAAATATCCAAAAGAATAAAAATAGATGTTTTTTCATATTTATGATTTTATTATAAATTGTACTAATGATTCCCGGTTTCACGTTCCTCCCATCCACTCTTTCCTTCGTCCATATAGACCTCAATAAGTGTTTTTGAAACTCGGTCATCCACCTCTTCTTCCAACCTGATACGTAACGGATTCTTTAGACGCTTACTCCATTCTAAAACCGGGGTATAGGGCGTTTCTTTACTGATCTGATAGATAAGATAAGCCCATTTTTCATGGAACATGCTGCCTTTTTTTACAGGAATCACCTGTTGCATGTTTGAGGAAAGAAAACTTAGCGAAAGAGCACGTGTCCAATAAATCCACGGTCCACCGGTAATGTAAAAATAAGGGTTAAGCAAACTGGTTCGAGAATCGAGTGAAACATTTGCATATTCCAAATTGATACCGGCAAAACCAATTCCGGTTTGTTCATTATAGAACGTGATCCACGGGACGTCTGCTTCCATTTTTAAGTCGGTTAGATCGGTCATATTCAATACATCATATGTAATTATTTTATCTCTAATAACGTCGTACCATGCAGCGTGTGTCATCAATTCCCTTTTGAATACAATTTCGGCATTTCTGAGTGCGAGAGTTTGAATCGTTTGGTTTATCCGCATGTCGGTAGTTGCAAAGAAGTATGGTACACCCGGGAAGAAATCATAACGCACAGCAACATCAACCTCGGGCATGTGACGCATTTGCCCCCAAAACTCACTCGTTGCCAGAACCGGCCCCGTAATGCTATGCATATTTTGATCATTCTTCCAGTCGGAAGTGTGCGCCCAAGCTTTTGGTGGTGCATAGACGTCAGGATTCCAATGGATAGCACCATTCGTTTCCATACGGTGATATAAGGGATTTTCAGGGTTTGACTTGAGAGTGATTTCATCGATATGGCCTGAATTTGGGTGTAAAACAATATTAAGGTATTCATTATCAATAGTCAGTCCTGGTAATTCACCTTTGACTTGAAGATCAGTATGATACGTTTTTGTAAATGCCTTCGGATTATTGTAATAAACGAGGTATACCTGGCTTGTATTAGCGGGGACATCGGCCAGAAATGCTAATTTACAAGTAATTGTTGGCATCCAAAGCGGAATCTGCCTTGGACGGGTGTCTCCTCCCAATGGATTCAGACTATCCTTGACTGAATATTCTTGTATTTCAAATACTTGACAAGGTATTTCTGTAAGGTTATAGTCTACAGGATTTACGCCCATTACACGGATTTCTCGTTTCAGGTCGGAAACTTCATCAGGATAAAATGGCAGGAGTATCTCAACCGGTTCTTTTTTCCGTTCTAAGCCTGCCGTTTCGCTCAATACAATGGATTTGTATGATTTCCATGCAGGATCGAATACAGCTACTCCATCGGGCGCTTTTACGTTGGCTGTTGCCGAAATGATCATATCCTGGGGGGAGGGTTTTATCGATTTCTTCATCCTTATTTTTATGTCAATCTTATAGGTTTTTCCGGGCTCCCATTTTACCCATGCAGTGATGAGTGGGTTTTTGTAGAGTGTGTTATCCTGTGAGAGTGCATATCCCGAAGGGGGGCGATGAATAAAACCGGGTTTATTGTCTTCTTCTACAATATCGCCTTTGTAAAGATTTACAAATCTCAACGTTTTACCATCGACCATAGTTTCGACCTCAATCATAGAGGATTCAGGTAATTCCAGGTTAGCCTTGAAATGATAAAAAGGGATAGCAGGATGTGGATATCCCAATTCAATATGGCTAATATTAAGGGTGCCGAGTTTATTTTTTGTCTGTGGAAAAACGAAAATTGGCCACACACAAAAAATAGATAAAAAAAATACTTTCTTCATAATATTTTAATCTTATGTTTTATCTCTGACTGTTATCAGGTTTCTGTTTTTTAATTCCATAAGCACTTTACTCCAACTTCCTTCGTCAGCCCACATATAATAGGAGAAATAGGATGTAGTCCGCATATACAATGGGGTCCAGGGTTGAAATTCGGCATAAAAATAATGTGCGTCGGGATTGGAAGGATGATTCATCCACATATGGAGAAAAATTGGTTGTGTAACCGGATAGGCACTAACAAACGAAATATCTTCAAGTGTATCATAGCCAGCATTCCATCCTTCATTTATATCCAACTTCTTACCGTAATAACGATCGGTTCGCATACGATATTCATGTAGTCCATCTTTTTCAGGAACAATAAAGACATCTTCAGGTCCGTGTTTTTTCCCGATTTCGTAGATAGGTTGTGGACCAAGCATATTTAGCTCGGGATTTATCATTTTCAAAGCAAAACGGACTTCGAGCAATGGTGTATTACCGTAGAGCGTATAGGTCTTTTCTATCGAATTGCCGAAATAATCGGCGATCATACGCACTTGTACGTAATTTCCTTCCTTTTTTTCTATAGTAGCCTTATATATTTTATGGGTCTCTATACTCGGCTGACCAAGAAAATCCTCAAAGCCTCCGTAAGGATAAAATCCTCGTTCACGAAAAGGACGACGATCATCATCGGGTTTCTGTGGCCAGAGTTTGAATAGCACATTGTCGTTTTTCTTTTTCACTATATACTCTATAACACGGGCTCCCGTTGCAAGCAGGGTAACCTTCACTTGTTCGTTTTCCATAATATATTCTGATATCCCATCGCCATTAATATCGATCTCTTCAACATGTGCATGACTTGAAGAATCCTCTACGCCAAGTTGGCTTGTCTCCGTCATTCCTAACGCCGAAGTCGTAACAAGATAATTTCCTGCCGGCAGTTGTAAATCAAATTCTATATCACAATAATTTCCTGTAGTTATTCCAACATTCTTCTCTGTTTCAACAATCGGATTGAACGGCTCAAACATTTTAGCCACACTTATTTTTACGGTAATAGAATCCTGCTCTGAGAAATTATCTACACTGACAGGAAATTTAATACCTGAGGATGTGCCGTAGAGCAGTCTATGAATAGAAATAATAGGTGGAAGTTCTAACAGGGAAACGGTCGATTTAGTGGAATGGGGTTCCCAATTATAAGTGAATGTGATTAAGTTGCGTCGGCCCATAGCTTCTGCCGTCGGTTCGATATTAAAAGAGAGTACTTTAGATTCTCCCGTGCCCAAGTTGATATTTGCAATCTTTTCTCCTTTTATGGATAATTGCTTTGGAATATTTATTCTTAACTGGCCTTTTATAGGATGGGTGTAAGTATTTGTAATTGTAAGTAAAATCTGGTTCCCCTGCGTTTTGGTCTCAAGATCTATCCTGTCACCGAAGTATTCTTCGAGATATATTCTATCGAGAAACAATAATTGAAGGGTATTGCGGTATTTTTCTGCACCCATCATAAATCCGCCTTCGGTAACTGCTACGGCTCGACGATCCATGATGGCATCCCATAATTTTTCCTTATCAAAAGAGTGCTCTTTTTTATTGAAAAGTACCATATGTGAAGCGGCACCTGAAAGCAAATCGCCTGTCTGAATAACAAAAGGGATGTTTTCGTTGTTTATTTGTCGTGCATTTCCCTGATTAGCATAATATCCGCTATATGGGAGATTATCGGCTTCTTTGTCATCGACCTGACGGAATAGGTATCCATTTTTACTATTAGCGTACTCAACCCAATCTTGTGGAGTAAACATTAATTGAACTTGTAAGTCATCATAATCGGAACAGTTGTAAAGAGGAGGGAATCCTACATCAGTAACTATTGGTAATTCACTTTCAGAAGCCCAATTATCTATTTCATCTCTTGCCAGAAATTCCATATAGCCATCAAAAACAAACCACGAATTACCCTCGTTCAAACCTCTTCCGATCACATCAATAGGTGTTCCTGGTGTACAGGTTACACTTTTAATTAAAGTTTGGGCTCCAAACCAACCCCGCTTCAAGTCATATTCGGAAACAAGTTTAAATGTGTCATCGAGTAAAGTTCGAAAAAGTATTAATTGTTCCTGTGAGGCACCTACTACTGTATACAAACAACGTTTTCCTCTTTTTAAGATAAAAGCATAAAGGGGTGAGTGGTCATTGGCCATTGCTTGATGTCCAATATTATTGTTCTTAAAAACTTCACCGGCCTTTTCCAATAACTTCTTTCCTGTTTGGGATGTAGTATCAGCATACACCAGCACATTGTTCTGTGTAATCACCTTATTCAAAGTTTCCAGTGACGGATTTTCGAGAAATCTGTATTCAGTGCTGTTTGTTATTAATTCGTTAATAAAGCCTTCCTGTAGTTGTAACCCCGGTACACATAGAGCTTCTGCTATATCAACTTTTGCCTGGCATACCGAGGCTTCAATATTTGGAATGTTCAGCCGAAAAAGATTCCCATAGCGATAGCGGTATTGATACACATCTTGCCAAAAAGATGTATAACCGTTAAACTGATACTCATTGACGACTGTCGTAGAAATATTTGATGCTTCTTTCCAAGAAGAAAAACTGTCAAGTGATGTTTTCTGGGAGCAAGAAAAAAATATACAACAACCCAATACAGACAAAAAATGTATTCGAAAATGGGTCGGATTTAATTTCCCCGTTGAAACTTGTGGAAGATTGTTCTTATTATCAATTTTCTTACATAAACATGATAATTTTTTCATGTTGACTCTATTTTTCTTCGGGAAACAACCTGCTTCGCAAAAGTTGTTCTACCCATTGGGTATGATTGGGATGAGAACTGAAATCTTCCCTCACCATGGTTACATTGAATTCTTTGAGTAGGGACATGAACTCTGTCAATGCTTCTTCAGGGTTAGGAGGTGTCACCGGTGAGATGTTGTTTTCCTGTTCATATGTTTTAAAACGTGCATTTTCAAGTAATAAAACGAATTTAAGCGGGATTTCTTCCCGTTGCAGGCGATTACGTAATATTTCGTCTTTTGTTACTTCTATAGCCTTTTTCATAAGTGAGGTCGCTTGTATATAAACGGGTACAGTAAGCCAGCCGGAGGTATCTCCCATATAACAGCGTAGATAGACCCCCGACTCCTTTACACTGGTGGTGAGCAAATCCCAGTATTGCCGCAGGTAAGGAGCCGCTCTTTCCCCATAATATCCTGCAAGGAATTCATCAATCAGCTTATTTTCATTGAGAGCGGGATTCCACATTAAACGGGAAATAACCCAGTTGCGCATTCTTACAAAGTCTCCTGCATCGCAATAATAATCACCTTGTTCGAAAAGTCCGATTGTGTTATTCTTTATAAAGAAACGGATGTTGGGTGCTAATACATGAATATTGGGATGGGGTAGCATATAGGAGGTGAAATTGGTAACATAATCCCAGACGAAGAGGTTATCGGCAATTTTACTCCACGCTTCTATGTCATCGCGGAGAGCTTTATTCTGTTCGCCTTCGACTAACGGTTCGGAGAAAGAACACTCAATTGTACATAAGCGAACAACTACATTTTTACGGGGTTTGACCTTGAGAGGTGCTGTACGGGTATATTGATAGGCCAGAGTTTCGACCCAGATATGGGGAAACTCTTTTTCGATCTCTTCTGCTACTGCATTCACAAACCTGATCACCGGACCGGATTCACTTCCCTCCTCGCGGACAATCGCTTGGCAATGTTCGCACTGACAGGCACCATGACAGTCATTTTGACTGATTGAGATGAAATCCATATCAGGATGACTGCGAAGAGTATCTAATACATTCTTTGTAAATTCCTTCCGCATGGCATCATTGGATAGGCATAGTTGTGCGTGATGGTGGGTACGTTTACCATCGATCATGCTATACCATTCCGGATGTTTCTCGAAATAGTTTTGAGGAGGTAGAATAGGATAAAAAGAGTGCACAAAATACTGAAATTTGTGATATCCTCCATATTCGGGGGTAATCTTCGAAAAATCACCATTGCATTTCATCTGGGCTGCAAACGCTTCATCTTTGAATGCATCTTTGTAAAAGGCTTCTCTGTAAGTCAGATCAGGTGCATAACGAATATGCAACATGGGTACTTTCAGCCTCTTTGCTTTAGGAATATAGGAATCGGTTGATGTCCACCAACGAACCCCAACAGCTTCTTCCAGAAACGTATTTACTGCATATAGGGTTCCTCTGACCGGATGTCCCAGCATAATGATGTCTTTTCCAATGGTTTCCACTACAATCCCGTCGTAGGGTAGCTGAGTGGCATCGACCTTAGGGAGAAGAGTTTTGGCCAGTGATGAGTTTCCCACAACCAATAGCGGTTGTGACGTGTCTGCATCCGATTCGTGAATAATGCTGAATTTGGAGTTTGTAACCTTATCGAGGTATTTTTTTAATTCATTCGCGGCGGTTGTTTCCACAGGTAGTGGTTCATCGGGAAGGACGATGACATATTTTGCTTTTCCTCTATCCGATAGAGTAAGACTAACCGGCTCTGAGCAAGCAATTGAGAAAAAAACGGACAAAATTGCCAGAAGAACGAAAACTATTTTTTCTCTTGTGAAAATTGTCTTTAAGATATAATTCATAATAATTGAGTTGTTTTTGTTGATAGCTCTCATAATTAGGATAACGGGTGTCAAAATTATATGTTTTTTTAATATAAATAGTTGACACCCTCCTTGAAAAGCAAAGAAAAATAAACTAAAAACTCTTGAATGAGAAGTCTGATGAATAATACCCGCTTTATTTACTTTCCAAACTAAAGAAAACGTCTAACTCAGCGAGATTCATTATCTTATTTCCAGGTCCGCCAATTCCGGAAGAAAAGACGGGAGATTGAGTACATTCTACCCCTGTAAACCGTACATAACGGGCTTTGGTTACTAGTATCTCAAATACTCTGGAATAGTAATACATGCTATTGTCGTAATCGAATTCGGATATTGTAGTCCACTCTTCATTATTGAGGCTACATTCAAATTTTATACGGGTAGGAGCACGTGGGTCGGCACGCCCATTGGTTTGTTGATAGGAAGGCCACACTCCAAAGCCTGAAACCGGTATTTCACGTCCAAGGTCGATGGTGGCATATTCGGGATAATTGTTGTTGGTCATCCACATATCTGCCTGATTCCCATTATAGAAATTTTTTGCGGCGTTTCCTCCATTTTGAGTTGAATAAGCGATAACACTCCCTAACTTTTTGTTAATCATTAAGGATGTTTCAGGAACAACCGGGGGGATTATTGTGTCGAGCCACTGGTTATCTGGACTGTAATAGGTGATCCTCTTGAATGTTGTTCCTTCTTTATAGTCATCAATAGAGGTAGTTGTCGTTTCGTTTTCCACTCGAATACGTTTTTCTTTACCATCGGTGGAAATGTAAACCAACTCTGTAAATCGAGCCCCATTGATGGGATCCGCATTTTGCCATTCGAGCAACAAATCGTTGCTAAAACTGGTGCTTTTTGATTTAAGACCACGATGTGCAAGCGTTGCGAAGAAATTATCGCCTACGGTACGGGTGATCAGTTCTGCAGGATTAGATGAATTTCCATATTTATCAAAGGATTTTACAAACAGGGAATATTGACCTTCGGGGAGGTTGACAATTTGTTTTACCGCCTTTGCAGAAGTAATGTCAATCATGACCGAATCCTGGTAATCATTCCAGTAAATACCTACCTTTGTAGTACTGGCATCCACTACATTGAAGTTAACCTCCAGACGGTTATATCCGATACGGGCTTTTAGACCTGAAACACTCCCCAAATAAGAAATGCCTCCTTTCACCACATATTCTTTAAACATTGCATCCTGGTCTTTACAGGAATATAGTGTCAGAGAGATTATCAGAACAGCTATGATTCTGCTATTTATATAAAAGAAATGATTCATAATACGCATTATTAAGTGTACATTATTTTACTATTTCTCCCCAGATACTTAATTCATCAATAGAATATTGATCTCCATTGTTCCAGTTTTGAAGAATTTTAAAACGTATTATTCTAACCGGGAAATAAGGATCTGGTTGGCGTTCGGATGCTTTCACATCAAAATTCTCCCCATTGGGCCATATGAAAGAGTTATCCTCTCCAGTAATCACACCGGGATCTTCTCCGGATGGCTTGTAAGAATTGAATTCTCCTAAAAGTTTCCATTCATCTCCGGTTAAGTCATCTCCGGGATTTAAACTTGCAGTTCCGTACACTTCAAAACGCCTTGGATATAGGGTGTAAACCCAGGTCCACCAGGGAACAAAGTTGAATCGGGATATCTTTGCCGTTACTCCCAGGTCTATGGTAAAGAGACTCGGTAATGGTCGCACCTCAGGAATGAAATTGCCGTTCCATCCATTCACCGGACAAATATAATTGTTGAATATTCCGGCGAAAACATATCCCCAATAGTTGTTTTCGAGTGTATTCTGAAAGTCAGAAAGTAGTTTGTGTTCTTTCCAGAGAGATTTGTCCAACCTCTCCTCAAAAAGAGGCGTGAGTTCATATTCTTTCGTTGGGCTTTTATTTCCCCATCTGTCCATCAGATAAACATAAAACTTGATAGGTTTTGACTCAAGATCCCTGATGGTAAAGATAGCATTGGGATTATCGATCACAAAAGACTGGAGGAATACCGGTTCGCCGGTATTGGCGGTGTCGGCCATTAGAACAGCCTTCAGGGTCGCTTTATTGTCATTTCTGAAACTACCTTCAACTCCTCCGAAAGTAGCAATCATATTGAGTGACGGGAAAACTTCAACGATAGGAGGAATATGAGGAGATACCGTTATGGTAACTGGATTAGACTCTTTCTTGTTTTTTCCTACTGTGTATAATTTTACATCATAGTTCCCTTCCTTTGCGAAACCTTCAAGTGCCAAAGTGTCTACAAAACGAGAGGAATGTGCCTCCCTTATCACATCAGGAGAGGACTCATATACTGCTTTTACGTATAGCAGATTTTCATCCAGGGGCACAACATATTTTAATATGGATTTCCCGGGTGAGTTTTCCACCGTAACACTGTTCACGTCAATCGACACCGGTGCAGGAGCATTTTCGTCATAATATACAAGACTTGTGCTTTCCTGACATGCAAAAAGTATTTTCAACATTACTGCCAATAGGAGCAGATTACGAAAATTATTTATTATATGTTTCATAATTAATCCGTTTTTGAGTTACAAAATTACCATCCCAGGCTTTGTATCAGATTTGTATTTCGTGTGAGTTCGTCTTCACCAATAGGCCAGAAGTAATCTTTCAAACCAAATCTCTGGTTAAAGATGGTCAGAGGTTTATATATTTCTGCATTATTGGTATTAAACAAACTCCATCCCTGTATAGGCTGATTTAAGACTTCTCTGGCGGTTTTCCACCTGCGTAAATCCCAAAACCGTTTGCCCTCTAAGCATAACTCTATCAATCGTTCCTGATGGATAATTTCTCTTAACCCTTCCTGGGTATTGTACCTGCCGGGATTATTTGAATGTAATCTCCATGATTCAGCTACCGGTTGCAGTCCTGCCCGTTCACGTATCATATCTACATATTTTATTGCTTCCTGGCGTGCAGCCTGTGTATTATCAGCTTCGTTAAGAGCTTCGGCGTAGTAGAGTAACAATTCTGCTAACCTATATTTGGGCCAGATATAGTTATAGACGCTAATTTGTAAGGTTACCGGCTGTAGTGTTTGATAGTGAATCCATTTTTTAGGGACATACCCGGTAGGCTCTCTCATGTCGGTTCCTGAAATTCTTGCACCTTTAATATCGGGATAATGATATAATTCTCCAGGTTTACTGTCGTCGTATGAACCGGAGCCATACCAGATTCCTTGTGGAAACCCAAGCCAGGCGTAAAAGCGAGGTTCTCGTTCGAAATTTGCTCTTGCCGTCTCACCCCCTGTACGGATATAAAGCCCTTCTTCTTTGGTGGCACGCCTTAGTGTGTAGCGGCTATTATAATCCCATTCGGTATCTTCTTCAATAGGCACTCCATTTTCAGTGTAAAACATTTCCGCAATTTTTAGGGGTACAGAAAAGACCTCTGCCATTTGTGGCTGGGCATCGAACATTGGATTCAGCACGGGTAAAACGCGATGTTGTAATGTTGAAACCCAATCACGGGTGTCAGCCCAAATGACTTCATTGTTCCAGTCTTCACAAAAGGCTTGCCTAAGTGTCATCTGTTGGATTATAGTATCACTCAGATTATATTTAGGATCTCCCGGATAGGTATAGAGTTCCATCCCGAGGGAATCCATACAGACTCTTACCGCTTCGCGGCATGCTTCCGCTGCCAGCTTCCATTTCTCTATCTGTTGGCTTTTGTCCTGCGGAAATAGTTGAGTGCCATCCTTGTTCTTCATTGTCGCGAATTCCTCATTGCAATTGAACAGAGGACTGGCGGCAGTAACCAATACCTGCGCTTTTAAAGATACGGCTATTGGCAGGGTCAGACGGCCAAGATCATCTATTTCAGATCGAACCGTTGCCGGCAAATCCGGAATGGCCTCATCGAGCAGTTCCACGATATAATTGACAACTTCATCTATTGTATTGCGAGGAACCTGGACACCATAGACATCTGTCGATACCGGTAGATTCTCCCTGACGATAGGAATAGGGCCATACTGGGAAAGAAGTAAAAAATGATAATAAGCTTTTAGTGCTTTTACTTCTCCTATCCATTGTCTCCGTTCAAATTCCATCAGGTCGGGAACGACTGTAGTCTCAATTCCCTTTAAGAAGTTATTGCAATCACGGATAGCCGTATAATAATGGCTCCACATACTGCCTAATTGATTGGTGGAGGTCAGTAATCCTCTTGCTATCCGGTTTGCATCTCTGCCTATATTCTGTGTATATTGCGGATCATCGTTTACCCACGCTTCGTCCCCGGCCATCACGTCAATAGACGATCCAACGGAATTACTCGGTAAATAGGAATAGCAGGTATAGAGATAACGCAATGTATGACGACGCATGCTAAAAGCGCTTTCAAGTGTGGCTGTGCCTTCGGGAACCACGTCCAGGAAATCGGAACATGAAATTATAGTAGTCATCATGATTATGATGAGTAATTTTTCAACCATCTTCATTATTTTTTTCATAACTATAGAGCTTTTTAATTGAAAGTGAAATTTAATCCCATATTGACAACTCTCTGTATGGGATATCCCAGACCATTGCCAGCCATTTCCACATCCCATAGTTTGAACCGGCTCCAGAGTAATAAATTAGTTCCGCTTACATAAAACCTAAGATTCCCTATATGTAGTTTTTGCTGCCATTTGCCAGGGATAGTATAACCTATCTCCGCTTGTTTAAGGCGAAGGAATGTTCCGTCACGCATAAACCATGTATTTGTTACACCCACATTATTTGTATTACGGTTGTAGCTTAACCGGGGCCATGTTGCATAAATATTGCCGTTATCTTCTGACCAGTGACTGTCGGCATACACTTTCAACAGTTGCGTGTTGTCGACAAACGGTGAAGTATAACTTGCATCTATCCAGAAAGATTCGTTGGTGAGCCCTTGAAAGAATACCGAGAAATCTAAACCTTTATACCCAAGAGAAACCCCAAATCCGTATACGATTTCAGGAGTGGTGGGAAGTCCAATGGGAACAGCATCGGCGGTTGTTATTTTACCATCCTTGTTGATGTCGGTATATTTAATATCACCTCCTCCATATGGGTAAGTTGTCATTTCCTGTCGGGGTGAACTAAGTGCTTCGGCATCATCCACAAATAAACGTTCTGCGATATATCCCCATTGCTGACTCAGAGACTTGCCCACTCTGGAACGCCATGGTTCATTGTCATATTTCGGTTCGTCATAAATATCGTAACTGCTGACAGCATATGTGAAATTGGCCCTCGCTGATGTCCAGAAATCTTTTGTCCAGCTTTTCTGGTATTCCAGGCTTATATCTGTTCCACGACCGCTTGCTGCACCTACATTGGCTTTTGATTCGTAAGTTAATCCCATCGTCTGGGGAATATGGCTTCTGGTCATCAGAATATTGGTACGCTTTTCTTGAAAATATTCGGCTATTAAAGTCAAATCATTCCACAAACCAAGTTCGAATCCATAATTCGATTTATAGGATTTTTCCCACCCTATATTGGCGTTGGCATCCCGTTTGATGGAAATACCGGTTTCATATTCACCAAGCCTTTTTCCGAAGCGCATTCCGCGATTGGCGTTATTCATGTTCATCTCCGAGAGATAATAAAAACGATCCGTGTCTGAACCAATCTGGTCGTTACCCACAATACCATATGAATAACGTAACTTTAGTAAATTAACTTTATCGGCCAATGGTTCCCAGAATTTTTCATTGGCAATATTCCATGCAACTCCAGCGGACGGGAAGAACCCGAAGCGATTCGATTTGTGAAAACGTTCCGAACCGTTGTATCCGAAATTGAACTCGAAGAAATAACGATTGGTGTACGAATAGGTGAAACGTCCGGAAAGGCCAAGGTTGCGGGACGGTAACGATAGCTGTAAACTTCCGGTATTTGCATTCAATGATTGACGGGTTGTTCCTACCAACAAACCGCTTATGCCGTGATCACCGAACGTTCGGTTGTAGGTGGCCATTAACTCGGAATAAGTAGTGGAGTTGGTTACCTTATCACCGCCCTCTTCTCTGTAATCAAGCCAGTCGGTACCATCGGTATTGGTGTTGTATAAATTGTATTCTCCTGTTTCCTCATCCCTGCCCGCCAATTCATACCAATATGGGGTGTAGAAACGACTCACTGAAAATTGAGCGAGCCTGGAAATGTTCAACATTGCTCTTAAGGAAAGCCCTTCAGTGATAAAATCCAGTTTTTGAATAGCTTCAACCTGTGCGAGTAACTGGGAACGATTCCGTTCTTTATATCCTTTCACCGATTCGGCATAAGGATTATAATACTGATTATCCTTATTTCCAAACATAATATGCCTTATAGCCTGAGTTTTCGATGTAGGTGGATAATAGGGTGGAAACAATACTGTATTGGATTTGATGATATTTTTGAACATATCGGTTCCACTCGTTAAGGGGCCGCTATAGTCGTCAAAAGTACCACTAAGCCTCACATTCATATTGGTTGTAGAGGTAAGCCTTAGCTCTATATTCGAGCGCATTGTGTAGGCTTTATTGTCGATATTGGTATTGAAATTCTGGCGTTTATCCACTTTCATTATCCCGTCATCGTGGTTATAGGATCCGGCAACATAGTAACGGGCGACTTTTCCTCCCCCACTCAGACTCACATTATACCGTTGACTCAAAGCATTGTCTTTTATCAGCATCCCCATCCAGTCAACTGCCGGATAACGCAATGGATCAGTACCGTTAATCGTATTGTCGATTTTTTCTTCGGTGAAGGGTGCATATCCCTTAGGATCCCTTGTAAGCACAGCTTCGTTAGCCAGCCTCATCCAGGTAACAGGATCTGCAAATTCTACTTTTCTCGTTGGTGTAGAAAGGGATTGTTCAAGCCTGAATGATACTTTGGTGGCCCCTTCCTCTCCTTGTTTGGTCGTCACTAAAATAACCCCATTGGCACCACGTGCTCCATAAAGAGCTGTGGCTGTGGCATCCTTCATTACCGAGAAGCTGGCTATATCATCGGGTTGCAGACGCGCTAAATCGGTCTTGGTTAGTTCTATATTGTCTATTAAAATCAGAGGATTACGATTGGTGCCAAAAGTGGTGATACCTCGTACAAAAAAGTCTGCATCATCGGCCCCGGGTTCACCGCTTCTTTGGTAGGCTATTACTCCTGCCATCTGTCCGGCAAACGCCGTGGTTAAGTTACTTGAAGGGACTTTTAATTCAGCAGGATTGATAGTTGTTATTGAACCGATCACACTCTCTTTCTTCTGTTTACCGAAAGCAACAATAGTTACCTCGTCGAGTCCGGTTATCTCTTCTGCAAGATATACGGAGATAACCCTTTTACTTCCCACCACAACTTCCTGGGTTGTGTACCCGATATACCTGAATTGCAATACGCAAGTGTCACTCGGGACAGAAATAGTGTACTCCCCGTTCACATCCGTGGTTGTGCCTTGTGTGGTTCCCCTGATCAGTATGGTTACCCCTGGTAGCGGATAGTCCATGTTGTCGGATACAGTACCGGTAATGCGAATATTCCTTTGGGCTGGAGACTGTGTCAATTCGGCTTTCCTGGAGATGGCAATCTGTCGATCCGAAATCATGTATTGAATATCGGTCGACGTAAACAGTCTATTGAGAATAATGTATATATTCTCATTTATAGCATTGATGGATACTTTTTTATTCAGATCCAACGCATCCTCGTAGATAAAAATAAATTCACTTTTTTTCTCAATCTCACTTAGCACCTCTCTCATACTTTTATCTTCAAGATGAATGGAAAAGAGAGTCGACTGTGAGTAACTATTCAGGGCATAGCTGAGATTGACTCCCAGAATTAGAAAAATAAAGGTAAACTTCATCCTTATCAAAAATGAACTTTTTTGATGTAAATTCTTATAAATGTAGTACATTTGCATTTAGTTCTTAATTAGTTATTGAAGTGACTTGTTAATTACTAACCGGGTGGCCTGATACTGCAATATCGGGCCGCTTTTTTTATTTTACTTTCTCCATAGGCGTTCAGGGTTTATATGTTACCGAATATATCTCATTCTCTCTCGTATATTCTATAGGTACGATATATTGAAGAATGTTCAATACATCATTCAAGCTCTCCTTTAAATCCAATTTTCCGTTACATTTCAATCCTGCTGCTCTCTTATCTACGGTAATCTCTTTTCCATAATATCGGGAGAGCCGGTTAAGAATAAAGTCTAATCTTTCACTGTCACAGATATACATCCCGTCAGTCCAGGAAGTATAGTTATTTACGTTAACGGGTTTGACTGTTTCGTTTGCACCGATTACTTCATACATCTGAGATGGTTGCAGAATGATTTCTCCCTTGGATATGGCAGAAGAAATCCTGACGGATCCCGATTGCAACACTACACGTTTCTGTCCATCTGCATGGTAAGCTTGCACATTAAACCTGGTTCCCAAGACCTGTACGTCCATATCGCGGGTCTGTACTATAAATGGCCTATCGTGATCCGGTTTCACGTCGATATAGATTTCGCCATCAACAAATATCTCCCTTTTGTCGCTTGCAAACCGCGACGGGTATACCAGTCTGGTGCCGGAATTGACCCATATTTGTGTGCCATCCTCCAAACTAACAAAAGAGCGTTTGCCTTTTGGTATGACCAGTTGATTAAAATCGGCTATATTATCCCTTGAAATTTCCTGCTCTACTGTTTCTTGGGAGATAACCTTTGAGGAGACTTTTATTGAAGCCGAATCATATCGTATAACCGATTCCTTTTCCGGTACGGATATGATTTTGTTATTTGATATGAATAATTGTGTTTCAGTTGTTTCAATAATAGGTATATTGTTGTGGGCAAAACTTCTTATATTTCGATTGTCATTATTGTTTTTCCCAACAAAAGGGTTGAAGTAGAGTAATAGGGCGATACTTGCTGCTACTGCCAAACCCATGATTAAATAAAACGGTCTGGCTTTTGTCCGTCGGCGATGATTGGAGGCTTGAATAAGATGCCACACTTTATATACATCATGCTCATCCAACAAATCCTCATTCAAATCCTGAATACACTTAACGGCCTTGTCATATTCTCTCGTGTTTTTGGGGTACTCACGCCAGAAAGACTCTGACTCTTCCGTAGGCCTTAGCATGGATTTGATAAAAAAATCGTCCTGAAGAAAATCTTCAAATGTGAAATCCCTATAATTCTTATTTTGTTTTTCAATTTCCATGATGCACGCATTATATTAATATAATGCACGGCTATCATTTTTTAATCACTTTTTGAATAAAATTTTTTTATTTTTTTTATGGCCCGATAGATGATATTTGCAACAGATTGATAATCCATATTTTGGCGTTCAGCAATTTCGCTTAATGAAAGCCCTCCAACAAACCTGTAATAAACAATCTCCTTTTGTCGGGTGGTCAGGATCGACCAGATACGATCAACAACAGCCTTTTGCTCTGTTTCTTCCTCCGAACTGATTAATTTGTCGATTATACTCTCAGAATCTTCCCAATATTCTTCATCGATAGAATTCTTAAACTTGTTATAACTTTGTTGCTTGCGGAATGCCATCAGAATGGAGTTTTTTAGCGCTGAGACCAGATATAATCTGATATTATTTGTCGTTCCCAGATTTTTCCTGTTTTCATATATACGTACAAAAATATCGTGGATACAATCTTGTACCAGGTCTGTATTATCGGTTAAAGTAAGGCCATATGTAAAAAGTGTCTGGGCATACTTGCTGTATATGAATTCGTATGCGCGATCATTTCCTGCAAGAAATTCATTCCAGATAAAAACATCATCCTCCGTGTTGTACATATCTTTACTCTACCCGTTCTTTGATATAATAAGAAACTATTTAATGACGAAGATTTTTATTTACTTCTATGAATTTTAAATAGTTTGAAAGTCTCAGTTTGTTCGACTACAAAGAAAGAAATTAAAATCAAAAAGAAGAAATAATTTGTATAAAAAACAAAAATTAAAAGACTAATAATAAGAAAAAAACGACAGATAGAAGAAAAATGAAATAAATCCCTCACTATGGAGCCATTTTAACAAAAAAGTCCTATATTTGTGCGGATAAAAAATTGAATAATCATTCATTGACTAACTTTTAATAAAACAAATCTATGGATAAACCCTATGCAATAGGTATTGATGTCGGCGGTACCAATACCGTGGTCGGCATTGTTGACAAAAGAGGACAGATTTTAAAGAGTGGCAGTATCAAAACATCCAAACATACTCAGGTAGAAGATTATCTGGATGAATTGACTGACCTGATTGAAGATCTTATCGCGGGAACAACCACCAAAGATCAGATCAAAGGAATCGGTGCAGGTACCCCCAACGGTAATTATTTTACCGGAAGTATCGAGTTTGCACCCAACCTTCCCTGGAAAGGAGTAATCCCTTTTGCCCAGTTGCTGGAAGACCGGGTGGGTATTCCCGTAGCACTCACCAACGATGCCAATGCTGCAGCTATTGGAGAGATGACCTATGGTGCAGCCCGCGGAATGAAAGATTTTATCGTAATCACACTGGGTACAGGTGTGGGTAGCGGTATTGTCGTGAACGGACAGTTGGTGTATGGGCATGACGGCTTTGCCGGTGAACTTGGGCACGTGATTATGCGCCGTCACAACGGCCGTCTTTGCGGGTGCGGAAGAACCGGATGTCTCGAAGCATACTCTTCGGCAACAGGTGTGGCACGTACAGCTCGTGAATACCTCGAACTGAAGCCTGACACACAGACTCGTCTCCGCAATATCCCCGCTGAAGATATCACCTCCAAGGATGTATTTGATGCCGCTGTGGCTGGAGACGAACTCGCCAAAGAGATCTTCAAATTCACCGGTGAGATGCTGGGTGAGGCTTTTGCCGATTTTGTGGCTTTCTCAAGTCCTGAGGCGATTATCCTTTTCGGAGGTCTTTCCAAAGCGGGTAATCTCATTATGGATCCTATCCGTGAAAGTATGGAGAGGAATATGTTACCCATCTTTCAGAATAAAGTACAACTGATGTTCTCCGAACTCAAAGAGAGTGATGCAGCCGTATTGGGTGCCAGCGCATTGGGTTGGGAAGTAAGAGGTTGATTTTTTTTCATGACCATATATCAATGGGGGCTGCTATTTAGCGGTCCCTTTGTTTATATCCCGGGAGTAACAAATAATCAATACGAATGGAATGAAACACTTTTGTAACAGGAACTTCATATTAACTTAACCGGTTTTATGCAGTTCCGACAGGAATCAGCGTTACCTTTGTGCTTTCATTCTCTCTATTTGGTGGTAAATGGATCATTTTACCACATGGGGTTCAGCTTGCAAGTGATTGCCGGCTGTTTTTTTTCAAATTTATGCAAAACTAACAAGTCTATTGACAAAAAAGAGCGATAGATTTTATACCTTTGTACTCATTTTAAAAATAATGACTTAAACGGACACATAATGTCAAAAAAAATTCAAACAGCCCTTATTTCGGTCTACCACAAAGATGGGTTGGAGGAAATACTTCGGGAACTACATCTTTTACGGGTTAAATTTATTTCTACCGGCGGTACACAGGAGTTTATCCAGTCTTTGGGCTATGAGTGCGAAGCAGTGGAAGATGTCAGCAGTTACCCCTCGATTCTGGGGGGAAGAGTAAAAACCCTTCATCCGAAAATATTCGGAGGAATACTTTACCGTCGCGACAATGAGAGTGACAAGAAACAGGTGAAAGCATATGATATACCGTCTATCGATTTGGTAATTGTAGATTTGTATCCTTTCCGGGAAACGGTTGCTGCAGGAGGAACAGAGGAGGAGATCATCGAGAAGATCGATATAGGAGGAATCTCCCTTATACGTGCTACTGCGAAGAATTATAAGGATGTCATTATCATAGCTTCGAAAGAACAATACAAGCCGTTACTCGCCTTGCTCAAAGAAAAGAAAGGGTCTTCCGACATAGATGATCGTCGTCGTTTTGCAAAAGAGGCTTTTATGGTTTCATCCGGTTATGATTCGGCAATCTTTAGTTATTTTGACGGTGATGGCAACACGGCGCTTCGTATTGCCCAGGATGGCGGAAAGCCTCTCCGTTATGGAGAAAATCCTCATCAGCAGGGGCTCTTTTACGGTAACTTTGATGATGTGTTCGAGCAGCTTCATGGGAAAGAGATATCCTATAACAACTTACTTGATATTGATGCTGCCGTATCGCTGATTTCTGATTTTGATGAAACAGCTCTGGCAATCCTCAAACATAACAATGCTTGCGGTATGGCTTGCCGCCCGACAGTGAAAGAGGCGTGGGACGCAGCGTTAGCCGCTGACCCGGTATCTGCTTTTGGTGGTATCGTCGTCACCAACAGGTGTGTAGACAAAGATGCTGCTGTAGCTATTAACGAGCTATTTTTCGAAGTAATCATTGCCCCTGAATACGATAAAGAAGCTTTGGATATTTTGTTCCAAAAGAAAAATCGTATAATTTTGGTGATGAAATCGAGTGAGAAAACTACACAACGGATGCAATACCGTTCTGTACTGAATGGAACACTCGTACAGGATAAGGATATGAGTGTCGAAACTGCTGATGATCTGCAGGTGATGACAGCCAAGACTCCGTCGGCGAAAGAAACGGAAGATCTCCTCTTTGCTAATATCCTGGTCAAGCATACCAAGTCGAACGCTATTGTACTCGTGAGGGATAAGCAACTGATCGCCAGCGGTACAGGACAGACCTCAAGGGTTGATGCGCTGAACCAGGCAATTGAGAAAGCGGGCACATTCCATTTCGATCTGCAGGGTGCAGTGATGGCCAGTGACGCTTTCTTCCCTTTCCCCGATTGTGTGGAGATTGCACACAAGGCGGGTATTACAGCTGTGATTCAACCTGGCGGCTCTGTCAGAGATGGGGAGTCGATAGACTACTGCAACCAAAATGGCCTTTCCATGGTGAAAACCGGAGTAAGGCACTTCAAACATTAAAAACAATATTGCATAATAGTATAATTATGGGCTTATTTTCATTTACACAGGAGCTGGCAATGGACCTCGGTACTGCTAATTCCGTTATTGTGAACAACGCGGGAAAGATACTTCTGGACGAACCCTCTATCGTCGCACTGGATCGCAAGACCGATAAGATGATCGCTCTGGGTGAGAAAGCGAGACAGATGCACGGTAAAACACATGAGAATATTCGTACGGTGAGGCCGTTGAGGGATGGTGTTATTGCCGATTTTAATGCTGCCGAGCAGATGATCCGGGGTATGATTAAAATGGCAAATAAAAATAAAGGTGGACTTTTTTCGCCATCCTTACGTGTCGTTATTTGTATTCCTTCCGGTAGTACTGAAGTGGAAATCCGTGCGGTGCGCGACTCGGCAGAGCATGCCGGTGGCCGTGATGTCTATATGATCTTCGAGCCGATGGCTGCCGCCCTTGGGATTGGACTCGATGTGGAGGCTCCCGAAGGAAATATGATTGTGGATATAGGTGGGGGTACTACCGAGATCGCAGTGATCTCTCTCGGCGGCATCGTCTCCAATAAATCGATCAAGATCGCCGGTGATGATTTCACCGAAGATATCCAGGATTATATGGGACGTCAACATAATATAAAGGTGGGTGACCGTACCGCTGAACAGATCAAAATCCAGGTAGGTTCCGTGGTGACCGAGCTCGATAATCCGCCGGAAGATTTTGTCGTGCATGGCCCTAACAGGATGACATCTCTTCCCATGGATGTACCTGTATCCTATCAGGAGGTTGCCCATTGCATCGAGAAGTCGGTATCCAAGGTCGACTCAGCTGTACTGAGCGCGTTGGAACAAACACCTCCCGAATTGTATGCTGATATTGTACGTAACGGCATCTACCTGACCGGCGGTGGCGCTTTGCTGAGAGGTCTCGACAAAAGACTGTCGGAGAAGATAGGTATCCCTTTCAGAGTAGTAGACGATCCGCTCCATATGGTAGCAAAGGGAACCAGTATTGCGTTGAGGAATATTGATAAATTCACCTTTTTGATGCGATAAACAGGATTTAGGATGTTAGATATAGGATATCAGATATAGTATCTAGGATGTCTGATGTTAGATGTAGGATTTCAGATATAGGATTTAGAATGTAAGATATCAGATATAGGTTTAGATGCGTAATCTTTTTAACTTTATCATTCGGAATAGTCACTGGTTGCTTGCCACACTGTTGGTAACATTCAGTTTTTATCTCGTTTTTACGCATAACTCCTACCAGCGTAGTGTCTATCTTACCTCTGCCAATCAGGTGACAGGATGGTTTTACACATTCACCAAAGATGTTACAACCTTCTTCCATCTGAAGAAAAATAATCAGTTATTGCTGGAGAGAAGCGCAGAAATGGAACGGGAAATTCTGTCGCTTAAAGAGAGACTAAATATCCTTACTGCAGCCGATTCCACTAAAGTGACGGCTTTTGTGAGCGATTCCGTTCCTATGCCCCAATTCGATTATATCCCTGCCGAAGTGGTCAATCTCAGTTTTTCCGGGGTTAATAATTTTATTACGATCAATAAGGGATCGAAACATGGAGTCAAACCCGATATGGGAGTGATTTCGGCAGGAGGTGTAGTGGGAGTGGTATCCGTTGTTTCTCAAAACAGATCGGTTATAATTCCTCTCATTAACCCCAAATTCCGGTTGAGTGCCCGATTGAAAAATTCTGAAAATTATGGTTCTATTTCGTGGGACGGGACAAGTATAGGGGAGGCACAATTGCAGGAATTGCCCAAACATGAGATCTTTCATAAAGGTGATACGGTGTTGACCAGTTTTTCCCGTATTTTTCCAAGAAATACGATTATTGGTTTTGTGAGCAGTGAAGGCTGGTCGAAGGATGATAATTTCAATACGTTCAATGTTCGGCTGGCTACTAATTTCTATAGATTGCAAGACGTGCTGGTGATAGACGATACCTATTACCAGGAACAGAAACAACTCGAAGATATGTTACGGCAATGAAACTGAATTATATTTATGAAATAGTGCTTTTTTTGCTGCTGATATTGCTTCAGACATTGCTCCTGAACCGGATCAGCCTGTTCGGTTTTGCCACTCCGGTTCTCTATATTTATTTTCTGCTGAAGCTGCCTGTGGGTAGAAGCCCCTATTATGTGATTATTTTCGCCTTTCTGATGGGACTGATCATCGATATCTTTTTGAATACGCCGGGAATGAATGCCGCTGCAATTACCATTGTGGCTGCCTTCAGGGAAAGTATTATGGGGCTTTTCTTTGAGAGGGAAGGGTACGACGATTTCGTGCCCGGCATCAATACTGCTGCCGGTCCTTTCGTGCGATTCACCATCTTTATGGTGCTCCTGCATCTCACGTTGTTGTTCTTTATTGAATCGTTCACACTCTTTAATCTGAAGAATACACTGCTAAGGATTGGAACCTCCTCCATTGTCACAATCCCGTTGATTATTGCCCTGGATAGTTTAATGTTTAGGAGAAAACCTGGTGAACAATAACAATCCCCTCGCCAAAAGACGATATGTTATTGCCGCCATAGCGGTAATAGTTGTATTGGTCTATCTGTTTCAACTGTATAATTTACAGTTGATGAGCCCTCAATACAGGCATTACGCCGATAGTAACGCCTTCCTGCGGAGAACTCTCTATCCGGCAAGGGGAGCCATTTACGATAGAAACGGTAAACTACTTGTTTATAACAGGCCCACTTACGATGTGATGATGGTAGTGCGGGAGATGAAACAATTCGATACACTCGATTTCTGCCGCACACTCAATATAGATATAGAGCGGTTTCATATACTGAATGCCGATATGAGAGATCGTCGCAAGAACCCCGGTTATTCATCCTATACCCCGCAACTGTTCATGTCACAACTCGATGTGGAAGAGTACGGACTATTACAGGAAAAACTCTATAAATTCCCTGGCATCTATATCCAGGGCCGTACCGAGCGGCAGTACAATTATCCCAATATGGGGCTTGTACTGGGCTATGTGGCTGAGGTGGATCAGAACAAGATCGCCACCGATCCTTATTATGTAAGGAAGGACTATGTGGGAAAATCGGGGATTGAATTGTCTCATGAAGTGGATCTACGGGGTGAAAAGGGGGTGGAGATCCTGCTGCGGGATGCACATGGAAGGGTGCAGGGGAGATATGAAGAGGGAGCTCATGATAAAGCGCCCGTATCGGGAAAGGACCTGACCCTGGGTATCGATATCGATCTGCAGGCTTATGGCGAGAAGTTGATGCACAATAAAGTGGGAGCCATCGTGATGATCGATCCCAAAACGGGGGAGATACTCTGCATGGTTTCGGCGCCTACTTACGATCCGGTGCTGCTTACCGGGAAGAGCTCCAATTTCAGTGCCAATTTCCGTCAACTCGAGAGTAACCCGTATAAACCCCTTTTGCACAGGGCGATCGCTGGTGCATATCCTCCGGGATCTACATTCAAACCCGCACAGGGACTTATTTTTCTGCAGGAAGGTATTATCACCACTCAGACTCACTATTCCTGCTATGGTGGATACCCTCCGTTGGGAGGACGTCCTGGCTGCCACCCCCACGGATCGCCACTGTCACTTCAACCGGCGTTGGCCACTTCCTGTAACTCCTACTTCTGCTACGGCCTTAACGCCATGTTGAGCAACAGGACGAAATACGAGTCGACAGGGGCGGCTTTGGACGTCTGGCGCGATTATATGGTGAAATTGGGATACGGTTACAAGCTGGGAGTAGACCTTCCCTTCGAGCAAAGGGGATTGATTCCCAATTCCAAGTTTTATACGAATATATTCAAATCAGGACGTTGGAATGCCCATAGCATCATCTCGATTGCTATCGGACAGGGAGAGATTTCGGCTACACCCCTGCAGATTGCCAACTTGGGAGCGATGATAGCCAACAGGGGATATTATTATACACCTCATGTGGTGAAAGAACGGAAAGGAGCACCGTTGGATGAAGCCTATACAACACGTCATGAATCGGGTATCAACAGGGAATATTTTGATGTAACCGTCGCAGGAATGAGGGATGCCGTGACTATGGGTACTTGCCGGGGAATAAACCTGTCGCCGTTGGTGGATGTGTGTGGAAAAACCGGTACCTCGCAGAACCCGCATGGTGACGACCATTCAGTATTTATGGGATTTGCACCGAAAGATGATCCGCAGGTGGCCATCGCGGTATTGGTGGAAAACGGCCGCTTTGGAGCTACGAACGCAGTACCCATCGCGAGGCTGATGATGCAGAAATTTTTTATGGGTGAGATCCCCGAGAGCGATCAATGGCTGGAGACTACCATCGTAAACCGTGCAATACAGCCTTCCTGGTATCTCAGAAATCTGCCTTCACTTCCGCCGAAGAACTAATAAAAAATGGGATACGATGGTTTATCAGGCAAATAACGATATACAGGAAAAGGGGAAAGTAGACAAGATAACTGTCATTTTCTACCTCCTTTTTGTGCTGCTTGGATGGCTTAATATCTATGCTGCCAGTTTCGATCTGGAAAATGCCAAGGGTTTGTTCGATCTTTCTACCCGGGCAGGGATGCAGTTGGTCTGGATAGGAACTTCCCTTCTACTGGCTTTTGCATTGTTGAAAATCGATATTGCTTTCTACGAAACCTATGCTTTTCTTTTTTATTTGGCAGGCATTCTATTGCTGATAGTCACACTTCTGGTAGCGCAAGATATCAATGGCTCCCGTTCCTGGTTGATCATCGGGCCGGTGCGCTTGCAACCTGCCGAATTTATGAAATTCACTATCGCCCTGGCGCTTGCCAAGGTATTTAATTCTTACGGTTTCCACCTGATGGAACGAAAAAATCTATTGCTGATAAGCGGTATCATCCTGTTACCGGTGATCCTGGTGATTGCCCAGAGTGAAACGGGCACGGCACTGGTATATCTAAGCTTCATTTTGGTGATGTACAGGGAAGGACTGCCGGGTGGCTTCCTTTTTATGGGTATCGCCGCCATCATCTATTTTATTCTGGGAATCCGATTTTCAGATAGCCAGATGGGGACGCTCTCCATTGGAGAGTTTATCACGGTTATTCTGATCATTGTTTTCTGTGCGGCCATGGTCTGGAATTATATAAAACGTCTGAGTAGTTCTCTTATCCTTTTGCTATCGGCAGGCACAATCTTCCTGATGGCTTTCGTGGCTACCCTTCTTTCCGTGAAGGTAGACTGGGGCATTATCGCTATTATAGCCTTGTCTTTTACCGCGCTCTTCCTCTTATTCAATTTCTTCCGTTACAGAAGAAAAACGTATCTCTATATTTTCCTGTTTCTGATTGGCTCTTTTGCTTTTCTCGAATCGTCGGAATATGTGTTTTATGATGTATTGCAACCACACCAACAGATGCGTATCAAGGTGACGCTGGGGATGGAACAGGATCTGAGTGGTGCGGGATACCATGTGGGACAATCCAAGATCGCTATCGGTTCGGGTGGGCTGACAGGAAAAGGATTCCTTAACGGTACGCAGACGAAACTCAAGTACGTTCCGGAACAAGATACCGATTTCATCTTCTGTACCATAGGTGAAGAGCATGGTTTCATCGGCTCCGCAGTTGTGTTATTGCTGATGATGATATTTGTGCTCCGCTTACTTCGTCTGGCTGAGCGACAGACAACTGTTTTTGGACGTACCTATGGCTACAGCGTGGTAAGTGTCTTCCTCTTTCACATGATTGTCAATATCGGTATGGTGATTGGTATTATGCCCGTTATCGGAATCCCTTTGCCTTTCTTTAGTTACGGAGGTTCATCACTCTGGGGGTTTACTATCCTGCTTTTTATTTTTCTCCGGATCGATAAATCGAGAAAACGAAGTTGATATCAACTAAAAAAAGTGTATTTTTGCCATAGTATGGATAGAAGTATGCAAAAAACAGCATTGATCACCGGCGCATCTAAAGGGATAGGAAAGGAATTGGCCATTCTTTTCGCGGAAAACCATTGTGATCTGATCATTACTGCCCGTAGCGGCGACAGATTGATGTTGTTGAAGGAGCAATTGGAGAGCCGGTATGGTGTTACTGTCTATCCCGTCGTAAAGGATCTTTCACTTTCCGGGGCGGCAGGGGAACTTTTCCGGGAGGTTAAGGAAAAAGGATGGGAGGTGGATTATTTGGTCAATAATGCCGGTTTCGGTGATTATGGATCATTTGTCGATACTTCCTGGGAGTGCTATGAAGAGATGATCACACTGAATATCACTTCGCTTACCCAACTCACCCATCTCTTCGTGCAGGAGTGGAAAGGACGTAAAAAAGGGCGAATATTGAACCTTTCTTCCACGGCAGCTTTCCAGCCCGGGCCTATGATGGCGGTATACTTTGCCTCTAAAGCATTTGTGCTCCACTTGTCGGAAGCATTGGGAAATGAGTTGGAGAATGACCATATTTCAGTTACCGCACTCTGCCCTGGGCCCACCAGTACTCATTTCGGTGAAGTATCGAATATGAACGCGTCCCAGTTAGTGAAGAACGTGAAGATAGCAGATGCGAAAGAGGTAGCTGAACTGGGATTCAGGGCTATGATGAAAGGTAAGCCCGTGGTCATCCATGGTACTATGAATAAATTGGCCCCATTCGGTATTCGATTCCTGCCGAGAAAATGGGTCACACGGCTCTCTGCGAAAATAATGCGTAAGTAAAGAGCGTAAAAACAATGAATCTGCTCATCGGCATATGTCTGACGGGACTGCTCGCGACAACAGCCGCAAAGGCTTCACAATATCCGGCAGACTCACTCTTACTCTATTTCAAACAAGTAGAGGATGCAACTTCTTTATATCAGGGATTGTGGGATAAAAATATTTATGGGCCCATTCTACTTGTAGATCCGGAGACGAGAGAGGCTTATGCCAACCGACCCGATGCGGAGGGTCTCCTGACATTCGAGAATGGCCTCTACAAAGGAATATTACCCAAAGCTGTACCTCTTTCCAATACCGATATCCGGTGGAGCGGCACTCATTGGGCGATGATCAAACTGCCGTTATCCTACAACGAGCAGGACCGTACCGATCTTATTACCCACGAATTGTTCCATGTGGCCCAACCATCACTCGGATTTCAGTTCCAAAAGGAGGAAAACGCCCATCTCGACCTTCGGGAAGGACGAATTTATCTGCGTCTCGAAATGGCTGCTTTGGAGGCTGCATTGAGGGCTCCAAGAGCCAATCGTGCCGAAGAACACCTGAGGAACGCACTGCTTTTCAGAAAATACCGGTATGTGCTCTACCGGGGAGCCGAGACAAGGGAAAACAGCCTCGAAATGCTCGAAGGACTGGCTACATACACCGGGCAGATAATGAGTGGACGTGATAAGTGGCAGTGGCGTGAATATCTCATCCGGCGGATCGGAGATTTTGAAAAGGTTCCCTCATTTGTCCGTTCCTTTGCTTATGAAACAGTTTCGGTGTATGGATTCTTCCTGTATCAGAAAGATAACAACTGGAATAAAAGAATTAATGGTGATACCCAACTCACTGAACTCTTTTCGGATGCATTTGGTGTAGAGAGGCGCATCCTGTTGCAATCCTATGTCAAACAGGTTGCCGAAGAGTATGGGGGATGGGTCATTGCCGAAGAAGAATCGAAGAGGGAGTTTACCCATAATATCCTACTCGATATCTACCGGGAGAAATTTTTTGAACGGCCATGCCTCGAAATCCGGTTGGAAGAGATGGATATGGCTTTCGATCCGTTAAGCCTGATTCCTCTTGATGAGGATGAAGGAACGGTTTATCCCACCATCACTCTTAGTGATAGTTGGGGTATCCTTGTTGTGGAGAAGGGAGGAGTACTACTCCGGAATGATTGGCGATGGGCAATTGTCTCGGCACCATTGGAAATAACAGATGAGAAAGTTGTGGGAAAAGGATGGATTATTGAACTGAACGATGGATACCGGATCAGTCAGAATTCAGAGGGTAATTATCTGATTTCAAGAAAATAATCGTATTGTTTCTACTGGATCATTAGGGCTTGGTATAGAAGGAAAATGAAAAATCGATTTGGCTGTAATAAAGAATATGGCTATTTTTACAGTTTAGGAGGGAAATGAATGAACGAAAGGGAGAAAAAAGTTGTCAGCAGTATGATTGCACTTTACTGTCGTTCCAAACACGATTCCGGGAGGGAATTATGCAAAGGGTGTCAATCATTGGAACAGTATGCTCTACTTCGGTTGGAATGTTGTCCCTTTGGTGAAGGAAAGCCTTCCTGTGCCAGTTGCACCATTCATTGCTATCAGAAAAGTATGAGGGCGAAAATTAAGGAGGTGATGCGCTTTGCCGCACCCCGAATGCTTTTTTTGCACCCTTTGGCTACTATTCGCCATTTATATCAGGAGCGCAAACGCGATCGCAATTACACGGCCAAAACCAAAGTAAATCAAAATAGATAAGTGCCATTATTGAATCGAAATAATATTATAGCAGATGTGCTACTGGAGCACAATGAGATTATTCCTGTACTGAACCGTTTTGGAATACGGCTTGGTGTGGGTGATAAGACTATTTTGGAACTGTGTGACGAGCATTCACTCAACCCCGATTTCATCCTGGCTATCCTCAATGTCTACCTCGACGAAAATTATCTCCCGGAGGCATCACTCTCTCTCTTCGATGCCGAATCGATAGCGGATTATTTTCAGTCTACGGTAGAAAGTTATATCCACGAACTGATACCTAATATAGGGAAACACTTGAATGCCTTTATTGCCATCAGCGCTCCGGGAAACGAGGAGTTAGGAATGCTCAATAATCTCTTTGTGAAATTCAAGGATAAAATGACCGAGCATCTCCAGAATCAAACCCTTTTCGATGACGACTTCCCTTATGAATTACTTCATGATCTGAAGAACATCCTGATCAGACACCTCTCCAAGGAGCTAAATCAGAACCTTCTTTATGCGATCATCTTTTCTGTTCATTCCTTTGAAAAAGATCTTACCATACACAATCGGTTACGCGAGAAAATATTGCGCCCGAAATTGAACGAACTCGACTCAACCGGTATCCGGCACCTCCACCATGCTATTACCGGTGAACATGCTCAACAACACCCCGCACAACATGCACATCAACTCACTAACCGCGAGGAGGAGATCCTTCGCCTTATCGTAAGGGGATACCTCAACAAAGAGATAGCCGAAAAATTACATATCAGCCATAATACGGTACTTACACACCGGAAAAACATCATTTCTAAAACAGGAATCAAAACCGTGTCAGGGCTTACTTTCTACGCCATTCGGAGGGGATTGATATCGATGTGAGGGAAGAGTGTTAGATTGTTAGAGCCAAGACTGTTAGACTATTAGAGCCAAGACTGTTAGACTATTAGAGCCAAGACTGCTAGATGTTTAGAATCAAGACTGTTAGACTTTTAGAGCCAAGACTTTTGGACTTTTAGAGCCAAGACTATTAGAACCAAGACTGTTAGAACCAAGACTGTTAGACTTTTAGATAGTTAGAGCCAAGAGCCAGGACAGTTAAAGTCAGGGCGGTTAGAACCGGGAGCCGGGGCTTTTGAGTTTTGGATTTGAAATTTATCAATCTCATTCAATCTATATCAATTATCAATTCAACGGTTCAACGACTCAATAAAATCATCGCTTGGACAGTTCAATAATTAAGAGCGTAAATACTTTTTAAAGAGAATAAAAAGAATTATTTTTGTTCTCTTTTAGCACCGGTGGATCCGGTTTTGATAATGCAACTTCAAAATAATAAATAAATAGAGAATTATGAGTAATCAGAGAGAGAAACTTTTCACAGGTTTTCCTCCGGTTTCCACCGAAGAGTGGATGGATGTTATCACAAAGGACCTGAAAGGGGCCGACTTCCAAAAAAAACTGGTATGGAAAACCAACGAAGGGTTTAATGTGAATCCTTTTTATCGTGCGGAAGATATCGAGGGATCCCTGGCCGTTGAAAATCTGCCGGGGCAATTTCCTTATGTACGCAGTACCAGAAAGGATAATAAGTGGTATGTGCGTCAGGAGATCAATGTGAAGAACTTTGCAG
Source organism: Proteiniphilum sp. (assembly GCF_034927365.1). Classification (GTDB taxonomy): domain Bacteria; phylum Bacteroidota; class Bacteroidia; order Bacteroidales; family Dysgonomonadaceae; genus Proteiniphilum. The sequence continues at coordinate 58,250 of NZ_JAYFQD010000002.1, read as the reverse complement.
AAGCAAATGGGAAAGCACTTGTTTTGCTCGAAAAGGGTGTTACCTCATTTGGATTTCGGTTGCCGAAGAATGAACTTTCGGCAGAGAACCTTGCAATCCTCCTTCAGGGTATCGCCCCCGATAAGGTAGAGCTGAACTTCAGTACCTGTATCTCGCGTACGATCGATCTGGCACGGTTGGTGGTAGACTATGTCCGTTCACGGAATCTTAATGTGATGGAATGCTTTGGCTCGATTGAATTCGATCCGTTCAGGAAAATCCTGAAAAAAGGGATTGATGAACCCAATTGGGTGGAAAAGGTAGTGGAAATAATAAAAATTACAGCACCGCTTCCCCGCTATCGTGCTATTACCGTATCCGGAGACAGGATGAACGATGCCGGAGCCTATAGCTATCAGGAGTTAGGTTACAGCCTCTCCTACGCAAACCAGGTGCTCTCGGCGCTGATTGAGAATGGTATCGACCCCTCCATGGCAGCCAAAAAGATAAAATTCGAACTGGGTGTAGGTGCCAACTACTTCATGGAGATCGCAAAGTTCCGTGCTGCCCGCTGGCTGTGGGCTGAGATCGTGGATGCCTATAAACCACCTTGTGCACATGAATGCGATAACAAAGCACCCGACGGTACCTGCCGCTGTGCCGCTAAAATGAATATCCATGCCTCTACTTCTCGATTCAACCAGTCGTTGTATGACCCCTACGTGAATATGTTGCGGACACAGACAGAAGCTATGTCAGCCACCATCGGTGCTGTCGACTCACTTACGGTACGTCCATTCGACGAGGCTTTTGAAACTCCTACTGCTTTCGCGGAACGTATTGCCGTGAACCAACAACTGTTGCTGAAAGAGGAATCTCATTTTGACAAGATCACCGATCCTTCCTCAGGATCATACTATATTGAAATGCTCACCTCTTCGTTGGCCGGACAAGCCTGGAAGCTGTTCCTCAAAACTGAGGAGACCGGTTTCTATGCAGCCATCAAGGCCGGTACGGTACAAGATGCTATCAATGCTTCGGCCGATGCCCGCTTCAATGCCATGGCCAACCGTCGTGAAATACTGTTGGGTACCAATCAGTATCCCAACTTTAATGAGGCCATGAATACCAAAATTGAAGATAAGTCGTGCCACTGCGGTTGCGGAAACGATGATGAGCAGGAGAGGCCGCTCAAGCGACTCAATACACGCCGTCTTTCCAATGCATTCGACGAACTGCGTCTGGCTACCGAACAGAGCGGAAAACGCCCCAAAGTGTTTATGCTTACCATCGGTAACCTGGCTATGCGTCTGGCACGTTCACAGTTCTCAAGCAATTTCTTTGCCTGTGCCGGTTATGAGTTGATTGACAACCTCGGATTCAAGACAGTGGAAGAGGGTGTCAATGCAGCCCGCGCCAAAGATGCCGATGTGGTGGTATTATGCTCAAGTGATGACGAATATGCTGATTTGGCTCCCGAAGCTTATAATCATCTCAAAGATGGAAAAGAGGTTTTCGTGGTAGCGGGTGCTCCCGCATGCATGGATGACCTCAAAGCGATTGGCATCGAGCATTTCATCAATATACGCAGTAACGTGCTGGAGACATTGAAAGCATTCAATCAGAAGCTTTTTTAGAACCAAGACGATTAGAATCAAGACGATTAGACAGTTAGAATCAAGACTATTAGAGTCAAGATAAATAGAATCAAGAAAGTTAGATTTAAGACAATGCATAACTTCAAGAAATTAGAGATTTGGAAAAGGGCCGTGGCGCTTGTTACAGAAGTCTATCAATTAACCCAGGCTTATCCACAGCACGAGGTTTTTGGGTTGACTTCACAGACACGTAGGGCAGCCACTTCCATTCCTTTAAATATATCAGAAGGTTCTGCAAAGTCCAGTGATAAAGATTTTGCCCGTTTCCTGGAAATTGCCGTTGGCTCATCATTTGAACTTGAAACTTCCTTAATTATCGCATCTAATTTATCATATATCAGTAACGATATGTTAGAAGAGTTCCAAGTCAAAATAGGTGAACTCCAAAAGATGATTTTTGCATTTGTCAATGGTTTAAAAAAGCCAAGCAGTCCGATAGTCTTGACTCCTGATTCTCAAAGCCTATAAGTCTTGACTCTAAAAGTCTATAAGTCTTGCTTCTAAAAATCAAAAAATCAAAAAAATGAAACCAAATTTTAAAGATATAGATATTCATTCAGCCGGTTTTACGTCGACCGATGTAGCAGGATGGGCTGAAAAAAATGAAATCAAACCCGATTGGATCACACCGGAACAGATTCCGGTAAAACCGGTCTATACGAAGGAAGACCTTGAGGGCATGGAGCATCTGAACTATGCTGCGGGTGTGGCTCCCTATCTGCGTGGACCTTACTCCACGATGTATGTGATGCGTCCCTGGACGATCCGTCAGTATGCCGGGTTCTCTACGGCTGAAGAATCCAACGCTTTCTATCGCCGTAACCTTGCTTCGGGACAGAAAGGGCTCTCCGTCGCCTTCGACTTGCCTACCCACCGCGGTTATGATGCCAATAACGAAAGAGTAGTGGGTGACGTGGGAAAAGCAGGTGTATCCATCTGCTCGGTAGAAGATATGAAGATCCTGTTCGATGGTATCCCATTGAACAAGATGTCGGTATCCATGACGATGAACGGCGCCGTACTGCCCGTCCTTGCATTCTACATCGTAGCTGCACAGGAGCAGGGAGCACAGTTGGATGAAATGGCCGGTACCATCCAGAACGATATCCTCAAAGAATTCATGGTGCGTAATACATACATCTATCCGCCGGAATTCTCGATGAAGATCATTGCCGATATCTTCGAGTTCACCTCGCAGAAGATGCCTAAGTTCAACTCCATCTCTATCTCCGGATACCACATGCAGGAGGCGGGTGCTACCGCCGATATCGAGCTGGCTTATACCCTGGCTGATGGTATTGAATACCTGAGAGCCGGTATCAATGCCGGTATCAGCGTGGATGCTTTTGCACCGCGTCTCTCCTTCTTCTGGGCGATCGGTATGAATCACTTTATGGAAATCGCCAAGATGCGTGCGGCACGTCTGTTGTGGGCGAAGATCGTGAAGAGTTTCGGTGCAAAGAATACGAAGTCGATGGCATTGCGTACCCACTCACAGACATCGGGATGGTCTCTCACCGAACAGGATCCGTTCAATAACGTGGGACGTACCTGTATCGAGGCGATGGCTGCTGCATTGGGACATACCCAGTCGCTCCACACTAATGCACTCGACGAAGCGATCGCGCTGCCGACCGATTTCTCCGCCCGTATCGCCCGTAATACCCAGATATATATCCAGGAAGAGACTCAGATCACCCGTCAAGTTGATCCGTGGGCCGGTTCCTACTATGTAGAGGCACTTACCCAGGAACTGGTCGATAAGGCCTGGGCACTTATTCAGGAGGTTGAAAAGCTGGGTGGAATGGCCAAAGCCATCGAGACCGGTATTCCCAAAATGCGTATCGAGGAAGCCGCTGCCCGTACACAGGCCCGTATCGACTCGGGTGTGCAGGCGATCATCGGTGTGAACCGTTACAGGCTTGAACAGGAAGATCCGATCGATATTCTCGATATCGACAATACCGAAGTGCGCAAGCAGCAGGTGGAACGTATCAACCAACTGAAAGCCAACCGTGACAACGAAGCGGTACAGAAAGCGCTTGATGCCATCACCCGTTGTGTAGAGACCAAAGAAGGTAATCTCCTTGAACTCTCCATAGAAGCTGCGAGGTTGCGTGCTACTCTGGGAGAGATTTCCGACGCATGTGAAAAGATAGTAGGTCGTTATAATGCAGTAATCAGAACAATTTCAGGCGTGTATTCATCAGAATCAAAATCGGCACCGACGCTGGAGAAAGCGCGTGCCTTGACAGACCAGTTTGCACAGAAAGAGGGTCGCAGGCCCAGGATTATGGTCGCCAAGATGGGACAGGATGGACACGACCGTGGTGCCAAGGTGGTAGCTACCGGTTATGCCGACTGTGGTTTCGACGTGGATATGGGACCCCTGTTCCAGACACCGGCAGAAGCAGCCCGTCAGGCAGTTGAAAACGATGTGCATGTGTTGGGTGTTTCTTCGTTGGCTGCAGGCCACAAGACACTTGTGCCGCAGGTGATCGAAGAACTGAAACGGTTAGGCCGCCCCGATATCGTGGTCATCGCTGGTGGAGTAATTCCTGCTCAGGATTACGACTTCCTCTACCGTGCCGGCGTATCGGCCATCTTCGGTCCCGGAAGCTCCATCACCGAATCAGCCTGCCAGATCATGCATGTATTGATGAATGACTAAGTAGGCTTAGGACAATCAATAATTGAAAATCCGCTCTCCAAGCCTGTTTGTCTTGCAGGATCGGGAGCGGTTTTTTATGCTTTTCGCACGATAAAACTGGAAAAGGGAATACGGCTCAAACGAAATTCACCTGAAGTTTAACTCCAATTCTTTACTAATTGATTTTAGTGTTCCAAACTTAGCTTCTTTAGATTTGTGATAGCTGGGAGATTTGATTTGGAATAGAAGTGTTTAGGCTTGTTACACGTTGTCATTCGGCCTCTTTTAAGTTTACGGGAAATTTTGTTGTTTTTCAAATAAATACTGTAAATTTGGATTTTGTAGATTATCACTAAAAACGATTATGAATAAACATCAGATTTGGAAGAAGAACGTCGTAATTTGTTACTTCATCCTATTCATTTAGAAAAGTTTCGTTATGCCTAAACGTAGAGAAGACATTGGCCTCTCACCATACGAACTGAAATTCCGTGGCCGGCACCGTTCCGAAGAAGTCCGGATGACACTTTTTGAGATTGATTTCGAGAAGGTGAATGAGCTGACAATCGGGTCGGTAGGGGAGCTTCTGTCCTATAAAAATAGAGAAGCACTTGTCTGGTTGAATATCGATGGATTACACGATGAGCAATTGATGGCTGAGTTGGTGGATACTCTGCAGATTCCGGCCGATATCTTGTCGGATGTGATGCAAACCGGTATCCGCCCTCAGATGGAAGAGTTCGATAATGGCCTTTTTATTTCATTGAAGATGATGCAAATCGATGAAAAGACGAATCTTATATCGATTGACAACCTGAGTGTAATGATCATGGATCACTTGCTCATCACTTTTCAGGAAGAGAAGAGCGATCTTTTTAACCCCGTCAGGGAACGGGTCAGAAAGCATTCAAAGAGATTCAGGACATTGGGTGCCGATTATCTGGGCTTTTCTCTGCTGGATGTGGTAATTGATAATTACATCTTTATCCTGGGGGTATTGGGCGAAAAGATTGAAAATTTGGAAAACGAGATGATCTTAAATCCCGGTAAGGAAACTCTCAAAATAATAAACCTTCTCAAACGTGAACTCAGCAATTTGGGACGCAATATAAGGCCTGCCAGAGAGATGATCATAGGTCTTGTGAAGTCTGATAGCGATTTTATTACTCCTCAAAACGAAAAACACTACAAGGAACTTCAGGATAATATAAACCAGGTGGTAGAGCTATTAGACTACTACCGTGAACTACTGTATGATGAATTGAATATTTATCACTCTTCCATGAGTACAAAGCTCAATGATATTATGGCGCTGCTTACCATCTTCTCGGTCATATTTATCCCTATCACATTTATTGTAGGTGTCTACGGAATGAATTTCGATAATATGCCCGAACTGCATCTCAGATATGGTTATTTCATTGTTTGGGGAGTGATGGTGTTAATCGCCATTGGTATGCTATGGTATTTTAAAAAAAGAAAGTGGTTTTAACAACCACTTTACATTTTTCCTCCGCCACGTGAACTCACCTGATCGATAACCGGTGCTATATTGAAATATACCCTTTCTACGCCGAATCGATTGGTGCCGAGTGACAGATAATTCACCTTTTTGTTTGACAGGATTTTATCCTCACCGCCGAAATTGTATCCCAGGAAAGGGAGTATATCGTATTCATGTGCTACCCTGATCACGTAAAATGGCGTTTTATCCGACATCCCATCTCCGGTCCCGGCTATGGCATTCTGTACCACATGTCTTTGTTGAGCCACCTTCTTATACTCTTCGACATTGTTTTCCTGTGCGTACACCAGTAGTTTGGCATTCAATGCACGCAGGTTGAACGGATCTTCCAGCAACAGTGCATTAGAGTACTCCAGGATACTCTTAAAATCATTGGGTGTAAAAGTCTTTTTCGACAATACTTCTACCAATTTATTGTTATAGGTGGAGGTATCTACCGGTGTATATTGAGGCTGAAAGATAAATCCGAAATAGAGATGCCGCCCTTCCTCCATAGTCATTTTATCATCACCGGACATATATTTCTCCATCAATTTCGGATAATAATAAGAGGAAGTAGGTTCTTTTATGTTCCTTCCAATTTGCGCATAGTCGGGAGCGCTGAAAAACTCATCCTGTGCCTGTGCCGAAAGAGCAACAGATGCAATGAGTGTAAATATGAGCACTAATTTCTGCATAGTTTTCTGTTTTAGTAATTGAGTTACGGTGCAAATGTATTTTCTAATTGCGGTTTTAACAAAAAAAATTAGATAAGAATCCTTAATCCACAATGAAAATGCAACTCTTATTACTGTTGTCACTGAAAACTGCTGAAAAATTTGAAGAGAGGATCAGTAGTTCCCGAAGGTCTATTTTCACAATCATGCAATAAACATTCAGATAGAATTATTGACTAAGAAAAAATGCATATATTTGTGAATTGACATTATTTTATGGACATAACATCACGCATGTAAGCATGAATGACAGCACCATTGAGAGTTTAAGAGAGGCATTAAAGCATTCGCCTGACAACAGGCCTTTGCGACTTTTACTGGCAGAGACATTACTGGAACTTAACCGGTTTGAGGAAGCCGAATTGGAATATATTACTCTCCTGAACTCAACAAACGATACGAAAGTAAAAGTAGGGCTTGCCAATCTCTACTTTAAAAAAGGATCTTATTCTGCTTGTAATGTGATCCTGGAAGAGGTGATCGAGGGAGGTACCCGGGATGGTACGACCTTTATCTTGTATGCCAGGGGGCTTCTGAAAGAAAATGAAATATCTAAAGCAATAGATGCTTATCAGAAAGCATTGGCGATAGATCCTGGTTATGTCGACGAAGAGTTGGACTCTCAGTTGAGAGTGAGGGGAGCCCGTGAAGAACTAATGGACGGAGATGAGGAGATCGATAACCGTTTTCTGCAAAAGCCGACCATCAATTTTAGCGATGTAGGCGGTATGGAGAGTGTCAAAAAAGAGATCGAACTAAAGATTATCAGACCGTTACTCCATCCCGACCTCTACAAGGCTTACGGGAAGAAAGCCGGGGGCGGAATTTTACTATACGGCCCTCCGGGTTGCGGCAAGACCTATCTTGCCAAAGCAACGGCAGGCCAGGTAAACGCTGAATTTATCAGTGTAGACTTGAATGATATCCTGGATATGTGGGTCGGCAACAGCGAAAAAAATCTGCATGAAATCTTCGAGTTAGCAAGAAAACATACTCCCTGCGTACTGTTCATCGACGAGATTGACGCATTAGGGGCAAGCCGTAGCGATATGAAACAGTCCAGCGGGCGGCATTTGATCAATCAGTTCTTACAGGAGATGGACGGTATAAACAGTGACAATGAAGGGGTTTTAATTCTTGGCGCAACCAATACGCCCTGGAATTTAGATCCTGCCTTCAGGCGTCCCGGAAGGTTCGACCGTATCATTTTCGTGCCACCACCAGACGAGATGGGCCGGGAGTCTATCCTGAGGCTCAAACTGCAAAAAAAGCCGATAGAATCAGTGGATTACAGCACAATTGCCAAAAAGACGGAGAACTATTCCGGTGCCGATATCGATGCGATCATCGATATGGCGATTGAAGAAAAGTTGGAATCTTCATTTTTAGATGGTATTCCCAAACCGATCAATACCCGGGATTTGCTGAATGCTGCTAAAAGGCATAAACCAACTACACAGGAGTGGTTTATGACAGCCAGGAACTTCGCTTTATTCGCAAACGACTCGGGGTTATATGATGATATTTTGACTTATATGCAAATAAAGAAATAAGATGACAGAAGACAGCGGACTATCGAGGGTGCAAGTTTTACTCGAACAGAGAAGGTATGTAGAGGCAGATCATATATTGAGAGATATGCTTACGACCGATGCGGAAAATATCCAGTATCTCTACTTGTTGGCGGAAGCCAATTTGCAACTGGGAAAATATGATACGGCAACAAATATCATCGACAATGCCATTGGATTATCACCCGATGTGGCTGGCTTGTTTTATACCAAATCCCGGATTGCCTACAAACAGGGTGATTATGATGAGGCAGAGAAGAATATCAGGCAATCCATAGCATTAGATCCATACGACGCCGATTACTTTGCCCTGCTGGCCAATATCAAACTGACCCGCAAGCAATATAACGAAGCGTTGGAGTTTGCCAATAAGGCATTGGAAATTGATCCCGAAAATATCCTGGGATTGAACACCAGAAGTACGGCTTTACTGAAATTGAATAGAAGCGAAGAGTCGTTCAACACTATTGAAGGCGCACTGAGAGAAGATCCGAATAACGCTTACACTCACGCTAATTATGGTTGGGGATTATTGGAAAAGGGCGACCATAAAAAAGCATTGGAACATTTTAAGGAGTCCTTGAAAAACAATCCAGACTACAGTTATGCACAATCCGGAATGTTGGAGGCATTGAAAGCAGCCAATCCCATTTATAGGGCGTTCCTGAAATATGCTTTTTGGATGGAAAAACACACTGCCAGATATCAGTGGGGGATTATTATCGGTTTTTATTTTGTGGTGAGGTTTTTAAATACTACCGCCCAAACTAATGACTCTTTACAGCCCTACCTGATCCCAGTGGTCATCTTACTCTCATTGATAGCATTTTCTACCTGGATAATCGGGCCTATAAGCAATCTTTTTTTACGGTTCAACGTTTATGGGCAATTATTGCTCGACAAGAAAGAAAAGATGAGTTCCAACTTTGTGGCTGGAGCATTGTTCACATGTGTTGCCGGTATGCTGCTTTATTTCATCCTGTCGGATGTGAGATTTCTCACTATTGCTTTGTTTGGTTTTGTCATGATGGTACCATTCAGCGTCATATTTTTACCATCCAAATCCAAATATCTCCTGCCCGGTTATTCAATCGCACTCGGAATCGCAGGTATCCTTGCCGTCATATTAGCCTTTTCGACAGGAATGGTATTTAATTTGCTGACACTTATTTTCATTATCGGATTCTTTATCTTCCAATGGGTAGCCAACTTTGCGGCAATAAAAAATGGATGATGGATAAATCTTCAAATGAATTAAAAGATGAATTCAGCAGTTTACGATAAAAGGCTGTCTCACTGAAGTTCAACTTCATCCTGAGACAGCCTCTTTTTATTGTGACAATATCTGAAGCGGGTTATTGCTTTCCTGAAACAGATACTTCCTTATTTATTTTCGATACTAAACCCTGTAATACGGTGCCGGGGCCGAGTTCTACAAATTCTGTAGCACCGTCGGCAATCATCTGTTGTACCGATTGCGTCCATTTTACCGGTGAGGTAAGTTGTGCGATCAGGTTCTTCTTGATGGTTTCGGGATCGGTTTCACCGGTGGTAGATACATTCTGGTACACGGGACAAACCGGTACAGAGAAGGGTGTTGCTTCGATGGCAGCCGACAACTCTACGCGTGCCGGTTCCATCAACGGTGAGTGGAAGGCACCACCTACCTTCAGGATCAATGCCCGTTTTGCACCGGCTTCCTTCATCAGCTCGCACGCTTTTTCAACGCCGCCGATCGATCCGGAGATCACGATCTGTCCCGGGCAGTTGTAGTTGGCGGGAACTACCACATCGTCAATCGATGCACAGATCTCATCTACTTTTGTATCGTCAAGCGCCAGGATGGCCGCCATGGTGGAAGGCTGTTTCTCGCACGCTTTCTGCATCGCCAATGCACGGGCATGTACCAACCTCAGGCCGTCTTCGAATGATAAGGCACCGGCCGCTACCAATGCTGAAAATTCTCCCAGTGAATGGCCGGCGGTCATATCCGGTTGGAACTCTTCACCCAGTGTTTTCGCCATAATCACCGAATGGAGGAAGATGGCCGGTTGCGTAACTTTTGTCTGTTTCAGGTCCTCATCCGTACCTGCAAACATCAGGTCGGTAATCCGAAACCCGAGAATCTCGTTCGCTTTCTCGAACAACTCTTTCGCTAAGGGTGATGTTTCATACAACTCTTTACCCATGCCCACATATTGGGCTCCCTGACCGGGAAATACGTATGCTTTCTTCATATCATTAAAATTTTTATTATTTAGAATCAAGAGCCAAGACTTTATTAATTGACAATTGACAATGGACAATTGAAAATGACTTCTCCATACCTCGACTTCTTCACTTCTTTTCAATTAGTCATATTGGCACATTAGTCACATTAGTCACATTGGCACATTAGTTTTTCTCCCGGATCTCCACCCGTCGGATTTTGCCGCTGATCGTCTTTGGTAATTCGTTGACAAATTCAATCAATCGGGGGTATTTATAAGGAGCTGTCACGTTCTTCACATGCTCCTGGATCTCTTTGGCCAGTTCGTCACCTGCCTTTTCTTTATATTCCTGAGCCAGCACGATGGTGGCTTTGATCACCTGTCCCCTGATTTCGTCAGGTACGCCGGTGATCGCGCATTCCACTACGGCAGGATGGGTCATTACGGCGCTCTCCACCTCGAAGGGGCCGATACGGTATCCGGAACTTTTGATCACGTCATCGGTACGTCCCACAAACCAGTAATAGCCGTCTTCGTCACGCCACGCCATATCACCCGTATGATACACGTGATCGGCATACACTTCACGAGTAAGCGCTTCATCGCGGTAATACCCTTTAAACAGAGCGAGTGGTCTGTTTTCATCGGTGTGGAAGACAATTTCACCCTGCTCCCCATCTTCCGCCGAACGGCCGTCGTGTGTCAGCAAATCCATCTTGTAAAGGGGATTGGGAACACCCATCGATCCCGGTTTCGGCTCTATCCAGGGGAAGGTGATGATGGTAGGTGCCGTTTCGGTCTGGCCGAACGCCTCCATCATCTTGATACCCGTCTGCTTATAAAACGTTTCAAATACCGAGGGGTTCAGTGCTTCTCCTGCGGTAGTGCAATATTCCAGCGCCGAAAGATCGTATTTGGAAAGGTCTTCACGGATCAAAAACCGGAAGATAGTAGGAGGAGCGCAAAACGAAGTGACCTTGTATTCCGATATCATCCTGAGCATGTCTTCTGGAATAAAACGGCCTTCAAAGTCATATACAAATACGCAGGCACCCACGATCCACTGTCCGTACAACTTTCCCCAGACTGCCTTGGCCCATCCGGTATCCGCTACGGTCAGGTGTACGCTATCCTCGTGAAGGTTGTGCCAGTATTTGGCGGTGGTGATATGTCCCAGGGGATAGGTGAAATCATGTACCACCATCTTGGGTTCGCCAGTAGTGCCGGAAGTAAAGTAAAGGATCATGATGTCGTCGTTGTCGTTCACCTTCTCCGGTTTCACGAATGGGGCAGCTTCCTCTGTTCCACGGCAGAAATCGATCCATTCTTCGGGAATGGTCTCGCCTATCATGATGCGGTATTGTACTGTGGGTGATTTGTCCATCGCCTTGTTCACATGCCCTATCAGGTTGTCGTCCTCTACGGCTACGATCGCCTTTATGTCGGCCGCATTATTGCGGTAGATAATATCTTTGTCGGTCAGCAGGTGAGTGGCGGGAATAGCTATGGCACCGATCTTGTGCAACCCCAGTATAGCTGGCCAGAATTCGATGCTTCTCTTCAGGATAAGCATCACCATATCTCCTTTTCCGATACCGAGCGATTGGAAGAACGAAGCAGCCTTGTCCGAAAGTGTTTTCAGCTCGCCGAACGTTAAATCCCTATGTGCCCCTTTGTCGTTTGTCCAGCAGAGCGCTCGTTTTTCGGGGTTGGTCCGTGCCCACTCGTCGGTCACGTCATACGCGAAATTGAAGTTCTCGGGTACCGAGATGTGATAATTGTCGATAAAATCCTGATGCGAACTGAACGATGTTTTCTTTATAAATTTTTCTAACATGATAACCTTGTTATAACGTCAAAATCCTCTGATGGTAAGATCCCGACGGATGTAGGTAAATATTTTGTTTCTCGGTTTGTTATGGGTAGAGGATGACGGCAACGAATTTCACCGGCTTATCATTGAGTGCCTTCATCCCATGTGGAAGCGACGAATCGAAATAGATGCTGTCGCCTTCGTCTAACTGAAGATCCTTGCCGTTGATATGCAGCATCATGCTTCCTTCCAGTACCATGTTGAATTCCTGCCCCGGGTGGATATTCTGATAGAAATCACTCTCTATCGGTTTGGGTTCTACTGTCACCACGAAGATTTCCGCTACGTTATTGGTGAACCCGGAGGTGAGCGACTGGTATTTATAAGCTGAAACTCTTTCCACGCTTACACCTTTGTCCTTCCGGGTGATGAAATAGGAATTCATCCGTGGTTCAGTTCCAAACATCAGGGTACCCAGATCCACACTGAACTCCCGCTCAATGCGTTGTAAGAATGAGACTGAGATATCTTTTTCACCCACTTCATATTGCCGGTAATCATCTGTATCTACTTCCAGCCTGTGAGCCATCTCTTCGGGAGATAAACCGACTGCTTCGCGTAACCCTTTAATACGTTCGCCTATTTGTCTAATATCTGTTGTCATCGCTGTATGTATTGAGTGTTGAAAATGAGAAACAAAAATAATCTTTTTTGTTCAGACAAACAAATAGAGGCTCAATGCCATGATCGCCATACCTACCATCAACCCGATAATGGATAGATGGTGTTTTCCATACTTCTCCGCACTGGGTAGCAGCTCATCCAGGGAGATAAAAACCATTATTCCTGCCACTGCCGAGAGAATAAGCGAATCTAATAGCGGAGTCCAGAAAGGAAGCAGGAACAGGAAAGCTATCATCGCACCCAAAGGCTCTGCCAATCCTGATGCGAATGATAACCAGAATGCTTTTTTCTTGCTGCCGGTAGCGTAATAGATGGGGACTGATACTGCAATCCCTTCAGGGATATTATGGATGGCGATGGCCACCGTGATGGGGATGGCTATTTCAAGGGAATTCAAAGCGGACATGAACGTCGCAATCCCTTCGGGGAAATTGTGGATGGCAATGGTGATGGCCGTGATCATACCTGTTTGTTTCAACCGGTAGTTTGAGTGCATCTCTTCCACGCCATGTATCTCATGAGGATTCTGCGATTTGGGTACCAGGAAGTCTATCAAAGAGATCAGTCCAATCCCGCCGAAAAAACCGAGGATCATATAGAGCATCCCCATTTTTTTTCCAAACTCTCCGGTAAGTCCTTCCAATGAGTTGGGCATCAATTCCATAAACGATACGTAGATCATCACACCTGCGGAAAGGCCCAATGAGAAACTCAGGAAATTGGTGTTGGTGCGTTTTGCCAGAAAAGCGGTCAAACTGCCGATACCGGTGCATAGCCCGGCAAAAAGAGTGAGTAGGAATGCTATTAAAACAGTTTGGTTATCCATTAATTTGCATGTATAATCGTATCCATAATTTCCTGATGAATGATCCCGTTTGAAGCTACCAACTCCTTGTTGAAAATATAATTGTCCCCGCCTGAAAAGTCGGTGCATCTCCCTCCGGCACACTGCAGGATGAACGCTCCTGCAGCTACATCCCACGGTGAGAGGCCGCTATGGAAGTAAGTGTCGCTGACGCCTGCCGCCACATAACAGATCTCCAGCGCGGCTGATCCCCTGATGCGGAAACTGCATTTGCGAAATTGTTTCATGGCATTTGAGAGTATCTTCTCGCCTCTCTCGTCCAGGCTGTACGGAATGCCAAAGCCTATATAGCCATTTACTAATGTGGAGTGCCTACTTACACCTATCGGACTATCATTCATAAAAGATTTCCCGGTTCCGGTGGCAGAATACATCTGCCCAGCTACCGGGTCATAGACCACTCCCAGGATAATCTCTTTTGCTTTCATCAGTGCGATGCTTACCGAGAAGGGCAAGTCGCCATGTACATAGTTGGTTGTGCCGTCCAACGGATCAATGATCCATGTGTATTTTCTCGGTTCAAACTTCACAGTTTCCTCTTCCGTGAGGAATCCCGCTTCGGGTAGTAATTTGCTCAATCCCTCTACTAATTTGCTTTCCGCTTCTTTATCGATATAAGTTACGTAATTACGCGTACCTTTTAGCTTGATATCTCCCTTTCGCAAAACCGCTTGCTCTTGCTTTAGGTATTGGCCCGTAGAGAGTGCCAGTTCTTTTACCTCATTGCAAAGTTTTTCCAGATCAATCATTTCATCGTTAAATCGTTAAATTATCACATCCACCTAACCACCTATCCACTTTTTCACTCATTGGGGAACATGGAGTCCCACCAGCGGGAGTCGTTTTTCAGCCATTTGGTAAACCATGCATAGATGGCATTGTTCCATGCGATTCGTTTTTCGTAATCGTAAATGGCGTGATTTTCTCCTTCCACCTGGATAAATTCCACCTCCTTGCCAAGCAGCTTCAGTGCATTATACATCTGGATACTTTCACCCATTGGTACATTGGTATCGACTGTACCATGTAGTAGTAGCAGTGGTGTGTTGATTTTATCAGCCGCGAAGAGTGGACTCTGTTTCACATAGAGATCGGGATTGTTCCATGGATAACTTCCTGCACTTGCTCCGGCACTGTAGGAGTAACCCCAATATCCTTCACCCCAATAACTGGCAATATTGCTGATGCCGGCATGCGATACTGATGCGGAGAAGATATTCGTTCTGGTAATAAGATATTGAGTCATGAATCCACCATACGATGCTCCTATATTACCGATCCTGGTTCCATCTACAAAAGGATGCGAAGCTACAAATGTCTGGGTCCCTTCTATGATCTCCTCAGCTGTCTGGTTGCCCCATGCATTCACGTGGCGGGCTGAGAACTCCTGGCCGTAGCCGGTGGTGCCGCTCGGTTGTAGCGTGTAGACAACATAATCTTGTGCAGCATAGACATGTAACGGATAAGTGCTTTCGAATGTTCGTGAAGTGGGACTGGTTCCACCGTAGTAATAAACGATCAGAGGGTATTTTTTCTGTGGATCGAAATTGGGTGGGAGATAGTAACGTCCTTCGATCACATCGCCGAAAGAACTGGTGAACTGCCAGTCCTTCACTTCTCCCAATTGCAACTTATTAAGCTTTTCTGCATAAGGATCGGAAATGAGAATTGATTCCATCGTCTTCAGATTCAACAGGTAGCTCCGGTTTGAATTCGAGGTGCTTACACCCGTGTAGGTTGCCCATGTTGCGTTTTCAGCAATATTGAATGAGCGGATCACATCTTCTTTGAGCGGTAGCTTATCTAATTTTTTCCGTTGTGGATCATAGCGATAAACATTTGCACGGTCTCCCTCTTCCACGCGATAATAAATATGGCCGTCGTTTGTACTCCATTGCTGGCTGCTGATAGTAGGTCCGAAATTCCTGGTGACTGGTTCTATCTTTCGGGTAGCAAGGTTCATGATAAACGACTGGGTGTCGTAACTATTGGCAATCTGTCCTTCTTTGATATTGAGACCGATCCCTCCGAACGCTTCCGGAGCACCATGGATCAACAGATATTTTCCGTCGGGTGAGAACTGGGCATTGTAGGCGTAAGATTCATCTTTCCAGATAGTGTCTACTTCCATCGTCTCCAAATCCAGTAAATAGAGTGAACTCCTCTGAAATGGTCGCTCCGTAAGATATTCTTCGGAGGTGGAAAAGAGTAGCTTTTTTGCGTCGTCGGTTATATGGTTAAGCGATGCTGTCTGTCGCCCGAATGTGAGTTGTTGGGTGAGTCCGGTATTGAAAAAATGCCGATAAAGGAAGTAGCGATCACGGTATCCCGATTGCCTGTCATCAATTCCCATCAGCCTTTTTAGTCCACCGGGATTATTGATGGAGATGCTTTTCTTTGTCGAGAAGAAGATCGATTGTTCATCGGGTGACATATAGAAATGCTCTTTAGGGAGTCCTTCCGCGATAATCTTTGTCTCTGCCGTGAGTAGATCCAAAGTGTAGATCGTCCGTCCCTCATTGCTGTCTTCCACATAATAAAGCAAATCCGATTTGGGCATCCAACCCAACTGTGTTCTGCCGGCTGGTTCCGATAATATTGTCCGTTTCTGTTTGGTATCGTATACCTCTGTATAATTACGTACGTTGCCGCCAGGTAATGTTTCTCTCAGGCCGAGTAACACAAATCGACCGCTCGGGGAAATGGAGGAGCTGTTTACTCTTTTTCCTTCCAGGATATCTTTTATATTGATCCTTCGTTTGTCTATATTATTAAATGTATAGGTAAGCGAAGAATTTTCCTTGTCGGGTTTTAGTTCGATTTTCAGGGCGGGGTTGGCCTTGTAATCCGCCGAGATAAGCATTTTTATGATAATACGTACATTATTTGCCGGACCGCTCAGGTTAGTATCCACCGATCCCGCCCCGCGCAGGCTGTCATTCACCTGGGTTTTAGTTGCCCGTTTTTCGTTATCGACCCACAATTCCAATGGGTTGGGAGATGTGATGGTGAGTTTTCCCTTACCATACTGGTCGCTGGTGACAAAGAAGGAAAATAACTGCAATGCTTGTCCCTGCTGTGGTTTTGGCAGAGTGAAAAAACCGGCTATATTCGAGGTTAGGGCTGTGGTAAACTGGTCCTGTGCCGGAAAGGAAACCTGGTAGGCAAGTAGTTGCTCATCTGAAAAGGCGGATTTGTCCAGGTTTACACTATCCAGCATTACCGGCTTTTGCACCGGAATGGGCTCGAAAGAATAAATCTTATCTGGCATCAGTGACTGCTGAGCCTTTACGTTCATTACCAGTGAAATAACCGTAAAAAAAGAATAAAAAATATATCGCTTCATATTTTATAAATTATTAGAGCCAGGACTTTTAGACTTTTAGAACCAAGACTTTTAGACTTTTAGACTTTTAGAACCAAGACTGATAGACTGTTAGAGCCAAGACTGTTAGACTGTTAGAGTCAAGACTGCTAGACTTTTAGAGCCAGGACTTTTAGATTGTTAGAGCCACGATTTTTGGATTTAGGATTTTTCAATCTTCAATCAATCTCATTGGCATTACTTGTTTCGATTTATCGGGGTTGGCGCATTATCACATCAATCTCATTCAATCTTTAATCAATCTCTACCCAATCACCCTCAATCTTCCTTATCCGACCAGACAAAGTGATCATTAAATTTTCCCTGCCAATCGGGAGCCTTTTCAAAAAGACCGAAGACCGATGATCCCGATCCACTCATGGAGGCATACACTGCTCCTATCTCGTAAAGTTGTTGCTTAATCCTGCAAATTTCGGGAAATTTTTTGAAAACAGGTGGTTCGAAATCATTTTTCATCAATTCCTTCCATGTTTCCGGTGATTTTCGTATGATCTCCTTCAGTGATAACTCCGGTTCTCGTGGGTTGATCATACTGTAAGCCTCTCTGGTAGACACCATAATATCCGGTTTTACCAGTAAGAGAGTATAGTTGCTTAAGTCTATTTCTATGGGTTCCAATTCATCTCCAATGCCGGAAGCGAAAGCAGGGCGGTTCAGGATGAAAAAGGGACAATCGGCACCTAAACGGGCGGCACGTAGTATTAGTTCCTCATTCGAATACCCTAAGCCAAAAGTCTCATTGAGTAGTATCAGTGTAGAGGCAGCATCCGATGATCCACCGCCCAGTCCTGCACCGGAAGGTATCTTTTTGAGCAGATGGATATCGATTTCCGGGAGTTCTTTCTCAAAGGTAATAAGATTCAGCGCTTTGATTACTAAATTGTTATCCGGATCACCATCAATTGGGTTTCCGGTCTGAAAAAAACGGTACTTCCGGGAAGAAGTATTATCTCGTGTTGTTATTGAATGGGTGTTTCCTGAAAATTCAGGAATTCCTGCAGACTCTTTTTCTACAGGTATAATTTCCAAGGCATCTCTCAACCCGATAGGATAGAAGATGGTTTCAATGTTATGGTAGCCGTCCGTCCGGCGGGAAACAACATGTAGCCCTAAATTGATTTTTGCGTTGGGAAAACAGATCATCTGCCGTTAAACTTTTCAAATAAAACTAGGCTATTTATACACCTGACATTCTCTTCTGTCGGTTAGCCAATCTTCTCTCTTCTCTCTAAACAAATAGCCCCGCAAATATAAGGAAAGCCGGGAGAAAAACCAAGCTTGCTTGAACTATTTCTAACCACCTGTCCACCTGTCCACTTATCCACTTTCCTCAGAACTCAAACGACGCCCTTACCCCCAGTTGCCTGAAGTCGGTCTTGTGGAACGAGCAGAAGAAACCGGCATTAAAAAAACGGTTGCCGATACCATATCCCAGTTCGGAATAGGAAATGATCTGTGGGGTGTATAATTGACTCACGTAAATTCGTTCATTCTCGGCGAAATCGGAGACGAACGGAATACTTTTCAGAATGAGAAAAGGTGCTTCAAACATGGTATGCGCCTGAATGTATGAGTCGGAGGCATTATACAGGTCTCGGCTTAGCAGATTAAAGATGCCGCCCAACCCGTCATTCCAGTTTTCCGGGAAGTTGTTTTTGGAGAAATAGACGAAATCGGCAAAATACTCTGTTTTCTGGTTGATGAATTTGCCTGCACCCACATGATACTGAAGTGAATGTCTCAATCCAAAAGAGATATTCTGGCTGAGATCGACCTCTATCCGGTTATATTCCGAAGTACTCCCGAGGACATTCTGAAAACTTCGGGATAGCTCCAGCTTGAATGTGGGAAAGGGAGAACGTTCATATATCTTTTGTCGTCCATCGTAGCGGTAATATTGTTGAGGAGTCCAACTGATACGGATGAACGGTGCGAATGATTTTCGGGTGCCAAACAGCTCTTCGATCGGTTCACTGTCGTTGTCGGAAGAACGTAACTTGCTCATGTTGTTTTTGCTCTTTCTGATATGGTAATCAATCCCTGTCTGCACTAACAGGCCGTTGGTCACTTCGAATGTATTGTACAACTTCAGGTAGTAATCCCTGTAGTATTTCACTGAGATATCC
Source organism: Proteiniphilum sp. (assembly GCF_034927365.1). Classification (GTDB taxonomy): domain Bacteria; phylum Bacteroidota; class Bacteroidia; order Bacteroidales; family Dysgonomonadaceae; genus Proteiniphilum. The sequence continues at coordinate 39,068 of NZ_JAYFQD010000002.1, read as the reverse complement.
TCGAAATTGATGCCCCTGTTATTAAGGCTGTCCTGAATCTGGTCGACGAATAAAGAACTATAGGTGGGATTACCGTTTCCTATGGATATGGTGGCGCTCCCCAACCTGTAAGGATCATAATTCCATGTAGAGGTCAGGTCGGTGAAAAACTCCTTATGACGGACCATAAATCCGGCGAAGGCATTCATCTTTACGGTACGATTATGTTTCAGGTCAAAATTAAAAAATAGTTTCTGACGGTAGGTTATACCGTCGCGCGAAGTATATCCCACCATCAAAGGGTTGAGCAAACCCGAATATCCGATTGCCGTAGAACGGTATTCGTAGTTGGAGTTCATCACTACCCGCTGTACCTGTTGCGCGAAATTGTGGCTGCGGAGAGTATCGTTCCCGGCCTTTCGGGCTGCTTTCTCCGCTTGTCTTTGCCGATACTGGCTAAGTACATCCCTTTCCATCGCCTGCAAAGGGATGGGCCGATGTTCATTCCAGAAAGTTGAATCGCTTTGCAGCGGTACGGAGTCTAGCCGTATTTTGTAGAAGTCGCTGATATTGAGTGAACGGACAGACTCTGTTGTCCGTCTCATTTTCATCTCTTTGTATTTGATCGTTGCCAGGTGCCTGCTTGCCAGTACATTTCCAAGATAAGATGCTGTTTCATAGATGGTGAATCGCACCGGCAGGAAGAGGGTGATCCATTCGTCTCCCATGGTTATTTCGAACGAGAAATCAGAAAAGATATCGATACCCTCGCCCCTGAAAGATATCACACGCCAACTCCCATTCTCTATGATGAATGTCCCTCTCAATAGCTTGCTGTTTGTGTAAATAGGATTGAAGTTGATACTGTAATAGGTCTTTTCATTTTCGGTAAAGGTACGTGTCAGCGTATACCGGTAATATTTGGATGTGCTGAATCGGAGAGGCATGAAAAAACTTTCATCATTGGTAGTCTCGCCGTAAATATTGATATTCAGTAACTCGAACGGTATCATGTCGAGATCTTTTCTGGCGGTAAGCGTACCGGTCACGTGTTGTATGTCCTGTACATAGTTATTCGGATGTTCAAATCGTAAATCACTGATGGTTTCAATCACAGCTGCCGCATTGTCAGGGTCATGCAATACAAACCGGGGAATCAGATGGGTGTATTTATAAAGGAAATTTTTCTTCAGGGTTTCCACATAGGTACGTGTATATATTTCTGCAGAAAAACTCTCGACCAGATCGTTGTATCTTTCAGCAGCAAGCATTACTCTCTTCATTATGGTATCTACCGGCAACTCCGTTTCCAAAGCGAAACTTTTTAAGGGAGTAATGAACAGAAACAGGATATATACAGTGACTTTCCCTTTCATTTTTTTACAAGATGCAAATATAGTGAAAGCCGGGAGAAAAACCAAGCTTGCTTAAACTTATTCGATATCACAGAAAAAAGATATTTTTTTAAGGTGAATTATAAAAAAACCGGTATATTTGTGTTTTAGAACATAGTTCTATAACATTCATGGCAGGAAAAAAGAAAGAAGTCATCGATTTATCCTCCACATTATCTGATATTTGGAGGATACTGACGGATGCCGAACGGGAAATGTTGCGCAGCTCTGCTCGTATTGTTCAATTTAAGAAAAATGAAGCGATATATATTGAGAACGATGTGCCTAAATACCTGATGTGCCTTTTTAACGGGAAGGTGAAAATCCTTAAAAGTGGGATAGGAGGTAGAAGTCAGATCATAAGGATTATACGCCCTATGCAATATTTTGGTTATAGGGCTTACTTTGCGCGTGAGAATTATGTGACAGCCGCTATGGCTTTCGAATCCTGTACTGTATGCATGATTCCCATGGAGTTGATAGAAAAGTTCCTGCGTAAGAATGGGAATCTGGCTCTTTTATTCATACAGTTGTTATCTGTCGATCTTGGTGTGGCCGACCAGAGAATTGTCAACCTTACGCAAAAGCATGTGAGAGGGCGGTTAGCTGAGTCTCTTCTGGCCCTTATGGAGAGTTATGGACTTGAAGAAGATGGCGCCACTATCAATATCTACCTGGCACGTGAAGACCTGGCCAACCTTTCTAATATGACTACATCGAATGCTATTCGTACCCTTTCTAACTTTGTAAACGAACGCATCATTGCCATTGATGGTAGAAAGATTAAGATCATCGATGAAGAGAGACTCCATAAAATCAGTCGTATGGGATAACCCGTTTTTAATTAAATTGTGAATTTGTTCTTCAAATTTACGAAACTCTTGTCTACCTTTGCGTTTCAATTCCTTATCGAATGATTCAGAAAATAACCCGCTCCATACTTACCGGCTATTATAGGCCGGTGAAAAAATTTGTAGATGATCCGCTCGGAACTCAACAGAAAACCTTTAAGAACTTGCTTGAGCATGGGCGGAATACACTTTACGGAAAAGAGAATAATTTTCAATCCATTCGGAATAGTGATCATTTTACGATACGGGTGCCGCTTATTTCCTATGAAGAATTACGTCCCTGGCTTGATAAGATAATCATAAATAATCAACAGAATGTACTCTGGGATACTCCTGTGAAATGGTTCGCCATGTCATCGGGTACTACTGAAGATAAAAGCAAATATATTCCTGTCACTAAAGAGTCGTTGTATAACGGAAACTATCGGGCCGGTTATCATATGTTGGGAATCTATGCTTTTCATCATCCCGATACCGCGTTCATATTGGGGAAAACTTTGGTGTTGGGAGGTAGCCAGCAGATCAACCGTATCGGGGGTAATATTTATACAGGAGATATTTCTGCTATTTTGATGAAAAATCTTCCGATAATGGCAAAAAGAAAAAGAACACCCGAGAGTGTGGCACTGTTACCCGACTGGGAGGAAAAACTGCAGAAGTTGACCGACTTTGCAGTCAAAGCCGATATTCGTGCTATGGTGGGAGTCCCTTCCTGGATACTGGTGTTACTGAAAAAAATTGTGGAAGATACCGGCCGTTCTATCCCCGAACTATGGCCACACCTCGAAGTATTCTTTCATGGTGGAGTTAGTTTTCTTCCTTTTCAGGAACAGTATGAGTTACTCATCCCTTCGCAAAAGATGCGTTATTGGGAAACCTATAATGCTTCGGAGGGATTCTTTGGCGTACAGTTCTCATCCCTTTCCAAAGATATGCTTTTATTGCTCGATAACGATGTCTATTACGAGTTTATCCCTATCGGGGAGTGGGATAAGGAAAATCCGTACACTGTTCCCCTGAGCGGAGTAGAAACCGGCAAGCAATACGCTATGGTAATCACTACCAGTGGAGGTCTGTGGCGATACAGGATTGGCGATACTGTGCAATTTACCTCTACTGATCCCTATCTTTTCAAAGTGACGGGACGTACAAAGCAGTTTATCAATGCTTTTGGGGAAGAGTTGATCGTCGATAATGCCGATAAAGCTATCGATGAAGCCTGTCGCGCAACCGGAGCCAAAGTGACTGAATACACTGCTGCTCCTGTCTATTTCGGGGAGTACAGCAACGGAGCACACGAATGGCTTATCGAGTTCGAAACTCCTCCTTCCGGTGATTTCGTCGATTTCGTACATATTCTCGATGAGAGCCTGAAACGGCTCAATTCCGACTATGAAGCAAAACGCTCTTACAACCTGTCTCTCGGTATGCCTATTGTGAAGGTCGTCGAAAAGAATACTTTTTATGAATGGATGAAATTCAGGGAAAAAGCAGGAGGACAAAACAAGGTACCTAAACTGAGCAATGAACGGAAATATGTGGATAGTATCCTCGATTTTATCAACTCCAAATCCTAAAATTGAATAAAAACAGCTATTCCGTTATCCATAAATGAGAAAGATTCAGTAAATTTGCACCCTAAAACCCACTGGTGACGTAATGAGAATAAAACTGTACTATTTTTTGCTGCTCGCTTTGGCGTTAAGTTCTTGTAATGAGTATAACAAGATTCTGAAAAGTACCGACAGGGACTTGAAATACAGTTATGCTAAAAAGTATTTCGAGGAAGGTAAGTATAACCGTTCCATTACATTGCTCGAAGAGTTGGTCGCTTTTATGAAGGGAACAGCCCAGGCTGAAGAGTCGGTCTATCTCCTTGCTCAAAGTCACTACAATTCAAAAGATTACTATTCAGCTACCCAGTGGTTTACAACCTACTACACTACTTATCCTAAAGGAGAATATGCCGAACCGGCCCTTTTCTATTCGGCGTATGGTATGTATCTCGATTCTCCCGACCCCCGTTTGGATCAGACAAAAACCTATACTGCAATTGCTGAATTCCAAAAATATATCGAACGCTATCCGCAAACCGAGAGAGCCGATCAGGCGAAGAACTACCTGTTCGAACTTCAGGAGAAACTGGCTTATAAAGAATTGCTTGCTGCCCAACTTTACCTGAATCTGGGCAATTTTATGGGTAATAATTATGAGTCGGCTGTAATCACTTCCCGTGAGGCGATGAAGAGCTATCCTTTCTCCAAATATATGGAGGAATATCAGATTACCATCCTGCGGGCCCGTTTCGAGTACGCACAGAACAGTGCTTTGAGGGCACAGCCGGAGCGTTATCGTATGGTTGTTGATGAGTATTTCAACTATAAGAACTTATTTCCCGAAGGTAAATATATAGCAGAGGCCGATAAGTATTATCGTCAAGCTCAGGACAAAATAGATGAGCTTCCCTCTTCTTGATCAAAAGAAAACAGACAATAAGACAAACAATAAAAATGGATTACAAGAAAATTGCTGCAAGTACCAACACTGAGACACGCGATGTAATGAAAATGTCGGATCCGGTGGGTAATGTATATGAAATGGTGATGGTCATCGGTAAGAGAGCCAATCAGTTGGCTGTTGAAATGAAGCAGGATCTCGATGCCAAACTACAGGAATTCGCTTCCTATAGCGATAATCTGGAAGAGGTATTCGAAAATCACGAACAGATCGAGATCTCCCGTTTCTACGAAAAACTGCCTAAGCCTTCTTTGCTGGCCATTGAAGAATGGAAAGAAGGAGAGATTTACTACCGCAATCCGTCCAAGGAAAAAGAAATGTTCGGATAATATGTTACAACGTATCCAGTCGATTTTCCTTCTCCTGGCTGCGGTTGCCATGTTGGTTGCTTCCGTAACACCTCTTGCCCTGTTTCTTTATAATTCCGATCAGGCTGTGTTTAAGGCAATGGGCGTATACATGAACGACCAACTGAACGATTCTACCTGGGGGTTGTTCGTTATGGGTGTTGCCAGTTCGGTATTGGCACTCCTTACTGTTTTCCTCTACAAGAACAGGATGTTGCAGATACGTCTTTCCATATTCAATGTTATCTTCATGATAGGATTTTATCTCTATCTTGGATTCATCCTATATACACTTACTTCGGCGGAAAGTCTGCAATTCCTGAAAATAGGAATTGGGGTTATTATGCCGGTAATCGCTATCATCTTCTCATTGCTCGCCATTCGCAGGATAGGTGCCGATGAAGCGTTGGTGAGGTCACTCAACCGGTTGAGGAGGTAAAAGAGGAAAAGTCTCCATACAGTATATTATAAGGGTAGCTTGTCGGATGATTTGAGGACAGGTTACCCTTTTTTATGTGGAGTCGCGCTATTTGGATCGGATTTTTTTATACTTTTGCCAAAATTGATTATCATTTATGATTCCCCAATCATGAATCCCAGATCATAAATCGTAAATAACAATATAATATGGAGCAAAAAAAATTACAAAGAACCATAAAATTGACGCTTGTAATGTTTGTGGCAGTAGTGCTGCTCGATGCATGTGGAAGCGTACCGTTTACCGGGAGAAGGCAGTTGCAGTTGGTCTCTAACGAGGAGGTGATTGCATTGAGTTTGCAGCAGTATCAGGATTTCATGCGTACGGCTCCTGTGGAGAGAGGGACAACCAATGCGCAGATGGTCAGCCGCGTAGGTGCACGCATAGCCACTGCGGTAAAGACTTTTTATACCAATAATGGATACGCATCTGAGCTGGATAACTATTCGTGGGAATTTAATCTGGTAAAGGATAATAGTGTCAATGCCTTTGCCATGCCGGGTGGTAAGGTGGTTGTTTATACCGGCCTGCTCCCTATTACCCAAACAGAAGATGCTTTGGCCGTAGTGATGGGGCATGAAATAGCCCATGTGCTCGCGCGCCACTCCAATGAGAGGTTAAGCCAGCAGGTAGCTTTACAGTATGGAGGTGCTATCGCAGGAGGATTTTTGGGTAATTCGCAGGTTATGCAACAGCTTGGAAGTGCTGTCTTTGGCTTGGGAGCACAATATGGCGTGATGATGCCTTATGCCCGTAAACATGAATATGAGGCTGATGAGATCGGATTGATACTGATGGCTATCGCTGGTTACGACCCCCGTGTTGCCGTCTCTTTCTGGACCAGAATGGCGGAAAATTCAGGTGGAGCCCAGGTTCCTGAAGCCATGAGTACACATCCCAACGATAATAATCGCATTGCTCGGATTGAATCAATTATGCCCAATGTATTGCAGTATTATAAAGGTGCAGGAGTTCAGAACAATACAAAAGAACCTATTAAAACGAAGGCGGACGTACCGATAGAAACTGACAAGGCGAAAACTTCCAAAGAGTGGACTTTCTGATTTGGCAATTACCCTTGAAATTGTTACCTTTGAGGAATAATTTAATGTGCCAATCCCGATAAATCGGGACAAGTAATGTCAATGTGAATGATGAGATTGGTTTGAGATTGATTGAATCCCAAATCTAAAAGTCTTGGTTTTAAAAGCCTATAAGTCCTGGCTCTAACAGTCTCGCTTTTAACAGTCTCGGCTCTAACAGTCTAAAAGTCTATCAGTCTTGGCTCTAACAGTCTAAAAGTCTTGATTCTAACAGTCTAAAAGTCTTGGCTCTAACAGTCTATCAGTCCTGGCTCTAACAGTCTATCAGTCTATCAGTCTTGGCTCTAACAGTCTTGGTTCTAAATAAAATATATGTCTCCTAAATTACCTAACGACGACGATATAAAAGAGAGAGAGGAAAATCAGGAAGAAGATGAAATTTATCTCTCTTCCGAATCTTTTGCCGGTTCTAAAGTGCCGGTAAAACTGGGTGACGACAGTTCACTCAACCTTTCTAAAATGTATCAGAACTGGTTTCTTGATTACGCATCTTACGTGATCCTGGAGCGTGCGGTGCCCCATATCTTCGACGGACTCAAGCCCGTACAACGTCGTATCCTGCACGCTATGAAGCGGATGGATGATGGCCGCTATAACAAGGTAGCCAATATCATCGGGACAACCATGCAATATCATCCACACGGTGATGCTTCTATCGGCGATGCATTGGTACAACTGGGACAAAAAGATCTGCTGATCGACTGTCAGGGTAACTGGGGAAATATACTTACCGGTGACGGTGCTGCCGCACCACGTTATATTGAAGCACGTCTCAATAAATTTGCCCTCGAAGTGCTCTTCAACCCGAAGACCACCGAGTGGAAAGCATCATACGATGGTCGGAATAAAGAACCGGTCACACTTCCTGCCAAATTTCCTCTTCTTCTGGTACAGGGTGCCGAAGGGATTGCCGTAGGGCTCTCTTCTAAAATATTGCCGCATAATTTCAACGAAGTATGTGATGCCGCCGTGAGTTACCTTCAGGATGAGGAGTTCTCACTCTATCCCGACTTCCAGACGGGAGGATATATCGACGTGGAGAAGTACAATGATGGAGAAAGAGGCGGTTCTGTCAAGATCCGTACTACCATTACCAAGTTGGATAATAAAACCCTTATCATCAAGGATATCCCTTATGGGAAGACTACGGCCGGTTTGGTTGACTCCATCCTTAAAGCCAACGACAAAGGCAAGATCAAGATCAAGAAAGTCGATGATATCACGGCACAAAATGTGGAAATCCATGTACAACTGGCACCGGGTGTCTCCTCCGATAAAACAATCGACGCGCTCTATGCTTTTACCGATTGTGAGATTAGTATCTCTCCCAACTGTTGTGTCATCGATGATAACAGGCCGCATTTCCTCACTGTGAGCGATGTGTTGCGCTCCTCTGTAGATACCACCCGTGAGCTGCTGCGCAGTGAACTGGAGATCGAGAAGGCTGAGAAACAGGAGGCGCTCCTCTTCGCATCTCTCGAGAAGATTTTTATCGAAGAGCGTATCTATAAGGACAAGGAGTTTGAGAACGCTAAAAATATGGATAATGCCGTCACGCATATCGATCACCGTCTCGAACCTTATAAACCTTCTTTCCTTCGGGAGATCACCCGTGACGATATTCTCAGGCTGATGGAGATCAGGATGGCACGTATCCTCAAATTCAATTCCGACAAGTCGGAAGAGGTGATCGCCAAACTGAAGGAAGATATCGAGGAGATCGATCATAACCTCGACCATCTGGTCGACTATACCATTGCATGGTTCCTGATGCTCAAGGAAAAATATGGAAAGAATTTCCCGCGTCATACGATTATCCGTAGTTTTGAAAATATCGAAGCCACCAAGGTTGCCGAAGCCAACGAGAAACTCTATATGAATCGGGAGGAAGGCTTCATCGGTACCGGCATGAAAAAAGACGAGTTTGTCTGCAATTGTTCCGATATCGACGATATCATTGTCTTCTTCAAAGATGGAAAATACAAGGTGGTGAAAGTGAGCGAAAAGATGTTTGTCGGTAAGGGTATACTCTATGCGGGTGTATTCAAAAGAAATGACAAGCGAACCATTTATAATGTGGTATACCGCGATGGCAAAAAGGCACCTCACTATATCAAGCGCTTTGCGGTGATCGGTGTCAACCGTGACAAGGAATACGATCTCACCCGTGGTGAACCCGGATCGCGTATCGCTTATTTCAGTGTCAATCCAAATGGAGAGGCTGAAACCATCAAAGTGATCCTTAAACCCAAGCCCCGCATGCGTATCCTCCAGTTCGAGAAGGATTTCAGTGAGATAGAGATCAAAGGGAGGCAAGCGATGGGTAATATCCTGACCAAGGCAGAAATACATCGGATACAGCTTAAGCAAAAAGGGGTCTCCACACTCGGCGGTCGCAAGGTATGGTTTGATCCCGACGTGTTCCGTCTCAATTATGAAGGCAGCGGTAAATTCCTCGGTGAGTTCCAGGGTGAAGATATGATTCTTGTGGTCACTACCAACGGTGAATACTACATCTGTAACTTCGACCTCACCAACCATTTTCCACATAATATACTCCATATCGCGAAGTTCGACGAACATAAGGTATGGACGGCAGCACTTTTTGATGCCGATCAAAAGTATGTCTATCTGAAACGGTTCACGTTTGAACCGTCGGAGAAACCGCTTCGCTTTATAGGTGATAACCCCCAATCACGCCTCTTTTTACTTACCGATACGGTTTTCCCGAGAGTAAAGGCTGTCTTTGGTGGTCACGACGATTTTCGCGAACCATTGGAGATCGACGTAGAGGAATTCATCGGTGTGAAAAGTTATAAGGCAAAAGGTAAACGTATATCCAATTACGAGGTGGTGACCGTGGAGGAGCTTGAACCGCTCCGCTTTCCGGAACCGGAAGAAGAGCCGCAGCAGGTAATGAAGGTGGAGATTGCGGAAGAGAATGGTGACAACGGTTATAGTGAAGAAAACGGGGAGTATGACGTCTCTGATGCCGACTTGCGTGACGAAATCACGGGCCAGATGAAATTGTTTTAATTCTAAAGATAAAAAAACAGGATGAAAAAAACAGTACTACTGCTTAGTATATGGATAGGTTTTCTCTTTATGACGGTTTCACAGGAGAATTACTCCCATATTTCCCCGGTAAGTCCTGTCAACCAATCTACCCTGCTTGGTGTTGGTAAGGCGTTTCTCGATGATAGCTACCTTTCTCCTCTCAGGTATAGGGGAACTAGCGTGTCACTCATGCACGACCGTATCAAAGGAACCTCTTATGTGAAAGGTAGACTGCTTATGCAGCAGCAATTCCTTATACAGACTGCTATCACTAAAAATCCTACTGCTTCGGCATCGGAATATTATGGTAATCTCGATTACCGGCTCACCGGCTTTTATCCCCTGCTCAAAGGAGACAATCTGAAGATTTACGGAGGAGGTGGATGGGGAGCATCATTGGGTGGGATGTACAATGTGCGAAATTCCAATAACCCGGGATCATTGAAAGTATCCACCAATCTCCATCTTTCAGCGATCGCTCTCTATAACTGGAAGATATTTACTTTCCGCTGGCAGGTTGGTACTCCTTTCGCCGGGATGTTCTTTTCTCCTGAATACGGACATTCCTATTATGAGATTTTTACCCTTGGAAATGGGAAGGGAACAGTTCATTTTGGTTCTTTCCATAATCAACGTGCATTACGTAACTATTTTTCGGTGGATATTCCACTCCATAATATCACTCTTCGTGCTGCCTATTTGGGAGATTATTATCATAGCCACGTGAATGATCTTATCACAAGAATTGTTTCTCATCAGTTCATGGCCGGTTTTGCAGTGGAATCACTCAACTTCGGGGGAAAAAGAGCCCGTAACAATACGTCGCTCCCATCGGTATATTATTAGTGTTTAATCGTTTAATCGTTTGACTGTTTAACTGTTTGGATGAGTTTGAGAATGAATGATGAATGTGCCAATCCCGATAAATCGGGACAAGTAATGCCAATGAGATTGATAGGGATTGGGTGAAGATTGAAAAATCCTAGATCCAAAAGTCCTGACTCTAACAATCTAGAAGTCCTGGCTCCAAAAGTCTAGCAGTCTTGACTCTAACAGTCTAACAGTCTTGGTTCTGAAAGTCTTGGTTCTAAAAATAAAAAGATGCAATATAATTTTGATGAAATAGTAGATCGTTCGGGTAGTAATGCCGTTAAATTAGAGAGGTTGAAACCTGTCTTTGGACAGGAGGATCTTATTCCGCTTTGGGTGGCCGACATGGATTTCAAGTCGCCACCGGCTATCGTAGAGGCATTGAAGCAAAGAGTCGAACATGGAGTGTTTGGTTATACACTTCCGTCGGAAGAATATACCTCTTCTATCGTCAATTGGCTGGCGAGGCGTCATCATTGGCAGGTAAAAGGCGATCATATCAACTTTGTACCGGGCGTGGTGAAAGGATTTGCCTTTGCCATCGATGAGTTTACTGCCAAAGGGGACAAGATAATCATCCAACCGCCGGTATATCACCCTTTTCGTATCGTGACTGAATCACTGGGCCGTGAAGTGGTCAATAATCCGTTGATCCTCGAAGAGGGGCAGTATAAAATGGATTTCGAAGGATTGCGCCGGATCGTTTCTGATAATGACTGTAAGATGTTGATACTTTGTAATCCCCATAACCCCGGTGGTAGGACCTGGTCACCCGCTGAGTTGAATGAACTGGCCGACATCTGTTATGGAAACAATATATTGGTCGTTTCCGATGAGATCCATGCTGATATGGCATTATCCGGACACCAACATACTCCTTTTGCTTCGGTTTCAGCGAAGGCGGAGGAAATTTCGCTAACGCTTATGGCACCCAGCAAGACATTCAATATTGCCGGTATTGTCAGTTCTTTTGCGGTCATCCTTAATAAAAAGATAAGGGAGAGATACCTCGCTTACCTCGAACCGCGCGAATTGCAACAGGGAACCATTTTCGCTTTCACCGCTACACGTGCTGCCTACGACGAATGCGAGGAGTGGCTCGATCAGATGCTGGCTTATGTGCAGGCGAATATTGATTTTGTGGATAATTATCTTAAAGAGAATATCCCGGAAATAAAAACAATCCTGCCTGAAGCCTCTTTCCTGGTGTGGCTCGACTGCCGGACCCTTGACCTGCCCCAACGTGAGCTGGTGAAACTTTTCATTGAAAAAGCACATCTGGCGTTAAACGACGGTGCCATGTTCGGTTTGGGCGGAGAAGGTTTTATGAGACTCAATGCGGGATGTCCGCGTAGCACCCTCGAAAAGGGCTTAATAAATTTGAAAAAAGCAATACACCCCTAAACATCGGAGCTATTGAGTTGTTAGATGTTGAGAAGTGGACAAAGTGGATAAGTGGATAGGTGAATAGGTGGATTGTGAAGAAGTAAAAATAACAATATAAATTAAAACGAGAGACAATGCAAGTATCAGACAACAAATATGTTACGGTTACCTACGACCTTAATGTAGGCGAAGGAGAAGAACGGGAATTGATGGAACGGGCAACCGTTGAACAACCGCTGGAATTTATTTTTGGCACTAACTCAATGCTTGAAGCCTTCGAAGATCAACTCAAAGGGCTTTCAAAAGGTGACACCTTCTCTTTTCATCTTACTCCCGACGAAGCTTATGGTGATTATGACGAAACCAAAGTTATTGAATTGCCCAAGAATGTTTTTGAGATCGATGGTCAAATCGATGCCCAGGTGCTTTTCGAAGGTAATACCCTTCCTATGATGGATTCTGCCGGTAATCGCCTGATGGGTTCTATCGTTTCTATTGATGATGAAGTGGTTACCATGGACTTTAATCACCCGCTAGCAGGTGAGATCATGCATTTCGAAGGAACTGTTGTGGGTGTGCGTGAAGCCTCTGTCGAAGAGATTGCAGCCCTCTTTTCCGGAGGCGGTTGTGGCTGTGGTGGTTGCGGTTCAGGCGAAGAAGGTGGTTGTGGTTGCGGGTCTTCCTACGAACACGCAGAAGACGGTTGCGGTTGCGGATCCTCTCACGGACATGGAGAAGGTGGTTGCGGCTGCCATTAATCTTAACCATACAGTTATTGATCATTGGTAATTAATAATTGGTCATTAGTAATTGACTGGTAAATTGGTACTTATTTCGATGAATTCATTCGGAACAATATTCAGGTTGACATCATTCGGCGAATCACATGGGGCCGGAGTGGGAGGAGTGATTGATGGTTGTCCTCCGGGGCTGGAAATAGATTTGGACTTTATACAATCGGAACTCGACAGGCGACGTCCCGGACAGTCCCGTATCACTACACCCCGTAAGGAGACCGATAAGGTGGAATTTCTTTCGGGAATATTTCAAAATAAAACTACCGGTGCTCCAATCGGTTTTTTGGTGAGGAACGAGAACCAGCAGTCGTCCGATTACGATAATATCAAAGAGGCTTTCCGCCCGTCTCATGCCGACTTTACCTATCACCAGAAATATGGTATCCGCGATTACCGGGGTGGGGGACGATCCTCCGCACGGGAGACCATCGCCCGTGTGGTGGCAGGTGCCGTAGCAAAACTCTACCTGCGGCATCTCGGTATGGCCATTACGGCCTATACATCACAAGTGGGTAATCTTGCGCTGGAGAATGATTATAGGATATACGACCTTTCTCGTACCGAAGATAATTTTGTCCGTTGTCCCGATCCTGATATCGCGGAGCAAATGATCAAGCTTATTCAGGAAGTGCGTTATCAGGGTGATACTATTGGCGGGACTGTCACCTGTGTAATTAAAGGGACACCTGTGGGTTTGGGAGAACCGGTCTTCGGTAAGCTTCATGCAATGCTAGGTTCAGCCATGCTGAGTATCAATGCCGTCAAAGGTTTCGAGTACGGTTCAGGTTTCGATGTATCTGCCCGTGGGTCGGAGATAAATGATGCTTTCTATAATGATAATGGCAGGGTGAATACCCGCACCAATCACTCAGGCGGGATTCAGGCTGGCATTTCCAATGGACAGGATATCTACTTTCGTGTAGCGTTCAAACCGGTTTCTACCATCCTTCGGGAGCAGGAGACAGTGGATATACATGGAAACGATACGGTCATTAAGGCGCGAGGTCGTCATGACCCCTGCGTTTTGCCACGTGCGGTGCCTATCGTGGAGGCTATGGCAGCTATCACCCTTATGGATGCCTATCTGCTTTCGAAAGCTACCTCTCCGATTCTGTAATCGGATCAAATCTGTAATCGGATCAAATGGACATGAGAAATGTTCTCATACAAAATAGGCCAATCCCCAGTTCATTAAAGTTAATCATAGCTTTTTTGATAATAGCGCCCGCATTGTCTTTCTTTGCGCCGGTCCAAGCTATGGAAATGGCTCCTGATACAGTTGTTTCCGAATACGGTATCCTTGAACCGGTTATTTCCATGTATGATACCCCGGAGCCGGTATATACTCCCCAAGACCGGGATATTTTTGGCCGTTACCTCACCTATATCGATCCCTGGAAATCTGTTTCAACCGATAGCCTGCTTGAGAAGACAGCCCTCTTTTTTTTAGGGAATCCCTATGTATCGCATACGCTTGAGATGGAAGGTGAAGAAAAGTTGGTGGTTAACCTGCGTGAGTTCGACTGCACTACTTTTGTAGAGTCGGTAGTGGCATTGGTGAACACCGTCAGGTCTGAAAATCCTCACTTCGACATTTTTCTCAGGGAGCTGCTACGAATCCGTTACCGGGATAATAACCTTCGGGGATATGCCTCCCGGCTTCATTATACATCCGATTGGCTGTATGACAATGAGAAGAAGGGAATATTGAAAAACAGATCTGCCGGACTGGGGGGTATCCTGGAGAAAAAAAATATCGATTTTATGACTACTCACCGCAATGCTTATCGGCAGTTAAAGAGTGATGATGTCTTGTGGCAGCAGGTACAGGCGATAGAAAAAGGCGTCAATGAACGGGGTGGATTTTATTATCTACCGAAAGAAAATATAGCCGGTAAGGCAGTTATCATCCCCCATATGTCTATGGTGGCATTCGCTACAGATATTAAAGGGCTGGATGTAACCCACATGGGATTTGCTTTTCACGAAAGAAACCGTCTCACTTTTATTCATGCTTCATCCACACAGAAAAAGGTGGTAATCGACCAAAAGACACTTAGTGACTATTGTACTGGTCAATCTTCATGTACCGGCATCATCATCGCGGAAATATTATAAGCCTAACCGGCACCTAAACCTAAAACCACCAGTCCACCTATTCACTTTCCCACTTTCCCACTTTCCCACTTTCCCACTTTCCCACTTTCCCACTTTCCCACTTTCCCACTTTCCCACTTTTTATCAGCACATCATCCAGCTAACCAGTCCTCTTTCCCGCTGTTTTTCCTTATTGTCTTTCCATGAATACTGGTTTTTCAGCTTTTCTTTCATTTCATCAGCAGACGGGACTTTGGCCGGCATGGGACGGAGTATCGACTGGTACATTTCCTGGTTGCGAAGTACCTCCACAGCCTTTTCATACACATTGTCATTCGACAGTTGATGCAGCAGTACGCCTTTCTTGTAATAAAAACGTTGTACGATCTCCGATTCGATTATGCTGGAAATATCTTCTTTAAACAGATCCAGATCCCGATCCAGATTTGCATGTAATTTGGCTTCTAATGCTGCAAATTCTTCTTTTGCCACGTCCATGTATCCTTCGAATTCCATCATATTCTTCAGTTGCTCCAGGGAACGTTCGCTTAATTGGTCATATTCAAACTCCCGTTTCTTTACAAACTCCTTGAAGGCCTCGTAGTCACTCTCTGCAAGCCGGAATTCCTGAGGTGGAGCAATCTCCTTGTGCTCTTGTACCCATCCGGTCACATAATCAAAGATGATATTGTCTGTCATCAGGTAAAAAGCGATCGTCCCACCTCTGGGTTGAGGAATGGTAATGTCCGGAGTAATACCCCCACCGTCACGTACTTCACGTCCGTTACGTGTTTTGAACACGTTTGTCAGTGAGTCGGGGACCCGGGCCACGCTTCCGTCCGGATTACGGTGCGAGTAGTCTAACGCCTGGATGCAACGGCCACTTGGGATATAGTATTTTGAGGTAGTGATCTTAATATTTCCTCCATAGGGGAGATCACGAGGTGTTTGTACCAGTCCTTTTCCGAATGACCGGTTACCAACGATTACTGCCCGGTCGAGGTCCTGAAGGCCGCCTGCGACGATCTCCGATGCCGAGGCTGACCCGGTATCAATCAGCACCACAACAGGGATAAGCTCATCCAATGGCTGATTGCGGGTCAGATAGGTCCTGTCCCATTGCTTCACTTTTCCTTTGGTCGATACGATCTCTTCCCCTTTCGGAACAAACAGGTTCACCACATCCACCGCTTCGTCAAGGATACCTCCTCCGTTACCGCGCAGGTCCAGGATCAAGGATGTGGCTCCTTTCGCTTTCAGATCCAGAACTGTTTTCTTCACCCGGTCGGCACTTCGTGTCGTGAAGCTCCCGAAATGAAGATAACCGATCTTGTCGTCTATCACTCCCGCGTAGGTAATAGGATCCACTTCAATCTTTTCACGTACGATTGTTAATTTCCGCTCCTTGTCTTCTCCGGGGCGGCGGATTTTCAATTCAAGCGATGTACCCGGGGTTCCCTTCAATTTATCGCTGACCTCCTTTACTGTCGATTTACGCATATCGTTCCCGTCAATCTCCAGGATGGCGTCGCCCGCTTTCAATCCTGCCTTATCTGCCGGAAGTCCCTCATAAGGTTCATTGATCACTATCTGTCCGTTATTATAGGATATGATTGCTCCGATGCCGGCGTATTCACCTGTCGTCATGAACTGAAGGTCTTCCATGTTCTCCTCTGCATAATACTCTGTATACGGATCCAGCCGGGTCAGCATATTGCGGATGCTATTTTGTACCAGGTTATTCACCTCTACACTGTCCACGTAAAACATATCCAATTCACGCAGTACAGAGTTAAAGATGTCGATATTCTTATTGATATCGAAGTAACGTTGATTTTTATTTTCCGCCGCCGGTGCTTGTGCTTTCATTTGCAAAGCGGAGAAAATTACCAGTATACAAAGAAAAATCCTTCTCATATTATATTCCATTATTTTAGAGTCTAAACCACCTGTCCACTTTACCCACCTATCCACCATTTCCAGAAGGCAAAGGAACGAATTTTTGACGAAAATAAAATACTGTTTTAGTTATATGTTTATAAATCCCGTTCGTTGGTAGGTGGTAGCCCTTTTCTTTAACCTCATTTTTCATGAACAAAAAAAAATTGTTCAACAAAGATTGGGTAAAATCGTTTAGTAGAGGTTATCTTTGCAGTTTTACAACATTATTGTTTATGAAGAATCTCTTCCGTTATACATTTCTCCCATTACTCACAGTATTGATTATTTTCATTGCTACCTGTCTTATTTCCTCTTCTCAAATGCCGGGTATGCCCGAAGGAATTCCGTGGGATAAACTGGTCCATTTCGGTATGTTCTTTGTCCTTTCTGCTGTCTCATTGGTTGATTACTACAGGATGCACAATGGGAATCCTCCTCTTTTACGTATGATTTTCTGGGGATTCGTTATCCCTGTGCTTTATGGAGGTGCCATTGAACTGTTGCAGAAGTATTTCTTCTCATCGCGCAGTGCCGAATGGGGTGATTGGATTGCCGATATCATCGGATCACTTGTAGCTACAGTGATTGTAATTATTTTTTTTAAAAAACGACAACGATCGAAAAAAAATATATCTTTGTAAGATCGATATGTGTAAAAAAGCTATGGTTACAAATAAGAAGAATGATCAATATGCGTAAATTTTTTATACTCTATATCTCTCTCGCAGTTATATTGTTAATTTCATCTGCTTCCGCTCCCGGAAAGGGTCGTGAGGCAGCAGCCGTCTCCTGTGATAATGTTGCCGAAGTACAGGAAACAGTAGGAGATGACGATCGTCAGTTTCTGGTGAAGGTGGGAGACCAGGCTCCCGATTTTAAGATGAAATTGCCCGACGGCACCCATGTTTCACTTTCTTCTTTAAAGGGGAAAGTGGTGATGCTGCAATTTACCGCCAGTTGGTGTGGTGTATGCCGTAAGGAAATGCCCTATATCGAATCTCGCATCTGGCAGCGTCACAAGGATAACCCTGAATTTGCACTTTACGGTATTGACCGTGAAGAGCCGGTAGAAAAGATCAGGGAGTTGATCAACGCCACTAAAGTAACCTATCCTGTAGGATTGGATCCCGATGCCGGTATCTTTGGCTTGTATGCCGAAAAGAAGGCAGGTATCACCCGTAATATCATCATCGACAGGGAAGGCAAGATCGTAATGCTTACACGCCTGTTCGAAGAAGAGGAGTTCGAACGTATGGTAGAGACCATCGACTTGCTATTGGGCGGCTCCTGAGTCTATTGCGACTCGGCAGAGTACAAATAAATTTGACTTTGCCCTGTTTCTGGGAAAATTCACTTTTAATTTTTCACTTTTCACTATTAACTTGAATTATGAAGTACGAAGATTTAAAAATTCTCGACGAATTACGGGAAAAAGGGAGTATTTCCGAAGAGGAATACCAACGCGAGAAAGAAAGAATTCTCAACGATCCGGGTAATAGTTTCAGTAATGCCGGAAAAAAGCCTCTCTTCGGTCTTGAGGAGAACACTTATCTGATGTTGATGCATCTCACCCAGTTTGCAGGAGCCATAGTGCCGTTGGCCGGTTTCATTATTCCAATCCTTATGTGGACCACCAATAAAGATACCAATGCCAATGTTGATAAGCATGGTAAGAACATTCTTAATGCTATGATCAGTTATGCTATTTATGCTGTTGTGTTCTGTATTACTGTGATCGGTATTCCGTTGGCAGCTCTTTTGGGAGTGGCATATACTATCTTTATGGTGATTGCTGCCGTCAAAGGAAATAACGGAGAGTACTGGAAATACCCGTTTACTATCCAATTCATTAAATAAAGAACGATGGTGCAGGAACAACTTGTCAATTATTCCAACGTACAACTCAATCGGGAGGAAAACATCATTCTCCGCAATGTCAATCTTACTGTCAAGCGTGGAGATTTTCTTTATATTATTGGTAAAGTAGGTTCCGGGAAAAGTACCCTGATGAAAAGTATGTATGCCGAGCTGCCCATCGAGGAGGGATATGCCCAGGTATTCGATTATGAATTAGCCGGTATCAAACGCCGGCTGATTCCTTTTCTTCGTAGGAAGATAGGTATTGTGTTCCAGGATTTTCAACTGTTGATCGATCGCTCTGTCGAGAAAAATCTTGAGTTTGTATTGCGTGCTACCGGCTGGAAGAACCGGCGTGAGATCAAGGACCGTATCAACGAGGTGCTGGTACAGGTTGGCATGCAGAATAAGACTTATAAAATGCCACACGAACTGTCGGGAGGGGAACAGCAAAGGGTGGTGATCGCACGTGCCCTGCTCAACTCTCCCGCTCTCATCCTGGCAGATGAGCCTACCGGTAACCTCGATCCCGAAACCGGCAGCCAGATCGTCGCTCTTTTGCAGCAGATTTCCAGCCGTGGTACTGCCGTCATTATGACTACCCATAATTACTCTATCGTACAGGCTTTTCCCGGTAAAATCATGCGTTGTGAAAACGCATCACTGGTGGAAATGTAGTTTAGATTCAAGACTGTTAGACTATTAGACTGTTAGAACCAAGACTGTTAGACTGTTAGATTTTTAGAGCCAAGACTGTTAGACAGTTAGACTTTTAGAGCCAAGACTGTTAGACTGTTAGATTTTTAGAACCAAGACAGTTAGACTGTTAGACTGTTAGAGTCAAGACTTTTTTGATTTAGGATTTAGGGTTCAATCTGTATCAATCAATAACTCAACAACAATTCAACAATTACACACATTATTCACATTGGCATTACTTGTCCCGATTTATCGGGATTGGTATATTAGCATTACTTGTCTCGATTTATCGGGATTGGCATATTAAATTTCACCTTTCCACTTTCCCACCTTTCCACTTTTTATTATCTTTGCAACTTCGAAAATTCATTCACGTTAAATAAATTCATAATCGTGGCCGATACAAAGTATATTTTTGTTACAGGCGGTGTAGTTTCCTCTCTGGGAAAGGGGATTATTGCAGCATCGCTTGGTAAACTATTGCAGGCAAGAGGCTATAAAGTCACCATTCAGAAGTTCGACCCGTATATCAACGTCGACCCTGGAACCCTTAATCCTTATGAACATGGTGAGTGTTATGTCACGGTGGATGGGCACGAGGCCGACCTTGACCTGGGACACTATGAACGTTTTCTTAATATACAGACAACTAAAGGGAATAATATCACCACCGGACGGATTTATCAGAGTGTTATTGATAAGGAGCGCCGCGGCGATTATCTCGGTAAGACCGTGCAGGTCATTCCACACATTACCGATGAAATCAAACGTAATGTCAAATCACTCGGTGTGAAAAGTAAGTTCGATTTCGTCATCACCGAAATCGGCGGGACAGTGGGAGATATCGAGTCTACTCCTTTTCTGGAGGCGGTACGACAACTCCGCTGGGAACTGGGACGTAATTGCTTCTGTCTTCATCTCACCTATGTGCCCTATATTGCAGCTGCGGGAGAGGTGAAGACCAAACCCACGCAGCATTCCGTCAAGGAACTGCAATCGCTCGGTATCCAGCCCGATATGCTGGTGTTACGTACCGACCGCTATCTCAATAAGGATATTCTCGATAAGGTGGCCCTCTTCTGTAACGTGGAGCAGGGAGCTGTGATGCAGTCTGTCGACGTATCTACCATCTATGAAGTGCCTGTGATGATGCAGAAACAGGGTATGGACGAGGTGCTGTTGCGTAGGATGAATATGCCGTTGGAAGGTAGTGCCGACCTGGAAGCATGGAAAGCATTCCTGCAAAAACGTAAAAATGCGAAGAAAGATGTCTGTATCAAATTGGTAGGCAAATACGCCGAGTTGCCCGATGCATATAAATCGATCAACGAAGCGCTTTCACAGGCAGCTATCTATAATGACAGGAAACTAAAACTGGATCTCTGTCACTCTGAAAAGATTACCGAAGAGAATATTGGAGAGATACTCCATGATGCCGATGGGATCGTTATCGCTCCCGGTTTCGGACAACGGGGTATTGAAGGAAAGTACCTGGCATTGGGATATGCGCGTAAAAATGATATACCTACTTTCGGGATCTGTCTCGGTATGCAATGTATGGTCATTGAGTATGCACGTTCCGTCTTGAATATCCCGGGAGCAAACTCTTCCGAGTTCGATCCCAAGGCGACCGATAGGGTTATCGACTTGATGGAAGAGCAAAAACATATCACCAATATGGGTGCTTCTATGCGTCTTGGTGCTTATGATTGTGCCATCAAAAAAGGATCGCTGGCATACAAGGCTTATGGGAAGACGAAGGTGAGTGAACGTCATCGTCACCGTTATGAATTTAATAATTCCTATAAAGATCGGTTTGAGGCAGCCGGTATGAAATGTACCGGTATCAACCCCGATTCTGACTTGGTGGAAGTGGTAGAGGTGCCTCATCTTCGCTGGTACCTCGGTACCCAGTTCCACCCTGAATACAATAGTACCGTAATTTCTCCCAATCCCCTTTTCATGAGTTTTATGCAGGCAGCGGCGGAGTTACACGATGCAGGTAAAAAATAAAAACTGATAATGGATAAAAATACAGTCACAGGATTGCTGCTTATCACAGCCATCATTATTGCTTTTACTATTTTTAATAGGCCCGATCAACAACAAAGGGAGGCACGGCAACGTGCGCTTGACTCCATCGAGTTGGTGAATGCAGAACGTGCCCAACTCGAGGCGCAACAAAAGGGGGCAGGTATGGCCTCTGACACGGCTGTACCCGGTAAGATAAACATTGTTGATGATTTCTTTAGCACGGGTGCACCCAATGCGGTAGATACTACTACTGTTCTCCCCATGGAGAATAGTAGTGAGGAAGCTACATATCCGGATACCCCAACGGTAGTTCCTACCCCGGCGAAGGAAGAGACCGTGGTATTGGAAAATGAGAAACTACGTATCCTCCTTAATACGCGTGGCGGTGTTATACAGTCGGTACAACTCAAGGAATATCTTCATCACACCGGAGAAAACCTCTTCTTGTTTGATGGCCGCGATGAAGCGCGTTTCAATCTGAACCTGTTCAATCGTAATAGCGTCCGTCTCTCTACTGAAGACCAGATGTTTACGCCTATGAAAGGCGCGGATGGACAATCAGTTACTATGCGCCTGCAACAAGGTCCGGGTCATTATATCGATTTTGTATACACCCTTCCGCCCGATGAATACATGATGGATTTTGAGGTGCGGCTGGCCGGTATGAAAAATGGCCTTCATCCCGAAAGTCTTACCAATTTCCGTATGAATTGGGAGCAGAAAATCCGCCAGCAAGAGAAGGGACGTATGTTCGAAAATCGTTTCACCCGCATCCACTATAAATACGACAAGCAGGATGTAGAGAAAATGAGTGAGACAAAGAACGATCATAAGGAACTCTCCGAACCGCTTAAATGGTTCTCGTTCAAAGATCAGTACTTTACTTCTATCATCATCGGTAAGCAACCCTTCAACAATACCATACTCAATTCCGAAGTGCTTACCAGTCACGATTATACGAAATACTACAAGGCCGAAGGATGGGTTCCTGCGCAAGTAAGTCCCGACAGCGATCTGATTACCGCCGGTTTTAATTATTACTTCGGTCCGGTACATTACAGTACGCTCAAGGCTTACGATAAGGGAGTTACCAATAGTGTCGATAAACTGGAACTTGAGGAGAATGTCTACCTGGGTTACAAGTGGCTCAGTTGGGTCAATAAATGGTTCGTGATTCCGGTCTTTAACGTTTTTCTCTCTCTCAATTGGGGTATGGGGCTTATCATCTTTATCCTCACTCTTATGGTGAAAATCATTACTCTGCCGCTCACCTACAAATCCTTTATGTCGTCGGCGAAGATGAGAGTCCTTCGTCCGCAGATACAGGAATTTGAGAAGAAATTTCCCGGCACCGATCAGGAGATGATGATGAAACGTCAGCAAGCCACTATGGAACTGTACAATAAAGCGGGCGTCAACCCGATGAGTGGTTGCCTCCCCATGTTGATACAGATGCCGGTATTGTTGGCCCTCTTCTTCTTCTTCCCGGCCGCCATTGAATTGCGTCAACAGGGTTTCCTCTGGGCGGATGATTTGTCAACCTACGACTCCCTGATATCCTGGAGCGGCAATATTCCCTTGATCTCCCGTTTCCTGGGGAATCACATCAGCATATTCTGTCTGTTGATGACTGTGGTTAATGTATTCTACACCAAATACAACATGTCGATGACCGATACCGGTGCGCAGACGATGCCCGGTATGAAGTATATGCCCATTTTTATGTCCATTTTCATGTTCTTCTTCCTGAACTCTTATCCTGCCGGATTGAATTACTACTATTTCCTTTCCACGCTGATCACAATTGCTCTTACCCTTATCATGAAACAGGTGATTGACGAGGATGCGATCCTGGCACAGTTAGAAGCCAACAAGAAGAAAGTCAAAAAGAAATCGGGCTTCATGGCTCGTCTTGAAGAAGCGCAGAAGATGCAAGAGAAGGTGGCACGTGAGAAGGCTAAAGAAAACGCCAAACGCAACGTCCGTCGTTAAAAAAGAGTCTCCGGATAGAAGGGTACCCTCCCTTTGTCCGGAGATCATTTACCTTTTCAATACCTCTGTTGTAGAGAAAAACCACATCCACTTTAAAAGATGAGTTTTTAACAATAAGGTGAACTTATTTTTCTCATCTTTGTTCATTATTTAGTAAAACGACATTACTTTTTAAAAACATAAGCACATGAGTCAGGAAGATAAAGTACTTGAGTATGATGAGGACGATTCACTGCGTTTCATACGGGAGAATCTGCCTGAAGAGATGCAGGACGAGTTCTCGGATGACGAGATTAGCTACATCGTAGATCTTTTTTATGACTTCTATGAGGAGAGGGGCTATTTCGATGAGGATGCCGACGAGGATTTAGAAATCGATTTCGATAAGGATGAAGGAGAACTTCTGGAATATATTGGCAAGAATGCCCGTAAAAACAAGGAGATAATAGGAAAAGATTATACAGACGAGCAGATTGAAGCTATCGTGGCCGGTGAATTGGGTTATTGCGACACGCTTAATTTGTTCGATTAACCAAAAAATAAGATTAAATAAAAAAACGAACTATGAAACAATTTTCAAAATTATTTGCCATCGGACTTTTGGGTGGCGCGTTGGTGTTATCAGGCTGTGGAGCAAGCAATACGGTAAAAGGTGGAGGTATCGGTGCAGGAGCCGGTGCAGCTATCGGTGCGGGAATAGGTGCTATTGCCGGTGGAGGTAAAGGTGCAGCCTGGGGTGCCGGGATCGGTGCTGCGGTAGGTGGATCTGCCGGAGCTATTATCGGTAACAAGATGGACAAGCAGGCAGCCGAACTCGAGAAGATTGAAGGAGCGCAGGTAGAGAAAGTGAATGAAGGTCAGGCTATCAAGGTTACCTTTGAATCGGGTATTCTTTTCCCGCTCAACTCAAGCTCGCTCAACAACGCTTCACGCGCGTCACTTGACAAGTTTGCCGCTTCACTGCAAAGCAACCCCGATACCGATGTGAAGATTTATGGCCATACCGACAGTACAGGTAGTGATGCTATCAACAATCCGTTGTCGCAGCGCCGTGCCGAGTCGGTATACAACTATCTTATATCGAAAGGTGTGTCCGGAACTCGTATGGTTGCAGAAGGTTTTGGTTCTACCCAACCTATAGCCGATAATAATACGAAGGCCGGTCAGGCACAGAATCGTCGTGTGGAAGTATTCATTCTTCCTAACGCCAAAATGGTACGCGAAGCACAGGAACAGGCACGATAAGTGCGTGTCCTGTAACTCGTTTTTCTTTAATGTTTTCATGGAGTCGCGTTGTCTGTAAAGGCAACGCGACTTTTCACACATCAAAGAGGAATGTGATGGCAGAAGATTTACAAGTTCCGTATGGAGCATCCAAAGGGGAAATATATAAAGCGCTATTCCCTCAGTTGCAGGCATTGACGGATGGTGAACCTGATCTCATAGCCAATATGGCGAATATTGCGTCAGCCCTTCGGGAAGCATTTGGTTTTTTCTGGGTCGGTTTTTACCGTGTGGAAGGCGACCGGTTAGTGCTCGGCCCTTTTCAAGGTCCCCCGGCCTGTACCCGTATTATGTATGGCAAAGGAGTTTGCGGCACTGCATGGAAAGGGGGCCATACCCTTATCGTCCCCGATGTGGAGAAGTTCCCCGGCCATATTGCTTGCAGCAGCTTGTCGCGTTCTGAGATCGTTGTTCCGGTTAGGAATAACGGTTTGGTAACTGCGGTGCTGGATGTCGACAGTGACCGGCTCGATCATTTCGACGAAATCGATGCTTTCTATCTGGAAAAAATATGTGCCTTGGTACGTTAATTTTCTTCTCTGATATTTTGCCGAGACAAAACAAAAAGGTATCTTTGCACCATAATTAGAACTTGGTAGAGCATAACCTTGCCCCAAAAAGGAAATGGGAACTAACCTTGGCAAGGAGGCTGAATCAGAGGATTTAGTGAAAAACCAAATAATTATGCGAAAGTAGCTCAGTTGGTAGAGCATAACCTTGCCAAGGTTAGGGTCGCGGGTTCGAGTCCCGTCTTTCGCTCAGATGTAACGCCCTGAATTTTCAGGGCGTTTTTTATGTCTTAAAGAATACCTTTTACCACCATATTATTTTTGAAAAATTCTTGAAAAACCCGAAAAAGGGGGTGAAATCGTATATTTTACACTCCTTATTTTTGTGTCGGTCATTCTATTGCTGACACTTTTAATGATATAATATAACTAATCGTATGAAAACAATTGAGAGAGCGAAAAACATTCTGATGACTCCCAAAACAGAGTGGGATCTGATCTCGGAAGAAAATAACGGTCATATTAAATTGTTGACCGGCTATTTGATTCCGTTGGCATTGATACCGGCAATCGCCGGTTTTATCGGGTATGGGTTGATCGGTTACAGTGTGATAGGTGTTCATTTCGGATCGGTAGGATACGGAATACGACAGGCTTTGGTATCATTTATCTCCACGGTGGGCGGAGTATATCTGTCGGCATGGATCATCTCTTTCCTGGCCGATAAGTTCGATTCACTGAAAAATTTCGACAAGGCGTTCGGGTTAGTAGTATATTCCTATACCCCCATGTGCGTAGCCGGAGTTTTACTGATCTATCCACCCCTTTCTTTTCTGGCTACGATTGCCGGGCTTTACGGACTCTATCTGTTGTATTTGGGTATATCGCCAATGCTTCAGACCCCTCCGGAAAAGAAAACACCTTTCTTCCTCGTCAGCCTGCTGGCAGTAGCACTGGTATCTGTCATCCTTTCGGCGGTATTGGGTGCCGTAATCATTTCATCAATAAACAGATTCATCTATTAATTATTCAAGCATCATGAAAAAGTTACTATTATTTATTTCCCTGATCCTGCTTGCCGTTACGCAAGCGAACGCCCAGAGCTGGCTCGATAAAGTAGGGAAAAAAGTGGAAAATTCGGCTAAGCGTACCATAGAGAGAAAAGCCGAACAGAAAACGGAACAGGCAGTCGGTAAAGCCGTAGATAAGGCAACCGACAAAGATACTTATAAAGGGTCGGAAAAAGATAAAAATACCGAAACGGATGAAGAGACGGAAACAGAAGCAGAACAGGCCGGAACCGGAAAATCTACCGGTGATAAGCAGGGTGGGGACACCAAGTCGGTCACCATGGCCTATATGAAATCGGATTTTGTGCCGGGCGATGAAATTTTTTTCGAGGACAATCTTGCCAATGAAAAAATGGGAGAATTTCCTTCACAATGGGATTTGATAAATGGCGTTTCGGAAGTAGCTGAAATTGATGGCGTAAAGGCGATCAATTTTGAAGCGGGCGCACGTATCGCTCCGCTGATGAAAGATATGTCCAATTATCTGCCCGATGTGTTTACGGTAGAATTTGACTTCTGGATAAACGATAAAAAAAGTAAACTTGACCAGCAGTATGAACTGGGCTTTTACCAAGGGAAAACACACTATTCCGGAGATGACTTGATCTATTTGAGATTCGGTGATCTCATATCCGAACACAAAGGTAAAATATCGTGGATATTCAGGACTCCTTCGGGAGAACAACGACGGGGAGAAGGTGAGTTTGAGATAAACGAAAACTCCTGGCACCATTTTTCCGTTTCCTTCAATCAACGGGCATTCAAAGCATACGTAAACGGGATCAGGGTGATAAATATCCCCAACGTAGCCGCACCTAAGACATTGGCAATCGACGCGAGCAATTGGGGTGGGATGACTCCCGGCACCATGGCCATTACGAATATGCGTATGGCAAAGGGAGCTGTTCCGCTTTACGACCGCATGATAAACGATGGCAAGTTTATCAGTTATGGCATTACCTTCGATGTGGGCAAGGCTACCATCAAGCCCGAATCATACGGCGAATTGAACCGTATCGTCGTATTGATGAACGAGAAATCGGATTTACGCTTTTCTGTGGAAGGACATACCGACTCCACCGGAGGAGCCGAACTAAATCAAAAACTCTCGGATGAACGCTCGAAAGCCGTGATGAATAAGTTGATAGAAATGGGTATTGCACAAGATCGGCTACAAGCTGTGGGCAAAGGGCAGAATTCACCCATAGCCGATAACAGTACCGATGAGGGACGTGCCAAAAACCGCCGCGTAGAATTTGTGAAGCAGTGAGCGCAAAGCGCAAACTTGTTTGCGCTTTGCCGAGTCGTGAAGCAAATGAACGAAGTTAATTTGTAGGACAATAAGCGCAAAGCCGAACTTGTTCGAGCTTTGCCGAGTCGCGAAGCAAATGAAAGAAGTTAATTTGTGAAGCAGTGAGCGCAAAGCCGAAATGAATAAAGAGAATTCGACCGTAAACTGTGAAACCGATCCGCCACAATTGAACGAATACCCGTGGGGTGCAGGAATCATACAACAGACACTCTGCATGGACTCGGATGGAGATACTATCAGGAGTGAGAAATATTACGAATGCGCTTAATTATGGCATGTGCGAAGATGACGGCGGCCTCTTCAAACTATTCACACTGACTGTGAAATATGGCGAAGATCCAGGAAAAGCAGATGATCTGGCGAAAAGAGCAGCGCAATTGGTCTCTGAGACTACCCTTGGGCAGCTATAACAATGTATCCTGCAATGATCAACCATTATTTACTATTGATGGATAAAACTTAATATAGAGGAATAAAAACTTAATTTTTCAAACAGATGAGAAACAAATCAATTTTATTTGCAATGCTCTGCTTTGCACTTGTGATACTCTGCACCTGCAACAGGAAAAGCAAAAGCGAGGACGGGCAGGATACACCTGTTACCGAAATGAAGGCGGATGCCAAAGCAAAAAAATACCCTTTTGAAAAAGGGATTATTTACCAGAAAACTAGTGCCATGGGAATAGAAAGTAACCCCGTGGTCTATTTCGACAAGTGGGGCGAATGGGAAGCCACCGAAACCGTGATCGAAATGGAGATGATGGGAGAAAAAATGGTAGACAGGCAAATCGAGATCACCAAAGGTAAAGATTACTGGAAAATCGACCTCGAAAAGAAAACGGGCGTTCATTTCAACCGGCCGCCGGCTATCAGCCCGATGGGCATGGATATGGAAAAAATATCCAAAGAAATGTTGGGAGAGATGAACATAGAGCTTCTCGGCGAAGAAACCTTTATGGGATATCCGTGTAAAAAATACCGGCTGAAAAGTGACAAAAACAGTCTGGGTATGGAATACCTGCTTTACGGTAACCTGATGATGAAAATGAAAGGCGAAGCCATGGGAATGCCTGTGACTACCGAAGTAACCAAAATAGAAACCGTAGCACCTCCGGCGGACAAGTTTGAAATACCAGAAGGTGTGGAGATTGTTGATTATTAGTCAATTTGGGAAAGTGGGAAAGTGGGAAAGTGGGAAAGTGGGAAAGTGGGAAAGTGGGAATGTGGGAAAGTGGGAAGGTGTGGAAAGGTGGACAAGTGGAATCTCCGCTTTGTTGGGACATGGTTCTCCGGTAGTATATCGGGTGGCCGTTACAATACCCTTACCGGCAGATACGAAGGCGCCGCGGGGATGGGAATGATCTACTACTTCAAGGCGGATGGCACTTTTGCAGAGATGATAGTGTGGAACGGCCCATACGGCGGCACATGGGCTGCTTCCATTACCGGAAAATATGCCGTGAAGGATAACGTGATTACTTTTTCCAAGCAGGTCGGCGAACAGAGTACGGACGGAGGCAAAACATGGAAAGATAAAAAATCCCAATCCGACCAGTCCGACTATTTTGAATTCGGCAAGGACGAGTTTGGAGATTATGTGCTTTTCAGCCTTGAAGGCGAAAAACCTTCGCTCGACCCCGAAACGAATGCTGCCAAGTACCGCTTTGCAAGTAGGGATTAAGTAGGATAATATTGTTAATAGGTGAAATTAAAACACTTTAAATCAATGAAAAAAGCAAAATATCACGGTTTGAAATCCCCCCGGACGGCGTTTCCTTTCGGGAAAGTTCAATGGCTGCCGGTGATGGTGGCGCTACTGCTCGCAGTTGCACCGGCTTTGGGGCAATCCGCCAGGCCGCCCGCGCAGAAAGTGGATTCACTCTCTATCAGCCCCACCAGGATGAAACTGAAAATGGGGGAAAGCGCCCCGCTGAAGTTTACCATTCTGCCTGCCGGGGCAAAAATAGATTTCTGTACAAGCGAAGATGCCCGTATCGCTTTCGAGCGGGATGGCAGGGTATATGCCGGTACCGTGGAGGGTACCACCGTCATCACCGCCTATGCCGACCGCGGAGCCAAAAGAGCCATCTGCACCGTTACCGTCAGCAAAAAGGAAGAAGTGAAATACCCGCTGTGCTACGAAGTGAGGGTAAACATCGAAGTGCGTACGGTCAACACCTCTCCCTCGGACAGGATTCCTGCGCCAAAATGGGAGGAGATCATGCAGATAAAAGGCTCTTTGGTGGGGGATGTGGTGAGGGGAAGAATTGAAGAAATTGCATCCGATCCTGGCTACTGGTGGTATTTAAGGGATAAAGGGCACACCCCCGTTTTTGTCGCCAGCAGCGATTATGAGGTAAAGGACGACAATTTTAAAGTGGTATTCCGGAAACGGTGCCCTTTGCAGGTAAACATCGAACGGACGGAATGGGACTACAAGGATTTCTCCCGTGATGGTAAAAAGTACGTGAAGACGCTCGATTACCGCGCGGCGGGAATCAACGACAAGCAAACCATCAGGATGGGAATCCACCCTTATTATGAAATGGACGAAAATGACCCTGAGCCGGTATTAAGGCCGGTACACAGGAAGTATGCCGTTGCGCTGGACGTATCAACCTATACGGAGCATTTCGCAAAACCCATCCCGGGAAACGGGCGGATGCTGAGGTGGGACGACCGACTGATGAAGCTTGAACCTTACACTAACGAGGTGTCGGTAAATGTACAGGGGAAGATATCCGACCGGGAATACGAGGAGCATGTTACCCCGCCCCTGATTGACGAATTTCCACTGAATGAATATTTCCTCAACCCTTCGGGCGGCATCCGGTCGTTCATCCTGACCGGCAAATCCTATGAAGAGGGTAACGGGAGAACCATCGAGATACATGTGACGTTGGAGTTCAGGAGTATCGCCAATGTGAAAGCCACTTCTACCATCGACCCGCCTCCGCCCCCGCTGGAAGACTGGGAACGGTAATAAAACCCAGGAAAAAATCCGGCTTCGGTATCCATGCAACCGGCATCATCAGCAAAGTCAGCATCACAGGCAAAGATGTGGCGTTTACCAGCACCCTGAAAGCCGGATTAGGAGGGTTTTCGGGAGCGGAGGTCAGCGGACGGTTCGCAGCTGAAGGGGGGCCTGCAATCAACTTCGATGCGGGATTGTCTTTACCCTCAATTCCTTAGATCTTCCCGAAAAGGTAACGTTGAATGGCTAAACATATAACAATGATACCTTGATAGATATTGAATAAATAGTATATCTTTACAAAAAAATTTACATTAACCGGATATAGTGACCGCAATGAAGAATATGACTTTCATCCTCTTGTTATCAGTGGCCTGTATGCACTTGTACGGGCAAAATATCGATTCGATCCTTCAGGCCGCGAGAGCGAATCCTGATACGGCCGTTATCAACCGGCTTTACGAACTCGGCTACAAAGTGGAGTTACAGGATCACGAGGCGGCGAAAAGGATTTACCGCACGGCAGGCGAACTCAGCGAGAAGATCGACTATCCGGTCGGGCGTATCCGGTTCGCCTCCAATTATACCTACCTGCTTAACCTGGAAGGAAAACTCGATTCTTCTCTTGTCATCAACTTGCAGGCACTGGAGCTGGCGCGTGAGATCGGCGATGAAGAGCAAATCAATAAAGTGCTGGTCAATACCGGTAACGTCTATCACTATAAGCGTCTTTACAATACGGCCCTGGAATATTATATCGAGGCGCTTCCCTATTTCGAGAAAGCGGGAAACCCGAAAAACCTCGCAGCCTTGTACGATGTGATGCAAACCTTCTGCCGGCATACCGAACAGCCCGACCAGGGGATCCCGTACGGTGAAAAAGCGCTGGAGCTGATGAAGGATTATCCCGACGATATCATCCGCGGGCATATACTACTCAATCTGTCAGTACTTTATGCCAATATTTTTCCAAGGAAGTGGGAAAAGCATCTGGAATGCCTCACGGAGGCGTTGCGGATAGCGGAAGCAACCGGTTACATAGATATGAAAGCATCGGTGTTGAATAATCTTGGAGATCATTATCTGCAAAAATTTGATTATGAAACCGCGGAAAAATATGCCTGGGAATCCCTTGCGTTGCATGACTCCATCGGCGACATAACCGGATATCTGATAAGCCTCAGGGCAATCGCTTACTGCGAGCTCTATAAAGGCGATTATGAAAAAGCCAGGGCATGCGTTGCAGAGGCGTTGACGATCGCCCGGGAGCAGCAGTGGATCGAAGAAGAACGTAAATGCTACCAGGTGCTTGCCGAGCTGGCCCTTCTTGATGAGAGGGATTTCGTGAAAAGTCAAAAAATGCTTTTTAAGGTCGATTCCCTTGGCGACGTGATTCTGGGCGACAATATCCTGCGCAATAACGAGGAACTCAGGATAAAATATGGGACCGGACAAAAAGAGGCCCAGATCGAATTGCTTAACCAAAGGCATAAATCGATCCTTCTGATCAGCATTATCGGCGGCGCGGCCATGGTGTCGGGGATACTGGCATTGCTCTTCCTCTTTCTCTGGTCACGGCAGAAACGACGCAAGACCGAATTGCAACTGAAACAGTTGGAACAGGAGAAACAACTGGTGGCCACACGTTCCGTGCTTGAGGGTGAGATGCAGGAACGCTCCCGGCTTGCCCGTGATCTGCACGACGGGCTGGGAGGTATCCTCTCGGCAGCGAAAATCAATATGAGCGAACTCAAAAACGGGGCTTTGCTGGAGTTCCCGGGCGTGGAAGGTATCAACCGGATCATGGGCCTGCTCGACGAGTCGTTGCGTGAATTGCGGCGGGTGGCCCATCATCTGATGCCGGAATCGTTGGGCCGTTACGGGTTAAAAGTCGCCCTGTCCGATTTTTGCCGCACCGTTGAAAAAATCGAGTTTGCCTGGTTCGGTGAAGAGGATCGTCTGGATAGCCAGCTGGAAATAGTCGTATACCGCATTGTACACGAGTTGGTGGGAAACGCGTTGAAATATTCGGACGCAACCCATATCCTGGTACATATCGTACAGGACAGGGACCGCATTTCGTTGACAGTGGAAGATAACGGGAGGGGTTTTGATACTTCGGCCGCCACAGCCGGTACGGGGTTGCAGAATATCCGTACGAGGGTAGCTGCGCTCGGAGGTAATATAGATATCTTTTCTGCGGAGAAGGAAGGGACGGAAGTGCATGTGGAATTAAAGATCAAAGGGAATGATACGGGTACAGATAGTTGACGATCATCCATTGGTAGTAGATGGGTTGGAGAGGATCATTCACGATTCGGGTGTAGCACGGATTACCGGTACGGCCTGTTCGCTGAAAGAGTGCTGGAGGATGCTTGCCGGTTTCACCCCCGAAGTGTTGTTGCTGGATATCGGCCTGCCTGACGGCAGTGGCATCGATGCCTGTGCCCGGATACTGAAGAGATATCCCGATATAAAGATATTGATGCTGACGAGCTACAGCGAGTTGAATGTCATCACCCAATCGCTCGAAAACGGTGCGTTGGGCTATGTCCTGAAAAACTCCACCGTCGAGGAAATAATCGAGGGGATCTGTACGGTGGCCCTCGGTGAGCGGTTCCTGTGTGAAGAGGTCGATTTGCTGTTACGCACCAAAAAGGAGGACGCCATCTCCCTTTCCCGGCGCGAGCGGGAATTGCTCCGTCTCATTGCAGAAGGGCACACCATGAACACCATCTCCGACATCATGTGTATCGGCTATGAAACAGTGAAAAGTTACCGTAAGAATATCATGACCAAACTCGAGGTGCCCAATACCGCCGCCCTGATAAAATATGCCGTGGAGAGAAAGATCGTGTAAAATAATGTTTGATTATATCAGTCTGTTACAATAGTGGAATAATCCAGAAACAGATGGTAGATAGAAAAAGACTCTTGGATGTGTATATTTCTTTTATGTTTTGATATATAAGTGCTCTCGATATTTTGGTTTAGCACACAATTTTCCAGTAACAAATCTGTCGTGATCTTTTTGTTATTTTGAAGTTTTGAATTAATATTACTTACTACCTCTTTATGGGATATTGAGCTATTTTCAATAAATCCTAACTGACCCTCGAATGGTAATCTAATATCAATATAGGCTCTTTTGGTGAATTTCTCTATATCACCAAGATATTGGATTGTATCGTGTAACTCTCTGATTCTTTTACACTCAATGGCAAAATAGATTTTCTCTTCAGGTTCTCCCCACGTGTTGGAAAGTCCTAACCTGTTGATAAAAATGTCTATTTTATCAACCTTCTGCTTGTTGTCTTCTATATCGATAAATTCCTTCTGCGTTTCCGCGGTAAAATTGATCTCGTCCAATGTCGAAGTTCTTTGTTTCAAAAGTTCTTTGTTCTTGACAAGATAATCCTCTACCAACCTGAATCTTAAAAAATCCTCGAAATGGATTGTCGTGGATTTTCTTACCTCGCTTATCGAATACGGTATTTTGGTATTGAGCAGAAGTAAGGTATAGCATTCTCCAATATACCAGAAAATATTTCTTATCCTATTTTCTGTGATGGAATATTTCCTATTGGATATAAATGTAGAAGCGTCACTCATTTTCCTTATTATTTAAATGAGTAGTAAGTTCAGCTTCTTCTATCTTGGATTTAAACTCTGCAATATCGTACCATGCCATGGCACGGTGCCACGATTTATACTCGTTGGGTTTAATTATATAGAATGAATTTTTATCAAAACCTTTGATATCTTTTTGAATGAACAGGTTCTTTTCAGGATCTGTAGTACTCGCTACTTCCGACAAGCTTAAATTGTCCGCTAACCGTTCTAATACCTCGAACTCGTTCTTATTTTCCGGAAAAATTATCTTTTTATCTACCTTCTCCGCATAAAACACGAAATTCATGGCGATAAAGTGATGTAATATATACACCTCCACCTGCAGATGTTCGTTGGGATAAATTTTTTCAAATTCTTGCAGATACACTTCCGCATATCTTTCCATCACAAGATTATGATTCCTGTAATGAGTCTTATCACCATACGTGAAATTTGTGATTAAATCTATTTTGCTCTCCTGGAATTGATATCTTGAAACAGTAAGCACATAGTCAATAAGATCTTTTTCGTATTCTCTTATCTCATATAGTTCATTGATAATCTCATCAATTTGAGACAATAATGATACGTTTTCAAAAGGTTCTCCCAAGTTGAATGGTTTATAGAACTCCTTATAAGGCGCTATAAATTTGTCAACCAGGATGCTTAATTTATTTTTTATCGGAAGGTCAGGCTCTATAAAAGGAAAAGATAAATATTCTTCTTTCCACCTGATCTGAGGCCTTGTAGATGTTGCCCATGATCCTGAAACAGCATAAATATAGTATGTATATAAGCTGGAAATAAATAAAGCATAAAGGTTCTTTATATATTCATAGTCAAAAGAGCTGATACCGAAAACACCCTTTTTGAACACATAAGCCTTATCTGTCAATGAAACAGCTAGATAACTTTCGTCTTTCGTTTGTTCTTTGAATAATATTTGATGTCCTTCGTATAAGTTGGCAATTTTCCCGCTTTTTAAATATGCTTCTTCTTCCGATATTTTATGTGGAGTATTCACACTTGAGAAATATCTATTGACTTGGCCATTCAATATTAAATCTCTACCTATTATTTGTTTATAAAGTGGATAATCCTCCTTCTTGCCACTTAGAATACCAGCTCCCTTGGCACAGTTGTTTAGATGATCGCGTAATCTGTTCCCTTTTTCATTGAGTCTTTTTATAAAATTAAAATCCAAAGTATTACCATACAATGCGATTTTAAACATCCAGTCGTTTTCTAAAAAAAGTCGTTGAGGAATCATTTTTCTATCAAACTTCTCAATCACGAACATCTTGAAATGTTTGAGAAAGTAATTCATCTTGACGGCTTGATGATTTACCATGTTGTTTACATAACTCTCACCTTTCGATAATTGGTAGTAAACCACGCTGGCGGGGCTGTTTTTTTCTTCAAATATCAAGCGTCGGACCGGAGATAAATCAAAGAATTTAGTCAAGCAGTATGTGGTAAGGAATTCCTTCCTAAACGTCCGGGTTGTTGTAGAAACATTGTAGAATATTGTACTGGTAACAATCAACGCAACTTTCGTGTTGTCATCCATGAAGTCCTTGGTTCTTAGGAGGAAAGACTGAGCAATTTCAAATCCGCCAACCGTTTTCTTTTTGGCTTTGAGCCATTCTACATGGCATTCATCTTTACTGCTTTTCCATGGCGGATTTCCCAGGATATAACCAGGTTTCTCTGTATTGATAACCTGATTAAATGGATGATTCGTATCAAAAAAATTAGCCTCGAATAGATTCTCATCCAATAAGGTTGGAAATTGATAGATACTTATATTTTTAGGTTTCTGGTAATCCAATAAGGCAATGTATATTGAAAAGCAAGTAACCTTCAATGCTTCCTTGTTAATGTCGACACCATATAAATTCCGTTTGGCTATATCCCTGATGCGTTCACTGAAAGCTTTATTGTCTGCATTCCCGTTCAGTTCGATCTCTTTCTCGATCATCCTCCTCAGGGACTGGACCAGGAAGACACCGGATCCGACTGCCACTTCGAAGATTTTACATTCAGAAACCTTGTGCTGTTCCAGGTAAATATCAACCGTGTCATTTAAAATATAATCGGCCAAAAAAGAAGATGTATAAACGGCCGACTGGAGGTCTCTTGTTTCCGGATCAATCAATGATTCGTAAATTCCGGAAATCACCTCCACGGGAATGATGGAGAAATCGAATATGTCGAAATAGAAGTCACTTCCGTAAAATAAAGTCCCTTCTTCAGGTATCTCACCGCTAAAAATATCCGATAAAGCTCCAGCTTGTACCGGTGTAAGATCTATATCTATATCCTTGAATAGAACCCCGTTAAATCTGCTGTTCAGTATGGCGAACAACTGCGACAACCTGTCATAATCTCTTATTAAGTTGCTGAAACTGGCACGTCTTGTGTGGATGTCTTTACCCGGAATAAAATCGTTGTCTATTTCAACATTCCTATCGATTAAATATCGAATAAAAATTAATCTCAAGATAAGAGAATTGGGAATACTCCCTTCAGGGTCGCTTTCTCTATCGATCAAAGCGTTTCTTACATCTTTTATATTCTGGAATAACCGCTCGTTGGCACGTTTCTTGGTTTCTTTTCTTCTGTTATTCTCTATATATTCTTCTTGAAACCATTTCCAGAACCCATTACTCTGTAAATTCCAGAGAGAGAACTTTTCAATTATTCCTTCGTTGTCAAGTTTTAATTCTTCTAATTGCTTTTCTTCTTTCAGGTAGTTTAGCGCGTTATAGATCTTTATCTCGTTATTTTTGACGATGAAGGCGATAGGAGAGTTGTCGAAAGACCATATTTTTTTGTGGGTATCCTCTTCCCTGCTTTTGTCTGTATTGTCTGATAAATCGAAGAAAAGGATCAAGGGCTGATGATTGAAGAGATATATGGCATCCGGATTTATCTGTGCTAACTTATTTTGTACGTCAAAGTGTAGGCAAGAGCAATATTTGCCCTCTTTGTTTTTGAAGGAAACAAGGTCTCCAATTCCTAATTGGGACAAAAATTGAGTTAATACCTTCTTTTCCATAACATCCTCATTCTGTACAAAAATACAAAAAATAGTTTAGGATTGAAAGGTTATTTTTGGTTTTTCTTGATGGAATAGATAAAAGGGTAGTTCTACGGGCACTTATATATCAATTACAACACGGAAAATTTCTTTTGAATAAATTCCTCCCAATGTACCGTGGATATCCTATCAAGAAACATGATATCACCAAAACAGCCATTTCAGGCAATCTTATATTTTCTTGACCCTTTACGAGACAATAGAGGAAAAGAATCCATATACCGAGTAGGTTTTAATGGTTTCGATTGTCTCTTCATCGAGATAACCTTGAGAAAATTTTTCAATTACTTCGAGCAGGTGATCATTATCCCTATTCAGGTAGAGGAGCAGTAACGGACAGGAAAGCATCCAGCGTGAGAACAACAATTTATGATTGATATCAGGGAAATTATTCAATTTATGCATATTCCTGAAAAAAATCTCATTGCTGTTTATCGGGCTGTTGATATTCAATATCACCCTGTCCCATAAATTTTCCTTGACATCTTCCACCAGGATTGAATTCATCAACACGATGATCCTCTTGTGCATGCTGTCACCCAGATGCTTTGACGTTTCCCTGTTTTCGATATGGCTCAAGGCATCAAAGAAGCGATTGCTTATTTTTCCCAATAACTGGGGAGAGAGGTACATGTCACTTTTGGGATATGCATCTATCCATCTTTGAATGGAAGGTAACAGGAAGGAGAACGAGTCTTCCTCCAATGTATTTTCCAGATCGAATGGGCCCTCTATGTCACTGGTACCGGTGGAAGATGAGTCACCGAAGAGGGGCATGGGATACGATCTTATCTGTGACAGTTCGTATATTCCGTTCAATGTATCCTGTACCTCCACTTTCTTTATTAATTCTCCGATCGTTCCCAGCAAGACATATACCGAATAAATGGCGAATCCCTCGTTTCTTCTGTTATGCTGCGATATGCTCAGGGGAAAAGAGGCGATTACATTCTCCCTCTCGAAGATGAACGAGGACTTTCCGGTACGCATGCTCCCGTTCTCCTTTCGAAGCTTAAGCATCTTGTAGACTTCCTTTCTTGGGAATTTTATCATTCCGAACGAGTTCTTTTCCTTTTTATCTTTGTCCAGCACGGCCTGTAAGTATGAAGTGATATAGCAGGCTATGCTTTTTAAGCTTGCGTCACTAAAAATGGAAGCATGTTTACATAATCCCTCAATGGATGGAGACCGTAATGAAACAACCTTTTCATGCTCATTCTCCTGGTATCCCAGAATGGTTAATAAGTTTCTCGTATAACCTATTTTGATGAAATATTCAAAAATAAGATAGGGATAGTCAATGGTTTTTTGTGTGAAAAGGAAGCTTAATGAGGTGAGGGCATTGTTGAGGCTGAAATCGCTGGTGGTGGGTTGCAACAGGTATGCTTCATCGAGCGCCTTTTCCTTGACGAGTAGTTTGAGTATGATCGGGATCAGGTGTTTGTAACTCGATTTTGCCGTTTCGATATCCACTCTTTTTTCATACAGGTCACTCAGGAAAGTGTCCATCACATCTACCTGGCTAATAAGTGGGGTATTTTCGAAAGCCGAAAGAAACTGGATTTGTGTTCTTATCGGTAAACTCAGGAGGAATGAGCGGTACTCTTCCGCCTGGGAAGGGTTGACGATACCGAATTGACGCAGGATATCGTTATAGAGATCTATTGCAAATTCCGTTTTATCCTGACCCCTCATTCCGGAACAAGCTGACCCCTGTTCCGGGATCCTGACCCCTCTGTAAAACTCCCCTGGATACGCATTTTATTAAAGACTTGCAGGGGTCAACATGCCGGAATGTCCACCTC
>NZ_JAYFQD010000012.1:0-49105 GCF_034927365.1 Proteiniphilum sp. | reverse complement strand
GTCATTCTTCAACTGGCTGAATGAAAAAACAACTATTCAAAGAGCGCAAAAAGTAAGATCCACAAAAGGATTACTTATACATACGATGGGAAAAATCGCCATCGCATTCATTTATCTAATTTTTTAAATACTGATTCGCATGAATTATACCCTTCTATTTTTTCCTTCTTCAAACTCATATTTTCTCTTATCGTTTTGAATTCCCGAAAATCAAAACCCGGATTATTTTTGATGTCAATATAAGTTCCCGTGGGTATAAAATTATCATTGGATTCGAGCATCCTATCGGACTCAATTTTTAATTGATGATCCCATATTGTTTCATCTCCGGATAAATTGAAATAAGCATGATTGGTGATATTTACCGGTGTTTTTCTATCGGTGGAGGCATGATAACCGATAAACAGTTCATTTTGATCTGTCAACTGATAAGTAACGGTCAGCGTTATATTTCCGGGAAATCCTCCTTCTCCATCCACACTATCGACGCTTAATACCAGTTTCTCATCTTCGATCTTATGATCAAATATCTTTTTGTGGAATCCGGAAAATCCTCCATGATTGCAATTCAAACCATCATTTTTATCCAAAAGGTAAGATGCTCCGTCCATCATGAATGATGCATTGGAAATCCGATTGGCATAACGCCCGATCGTGGCTCCAAGGTAGTTCTTATCAGAGACATACTCCTCAAGCCTGTCATAACCAAGGATAATATTACCGCACACCCCATCTTCCTGAGGTAGATTCATCGATTTTATAATCGCTCCATAACTGATAATTTCAACGAACACCCCTCTTTTATTGATTAACCTGAAAAGATAGGCAAGCTTTCCGTCGATTACACCAAATTCTTCCGATTCAATTTTACACATCCCTATCTCCTGTTATCAAATGTTTTGGGTAATTTAGAATAAGTTCCCCGTAATAACCGAATATTCTTATAGGCCAAATCACTCCTATTTTTTTACAAAATAAATTGAATAGAAAAAGATTAAAATGTATT
Organism: Proteiniphilum sp.; assembly: GCF_034927365.1. GTDB lineage: Bacteria > Bacteroidota > Bacteroidia > Bacteroidales > Dysgonomonadaceae > Proteiniphilum. The sequence continues at coordinate 48,099 of NZ_JAYFQD010000012.1, read as the reverse complement.
ATCTTTTGCATTAGATGTAAAAAAAAACTATTTTTGAAGATAATTCAAAAGTATATCAGTCAGATACGCATAAATATGTAAAATATCACTATATAAATGTAAAATATCATGATTGAGAAAATAGCAGATGGATTTAAAAACGAAAAAGCGATCATACTTCCTTATAATGTTCGCGACTACATGAAAACAAATAGTGCAACCAGACATTTGCACGTAACCCATATTGGCTATTACCCCAAGGCAAAGTATCACTTCAGGGAAAGAACCAACGGTGCGGATCAAAATATTCTCATTTACTGTGAAAACGGCAAAGGATGGATAATGTATAAGGATGAGAAAGTATTATTGCACAGGAATCAGTTATTTATCTTACCCAAGAATGAAGCACATGCCTACGCGGCAGATACGCGTGATCCCTGGAGTATTTACTGGATTCATTTTAATGGAGAAGATACAGATATGTTTTTTTCTATTATTGGAAAAAAAATAGATACCGGAGAATCACATAGTGGCCGTATCGAAGACAGACTTGCCCTCTTCGAGGAAATATATCAAAATTTAGATATGGGATATAATCCGGACAATCTGGAATATACCAGTTACTGTCTTTCCTACCTTCTGGCATCCATCAAGTATATCACGCAATTCAGGGAAATCAAGAATACAAAGGAGATGGATGTCATTCAGAAGAGTATTCTTTTCATGAAAAACAACCTCGAACAAAACATTGATCTCGAAGATATTGCCCAGCATCTGGGTTACTCCCCTTCCCATTTTGGAAATATATTCCAGAAAAAAACATCCTATTCTCCGATGGGATATTATAACCAGCTCAAAATTCAACGTGCATGCTCATACCTACAGTTTTCGGACTTAAAGATCAAAGAGGTTGCTTTTCGACTTGGATACTATGATCCTTTTCATTTTTCAAAAGCATTCAAGAAAGAGACACGTTTAACACCTAAAGAGTACAGGCAGAAATATAACCCATGACAGAGACTGATCAGTCAAATTCTCTTCTTAGGATTGAACTGGTCATGATTAGACACATAAAATTCTCTTATGAAAGCACTGTCTGGATAGAGATCAGAGCCGTTCAATTCTTTACAAACACTAACTTTCCAATCATCAGATTACCCCCTTTGGTCACTTTTGCCTTAAAGGTGATTTTTCCTTTGTTGGTATCTTCACGCATCACAAAGAGTTTCACCCAACGACTCTGCCCTTTCAGTTCGTCGAGGATGAAATCACGGCCTTCCACCGAGATGATCCCGGCTCGATTTTGATTGTTCCAATCTTCAAACTGTATATAGAGATCTCCGATAATACCATTGGGGGTTCTCAGTTCCACAGTAATTTCTCTTCCCGTCCATGCCACACCTTTCTCATCACGCCACACATTGTCGCAAATGACCTCGTAGTCCATGCCATTATCAAGCACCTCAACCTTATCCAATACCTTTTGCCAGGGATCACCACCATTAGTTTCCTTTTTCTCTCCACAGGAAACGTAGAGTAAGGCATCTTTAAATTCGGCAGGAACCACAGTTTCGGCCTTTGGCGTGTAATCGAACATTGTAAGGGCTTTCTCTTCGTCCAACAGATAATTGGGATTAAAATTAGACTGCCCCATATAGTCCAGAAGGCTTTTTTTCAATTGTGCCGCAACGGGTGAATCGACCGTCAGATCGTGCCCGCATACCAGCATTTTTCCGTTACCGATCTTACATTCAAAAATGGAAGCCAGTTTGTCATTGATATGGAAGTCACTGATAGGCTGCACAATAGGCTCCAGATTTTCATGCTTATTGATGATAAATGCACGTCCTTTGCTTACCGGCTGCCACTGCCAGTTATTGAAATTATCAGTAGGGAACCGTTCCAGTGCAGGATGTGATTTATGGATGTACATCCCCAACAGCTTATTATTCTGCCCGGGAAAAAAGGAGTTCGACCAAAATAACGGAGTAAAATGTAACTCGTAGGTGTTATTCTGTTTGCCGAGTTGATGTGCCAACAACAATACTTTTCCTCCATTATTCAACACCTCTATAGCTTCATCATCCAGTTCCTCTTTGACTAAGACCGATGATTCAGACGGTATCACAGGCGGATATACCCAGAAATCCCATTGATTATGGTAAGGTTGACCCTTTACCGTCACAGCCAGTCTGTATTTTCCGGCTTCGGTAATAGGGTTCAGGGCATATTGAACAGAACCCACGTCGTTCAGCTTTCCTTGTTCGATGACAGCCTCCATTTCACCGGAAGCTATTAATCTCCCGGGTTCACTAGTGATCATCCAAACCACCGGAGCATGCAATGTCTCTTTTCCGTAGTTGGCTACTTGTATATGGGCAGAAAAGATTTCATCATTCGTCCATACATAATCCTTGAATCGTGCCACCGGTACCACACTGTTGGAATAACACCGGAATTCATCGGGTGTTACAATCCCTTTCGAATCCCAGAATGCATCTAACCAACCCACCAATGCTTCTCCCTGACCGGGGTAATCGGTCATGCTCAGCATTTGAAAGCCGGCACAGGAAGAAGTACGATAGAACGTTTCAATCAGTGCTTTATACAAAATAGTTTGCAGGGATCCGCTCGCATCATGAAAAGATTTATCAAGATGAGCGATATGGTTTTTTTGCGCTGTCTCCAGAAATCCAGACAAGTTACGGGCTTCCAATACACCGGTATATTTATTTATCTCACTCCACAACGGGTAAACCGGATATTGGCCTACTTCGTGCGCTATGATAGGGATAGTAGCTTTTGAATAATTTGCCTCCAAATCGAAATCGGTACCGGTTCCCCGCAATCCATAGGTACCACCCACATTGGGTATATTATGTGTAGCCATATATTGGTCCACCGGCATTATCTTTCGGGCGGTAGAAACGGAATAGAGACGGCGGTTATCTCTTTCATGCAAAGGCTCGATCCATTTCTGCATCACATCAAAGTCCGAATTGCCCAATTCATTTCCAATGCAAAGCATGGCAAACGACGGATGGTTGCCGTAAGCATCTATCATCCGTTCCAATTCGGCAGGCACAAATTCATCGGCGCCCGGGTTATAGCCCAATCCTTTAGGAAGTCCTCTGGTTGTCATCTCCGGACGATCAGTATTAATAACAGACATCCACCAATCTATCCATAACACCTCGGCCTGAATATATATACCTACTTTATCAGCAGCGGCAAAAGCAGCTTGTGGAGGGCACCAGGAATGAAAGCGGACATGATTCAATCCATACGACTTATAGATACGGTAAATACGCTCCCATTCATCCTCATCACAAGAAGGATAACCCGTTAACGGGAAATGCACGCAGTCCAAATTACCCCGCATAAATATGGGATGTCCGTTCACCTCGATTTTCGACCTGGATGTAGTGATATCTCTAAAACCGAATATCGCTTTTTTCTCTTCACGCAGTTTGCCCTGCTCCCACGTCACCTTCAACGTATAAAGATTGGGAGTAAATTCATCCCAGGTTTTCACCGGTGTGTCTAGTGATAACGTTTTCCGATAAGCAAAAATAGATTCGCTGTTCGTTATAATTTCCTCAAAGCTGGCTACCGTTTCTCCGGTCTGATTATCAATTAATCGACAGAGCAATTTCCCGTTGTTTCGTCCGGTTTCGTTTTTGGCATTAAAAGTCACGGTGAGTTGATTATTGGCTGCATCCGGCCAGCTATGCAGATTATGGATACTGATTTTCTCCTGAGGAAACAGTTCCATCTTACCAATTATACCATTCCAGATGATTTGTGTATATTCACCATAACTATGACCTTTGTCACCGATATTATAAATCATATCGTTATTCACCCGTATCGAGAGCAGATGCTTGCCCGGCGACAGTTTGCCGAGGTTATGATAATGGGGTGTACCCAATCCTTCCTGAGTATCGGCTGTTTTACCGTCTACCCATACCTGCGATTGCCACATCACTCGTTCGAGATATAGAATCACATCCTTCTCTTTCCAACTTTTCGGTATAATGATTTCACGGTTATACCATGCCGGCCCGATATACTTGTGTTTACGGGTAAGAATACCGTAATCCGATCCAATAGTTTTAGTACCATAACCAGCTTCGTCCAAAGTGCCAGGCAATTTAATGGGATCTCCGGATATTTTCTCAAAAAACTTATTTTGTACTCCCATACTATCCGGATCAAGCTGTACCGCCCATTCTCCTTCAAGTGAGATTACCTGTTGTGCTTTCAAATCAGAGAAAGAGATTAAAAAACAGACTGTTATTATAAAAAAAGCAGGAAATTTCATCTACATATTCTCTCTTATGATATTTTAATTTATTATTCCCTGAAAAGAAATTAGCAGGCTTTTACCATTGTAAAAGAAACCTGTCCAAAACTATCCGGGGGAGACCATCCTATGCATAACGATTCCCCCCGGACTACCATGCTCGCCGGATTACCATCTTTTGAGCGTAAATATACTGTTTTACTCCGAAAACACAATAAAACGTTTTATTATATATGATTATCAATTACCAAAAATATAGATTTCAGCAATACTTGTAATCGATCTATTATTACTATCCGGAAGAAGTAACTTCAAATAACGGTGAACACCAGTATTAAGAGACTCTGGTATTGCAATTGAGATACTAACGCTATTATCGAATATTCCACCGCCTATTTTTACCCAATTGCCGGAGCCACTGTCGGGTTGATCCGAGAGGTACAGTTCCACACTTCTTGTATCTGAATTTCCTGCTCTTCGATAGATCTCGACCCTGGAGACTTTTCTTGGTGCTTGCATATCTATGACGGCCCAATGTGGAAGAGGGGCATCTCCCCCTTCATACGCTGAATGCCAGAAAGTATTTAAATTCCCATCTAACAAGGTAATCCCTCGGTAATCAGCCGCCTCGTCAGAGACAGATAATACCTTCCATGAACTCGTATTGTACTTGTATTCATCCGGAAATGGCGTTTCATATTTTCTCCAATCTGTGGCAAAAGTATCCACGCATTGTTTTTCAGGAATGTATAACGATCTATATTCAAAGAAAGAACCGGATCTGGCATCAGGAAGTTCAACAACATCTTTTTTTGATGATAGTTCTACGATAGATTGGGAGCCATCACTTTTCACATATCGTATTTCATTCCTTACCAAACCGGCCGGTGCAAAATACCAATTCACTATTCCCCCGTTATCAGATAATGATATACCCTTCACACGACGGTTAACTATCCTGGACTGATAAAGAGTACCATAAGAAGTGCCAAAATCAGTCAAGAACAAAGACCTATATCCAAAATTATCGGTAGTGCGAACATTAAAAGTATAAGACTTTTCCTCCATGTTATCCAACATAACCGAAATACTATCGTAACCTGTTTTCAATGATACAGGAATAATCAATGAATCAAGTCCTTCATTCCAATAAACATCAATGGATCGGACATTGGGAGCATTATAAGTACGGCAATTGAATAAAATTCGCTCCTTTCCCGCGATAAAACTGAGTGTATCAGGTTTAGGAGCATATACTATTTCACCCCCTTCGATATATTCCTTATGTACATCCATAAAGTCTTCACATGAAGAGAAGGACAAAACGGATACAATCAATACGATGAGACCATATATTTTTTTCATATGATTAAAATTATTTATTTTCAAACGTATCATATGGAACTCGCTTTTAATCATGCTCTTGTATAAGAACAGTTTTCGTGCTCGTTTCATAATCTTATTATTAATTTATTGAACCAATCATTGCTGCTGTTCTTCTCCGTAAAAGGCTATTTCTGCCGGGTGAACATATGATGTTCCTCCCCACGTGGAAAGGAAGAGTATACGAACGTAGCGCATTGGAGGTTGAGACAAGTCAAATGCGAACTCATGCCCATTCCTTGCTGCTTCCATATCCAGATCTGTCACCGTACCACCGGGAGAACCGGACGGTTTCACAATTTCACAGTCCATAATCTTTGTCCATTCGCTCCAATCCCCACTTTGAGAAGGTTGATGATCACAAGTATAAATTTCCATTTTTTTCGGATTTCCGTGATTATAATAAGAATCGCCAAAAATACGTTGGTGCATGACAAAACGACTTAATTTTGCCGTTGTTCCCAAATCTATTGTCAATCCTGCAGGAATAGCATTATTGGCAGTATGCCCAAAAGTAGAGAAATCATCATCGAACATATGAATATTTAAACATCCCCATTCCGTAAAAACCTTGTCATTATTCAATTGCATGACAGAATACTTCTTTTTATCCAACCTCTCTTCAAACAGAGGTGTTACCTCTGCAGAAATCGTATCTGAAAAATTATCGAAATTATCACTGATGATCATGGAAAACCTATATGGTTGAGGATCATAACCACGAATACTATAGGTGTTTTTGTCTATATCGCTGGTCAATATACTTATCGTGGACATTCGTCCCAACGAATCGGGCGCCAGAAGTTCAATATTCAAAGGTTTCTTTACCGGGTTTTTCCAATCAAAACGAGCCCCGCCGAAATCAGCTTCAATGGTGGTCGTTCTGATTGCCATGCTCAATGGAGACTCCAATGGACGAAACTTCACCTCAACCGGATCTGATAGTTCCATGGAGCGATTGATGGCATAGAGCCTTACAGAGTGCTCCAGTGTATCGTGATAACCTTGAATTTGCAATTTATTTTCATAAAAGGAGGCTATCGCCTCTCGTTCCTTACCATTAGAAACCGTGTACAATCCTTTCACAGCCAACAAATCTTCAGTATTGGGAATTTTGTATGAAATCATAGCACCTCCGTGTGAGGGTTCAATCACAATATCGGTAACAATTCCCGGCTTCCCCAAACTATCACTAATAGGCGTTAATTCTTTCTCGGCACAAGAAAAAAACAAAAGCAATAGAATAAAATATAAATATTTAGTTTTCATATCATTTAAATTATCTATTAAAGTAAAAAGGAACTACCACCCCGGATTCTGAACTAATTGAGGGTTCTTTACGATATCCGATTCCGGCAATGGAGCAAAGTAATTCTTATAAGAGAATGACTGTATATACACAGGTGTAACCATATAATAGTTCTCTGCGTCGGAAGCATTTATATTCCATCCCTGGATCAAACGATTCTGCTCTGCCTGTGCTGTTTTCCAGCGACGACTATCCCAATAGTAACTACTCTCACAAGCCAACTCTATTTTACGTTCGCGTTGAATGATCTCACGCATTCCTGCCTTAGTCGTTGGTTTCTCCGGATGGTTAGAATATTTCTGCCAACTTAGAAGTACGCCTTCCAATCCTGCCCGTTCACGCACCATATCAATATATCGATATACTTCTGCATCCGGAACATCCTTCGACTCGTTCAATGCCTCTGCACACATCAACAATAAGTCTGCAAAACGCATATCAGGAAAAGGATATGATTCCCATGTTATGCTATTGGCATCCCGATACGAAGTATTGATAGAAACCAGTTTTTTAGGCCAATAACCAGTTGCATTGTACTGTCCAGGGTCTCCGGCTGAGGAGAACTCTCCGAATCGATTTTTTGGATATAATGCCTCTGCGTCATCATCCGGCACATTCTTATAGGAGTTCCCATACCATTTACCACGGTCAAAACCTAAGGTTGAATAAAAACGAGGCTCGCGGTCAAAATTCAATACTGCTGTCTGTTCTCCCTTCTGAATATAGTAACGGTGCTCTTCATCTCCTATCCGCAGATTAAAGCGATTTTCATAATCATAAGTTATATCTTCTTCAATGGGTATTCCATTTTTAGAATAGAACCACTCGACTGTAGACAAAGGGACACTCATCTTTTGATAAGCATGTAATGACAAAGCAGATTCAAAATAGGTGAGACATTCACGTTGAAGGCTGTTATCTGCCGGGTAAGAGGTATTACTCCAAATCAGTTCAACATTCCATCTATCAGTAATTACTCCTCTTAATGTTTGCACTAAATGTGTCTGATCCGACATTTTTTTTACCGGAACATAATCAGAAGGTTGATATAAACGGACACCGGCAGACTCGCATATATCAATCGCTTTCTTACAGGCTTCTGCTGCAGCAGTCCATCGTGATGCATCATAGACCTGGTTGAAAAAAGGCTCTCGCTTATGATCCAGGAAACTGTTATAGTCGGTGTTTCCATTGAACAAAGGACTGGCCCAATATAAAAGGATCTTTGCTTTTAACAGATAGGCTGCCGGTTGGGTAAATCGGCCCAATTCTGTGGTAGGATTGGTGAAGATCAAAGGCAAAGCCTCGCTTTCGATCACCTCATCCATTAAATCAATCACATATTGAAAACAATCATCTATTTTCTCACGGTAGACACGTACACCCCGGGTTGATTCGTTTACAGGAAGGCTTTCACGCAATGGACAAATTGGTCCATAATAACTCAATAGATAAAAATGAAAATAAGCTTTTATCATCTTGATTTCTGCGATCATCCGTTTCTTTTCATATTCATCCAAATCTCTGACTCCACCGATACCCGCCATAAAGGTATTGCAATCACGAATGCCAGCATACAAAGAATAGCTACTTGCCCAATAATTCATAAGTGCACTGGTCGGATTATCCAATCCCAGCCCCATTCTCATACCAACAGAACCACTATATTCCGTATTAAAGATCATTTCCAAAGCGCCATGAATTCCCGGATTCTCGTTCCAATTAACGGTTTTAGGTATTCTCCAATAACAGGACGCCAAGTATTTTTCCACTGTGTAGCGATCCGCAAAAGCATGTTTTTCCGTAGCCACGTTATCAGGCACCACATCCAGAAAGTTACAAGATGTTCCGATAAGCACTATACAGCTACATACCAGATATTTATATATTAATTTCATATGATTAAAATTATTTATTTTCAAATGTATCATATGGAACTCGCTTTTAATCATGTTCTTGTGTGAGAACAGTTTTCATGCTCGTTTCATACGATTATTTTATTTTTTATATTTCGGTGTATGGAACCTTTGATATTTAAAATAATCATTCCCTTCGGGTGTTTAATGATTATTTTAAACATGTCGGTTTCATACGATTAAAATTATTTATTTTCAATTTTTATTCTAGAATCCTATATTAAGACCGACATTAATGACACGCTGTATCGGATAACCCAGACCATTTCCTGCCATTTCAGGATCCCACAGCTTGAACCGGCTCCAGCTTAATAAGTTGGTTCCACTCACATAGAGTCGTAAGTTCTGTACTTTGATTTTTTTCGTCAATGGTTGGGGTATGGTATAACCCAATTCTACCGATTTTAATCGAAGAAATGTTGCATCCTGCATAAACCACGTACTTGTCTGATTATTATTCTCAATCGCCTGATTGGATAATCTGGGCCAAAATGAATACATATTGCGATTGTTTTCCGACCAATAACTGTCGGCAATAATTTTCAATACCTGATTTTCGCCTTTCATACCATCATTGGGAAAACCATCCAGAAACGGAGTAATCTTACTCTGGTCAAGCCAGAAAGATTGACGGGCAGAACCCTGAAAAAAGAATGAAGCATCAAATCCCTTATAACCTGTAGTGAGTCCAAATCCGTAATTGATTTCGGGTGTGGTGGGATGACCAATGGGCACCTTATCCAATTCTGAAATCTTTCCATCTCCGTTCACATCCCGATACTTGATATCACCAGCCATGTAACGTCCAAATTGTGTAGGTGAATTTTTAATCTCCTCTTCATCTACAAAAAGGCGCTCTGCAATATATCCCCAGGTTTGCCCCAAAGAATTCCCCATTTTCGACAACCAAGGGGTTTTATTATAATCCGGCTCTTCCCATTCTACCACTTCACTAACGGCATAGGTAAAAGTACCACGACCTGTCATCCACAGATCTTTATTGATATTCTTTTCATAATTTAACTCCATATCAACGCCATGACCTTTCGCTTTACCCAAGTTTGCTTTTACAGCCGGCAGAATACCCATTGTTGCCGGGATTATACGATCCAATAAAATATTTTCACGCCGTTCTGTAAAATACTCTATATTAGCAGACAACCCCACTGCCGTGATAGCCTCGAATCCGACATTTGTCTTATAAGAGGTCTCCCATCCGATCTGATCGTTCGCATAACGGTTAAAACTGATACCTCCGGGATTATAATTCATCTGGGTTCCCCAGTTTACATTACGACTGGCATTCATATTCACATCCGACAAATAATAAAAACGATCCCTGCCACTACCTATCTGGTCCTGGCCTGACATTCCATAAGAGCCTTTCAACTTGAACTGTGTAAATATTTTTTTTATCGGTTTAAAGAACTCCTCGTTTGAAACCATCCATCCCAATGCTCCTGAAGGGAAAAATCCCCAGCGGTTATTTTTTGAGAATCGTTCAGAACCATTGTACCCGAAAGTAAATTCTCCAAAATAACGGGAATTATAGTTATAAGCCAAACGGCCGGCTAGGCCGATATTCCTGTATGGTAATGAGAGTTGGAGGCTTTCGGCTATTCCAAATTTCTGGTTACGCATGGTATACACCAGCAAAGCATTGACATTATGCTTCTCTTCAAAAAGGTGTGTATATTCACTTTTGGCTTCCAGGTAAACACTACTATTGATATAACGATCCCCCGGATTATAGTCAATCCACTCCGTTCCTGCTGTAGGATTTAAGCAGTTCAATTTATATGACCGGTTCTGTAAACTGTAAGAATCAATGTTATAATAAAATGGTTTGTAAGCTCGATTCACAGAATACTCCGAATAGCGATCCATATTAACAAGCATGCTTGCTGTCAATCCTTCCGTAATACTACTCAAATCCTGATTCAATACAAACTGTGTCAACATCGTATTCTTACTGTATTCATTATAACCTCTCAGCGACTCCGCATACGGATTTACATAGTTAGCACTTCCATAATTACCAAATAAGATATGGTTGGCATATGCATACTTCTCATCCGGTTCATAATATGCCTTAAACAAAACGGGATTAGCCTGCATCACATAGTTATACATGGTTGTACCTCCTCCGATAGGCCCCGAATAATCATCGAATGCGGCACTCATCCTCAATACCAATTCAGTCGTCTTTGTCAGGTTGACATTCACATTCGACCGGATCGTATATTTCATCAGATTGATATTCGAATTGAAATTATTGCGTTTATCCACTTTCATATTACCATTATCCCGGGTCACATTTGCGGCCACGTAGTATCTGGCTACTGTACCGCCACCACTCACACTTATGTTGGCTCGCTGATTCATGATCAAGTCTCTGAACATAGAATTATACCAGTCGATAGCAGGAAAAAAATCGGTGTACTGACCACGCTCTGTCATGATAATTTTTTCCTGGGAGTACAAAGCCAAACCCAGTGGATCACGTGTTTTTATCGCTTCATTCTGCATACGCATATAAGTAACCGGATCAGCCAAATCAACTTTCCGGGTAGGGGTTGAAAAAGAATTTTCAATACGGGCATTGACAGAAATCTTACCCTCACGCCCCTCCTTGGTCATTACCGAGATCACGCCATTGGCTCCACGTGCGCCATACAATGCTGTGGCCGTTGCATCTTTCATGATCGTGAAACTGGCGATATCATCCGTATTTAAACGGGCTAAGTCATCAGTACCCAATTCAATTCCGTCGATCAGGATTAAAGGATCTTTTTTTGCATCAGCACCAAATGTTGTAATACCACGAATAAAAAAGCTCGCATTATCCTTACCGGGCTCACCACTCGTCTGATAAGAAATTAAACCGGCGACACGACCCGCAAAAGCGGTAGTCAAATTACTACTCGGCACTTTCAGTTCCCCCGGCTTCACCGTTGTAATGGAAGAAACCACACTCTCTTTCTTCTGCTTCGCAAAAGCCACAACCGTTACTTCTTTCAATTCATCAGCTTTAGGTTCCAGTACGATATTTAAGAAAATCTCACCCTTATAGGCGATTTCTTTGGATTCCATACCGATAAAAGAAACTATAAGTATGTCATTGGCTTTAATGCCATCAAATACAAAATTACCATCCACATCGGTTATAACTCCCTTCGTGCTACCTTTGATTTGCACTGTAGCACCCGGAAGTGGGTCACCTCCTGTGTCTGATATTTTCCCCCTGACTTTTCCTTCGTTTTGTTGTACTATTCCAACAGTCACTATCACAGCCATTTCATCATCCGTATCATACTGGCGGCTGATTTGCACATTTTCCCTCTCTACTGTCAATGGTTTGCCGACAGCAAACAGCGGTAGTGCTACGAACAATGAGAGAGGGACAAAGAGACCTAACAAAGTTTTCGTTCTCATAATATTAATATTGATAAATAAAAAACGTACTTGATTCCTGTTTACATTCCACTAAAATTCTCCATTTTCAACCATAAAGTGGTTGTCAATGTGATACGACTCCCAGGGATAATCCATTAAGAATTATCCAAATATTTAATAATCAATAATTTAATCTAATTTGTCAAAGGATTTATTTCTCTGAAAATAATCCCCTTATCAATTCAGGTTGCAACTCTTTTTGTGGGTTAAACTTATCAGACGACATGTACTCCAGGATACTTTGCCTAAACTGTGCTGCAGCAGGGTATTGAATCGGATCCCTTTCAAGACTCGAACTGCACACCATCAGTTTTCCTTTACCTACTTTCGCTTCAAACAATAAACCGAGCCTACGGTTCTTAAACCAATCGTCTATCAGAGAGACGACAGGACGGAAATCGGCAGGAAAATCATCCATAACCATCGCATTACAGTCGGAAACAATATCCCACCACTGATAATCACTGTACCCCTGATTAGGAAATAAGGCCAAGGCAGGATGCTTGGGATTACACAGAACTCCCAGTGTATGAGGAGCCTGATTATGTGTCCATGCAGTATTCCAGAAAATACTTGTAAAGCCAACTTCAATTTCGCCTCCCTTTTTGGGAGATACTTTTCCTTTGGGGGAGAGGAGTAATACGTTCTCCCCTTTATTAAGCCTATCGATAACAGAATTATCAAAACGGGATGTTATATAAGGTTGATTATTGACTGGCTGCTTTTGTTCCGGATATACCCAGATGTACCATTGATTTTTCACTGATTTATCTGCCAGCTCCACCGAAACAGTCAATTGTGCAGGTTCTTTTATCTGGTCAAAAGAAACTTCGATATTCCCTATCGGAATACAATTGTCCAGAGGCAAATCTTTCACAAAATTCCCCTTCCCTATAACCTTGTTATCCATTGTAGAAACTGTCCAGGTGATATTGGCTTCTTTTATAGGCTCTTTTCCGAAATGAGCAAATTCAACGGGAACATTCATCATCTCATTATTCAGCCATATCATCTTTGGAAAACGGATCAACGGAACGGTCTGGTTACAGAACATACTGTATTCTTTGCCGTCGACGTATCCCTTCGTATCCCAGAAAGCATCCACTACACCAACCAAAGCAGTACCTTGTCCGGGGAAATCATGAAGGTCGAGGAGTTGAAATCCTGCAAATCCGGGTGTTCTGAGGGCAGCCTCGATATCTGCCTTATAGCAGAGAGTTTGTAGTTTGCCCGAAGCATACAGGAAATCATCTGCAAGGTCTCCTATATTATTCTCGTCCAATGTTTCCTGAAATATTTCAAAATTCTTCGCTTTCAATACACCGGTATACTTCTCGATTTCTTTGAAATTAGGATACACGCACCATTGACCGATTTCATGGCTGACGGTTGGCATATCTTTTTTAATAATATCCCTATAATCAAAATCAGTGCGAGGCGGCTGGGCATTGATGATGCTTTTCAATCCTCCGCCCCAGGCCTGAATACGGGGATTGGGAGCATTCCAGTAATCAGCATTTTCAATATAGGGCCATCCGGCGGCACTCGTATAAACCCGTCTATTGTCCTTCCCTTTCCAATAGTCTACCAAACCCGACAGATATTTTACCTGATGCCATCCACCCGGCTCATTTCCATAAGCCAACATACAAAACGAAGGATGATTTCCATATTCTTTCAGGATCCGATCCCCCTCAGCATAGAACCACTCATCGGAATCACCACCGTCACCCACAGTTGTCCAACCGCCACATTCCACCTGCAAATAAATCCCCATACTGTCGGCTACATTAAATGCAGCTTCCGGAGGGCACCAGGAATGAAAACGGACATGATTTAAACCAAATTCTTTACAAACACCATAAATTTTCGTCCAATAGTTATTATCCATTGCAGGATAACCTGTTAACGGGAAAATGCAGCACTCAAGTGTTCCCCGTAAAAAAACAGGTTGTCCATTTACATAAAAGCGTGTTCCGTTTTTCAGAAAGTCACGGAACCCAAATTGAGTCGTTCTCTCGTCTTTTCCTCCCGAAGAAGTAACCACTGTCTTTACACGGTACAGGTTAGGAGAATGTTCCGACCAGAGCAATACCTCTTTTCCTGCATCCACCGTGACATTTACCTCTGTTTCGTTATCCGTAATATCGAATTCGGAATTAACACTCTTGCCAATAGCTTTCCCGTCTGAAGTTTGCATCTGTACGGAGATTTTTCCTTTGCCTGACTTTGAATTACCTTTCAGGTTAACGGTCACTTTTGCCTGCTTCTTAACTGCATCAGGATATACCTGTAAATCGTCGATATATACTTCTGGTTTTGCAGAAAGATGTAAATCACCGACAAGGCCATTCCAGTTACTTTGGGTGTGATCGGAGACACTGTGGGCATTCACCCCTACATTTATATTCACCCGATTATCCACCCGTATGGCAATTTGATGTTTACCCGGTTTCAGATCCTCCAAAAGATAGCGGTGAGGAGTTGACATTCCATTTTGTCCGCTCAATTTCACGCCATCCACATAAAGTTCCGTCTCCCAATGTGTACGTTCCAGTTCAAGTTGAATTCTCTTTTCTTTCCATCCGGAGGGGATATTAATTTCTTTCCGGTACCATGCAACCCCCACGTAGTGTTTATCAGGATTCAACCAGAAGGGCACCTTGACATTGCCTTTCTGTCTGTACTTTTCATATTCGGGAGCATCAAACCAGGATCCGTCGTTGATAGATCCGGTCCACTTCGTGTCTATCCCCACATCATAACCGTACCCTCGTTCCTGTAAGGAGCCGGGTAGTATTATCCGGTCATCAAATGAAGCATTAAACCATTGTTCCTTGATCCCTTTATCTTCAGGATCCAATCTGAATTGCCATTCTCCCGCCAGGTCAATATTGTTTTTCTGACCCATGCTACAGCCTATCAGTAAAGATAAGAGTACCAGTATTGCTATTTTCCTCATACGATAAATATTAATCGGTAATAATGTTTGATAAAAACACGGTTTCAATAAATTGATATGGCCGAAGCCCTTTTATATTCTTTCTCAATCGGATCAATGAATGATTTTATCTTTCCAAAAGATGTCTCTTTCTGAGGCTTAAAATCAGCAGATTTCATATATTCCAGAATACTGTAGAGTAGCTGCTTTTTTTCCGGAATATTTTCGTTATATAACAGATCCATACTGCAAAAGATCAGTTTTCCGTTTTCACAATTGGTTTCAAATAGCGTTGCTAACCTTCTGTTATTGGCAAAATTATCCACGCACTCAATAATGGGCTCCACCTCCCTGTATACACTGTCTATGACCAGTGTTTTCGACTCTGTCAACAAATGCCACCATTGCCAGTCAGTATGCATGCGGGTAGGAAAATGGGCAAATAATTTGTGGTCGGGGTTACAAAGTATTCCCATCGTTCCTGCTTGTTTCGGAAAATGCACGGGACTCCAAAACACAGGAACAAATTTCCCCTCCAATCCAACCAATGTCTCAAACCTTGGGTTGAACAGTACTTTCTCTCCCTTTTTCAAAGCCTTCTCCGCCTCACTGATATCGGAAGTAATGATGATATTCTCTCTTTCTATTTCCAAGGCTGCAGGATAAACCCATAACCTCCATGTATTCATGTAACCAGTTCCGTCAAGGCTAATAGAAAGGGTGAATTCATCTGCTTTTTTCACTTGTGAAAGGCTACAACTGATATTTCCAATTTCCGCACAACCTCCTACCGGCATATTCACCTCTTCGATTTTCCCCTGAGACACAATGATTCCTTTGGAATTTTTTAATGCCCATGAAACAGGTTGATCCTCTATATTTGTATTCCCATAATTGGCAATCTCGACGGAAGCCTCAAATAGTTCATTACTGGTGAAAGTTGCTTTGGGATAACGGATCAAAGGAACTACAGGAGCACAGAACTGACGGAATTCAGAGGCCTCTGTTACATTCTTACTGTCCCAGAATGCGTCCAACAAACCGACCAGGGCCGTACTTTGTCCGGGAAAATCATGCAGATCCAATAGTTGAAACCCACTGCATCCGGGAGACTTCAAAGTCCTTTCAATCTCCTCCTTATAAAGAAGTGCGGCCAATTTTCCCGAAGCCTGCAAATAATCTTCAGCTTTGTGAAGCAATCCTTTTCTTTCTAATTCCAATTTCACTCCCTTAAAATTCAAAGGGTCCAACACGCCGGTGTACTTCTCAATCTCTTTCAGATTAGGGTATACGGCATACTGACCTACTTCGTGTGTGATTAAGGGCACCGGCATATCTTTTATGGCCTCTGCATAATCTTTGTCGAAACGCGGGGATTCTTCATTAAAAATTCCTTGTCCGCGAACCCAACCATGTTTCGTCCATTGCGTAATAAAAAAATCATCATCCGGTTCCGGCCAACCACCATGTCCTCTTTCAAAAGTAAAAGAGGTGGTTGTATATAGATGACGATTATCCTTCTCTTTAACATATAACAATAGCTTCTTCAAAAACTCAAAATCGGGTTGTAACTCGTTTCCTAAACTAAAAAAACAGAAAGAAGGATGATTCCCGTATTCGGCAATAATCCGATCTGCCTCCCCATAAAGGAAAGCACTTGTTGCCGGATCTTTTCCCACCGATAACGACCATAAAGGAAGTTCTACCTGAAGGTAAAATCCCAATTCATCTGCCACTTCAAATGCAGCTTTGGGAGGACACCAGGAATGAAAACGAAGATGATTTAAACCCCACTCCCGGGCCGTTCTCATCACTTTCTCCCATCCGGCTTTTTCCATAGGTGGATGCCCTGTCAACGGGAAGATACAACACTCAAGCGTACCCCGCATAAACATCTTTTTCCCATTTACTAATACAGATGCACCTTGCCGTTTTATCTCACGCATGCCAAATGTCATCCGTTTGGAGGAATGGTATTTTTTTACTTTTAAAGAGACTGCAAGTTCATACAAATCGGGGGTTAGTTCACTCCACAATTTAAATGAATCTCTCATCGGATAAATCAATTCAACAACATTCTCTCCCGGGGTTAAGGGCATATTATTTTTTTTGATCTCATTAAGCACCGACTGTCCATTTTTTAAATTCACAGAAGCAGACAAGTTACAGGATGACACATTTCCATTATTCCTGATATGGACTTTTATCTGTACATTTTTCCCACTTATATCCGGAAACAGGTCGATCTGGCTGATCGCAACTTTGTCTTCTGCAATTAAGGCCAATTCCCCAATAACCCCATTCCACATGATCTGAGTTTCATTGGTATAAGCATGTCCTTTATCATCAATTGAAATATCATACTTCTTTCGATTATCAATACGCAGACAGATCGTATGATTACCCGGAGTCAGGTAGTCTGTCAAATCAAAATAATGCGGTGCTATAAGACTTTCTTCCTTTTGAGGAACTTCTTTGTTGTCTACCCACACGGTAGTACCCCAAATTACCCGTTCAAGCTTCAGATGAATATCTTTTCGTTTCCAGCCGGCGGGTATTACCACCTCCTTTTTATACCATGCCGGACCTATATAACTATGTTTTCTGGTCAAATGTAAAACCTGTGGTTTTATAATGGCAGGCTGTAAAGCATTAGGTATACCTTTTTGAGCATTATCAGTGGTACCCGGCAATATAATTCTCTCTGTAAAGTCGTGGTTATACCATTCCTCATTTACTCCTACATCTGTTGAATCCAGCCTGAATTCCCATTCTCCCGCCAGCGACATGCAATCTTGTGCATGTAGCGTGTAAGAATAGCACAGAGTCAGAATAAAAAATACGACAAACTGTTTCATAGATGATTACTTTTCAAATCATTATAACTACACATGATTCCAGAGAAAGACAATCCGTTTCTTGAAAGGCTCAACGATCGAGAAAGCTCGCACTGATATTATAATACCTCTTATTGTGCGGTAATTTTGAAGATGCGGCTTCTAAAAGCGCCACTCACCGAAAAATTAATTCCGTAATTCAATAAGTAGTCTCCTTTATAGATACCTTCCATACCTTCAATCGCATAAGAACGATCCGGGCTAAGACCTCTTAAGTAAACAGTTTTTGTCTTTTTGGTCTCGGATGTATAACCGCCAGGGTATTCTGCCAGATTATAGACAAAAACAATACTTTCAGAGAGATCTTTACTTACAAATTGGAGGATACTTCTATTATTTTCATAAGGGGATACCAACCTGTAATGGTTTCCAAACTGCACCGTATTCCGGATCTCCTTATACTGTGTAATTTTTTCTTTGGCAATGGCCTTTTCCTTCTCATTCCATTTGGAAATATCATAGCCTATGCCCAATACTCCAGCCATCGCTACGTTAAGCTTATATTCCAGGGAGTGATTATGTCCATGCCAATCCTCATGGGTGATCCAACTGATCATGGTATTGGCAGGAAACGCATTCAGATAGGAGTGTTGGATAAATATACGATCCACAGGATCGGTGTTATCGCTTGCCCAGTTAAAGTCGGTACGGGACATTATACCCAAATCGACTCTTCCTCCTCCGCTGGAACAATTCTCAAACCACACATCCGGAAATTCTTCCCTTAATGATTCAATAAGCCTGTATAAGTTCTCTACATATTTGATACGTACAGCCCGTTGATCTTCTTCCTTAGCAGAAGGAAATCCGGGATTAGAGATCGCCCGGTTCATATCCCATTTAATAAACTTGATATTATTTTCGCTCAATAGTTTATAAAAGCTCTCATACAGATATTTATACACATCTTCTCTCGCCAGATTCAACACCAACTGATTACGTCCCTCCAGTCGGGCTCTGTTCGGATAATGCAGTACCCAGTCGGGATGCACTTTATACAAGTCACTATTGGGATTGACCATTTCGGGTTCAATCCATATACCAAAATCAAGTCCCATGGCATTGATCTTTTCAATCATGGGTTGCAAGCCATTGGGGAACTTATTTTTATCGACCGTCCAGTCGCCCAGACCACCCTTGTCGTTGACACGACCTTTGAACCAGCCATCATCAATCACGAACATCTCAACTCCTATTTCCTTTGCCACTTCTGCCAACGCAAGCTGATGTTCCTCATTCACATTCATTCCGGTTGCGTACCAACTATTGTATAGGACCGGACGGGGTTTATCCCTATGAGAAGCAGGAAGTATTTTCTCTCTGGCATATGCTGCCAGATTGAGAGAAACACCTTCCATTCCGTCACGTGTATAGCCGATTGACATTTTCGGAGAGATAAAGTGTTGCCCGGGCCTTAAGGAAATATCCTGATCCCAGAAATTTATCCCGCCGGTAACCTGAAGTTCGCCCCATATATGTTTTTCCAGATCCAATCTCCAGTTTCCACTGTAATGGAGAGTTCCAAACCATACCCGGCCTTCTGTCTCGGCATATTCACCCGCCGGACGGATGGCAAAGAAGGAGGAGCCATACGATTTGAAGTCTTTCACCTGAATTGTTTTTAGACCTTGTGTGAGCCTGGTCACATTGGGTTGGAATTCATATCCCCATCTTCCCGAAAGATGTGTCAACTCATAATCATCTGAAGGTAGGAAAAAAGTCGCAGATTGAGCATTTTCGACTTTGATAATCTCCTTTTTCCCTATATTCGTAATTTCCATCCACTTTTCCAGAATATCATATTCAGGAAGGACCCGTATGTATCCGATTACACTCAATGAATAATATTTATCTTTCTGATAAATGACCAGTGTCTGATATCCATCGATCTCTTTAATTTCAGCTCTATCGTATATCAGTTCTATATCCCTGACCTTATCGGGAAAGAGAACCTCAAGCATAGGAGTAGCTCCGGAGTACCCTCCCCGTACCGTAATTTCATCTCCGAGCCTCCCTCTCAGAAGAATTATGTCCTGACTTTTATCTCCAAAAAAGACCATTTGTACGGGAGCACCTTCAGAAGCTCTTATCTGATAAACAGAAGACCTGGTGTAAAGAGTCCAGGAAGAGCCATCGTTTCCAGTTACAATTGGCTTATTCTGGGAATAGAGTAAGTTGGCCAAAATCAATGATACAATAGATATTAAATATCTCATAATATGTCGCTTAAAGGATTATTCTTTCTTTGCCTTCATTTGCATCGTAAATTATCTTACAGGCTCATTCATGATCTCCACTTGCACGATGTAAAATTATATCTTCACTATAGGATAAAAATGTATGTTATTTTTGAAAACATGTAAAAAACAACTAAACTCGTCATTTTATGTTAAAACCGAATATTTTCCGGGCTTATATCTCGTATTTATCGGCTTATTTCATTCAAAAAAAGATGACAATCAATATGATTCATATCCAATTGTATTGTTTTTGAAAAAAACTCCTTAGCTTTCGTACTATTCCCCAATCCCAAGTATCCTAGTCCCATCAGATAATAGCAATGTATCTTATTCCGCACATTCAAATCATCTTCCCAGATTGCCAGGTCGGGCAATGAGACCGCAAAATAATCCATCCGGCATTCATCGAAGATATGTTCTTCTCCGTAAGCAATTAACTTATTGAAACGCTTTTTTGCTTCATCCTCATCGCCTAACGCCTGCCATGCCAACCCCTGATAATAGATCTTATCAGCTTGTTTATCATTATAATAGAATGCCTGTTTGGGTTCTGAAAAGCCTTCGGTTGCTTTTTGAAAGTAGCATTCAGCTTCCTTTTCTTTACCCGCTCCACGATAAGCAACCCCTTTCAGGTAATTCACATCATTCTCTTCTACTGTGGACAGTTTTCCTTCCCCCAGATTATGAGGATAGGCATCCGTCTCATGTAAAAGGGTAATTGCTTTTTCATACTCTTCCTTTGCCATAGCTTGTTTCGCCAGTTCCAAGCGGCATAAGGTATATTGCTTTGTGATCTTACCTTCTCCTCCTTCCCATGGATGGAACTTCCGCGAGTCAATCAGTTCTTTTGCCTTTTCATAATCACCTAACTGATTGTAGAGGGTAATGCGTTCAATGACCAGATCGTCGCGTCCCTGTGCAACATCCCAATGCTTCTCCAACAGATCAAGCCGTTCCTGCGCGGCCATACCTATTTTTTTATACAACTGGTCCAATTCCATCAGAATACGTGCATCGGTGTTATCCAGGGCAAATGCTTTTTCAAGCAACTCCTGCGCTTCCGTTTTCCGGCTTTTCTTGTTGTAATATGCCAGCGCCAGATTACGCAAAACGGTCGGGAACCGGTTATTTAGTTCTTTGGAGCGTTCCCAGCAGGCAATGGCTTCATCATGCTGACGGACACCATACCAGAAATTCCCAAGATAGAAAGGTGCGAATGGGTCGTCGGGATTTAACTGCATGGCAGTTTGCAGGATATTCACATCTTCGGTCTTATTGGGAAAACATAACGCGGGATCCATCTTCGATGCTTTCACATTGCATTCTTTCGCCTTTTCGTCATTCCCCGACAAGAGGTATAAATAACTCAATGTATAATATACCATTGGATATATATCGTTTTCGTCGATGATAACACACGACAGGAACCGGATTGCTTCTTCATATAATCCGCTGGCGGCAAAATCCAATGCATATTCCAGATATGAATAGACTGAATCACGCATCAATTGCCGTAGTTCCAGTAAATCATCATTATTGCCGCTCCAAAGATAACGTTCAAAACGGCATCCCATATTGAAATTATCGATTGCTAACGAGACGTCAATGAATTGCAAAGCCTCCTGTTTCATTCCCAGTTTTCTGAGGATCGATACTTTCAGTTGACGTGCCTTATGATTATGCCAGTTACTAACCAATGAAAATTCAACAAGCTCCAACGCTTCTTTCCATTTTTTTCTTGACGCATCGATCTGTGCAAGGGCATAATAAGCATTACCCTTCCATGCCGCATTCCATGTTGCCTTATAAAATGCATTATACGCTTCATCATCCCGTCCCTGCATTTTCAAGTTCCATCCCAGATTGTAATAGGGTTCTCCATCGTAAGGATTGGGATTCCGTTCGGTCAGGGTCTCAATCGCAGTCCGGAAATAAGGTTCCGCTTTTTTGAACTGTCCTTTCCGCATCCACCAAAGTCCCATGGCATTATTACAACGCACATCACCGGGCTCTCGCCGTAGAGCTTCACCATAGTAGTCCGTTGGATTATAGGTAGCATGACGGTATTGTTCCAGATGCAACCCCGTTAAAAAGAGCTGCTCGATGGATGTAATCTCTTTCGGGTCTTTGGCTGCTTTCGCCGGATCGGGAATCGGCTTGTTTTCCGGTTTGTCGGCCTTATACTCCAATAACAGTTCCCCATCGCGATACAATGCAAGTGTCAACTCTTCGGCTAAGAGACCACCGGTAGCAGTCTCTTTCTTATATGGTTTTGCCGGCGACATATCCGTGAGTTCATCCAGATATACCTTCCCTGATATATCTTTTAATGAAATATGCAGTTTCTTACAATCGGCTGTTGTATATACAATAACCGTTGTCTTACCGTTTTTCACTTCCACGTTCACCACAACATCCTTATTGGCATTTTTCACATAACCCACCTCCGAATAGGGCATAAAATATTGCAACCATGATTTCTCTTCATTCGGTTGCAACCATGAAAAATCGGGTTGATTATCGGTATAGACACCGGTCATCAGTTCAATATAAGGACCATCCTCATCGGTCAGGTTTCGATCCCACGCCATACCAAAATCACCGCACCCCCAGGTCCACTGCTTTTTCCCGGGAGATATATGATGATTGGCCACATGAAGCAATCCTGCTTCCGAATCTTTTTCATATCCTCCCACAAAATCGAATTTGGATTGAATAGCCATATAAGATGTAGGAACGGGAATATTTTTATATTTGGAGATATCAACACCTGCGGAATAATCTTGTTTATAATAGACTCCAGTGGCTATAGGAAAGCTTGATACTTCCCGTTTGCCATGGTCGAATACCGCATGCACATCCGGTGGAAAAACGGAATGATAACCGTCATTCACTACAACGGCAGGATTTGCCCACCAGAGGAACGTTTGCGGGAAGGGCGTCCTGTTATAGACTTTCACCTTGATCTCGAGATACGCTTTGTCGGGGTATAATGTAAAGCCCTGCATCCCTTTCATCCGGAACATACGTTCTACCTCGTTGCACCAGACCGTGATACTTCCGTCCTTATTTTCTTCAATAAGATAATCGGTCGGCATAAAGGTACTCGGTCGATGATGTTGTGGCCAGTTGAACTCGATTCCTCCGGAGATCCAGGGACCGGTCAGTCCGACCAAAGCCGGTTTTATCACCTGATTGTAATATACGAAATGACGTTGTTTGATCTTATCGTATGCCATCTGCACACGTCCCCCCAATTCGGGGAGTATCATTATTTTCAGGTATTTATTCTCAAGAAACAAGGCCTTATAAGGTTTATCTTTTTTCTCATCAGATATCTTTTCAATTACAGGATAGGGATAGACAGAACCTGAACTTCCCTGATAGACTCTTTTTTCCAGAAAAATGGGATTTTTTTCTTCTTTTCCCGTCTCATACGTCGGAAGCATCAGGGTTTCTTCCCAGGCTTTTACGATGCCCTTTTCAAACAAGGTAGGCTTGATCAGGTATTTTGTAATCTCCTCCATTATGGCCAATTTATCTTTTTAAAATTTCATTTTCCATTTGCCCGCTATTCCGTGCCGCAGCAAACCAAAATTTAGAAATCATCAATTATATATCTGTAAATGATATGATTTTTATTTTACCGTAAGCTCTTTTTCAATGGCTTCCAGCGATTTTCCTTTTGTTTCCGGTAGAGTCCGGTAGATAAACAGAAAACCGGACAGGCAGATAAAGCCATATAACCAGAAAGTGCCGTATGATCCCAACCAGTTGTTCAACAGTGGAAATGTATAGGTCAATACAAAACAGGCGCTCCAAAGGGCAAAAGTAGATATGGCCATGGCCATTCCCCTGACTTTATTCGGGAATATCTCCGAAATCACCACCCAGGTGACCGGTCCCAATGTCATTGCATAGCAGGCAATGGCAAGCACCACCAGCAGCAACACGGAAACTCCCGTTACCTCAAAATAATAACAGGTACCCAATATAAGATATATGACAGCTAATCCGACAGCGCCGATCAGCAGTAACGCCCGTCGTCCGAGTCTATCTACTGCGTACATACCGACAAATGTAAAGATGACATTCGTGACACCGGTGATAACGATATTAAACAGGATATCAGACACATTATAACCTGCGGAAGAAAATATTTCCTGAGCATAATTAAAGATGACATTGGTCCCCGACCATTGTTGAAAAACAGCAATAACAACACCGATAAGAAGTATCTTGGGCATCTTACCCTGGCGCAGCAAAGCATAATTGCCCTTTTCGGCACCCTCCGCCGACATATTTTTTTGCAGTTCATTCATCTGTGCGACAGCAAACATCTCCCCTCCGATACGTTGAAATACATTTCTCGCCTTCTCAAACTTAGTATGGGTTGACAACCATCTGGGACTTTCCGGAATGAACAATATCATCAATAAATAGAAAGCAGCAGGAAAAGCTGCAGCCCAAAACATCCAACGCCAGCCCATTTGTCCGTTCCACGAAGTCAGAATACTTTCTCCCTCCACAATAGGCTCGGCAATCAGCCAGTTTGTAAGTTGGGCTGACAAAATCCCCAGTACGATCATCAACTGATTAATAGAGACAAAACGACCACGTATACCCGAAGGCGATACCTCGGCAATATACATAGGCGCAACATTAGAAGCGATACCAATCCCAACACCACCAAACAGCCGGTAAAAAATAAACCAATTCAACGAACCAGCCCAACCTGCTCCTATTGAAGATGTCAGAAATATAATAGCAGCAATAATCATCAATGGTTTTCTACCATATCGATCTGCCAAACTTCCCGATACCGTCACTCCAATGATACAGCCAACGATGGCGCAACCCATCACCCATCCTTGCATGGATGGCATGGATGATATATCGAAGAAAACTTCGTAGAAAGGTTTCGCCCCACCAATAACCACCCAGTCATAACCAAAAAGAAAACCTCCTAACGCTGAGATCAGTGCCAGAAACAACAAGTATAAGGTATTGTAATTTTTCATATCCCCAGTCGATTTATCCTTTTTTGAATGATACAAAAATAGAGAAGAGATTTTGCTCAAAAATGTAATAAATTTTGTAAAACATGTAAAAAACAACGATTATAATGAATTCGGGTTCATTTTTACTCTTGTATAAAAAATCACCCACTTATATTTTGCCTGGCGAAATATAAGTGGGTGATATATACCGTACATCCTTATAAAGATGTAATCAAATAAACGTGCTTATTTTACAGCTTCAATCTTTATTACTACACTGGCTCTGCCGCTATTCACCGTAGGATTAAAACCTACATTCATTAAAAATTCCCCGGAATAGAGTTTTTGAGAATCGATAGGAGATCTTGTACCGTCATAGAGATTGATTTCCGTCAACCTGTAGGTGCTGTTTTTGTCCAATCCCTGTAGTTTTACGGGACGGAGGGAAGCTTCCGATAAATATCTCCAATTGGTAAGATAATTGAACATGACAGCTTCGCTCTTTCCTTCGTTCACATACATAAGCGATGCCATATCGTTCTCGTAGGGACTGGCAAGACGGTACATCTCGCCATGCCACACAATGTCCTTGAAATTATCGTAGTTCTTCACGGTCTGCCGGGCAAAGGTCTTATCCCGTTCATTCAATTCATTGGCTCGGATATCGAATCCGAGTTTACCCATCGATGCCACATCTATCCGGTACTTCAGCGACCGATCCTTGCTCCAGTCGGTGACATGGGCACACATCGCTATAGCAGGGTAAAAATAAGAATAATTCCACTGCATAAAGACCCGTTCCAACGGATCGGTATTGTCACTCAACCAGAACTCTGTGAAATATTTCAGCAGGTTATAATCCGATCGGCCTCCGCCTCCGGAGCATAACATGATGGGTACAGTAGGATATTTTGCACGCACCCTTTCAAGGACACTTTGTAATCCTTTCGAATATTCCACGTACAGGTGTGACTGAGGGAGTTTCTTACGCTCCAGATATTTCGAATGGCCATTGAAGACGGGAGCATTACAATCCCATTTGATAAAAGCCAGAGTGGGGTTTTCAGTGAACAGGTGATCCACTACGCCAAAAACAAAATCCTGCACTTCGGGATTTGACAGGTCGAGAACCAACTGATTCCTGAAATAAATCTCGGGCCTCTTTTCCTCTCTGATTACCCAATCGGGATGTTTCTCATACAGTTCGCTTTTGGGATTGACCATCTCGGGTTCAATCCATATACCGAACTTCACACCGGCTTTCTCTGCTTCACGAACAAGGAATGGAATACCGTCAGCAAGTTTCTTTTTATTTACTTCCCAATCACCTAAACCGGCCCTGTCGTTATTCCGTGGATACTTATTGGCAAACCATCCGTCGTCCAGCAGGAACATATCCACACCCAACTCTTTTGCTCCTCCAAACAGACCGACCAATTTATCCTGGTCGAAATCGAAATAGGTAGCTTCCCAGTTATTAAGCAATGTCAACCGCACCCCCTCTCCGTCAAGAAGAGTGTGTTTTTTGAGCCAATCCTGCAAATTGCGGCTTCCCTTTCCTTTCCCTTCAAAAGAGACAGTATAGACAAAATGAGGTGTCTCAAAGGGAGTATTCGCCTTTAATTGATATGCGGATTGATACGGGTTTATTCCGGCAACGATATGCAGATTCTTGAACACATCAGTTTCAAACTGCAATGAGAAA
Source organism: Proteiniphilum sp. (assembly GCF_034927365.1). Classification (GTDB taxonomy): domain Bacteria; phylum Bacteroidota; class Bacteroidia; order Bacteroidales; family Dysgonomonadaceae; genus Proteiniphilum. The sequence continues at coordinate 20,967 of NZ_JAYFQD010000012.1, read as the reverse complement.
TTCCCATTCCATGCAAGTTGGCCCATCATTACTACTCCTGATGTCTCAGTTGCTTTCTCATCCAATGACAACATGAAATTGGGTGAGGTAAGCAAATGTTCCCTCGTTCCCAGTCGACTTTCAATGGTATGCATTCCCTGCCGCAGATGTGTCTCCACAGGTTGCATTTCCTTAGCCCAGTCTCCGTTATAACTTGTCAGAAAATAATTCTTATTGTTCAGGTACAGATTGGCTGAAGCGTACTTGTTAAGCATCACATCACCTTTCTCGGTATGTCTGATTACACTCCATTGCTCAATCACATCCTTATCTTTCCACGCTTTATAGCAGAGATCGACAAAGAAAGGATATACGGGATCCTTGAGCGTGACAGTGGTAAGTATGGCTCCATCAGAACTCTCGGAAGTTGTGTGGTTTTCATACAACAGGTCCAGAGAATTGTTACCATCTACATGTACCACTGCGATCGCCGGTTCGGTGAAATTATTATCAATTCCCGCTACAGCATAGGCATTGTTATTGGAACTTGCGCCACCGGTGTGAAAATTAAAAACTTCTTCTGTCCGGGCATATTCATTTACATTCGACAAAGATTTTCCAAAATAGACAATCTTCAAACGATTGTTCCCATCGGTTTTCAAAACCGTCACCAGATTTTCCGTTTCTATTGAAATAATAATATTCTGACCAAAAGAAAAAGAAAAAGACAATAAAATCAATAAAGCACTTATAATTAAATGAATATACTTCATGATTGATCAATTTGATTTAATGAATAATCTTACCCTTACTGGTATTTCGAAAAATCGGTATTTCGCATATTGCCGGTTTCTTTCAACGCATGATGGAACGCAAAACAAGCATAGATATCTTGCGGGATATGGCCCTTTACACCACGTTGCAGATATTCATGCAACAACGGGCGATAATCAGGATGCGCACATTTCTCAATGATTTCTTCAGCTCGCCTCAATGGTCCTTTTCCCCTCAAGTCAGCCACCCCATATTCCGTCACTACAATCTTCACCGAGTGTTCGTTGTGATCCTCATGCGTTACCTTGGGTACAATACAACTAATATCACCGTTCTTGGCAGTAGATGGTGTGAGAAAAACAGAGAGGTAGGAGTTGCGGGTGAAATCTCCCGATCCGCCAATCCCGTTCATCATCTTGGTACCGTTCACATGAGTAGAGTTGACATTACCGAAGATATCCACTTCTATGGCCGTATTCAGGGCGATGATACCAAGTCGGCGTGCTAAACCGGGATTATTGGTTATCTCGGAAGGACGTAATACCAATTTATTCTTGAAGAAATCGAGATCATTATAAAACTGTTGAAGCACTTCATTGCTGACGGTCAGCGAACAACCGCTGGCAAAAGAGATATTCCCTTTCTGCATCATATCGATCACCGCATCCTGGATCACCTCGGTATACACCTCGAAACGAGGGATCTCCGGATTACTTCCCATAGCGGCCAGTACAGCATTGGCAATATTCCCCACGCCGGATTGGATAGGCAGGAAATGAGGAGGAATACGTCGTGCGTTTATCTCTCCTACGAAAAAATTCGCCACATTCTCACCGATTCGTGCAGTCACCTCGTCTACAGGAGCGAAACCACCTCCCTCTCCATCTCTTTCGGTTTCAACTACAAAAATCTTCTTAGGATCTACTTTCACATAATCAAGCCCGATCCGGTTTTGGACCTCGAAAATAGGTATCTCACGACGTTTCGGAGGATCCTGTAGTTCATATATATCATGCAGGCCTCTCAATTTCGAAGGAATCTTTTTATTCAACTCCACGATCACGATATCGGCCAACCGACAGATAGTAGGGGTAATGCCTACGGCTGTTGTCGGTATGATCTCCCCCTTTTCTGTTACATCACAGGCTTCAATGATAGCTACATTGATCTTACCAAAGAATCCGTAACGAATTTCCTGCGCCAGTTGAGAGAGATGAAGATCGAAAAAATCGAATTCGTTTCTGTTCAATGCATCCCGTGTATCTTTATTGGTCTGATAAGGTGTACGAAATTTGATCGCTTTTGCACGGGTAAGCGTACCATCTATGGAATCACCGGTAGATGCTCCCGTGAAAATACCAATCTTGAAAGGATTGCCTTTAGCATGCTCTGCCTCTGCTCTCTTTGCAATCTCTACCGGAACCACTTTTGGACATCCGGCATGAGTAAATCCGCTGAAGCCTACGTTATCATCATTTTTCACAAGTGCCGCAGCCTCTTCAACGCTAATAAATTGTAATGCCATAAATAGTAAATATTTTTGTGTTAAAATAAAAATCGATAGTTCCTCAATACTTTCTTTGTATGATCTCGCCGTATATCAATCCTTTTTTAAGTTCCTCACGGCCTGTATCACTTCGCAGACCCAGAAGCAATGGATGGAGAGATTTAGTTGATTTATCCTTACGGGCATTATCGGGTGTATCGGACGACTCCGAATCCACTTCATAAAATGAATTCGCATCATAATCAAAGGTATAAGTAGAGAGGGAGGAGGGTTCTTCGTGAATGGATACCAGATCGAGGGAAGATTGAAAATTATCGTACCTCTCCTTAGCCGAATTGGCAGCAGGTACCGGAGGTGGCAAATTGGGAAGGATAACCTTTTCTTCCACTTCCTCCTCTTTCTCAAAAAATGTAGGGAACTTAACTTCTCTTTGCCGCTCTGCTTCCGTTTGCTGTTGCTGTTGCTTTTTCTTACGGGAATCATTAAAAAAACCCAATATCATAAAAAATGCCAGAAGGATAATATAAATAATTTCTTGAGAGTCCATATTTTGCTTAATTTTGCAGCCTGACAAAAATAGTGATTTTTTCTGAATTGGAGGTTACTTGGTCAATATAAAAAAAATCGAGAGCAACTTCACAGTTACTCTCGAACAATTAACCAAAACCTTAACTATGAAAAAATTTTTATTTTTCCTTGAGGCAAAGTTAGTATAAGAAAAAGAATATTGCAACTTTTCTGTCGATAATTTGACATTTTAACTTTCCCCATACTATACAGATGTATATATCACAGTTTACAAATAAGTTATAAACCCAAACGTAGTGAAAGAGAAGAAACTATTCATAGAGACTTACGGTTGTCAAATGAACGTGGCGGACACGGAAGTAGTCGCATCCATCATGGAGATGGATGGCTATAGCCTCACCGATAACGACCGCGATGCGGATGCCATCTTCATAAACACCTGTTCCATAAGGGACAACGCAGAACAGCGTGTAGTACAGCGGCTGGAATATTTCAATGCGCTGAAGAGAAAACGGAAAGAACCGCTTATTGTAGGCGTATTGGGATGTATGGCTGAGAGGGTAAAATCGGATCTGATTGACGATCACAATGTAGATCTGGTAGTAGGACCGGATGCTTACCTCGACTTGCCAAATTTAGTAGGAGCTGCGGAGAGAGGCGAGAAAGCCATCAATATTCAACTTTCAAAAACAGAGACTTATAAAGATGTGATTCCATTGAAGTTGAATGGAAGTAATATCTCCGGGTATATCTCCATCATGAGGGGATGTGACAAATTCTGTACTTACTGCATCGTACCCTTTACCCGTGGGCGTGAGCGTAGCCGTGAACCGGAAAGCATACTGCATGAGTTGCAGGACATGCAGGCAAAAGGGTTCAGGGAAGTTACCCTACTGGGACAGAATGTAAACTCCTACCGTTTCGTGGATGGCAACAGAAAAATTGACTTCCCCGCATTGTTGGCGATGGTAGCTGAGGCTGCACCCGAAATGCGGGTCCGCTTCACCACATCCCATCCGAGAGACATGACTGATGAGACGCTGGAAACTATTGCCAGATACAGAAATCTCTGCAACTACATCCACCTGCCCGTACAATCGGGTAGTTCCAGAATGATGAAGCTGATGAACAGAAGATATGACAGGGAGTGGTATATGGACCGGATTGCCGCTATCAAACGGATTATCCCCGGTTGCGGTCTTTCGACCGATATCATGTGTGGTTTCCATTCCGAAACAGAAGAGGATCATCAGGAAACACTTTTCATGATGCGGGAAGTGGGGTTTGACTCTGCCTTCATGTTCAAGTATTCTGAGCGTCCCGGCACATATGCCGCCAAGAAATTAGAGGATAATGTAACCGAAGAAATCAAAAGCAGACGACTACAAGAAATTATTGATCTGCAAATGGAACTGTCGCGGCAGAGCAATGAAAAAGATATGGGAAAAGAATTCGAGGTGCTCACTGAGGGTTTTTCAAAACGTTCACGGGAGCAGCTTTTTGGCCGTACCGATCAGAACAAAGTTGTCATTTTTGACAAGAAGAAACACCGTATTGGAGAATTTGTCAAGGTAGAGATAACAGGCTTTACTCCTGCGACTTTACTGGGCGAATCGATCTCTGCCGACTAAAACTTCGGTACTATAAATTTCTGTTTCGAAAACAATTTTGAGGGTAATGTGTTCTATTTAATAAATGGGATTGAACTATTAACTATTAAACGTAAAATTATGAAATCAGAAGCAAAATTATTATTAGGATTAGGGATCGGAGTTGCTCTCGGAGCTGCAGTAGGCTACATCATGGGTAGTGACAGAAAAGAAGAATGGCTGGAGCAAGCCAACGAGTTTGCCGATAAGGTAAGAGCTAATGTAAAAACCGCTATCTACAGAGGAAAAAGCGAAGTACAGGATTTAAAGGAAGATATTGACGACATAGCCGAAATAGCAAAGAAAGAACTGGCAAAACAATAATATCCGATCCTTCAACCGAACAAAACGATGGAAGAGAAAAAAGTAAGTACGCTATTCGAGGAAATGCGGGATGATATTTCGAAATACATCTCCAGTTCGCTCGAACTTGCCAAACTGGAGGTGTACGAGAAAATAAGCCTGGCCTCAGCATCAATCAGTTTTGGATTGATTGTAGCGGGGATTGCGTTGGTGGCCTTTTTTTTCGCACTGGTAACCGCAGCCCTCTATCTGGGTGAACTGCTTGACAGTTTGTGGGCTGGTTTCGGCATTGTGTCGGCGTTCTCCGTTTTGGTATTACTGATTATGCTACTCTTTAAAAAGCATTTCAATAAAAAAGTGACCAACGGTGTGATACGCTTTTTGATAAGACAGGATGACAAGGACGATAAAAAAAGTGATCAATGAGCACCTATAAACTAACTCCACTGGAGGAACTTCGGCTGGAAAAGAAACGGTTACGTGAGGAGCGGGGCATTGCCAGTCAACGGCTCTCTTATCAATTGCAGTATCTGAACGACAACTGGGGTACAATGCTTACCAAGGGTATCTCTTCTTCAGTAAAAGCAAAACTGGCTGAGACGATAGACAATTTATCAAGTGGGTCATCCTACTCAGTCACACCTTTTATAACGAAGAGAGCCAATCCCTGGTTAAACCTCATCATGTCGAATCTTCCACTCATAGGATCTCTTTCATGGAAAGTAGCCAGACCGACGCTTATTGCCTTTGCTATCCGAAAGATTCCCTCCCTGCTGTTCGGCAAGAAAAGAAAAAGAATTAAATAGTAGATCTGTGGACGGTGCTTACACCGTCCACTTTTGCTATCTTGGCACAGAGTTGGTTTACCTCTTCCGCACTATGGACATGGATGTTAAATACGCCCTCGAATATTCCGTCATTGGAAGAAACGTTCACACTCTGTATGTTAACCACTACATCTTCGGACAGTTTTGACAGAATAGTACCTAATATCCCTACCCGATCTATCCCTGTAAAAACGATGGATGCCAAAAAAGAATATTGGCGATAATCACCCCATTTCACTGCAATGATGCGGTCGCCAAAATTGGCTTTTAATTTCAGGCCGGTCTGACAGGAACGCTTATGTACTTCAACCTCTTCCTTCTCGGTTACATACCCGAATACATCATCACCAGGAAGAGGATTACAACACGAAGAAACGATAAAATTCTTGCGGAAATTGGTCTCCGTAAGCTGAAAAACAGCCTTCCGGTCTATCTTCTCTTTCTCACCAAACGACTCTTCCGGTATAACAGGCGACACAAATTCCTTCTGCACGCTCTTCACATTTCTCTGATCAGAAGGTGGTGCTTTTTTTATCGCATTCATCGCCTGCTTCATATACCTCACGAAAAGATTATCCTGCTTCTCCTCCTCTACTTTCAACTTAAAAAAAGCATCCTTATCGGAAGGGAGCATAACATCATTGTTACCTATCAAAAAATAGAGGTCTTCCTTGTTTTCGGCTTTATATGACTGAAGTATCTTGTTAAGAAGAACATTATCAATAGGTTCATGTTCGAACAGTTCTTCAAGCATTTTCTCACCCTTCTCTGCAATTTGTCGACGTTGTCTTCGCAATGAAGCTTCAATTTTGGTGCGCGCTTTGGCGGTTGTCACAAAATTGAGCCATTCAGGCTGCGGATCGACCGACTGCGAGGTGAGTATTTCTACCTGGTCACCACTACTCAGTTTTTGACTAAGCGGTGCCAGAGTATGGTTTACTTTGGCTCCCAAGCAATGATCTCCGACACGAGTATGGATAGTATAGGCAAAATCAAGTGCCGTCGCCCCCTGGGGTAAGGTTTTTATCTCTCCTTTGGGAGTGAATACGAAAATCTCAGACGAAAAGAGATTCATCTTCACCGTATCCAGAAAATCGATAGCGTTAGGATTAGGATTGGCCAATACTTCCTGAATAGTCTTCAACCATTTATCCAGTTCATTATCTTCTTCAATTCTGTTTTCCTTATATTTCCAATGGGCAGCAAAACCCTTTTCAGCAATATCATCCATACGCCGACTCCGGATCTGTATTTCAATCCATTTCCCGTCTGGCCCCATTACCGTCAGGTGGAGCGCCTGATAGCCGTTGGCCTTGGGGTGACTCACCCAGTCACGGATACGGTCAGGACGAAGTTTATATATATCTGTGATGGCGGAATAGATATCCCAGCATTGCTTTTTCTCATCCATACCGGGATACACCTCAAAAATAATACGTACCGCAAACAGGTCGTATACCTCGGAGAACTCGATCCCTTTGGCCTGCATCTTGTTCCAGATGGAATAGACCGACTTGACACGTGCCCGCATCTCATACTCTATATTCATCTTATCAAGCGCTTTGACTACGGGAACAGCAAAGTTCTCATAAATCTTGTTGCGCTGTGGAGCTGTCTCCTCAATCTTTTTTGTCAGGTCGGCATAGGTCTCCGGATGTTCATACTTAAAACAGAGTTCTTCCAGTTCGGTTTTGATAGCAAAAAGCCCCAGGCGATGCGCCAACGGGGCATAAATATACAATGTCTCTCCGGTTATCTTGTACTGTTTGGCGGACGCCATCGACGAAAGTGTACGCATATTATGCAGTCTGTCGGCAATTTTGACAAGAATCACCCGGATATCATCCGACATAGTCAACAGTAATTTCCTGAAATTCTCCGCCTGTGCCGACACATTCTCACCAAACATCCCCTTGGATATTTTCGTAAGCCCATCCACAATCTGCGCAATCTTGTCGCCAAACAGAGCACGGACATCTTCCACGGTATAATCGGTATCCTCGACCACATCATGTAAGAGAGCTGCAGAAATAGAAGTAGAACCCAAGCCCATCTCTTTAGAAACAATACGGGCTACTGCCAAGGGATGCATGATATAAGGTTCTCCCGAACGCCGGCGTGCACCTTTATGTGCCTCTTTCGCCATATTATACGCCCGGGTGATCACATCCACCTTCCGTCGGTGATTTGAATTCAGATAATCGTTCAAAAGCGCCTGAAACTCATTCTCGACCATCTGTTCTTCCGCTACCAGTTTTTCTTCATCACTCATATACCTACTAGACCCTGTTTTTATATTTTCGTTTAATCGAAATTTCCCAAGGCAGAGAATTTATCTACCTGCCTGACACCGAGAAGTCAGATAAAAACCGAAAATTTTACTTTACCGAACGAAATTACAAATAAATCCAAAAATATCATCTATCCAGTCGGTTATTTTTCTCATCAGAACCATCCTGAATGTTAAAAAGATGAGGTAAATGGCTTTTTCTGAACAAAAAAGTCTTATCTTTGTTCTCTTATTCGACAGGGGGTGCCCAAATAAACGGGCTGAGATCATACCCAAATCACCTGATCCGGGTAATGCCGGCGTAGGGAAATAAAGTCCACGATTCGTGGTTTTCTGGTATATATCTTTACAAATCCCCTTTTTTATTTCACTAACCAACGATGTACATCGCCAATCGCTTTGTCCATCCTAAAATTAAAAGTAAATGAAAAAGGTTTTTTTATTGCCGGCAATACTGTTGGCATTGGTTTCACAGGTAAAGGCAGATGAAGTGCCTTCCGACTCATTGAGTCAAATTCAACTGGAAGAGGTGATTGTTTCAGCTACGCGGGTAGGTACCAACACACCCGTAACGCACAGTAACATATCTAAGGATGCGATCTCCGAACGGAATTCGGGACAGGATATCCCTTATATTTTGTTGCTCGAACCATCAGTTATTGTTACATCGGATGCCGGTGCGGGAATAGGATACACCAATTTTCGGGTACGCGGCACTGATGCTAACCGTATAAATATCTCTATAAACGGTGTACCGTTGAACGATTCAGAATCACATGGTGCCTTCTTCGTCAACATGCCCGATTTTGCCTCCTCCCTCTCCTCCATCCAAATACAACGGGGCGTGGGTACCTCCACCACCGGTGCCGCTACATTCGGAGCAAGTGTGAATATGCAAACCGAAAATGTGAGTCGTATACCTTATGCCGAAATTAGCTCATCATACGGTTCGTTCAATACCCACCGCAACACATTGAAAGCGGGAACAGGACTTATCGGGAACCATTTCGCCATAGACGGACGGTACTCCACAATTGCTTCCGACGGATATGTCGACAGGGCATCGGTCGACATGCATTCCTATTATCTCTCGGGTGCATATCTGAGTGATAATACCATCCTTAAATTCGTCACATTCGGAGGAAAGCAGAAAACATACCTGGCCTGGAATGGTGTAGATCTGGATCTGGTACGACGCGATCCGCTGAACTATACCCGCACCTACAACGAGATGGGACAATATATCGACGACGATGGCAATGTACAGTTCTACGATAACCAGACCGATAATTATACACAAACGCATTATCAGTTGCATGCCACCCACCAGTTCTCTCCATCCCTCTATATGAATGCGGCTTTACATTATACAGCGGGAAAAGGCTATTATGAGGAGTACCGTACAGGCAGGAAATATGTGGAGTACCTGCTCACTCCTGTCGTGGAAAACGGGGAGGAACGGAAAAAGACAGATCTTATCCGCCAGAAATGGCTTGATAACGATTTTTACGGAGCTACCTTTGCGCTGAATTACACACAAGACCGTTTCGGACTGATTTTCGGTGGCGGTGCCAACAATTACGATGGCAATCACTTCGGCAAAGTATTATGGGTGCGCCACCCGAACAAAAACTTCGACTCCGACAAGGATTGGTATCGTAATACCGGAGAGAAGACAGATGCCAATATTTACCTGAAACTGAATGTGGAACCGGTACGCAACCTGCTTATATATGCCGATGCACAATATCGCTATATTAAGTACGATATGCAAGGCAGGGATGACAAGTTCGACGAAACGGAGAATGCTATGCGTGACATCACACAAAGGCATACCTTCTCATTCTTCAACCCTAAAGTAGGAACCACCTACCGGTTGGATAATCATAACCACCTCTACGCATCCTTCTCCGTAGCTAACCGTGAACCAAACCGGAACAACTATACCGATGCAGGACCTAACGAACACCCTACCAGTGAACGGTTGTATGACACCGAAGTCGGATACCGTTATCAATCATCTATCGCGAGCTTCGGGGCAAACGTTTATTACATGAAATATAAAAATCAACTGATCCTCACAGGAAAGATCAGTGAAATCGGGGAAATACTCACATCCAATATCCCCGACAGCTACCGTACGGGGGTCGAACTGACCGGAGGCGTGCAAATCAGTCCACTGTTGCGTTGGGATGCCAATATCACATTCAGTCAAAATAAGATAAAGAATTTTGTCGAGCAGGATGTGGCTGTTTACGATGAAAACGAAGAATGGATTGAAGCGCGCTCCAATGAACTGGGCACCACAGATATCGCCTACTCACCCGACATTGTCGCCAACAGCATCCTTTCTTTCTCATACCGCGGTTTTGAAATAGCATTGCACAGCAATTATGTAGGACGACAGTATCTGGATAATACCTCGAGCAAAGAGCGTAGTATCGATGCCTATTTCGTAAATAACCTGCGGGCAAGCTACTCCTTTAAAATCCCCCACGTTGAATCGGTGGTACTGGGTGTCTGGGTAAACAACCTGTTTAATGTGGAATATGAAACCAACGGCTATAATTACGATAGCTATTACCTGAACGGAAAACGGGTAAACGAAAAACGTTACTTTCCCCAGGCAGGTACCAATGCATTGGCAAATATTACTATCAGATTCTAAAATATTATATACAATAAACGGATTTTCTCCTTTTGCAGGAAAAATCCGTTTACCTTTACACAAAAACAATCAATGCAGACTATCGAAATCATCGGTGCCGTTATCGGGCTGCTTTATTTATATCTGGAATACAAAGCCAGCAAATGGTTATGGCCGGTAGGCGTACTGATGCCCATTCTCTATGTATGGATTTTCTTCCAGAGTAAATTCTATGCAGATATGGGGATCAATGTCTACTACTTCTTCGCCAGTATCTACGGCTGGATGCGGTGGACCAAATCGCAATCGGAAGATTCCGGGCTGCCGATCAGCCATACACCCCGTCGCTATATCTTGCCGCTTTTGGTGATAGGGACAACACTTTTTGCAGTGATGGCGTTTGTTCTGATCCGGTTTACCGACAGCCCCGTCCCCTATGGCGACAGCTTTACCACCGCACTGAGTATTCTCGCCATGTGGATGCTTGCCCATAAATATCTTGAACAATGGGGATTATGGTTTCTGGTGAACATTATCTCCTGCGGGTTGTATGTATGGAAAGGCCTCTATCCTACTTCTGTCCTTTTCGCGATTTACTCGGTGATCTCGGTATTCGGCTATTTCAAATGGAAGCGGATGATGAAAGATTGAACGGATAAAAGCGGGAATGATATTGAAATATTCACAACATAAAACTAATTAATGTTAAAAAATAAGTTATTATTTTGAACATATTATTATTTTATTCTATATTTGCCAATCCTTCTTTAAAAGGGTAAACTTTTGTAAAATTTCATGCTAAAATGAATCATATTTCTATTCGACATAACAACAGGAGTTTTAATGCATCCAGAGCAATGTGTTGCCCTATGTGCATGATGTTCGAGCGCTGTTGTGTCGGATAAGCCGGGATATTCAAGAATAATAGAATATGAAAGCCCTTCCGATACATGTTTGGAGGGCTTTTTTTATGTTTCAATATATCGATTTAAAAAATTACAAATATCAATAATAAAAATTACTCAGATGAAGAAAACAGCTTTTTTTGCGCTGTTGAGCGCTCTTGTTTTATTTGCATGTAAAAAGCAGGAAGCTGCTTATGAAATACATGCGACGATAGGTGCGTCGGAAAAACCGGCGAAGGCATTTTTTGAATTTCAAAATGACTCGGGACAGACGGTGGTTGATTCCGTGTTGATTGAAGAGGGAAAATTCCGGTTCTCCGGAAAATACTCCGCTCCTTTTTCGGCAACAATAGCCATTGACCACGAAGGAACTGAAACGTATTCCAGAAAATTGAGAGACCGGTTGACTCTGTTTGTTGAACAAGGAAAGATCACCCTAACAAGTCCCGATTCCATCAAAAATGCAGAAATCACCGGTTCTCCACTCAATGATCTTTCGAAAGAATATGATGCGCTGGTACAAGTTTTCCAGGATGAGAAATCCGCATTACAAAAAGAATATTATTCGGCCACCGAGGAACAACGAAAATCGGAAGAATTTAAACAGCAACTCGATGAAAAATGGAATGCGATAGAAGAGAAGGAAAAAGCTGTCGCCTATGATTTTCTGAACAGCCATAAAGATTCTTATATCACCCTGGCGAAAGCGCTCCCGGTCTATCTCGGGCATGATCCGGAAATTGCGACATACGATTCCGTTTTCTCCCTACTGACGCCGGAAGTCAGGAATACAGCCCTGGGACAGAGATATGCAAAGAGATTAGACGCTTTGCGCGCTACAGTTATCGGTGCCGTAGCACCAGGATTTACCCAAAACGACACTATCGGAAATCCGGTATCCCTCTCCGATTTCAAGGGTAAATATGTACTGGTGGATTTCTGGGCTTCGTGGTGTGGCCCCTGCCGGCGTGAAAATCCTTTTGTTGTGGAGGCTTTCGAGAAATACAAGGATAAGAACTTTACAATCCTGGGTGTTTCGTTGGACGAATCGAAAGAAGACTGGCTCAAGGCGATCAGTGACGATAAGCTTGCCTGGGCACAGGTCTCCGATCTGAAAGGGTGGAAAAATGAAGTGGCCGCGTCGTATGCCGTTCGGAGCATTCCCTCCAATTTCCTGTTAGATCCCGAAGGAAAGATCATCGAAAAAAATCTGCGTGGAGAAAAATTAACCGAAGCGCTGGAAAAGTATTTGAAATAAACGATACCACAAAACGATGAACAACGATTCTATCCTGTACGATCACAATGCATACAATGCATCCCACAATATGATGTATTGCATGTACATGTGCATGTGCATGTGTATGTCCATGCCATGCAGGCATATTGTATCGGGATAAACCGGAAAAGAATATTTTCTGTCGTAACATAGAATCAATTTTCATATAACGGCCCCTCCGATGCAATAGCAGTTCGGAGGGGCTTTTTTATTTCAGGTTATCAAAACAGCAGGTAAACAGAGGTTATCAAAAATTATACAGGGAAAAGAGCATAATGGAAATCCGTTTTATCCGATATAACAACAAGGGGAACAACATTTCGTGTATGATGATGTGTTGCGGTATGTATATGTGCATGTCGCGGAAGCACCGTCGTGTCGGATAGAAGAGGAAAAAGCAAAAGAGAAAGAACTCCCCCGATACGTTTTCGGGGGAGTTTTTTTTGGGGGGGTACCGATTAGTTTTATTTCCGGTAACCGTAAGAAGTAAAAGATGAATCGATCTGTAGATAGCAAATTTCAGGTTTACATATAAAAAAGAAAAAAGTTTTATTTAGAAGTAGTTAATTAAAAAAGTAGAGTATGAAAAAGAAACTATTATTATTTTGGGCACTGTTCTTTACGGGGATAGTGATTGTAACTGCACAGACACAGGTGCGGGGAACGGTTTCGGATGAATCGGGCGAACCGGTGATCGGCGCTACGATTCATATCAAAGGTACCTCAAGAGGTACGGTGACGGATGTTGACGGCAATTTCAGCCTCCTGGCTCCCACCGGCGGCACGCTGGTAATCTCTTATGTAGGTTATGTCACGCAGGAGGTTCCGGTAAGTGCGAACGTAAGAGTCGAGTTGAAGTCCGATGTTGCAGTTTTGGACGAAGTGGTGGTCGTCTCCGGCGGTATTCACCGGACAAGAAGAGAACAGGGGTACACCGCCACAAAAATTACGGCGGCGGAACTGACGGCCGCGAAGCCGGTCTCTATTGCGGCAGGACTGACGGCAAAGGTCCCGGGATTACAGGTAAATGCTATTAGCAGTGGTGTAAATCCGAACTATCGGTTGGTGTTGAGGGGGAACCGCTCGCTTACCGGTAATAACGAAGCGCTGATCGTCATTGATAATGCGATTGTGTCGGCCGACATCCTGAACAATATCAACCCGGAAGATATTGAGGAAATACAGGTGCTTAGCGGCGCTTCGGGGGCCGCACTGTATGGATCGGAAGCTTCCAATGGCGTGTTGCTGGTTACCACCAAGAAAGGTAAAGCGGGTAAACCGGTGATACGGTTTTCCCAGACAACCACCGCGCAACAGGTGAGTTTTTTCCCGAAGCTGCAGGACCGGTTTGGGGCCGGTGCTACTGCTGACGGGCAAGTGTATTCCCGGGAGGAAAACCAACAATACGGCCCGCCTTTCGATGGTTCTACGCGTGAACTGGGATACCCGCTCGAAAACGGAGACCAGCAAACCGTAGTCTATAGTCCGGTAAATGACCGGTACGATTTCTGGGAGACAGGCATACAGAACCAGTCTGATTTATCCGTCAGTTTCGGCGATGAAAGATCAACCACTTACCTCTCGGGGCAATACCTGAATGCTACCGGCACTACTCCCGGTGACAGATATAACCGGTTTTCTGCCCGGTTGAATGGCACCCGGAAAATATTGTCTAACCTGGATATCGATTATTCGGCCAATTACGTGCAAAATAATTACGATATCACTTACGCAACAAACTGGGTGTATGGCGATTTGCTGAATATTCCGGCCAATATTCCGGTATTAAGCTATAAGGACTGGAAGAACAACAAATATGCGACTCCCGACGGTTGGTTTAATCCCTGGTACTGGAACCCGTACTGGATTGCCGATACACACCGACAGGATACAAAAAACTCGTATCTGACCGGGAAAGCAGAACTGAAGTATTCGCCTGTTTCCTGGTTGTACCTGTTGTATAGGGGTGCTATTTCCGAACGCTATTATCAGAATAAATACTGGACGCCTAAAGTTACCTACAGCGATTATTCGGTCAATACCGTAGGACGTACCAATCAGGCCGGTTCTGTCGGAGATGCGCATTATAATACATCGCGGGTAAATCATGACTTCCAGGTAGGATTGAATAAAAAAGTCAGTGATCTTTCCTTGAACCTGATCCTGGGATATTCCTACAACGGATATAATTCAAAATCAACTTCGGCAAGCGCTTCGGCATTGCTGATTCCCGGTTTGTATAACTTAAGCAACCGGGTGGGTGAAGCTTCCACTTCAGAATCCGTTTCAAGGTACATTAATCTCGGTTTTTGGGGAGATTTCCTTGCCGGTTATAAAAACTATTTGTTTTTGCATGTCACAGGGCGTCAGGATTACACTTCTCTATTGAAAAAAGAAAACCGGGCATATTTTTATCCGTCAGTAGACATATCGTTTATTCCCACGGATGCGATCGAGACGCTTAAAGACAACTCCGTATTGGATTATCTGAAAATACGCGGAGCACTTTCCAAGACCGGTAATGTGAATTTAAATCCTTACGCTACCGATCCGACTTTCAGTTCGATTACCGGCTATTCCAAAGGCACCTACCTCTCGCAAAGCGGTACGCTGGTATCGGATGATTTGAAACCCGAAATTACTTCCGGATGGGAAGTCGGCACCGAATTCAAACTGTTCAACAACAGGGTAGACGCGCAATTTAACTACTATGCTACCAGCACTACAGGACAAGCGGTTTACGCGGGAATATCCCCCTCTTCGGGATTTACAAGTTACCTGATCAATACGGGAGAAGTGACCAACCGGGGGATAGAAGCGGCATTGCGCGTTACGCCGATCAGAACGCAGGATTGGACATTGACCGTAGGAGGTAATTATACCCATAATAAGAATAAACTGGTCACACTGTTCGATGATGACAATGCCGATGACCGGATATCCATTAACGGCAGCAGTGTGATTTATGCCCAGGAAGGGTATGAATTGAACCAGATCGTTGTCAGCGATTATGCCCGTGACGATCAGGGTAGAGTGATCGTAGATGTGAATACCGGTTACCCATCGAAAGCCAGCGAGACCCGGATTATCGGGAATACGACACCGAGACATCGCCTGGGGCTTGACCTGAGTGTCCGATGGAAGGATTTCACATTGAGTACCCTGTTTGAGTATCGTGGCGGATTCTATGCGGCGGCCATTGATTTGGGAACCACATTGGACTTTACAGGCGCTTCCGCACGCAGTGCTTACTATAACCGCGAACGTTTTGTTTTCCCCAATTCATCTTATTGGGATGAAAAAGCCGGCGCTTATGTGGAAAATACCAGTATCACCGTTTCTGATGGTGGTTCGGGATTCTGGACCTCCTCAACCTATAATCGCGGAATATATAGTAACTATGTATTCTCCGCAGATTACTGGAAATGGCGTGAGATACAGTTATCTTATCAACTTCCCAACCGTCTGATCCGGAAGTTACAACCGCTGCAGGCAGCTTCTATCAGTCTGCAGGGACGGAACTTGTTCCTGTGGGCTTCCTCCGACAACGAATATACCGACCCCGATTACAGCGCCAACGACAATAATGCAATCGGCGTTTCCACATTAAGCCAGACACCACCGACGCGCTATTTCGGGGCAACCGTATCACTCACATTTTAAAGATCAAAAGAATATGAAAAAATATATTATTATTTTATTGGCGGCAAGTTTGATTTTATTCCATTCTTGCGACCTGGATATCAACGACAATCCGAACAGCCCGACGGCTTCGCTGGTTACTCCCGAATATATATTGCCGGCGGCATTGGCAAGTACGGCAAGCAATATTGTTACCTACAATTCGTACGGTTCTTTTCTTGTCGGATATCAATTGCCCGGTAAGGGAATATCGGGATATGGAAGTACTTACACGTACAATTTTACCAGTACCGATAATACCGGTCTGTGGAACAATGTGTTCGGAAATCTGCGCGATTACCAGTATATTATCACGGAGGCACAGGATGATCCCCAGTATGCGCTCTTCGCTGCGGTTGCCCGTATCCTGAAAGTGTTTAATTATCAACTCCTGGTGGATACCTATGGCGATGCACCCTGGACAGAAGGCCTTCAGGGGAAAGAGAATCTGACGCCTGCTTATGACGATGACGCCGAAGTGTATCGACTTTTGGTAGAGGAGATCGATGCGGCGATCACCGAAATAAATGAGAATGCGGAAGCGGTCGGCGTATTGGCCATCAAAGAGTATTCCGATCCGCTGTTCGGCGGCAACCCTGACAAGTGGAAACAGTTTGCCAACAACATTAAATTGCGATTATTGGTAAGAGCCTCCGGAACAACTATTGACTCGTTTGTACAGAGCGCTTTTAGTACTTTCAGCGCCGATGGCTTTCTCAAGGATGACGTCTCGGTCAACCCGGGTTATAGTGCCAGTAGTACGCAAAACCCTTACTGGACCGGATTGCATAGTTCAATTGCCGGTTCCATTACTACTGCCGCCAATTATTATATCCCCTCCAAATATGTGTTGACGTTTTATAACGGAACAGTGTTGCAGGATGATGTAAGAGGAGCGCTGATCTATAAAGGGTATCCCAGTGTCGCTTCGGGGCAATTGGCCGACGAAACGAACAATCCTAATTCACCTGATTATGCCTGGACGGGAACCGGTGTGGCAGATGACGACGGTACCCGGGTCGGCCTTTTTAAAGACCGCACACAATCGCAACCCATCTTTTTGGCTTCCGAAACATATTTCCTGCTCGCGGAAGCAGCACTGACCGGACATACCCTTGATGGCGACGCCAAAACGAATTTCGAAAAAGGGATCCTCGCTTCGTTCGACTATTTAAACCAGAAAGCAAACGGGTCGTATATCGAAGGCGTGAATCCCGAAGCCGACTTGGGCGAATACCTGGCTGAAAACGCCGGTAATTATTTAGCGGATTACGATGCGGCAACGACCGACGCACAGCGTCTGGAGGCTATCATTACCCAAAAATACATTGCCTTGAATTATATTCACGGGCATGAGGCGTGGAATGAGTTTAGAAGGACAACTTATCCCCGGATAAGCGGCACGAATGCCACAACAACATTCGTTTCGATACGGTCGCAGTCCACCCGCAGCGATAAATTGCCGGTACGGCAGATTTACCCGCAGGCGGAATACAACCTGAACGCCAACGTGCCCAAAGTAGCCAATGCCTTCTCAGACCCTGTTTTTTGGGATAAAGATTGATTTTTCAAAAACAATATAAAATAGCATAAATATGAAACGAAATAGTAAGAATATAATAACCGGCTTTCTTGCGGTTTTATCCATCATCTTTCTTCTTTCTTGCGTCAACGATGCCGAAAGCGTCTTTCAAGACAACGGTTCGCACGGAATAGTGGAATTGGCTGATTTGCCGGCGAGAAGCACTTCAACTCCTTATTCGCTGAAGTCAACTGCATTAGAGGCAGACGATATAGCAAAATGGCCTATAACGGTTAACTATACGGGCGCCAATGGAGCTCCCGAAGATATTACCGTAACGTTAAAATTTGACGCGAAAATAATAGAGACACATAACGATCAAGACACAATCAAGGAGAATGATTATACCGTGCTCCCCTCGCATTTGTTTGACGTGGACAGTTACACAGTCGTGATCCCCAAAGGAGAAAAAAAGGCTGTATTTACTATCAATGTTTTTCCTCCGGAATATACCGAAGACGATTTTTTTGAATCTTATGCGTTGGGTATAAGTATCGAGTCTGTCACATCTGGGATTATAAGTGGTAATTACGGTAAAGGCGTGTTCCCCATTGGCATTAAAAACAAATATGATGGTGTTTATACGGTCGAAGGATCTTTCCAGGATTATACAAACGCTGCATTTGTAGGTGTTTATCCTTTAACGGTACACCTTGTAACTACAAGCGCCAGCACGGTTGAGGTCCATTTAAAAAGTATTCCTGCCGGCACGATATCCAATCCATACCGTTATTATTTTTATACCGGAAGTGGTTACTCATATTATGGAAACTGGAGCCCTATTTTTAAATTTGACACAACTACCAATAAAGCGGCAGCTGTAACCAATTACTATGGACAGGGAACCAATGCATCCGGTCGTGCCGGAGAGATTGAGCCGGAAGCCAATAATTATTACGATCCGGAAACTAAAAGCGTTCACATCACGTATTATTTAATACAAAGCGGGGCAAAACGGAGTAAATTTACGGAAGTATATACCTATAAAGAGTCAAGATAAAGTTTTTATACAGTCATCTGGTTAGATTTGGTTTTATTTGTCGCGGGCGGTGGAAAATATTGATTTCCACCGCTCTAATAATAGTGATCCAGGATTGCGCCTTCGTAGAATCCGACTCCACCGACAGGAAGCAACTATTACTGAAATTCGCCAAATTTTCGTATCGGCACGGCAGACGTCTCCACCTGACAGATATTAATTGAACTTATTTCAACACCCCGATTTTTCACTCAAAAGAATAAAATCGGAGCTATTCCACTTTTTCATCCCGGAAACCCGAACATGGATTTTCCGTATAAAAATCTTAAAAAATCTGCGTATATTTATACATATATCAATATATTTTATTAACTTGGGGCGTCTAATCTTTTTTCACTATGTCCAAAGAATCGGAATATCGTCTCAACGGGATGTTCTTTATTTCCTGTAACTCATTTCCGTACGGGATGCGGATAAATTCACGCAGGGAACTCAACTATAAAAACAAATTATCTATGGAAAAACAAAAATTAGTTTTATTTCTTCTCTTCACGGTGATGCTAAGGCAAAAAGCTGGTATGAGACACATGTAAACAGGGGTGATAATGTCGGGTTACGCTTGGCCGGAAGCGGAGACAGCACGCTTCACGCTTTGAAACCTTTGCTTGACTGGGACTTGGCAACGCTTCACAATGACTCCATATGGTCGGTGGTGGAGTTGCCATGGGAGTATGAAAACGGGGAAATCACCTTTGGTAACATTGAGGCGATAAATGAAGCGGCAAACAGCGGTGGCGAAATGCAACAACTGCTCCGGCTGGTAATTTTGCAAAACAATCAAACAGGCGAAATATACGGGTTTAAAATGGCGATAGCGCCTGATTCAGAGTATATCCAAGGGACGGATTTATCCGGAAACAACAACTACCTGAGCCGCGACAGCAATCTCAGGGGGCTTGTGTTGTTTTACAGCCTGCAGGACGAGTTTGTGAACGGTTGGCTATACTCGGATGCCGATACCGGAGAGGGGGCACTCAGGGCGGGAAACGCCTCCCCCATTGAAATTGAAATTTGTGCTTCATGGGTAATAACCGTCTTAGACATTGAGGTACACGGACAAAATTGCAAGACAGTTTATTATCTTCCCACACTCGATATCGGCAGTGACGGTAGCGGCGGCGGTGGTTATAACGGCATGTTCGGCGACACCGACGGCGGTGGTGGAAGCAGTTCCAATAACAATACAAATCCGGAACAGGATACCGATACGGGCGAAGCGAATCCCAAAGAAATATTTCGAAACTCAAAAATGACAGAGGAAAACTGGAAGGAAATAGAAAAGATGCTTGACAAGATCATCAAGAATTGTTTGGGGAAAGGATTATATAACGGATTAAAAAACTCCCTTAACGGAAAAACATTGCCTATTGAATTTATTCCCGGGGATGATTCGGCATTTAACTATGCAACCGGCAAAATCTCCCTGAGCATGAATATGGAAAACGACCAACTTTTCCACGAAATGTGGCACGCTTATCAGGCATACCAAGAGACACAGGATTCTTACAAGAATTCCCTTCTGAACCAGGAGATTGAAACCCGGTACGCCCACTATCTCTATTTAGATGCCATTGGAAGTAAAAAATGGAACGAATGGGGTGAGTTGGATAAATCTTATAAATCTATTTCAACCTTAAAAGACTACATAACACCGAAAGGGGATCTCCGTCCAGGGCAATCAACTTTATCGTTGGAATCACATATACTGAATAACACGGTTCCCCTATTAAAACAAATCCCCGCTTACAATACCCCGTTTGACTTCGGTAATCCGGGACTGGGTATCTTTAAAAATTTACGCAAACTCTCAAAAAATTGTTGATTATGAAAAAGATCCAAGTTATTTTATTTGCCTTGCTGGTATGCCCTTTGGGTATCGCTGCACAAACGTATTATTACAATACGACCAAAACATTTTATGAGAATGGCTATACCTACCAGTGCGATGTGGAACCTTCCACACTTGTAACGCTTTAC
>NZ_JAYFQD010000028.1:0-60057 GCF_034927365.1 Proteiniphilum sp. | reverse complement strand
CTGGAAAAATAATGGGGATTATTCTTCTAAGTTAATGATTTCCAGCGGATTGAGCAAATATCCGGCACGTTTATTTCATTGATTTTAAATACTTTAACTATATAAACTCGCGAACAGTTTCAACTACTGATTCGCATTATTTAATGTTATTGAAATAATTTAGAAGAGGAGTTAGGTGTTCGAACGAGACCCCTCCGTCTCCGCAAAACATATAAAATCTCTGTAAGATAACAACTTACAGGGATTTTATCTATTCTCCCAGTGAAAAACGGAGGCCCACCCTGAGATTGATATTTACCGGCTTTTCCTTATAGATTGTTTCGACTTCACTTCTATTTCTGAAGTAATAGATCACCCCCGGCTCCGCATACAATCCTATTTTTGGAAAAAGATTATACTCTATGCCAACCAAGGTGTTGAGCGACCATTGCAACTGGTCTATGGATATATTATCTTTTCCGGTGGATTCAAGCTTGTCATTCACAATATAATCGGTGCTTAATTTGCCGGAGACGTTCTTTTCAGCCATTCCTCCTCCGGATACATAGACTGATACATCCCTGCCCTTCCAGAGATTATAGTGAATGTTCAGGGGGATACCGATATTGTGCAGGGTCTGTTCACTGATATAATAATGACTGCCACTGCCCGACCGGAGTTGCGAGGATAATAGGGTATATGTCAATCCGCTTGTAAGACTCCATTTTTCGTCTAATTTATATTTTATGGAAGCTCCCACCGTTACGGGCTGTTTATGTTTTGTCTCAGTATGGACCGTACTCTCTTTGTTTGCTGCAACAATACCTTCATGCGGATTTTTTACCAAAAGTGGTACCATATCGTCTTTTCCTACAGCAACTTCTTCGGATAAAAAACTTCTGTAACCGTTGTATGTCTTTGAAGAGCCCACTGAGGTATTTGATGCATAGAGACTTGTCTGCCACCGTACTGATTGGTTCCGCCGTGTAACTATCGGATAATGGGTGTTGGGTTCAGAAATAGGATAATCGTGATGATGGTCTCTTGACATAGTGTCCCTATCGGTCACTTTTCCCTCTCTATCGGATTCTTCTTCGGGACGTTCAAGTAAGTCTCCACTGTGAGGCTCGCCCTCTTCCCTCTCGATAAAGAGATTGTCCATTTCTCTGTCTGTAGATGCTGTAGAGACGGATGTAGTGGAAGTCACCATATTGTTATCAGGGAAGGATTCATGATTTCCTTTTTGCGTGAGAAGAATCTCCTCAATATCGTGATCTGGAGAGAGGTTATTCCCCGATTTGTGTTCCCCTTCCGGTCTCTGGGTAATTGCCGGAGAGTGCGGGGTGTGTTCTTTCAGGAAAAAATCGCCAACAAGAAGTAGTACCACCAGGATGGCGGCTACCGCACCGATCCTTTTGGTCCACAACAGCTTCTTTTTCTGTCCTGATGGGGATTGAGCAATCTGTCCCACCGTCCGGAAAGGGAGTTTTTTGGTTACGATCTGCTCAATATCCTCCCATAATCCATCCGGAGAAGGAGCGTCATGGGCTTCCATTCTTTTTCGCAGATTATCCGACCACTGACTATTCATGACTTCATTGTTTTAAAGATCTGTACTCATTAATCTGCTTTGCTAAAATACTTTTAGCCCTGTGCAACTGTGATGCCGAGGTATTTTCCGTAATATTCAATATCGATGCAATTTCTTTATGACTTTTCTCTTCGAATATATACAAGTTGAACACTGTTCTATATCCCACCGGAAGGGCACGGATCATCTCCAATATGGCGGATGTTGGAATCTGTTCAATGTCAGGTTCCTCTTCTTCACTAATATCCGGTAAATCCCCTATCGGGCTATCGATGATATTCAACCTCTCATTTTCTTTGAGAAACTTCAATGATTCATTCACTACGATACGACTGCTCCATGCTTTTAGAGATCCCACTCCTTTATATCTGAAATTGGCTATTGACTTGAATATTTTTATAAAACTTTCCTGTAAAATATCCTTTACATCGTCCCTGTTAGAGATATAGCGGGAGCATACTGTGGTGAGATACCCAGAGTAATTAGTATAGAATTCTTTCATGGCAATGATATCGCCAGATAAGATCTTTCTCAGTAGTTCTTGCTCCTTTTCTTTCTCGTTTAACATTGACATCAAAAAAACTTTCTATATCAGAGGTTGTACCATTTCACAAAGGTACAACCTCGTCATTATTCCGGTTGTAAAAAACTTTTTTATTTTACAGACACAGATATCCCGTTTTTGTCTATGTTGTTCATTATTTTACATTAATCTCACTTCTTTGGTAGGATACGGTTGACTGGACAGGTGATGTAGCACTGGAGTTATAATCAAATTCTGCTGATTTCTCTCCGCTGAATGATCTCCATTTCAGTTTCAACTTCACTGTTTTGCCATTCGTGTCGGGTAATTTGTCGAGCTTGAATGCTACCAGAGCATCTCCCATTCTTCCATACAGGTCGTCGGAAGCATTATGCCTGAATTCCAGTTCATATGGTTTCTCAGGATCGGAACTTTCTACAAGATTGACATAATGGATCTTATCCCGGTATCCTCCCCACATGGTTCTGAAGCGTAAGGTCAGGTAACCGTCCTCGACAAGTGTTACCCAGTCCCTGACGATTTCCACCGGATCATTCCCGTATGCAGCAATATTTCCGTCTCCCAGATTTGGGACCATCGGTTTTGTCCGGATGCTGTCAATCCAGTTTATATGTACGGCTTTGCTATAAATGCCACTGGGTTTATTGACCTCCTCGAAGTTCACCAATGCACGCACCTCTTTTGAATCGAATGGATGTTTTGCCAGGTTCACAGGCAGCAATGTTGTCTTATCATCCAATTGCAGATAAACGGCGTTGTCGTCGACTGGTTTGACTGTCACAAGGGCATTCGGCCAATAACTGTATTCACGGGAATCATCTTTTAAACATGACTGAAATAAAAGGAGGGAACAAAGCAGACCTCCTGCCAATAAAAGTGGTTTTTTAGTCTTCATAATTTTACTATTGATAAATTGTTATACATTTTATATTGCTCGCTTTCTATAGATAGTAAATCCTGAAAATATGGAAACCTTGCATCAGACCAATTTATTTAACAAAAAATCACCGATTTTATTTAGATGAGCGGCGAAATAGTCCATAGGGTTGTTTGATTTTTGACATTCAATCTTTTCCGAAAATTGGCTTTTCCTTTTTCGTAGCGGTTTTCTTCGGTAATGGTCGCCTGTTTTTCTAATAGCACTTTAATTCCCTTTCTATAAATACTTCAATTCAAACTTCTTGTTCGGGCCAGTTATCATCTTTGGCAATTTTAGTTTCAAGAATCAGCAATACTTTGACTGTTATCAGTGGAAAGTTGTTTAGTCATTATCCGTTCGTTTTGGATATTCATTGAAAAGATTAGTAAAATCAGCTCTTTTTCATGATAGAATAGACGTTTTCTATCTTAATTTGCAAAAATCTATCAAAAATATGTTGTATAACATGTTTTTCGTAGTATCTTTGCATCGATTTAAATGGCAAGCGAGTTATTTGAAATTATTTTTTAGGTTATCAATTATTTACTGAAAAAGGCTTTTCTTAAAACGGTTGCCGATAAATCATAACTTTTAATAAAGAAAATTATGACTATCAAAAGCCTAACCAAAGAAGAAATTCTGTCACAGATCAAGTATCTGGAGCAGAACATCTCAAACGGGTCTGCCATATACCGTGCAAACAGGGTAAACAGACTCAGAACTTTGAGAGCAAGCTTGCGTATGGCAAGCTAATGAAACGGACTGTTGTCTGAAGCTGAGTAATCCAAAAGGGATTATGAAAGCTTTGTTTTGAATACTTATTTCAACCAATATATATAAATGAAGGCTGTTAAATACAGCCTTTTTTTGTGCCTTTCCTGAAGGCCTGTGTCAGATGCAAAAATAATAGTTAACCTCGCTTGATCGTGTATTTTTTATTATCTTTGCCCTCGTTATCTAACAAAAAGTTCAAATTTATTGCAATTTATGAAAGATTTATTATCAGCAAGATTGACTGCCTTATCGCCTTCTGAAACGTTTGCGATGGCACAAAAAAGCAATGAACTGAAAGCGCAGGGCATTGATGTGATCAATATGAGTGTGGGCGAACCCGACTTTAATACTCCCAAGCATATAAAGGAAGCGGCCAAGAAAGCAATTGACGATAATTTTTCTTTTTATTCTCCCGTGCCGGGATTTCCCGATTTGAGGAAAGCGATTTGCGAGAAGTTGCAAGCTGAAAACGGACTGGAGTACACACCCGCTCAAATTGTGGTCTCCGGTGGTGCAAAACAGTCGTTGTGTAATGTTATTCTTTCCATTGTGGATAAGGATGAAGAGGTAATTATCCCGGCTCCTTACTGGGTCAGCTATCCTGAGATGGTTAAGCTGGCGGAAGGAACACCGGTGTTTGTCTACGCCGGGATCGAACAGAATTTCAAAATCACACCACAGCAACTGGAAGAGACGATTACACCCAAGACCAAAGCGTTGATCCTCTGTTCTCCGTCGAATCCCACCGGTAGTGTATATACTAAAGATGAATTGGTTGCCCTTGCCGCTGTCCTGGAAAAATATCCGCAAGTGTACGTGATCTCCGATGAGATCTATGAACATATCAACTATATCGGGCAACATGAGTCGATTGCTCAGTTCGGCACTATCCGCGACCGGATAGTGGTGATAAACGGAGTATCGAAAGGGTATGCCATGACTGGCTGGCGTATCGGTTGGATTGCAGCACCGCAATGGATTGCATCGGCTTGTAACATGCTGCAGGGACAGTACACTTCCGGTCCCTCTTCCATCTCTCAAAAAGCAGCTTTGGCTGCCTATACCGGAGATCAATCCTGTGTAGCTGAGATGCGGATAGCTTTTGAAAGGAGAAAGAATCTTATCGTAGAACTACTGGGACAGATTCCGGGACTGAGGGTGAACAACCCGATGGGTGCTTTCTATATCTTCCCCGATTGCTCAAGTTACTTTGGACGGTCATATAATGGAAAAGCGATACAGACGGCTACTGATTTAGCCATGTATATATTGGAAGAGGCTCATGTAGCCTGTGTGGGAGGAGATGCTTTCGGTGCACCCGGATGCATCCGTTTGTCGTACGCTACTTCCGACGAGAATATTGCCGAAGCAGCTACCCGTATCAAAAAAGGACTGGAAAAATTATCATAAGGTTGCTTTCGTAGTAAAGCATACGATTTACGAGAGGTAAACATAAAATAACCCGGTTTGATTGTGAAATCAGCCGGGCTTTTTTATGTTGGGGAATTTGTCGGCTCTGTTACATCTTCGCCTGAATTACTACAGGAAAATGATCGGAAGGGAATTTACCATATGGCATCTCGTTGAGTACTCCATATTTCTTTACCGTGATATCCTTGGTAACCCAGATATAGTCGATCCTGCTCTTCATTGCGGAATTCAGCCTGTATGCATTGAAAGTGCCTTCTGTTCCGTAAGGAGGCTCTTGTGTTACAAGATAGGAGTCATTGAGTTTGCCTGAGTTGTAGATGGTTTGAATGGGTTCATCATCGGGAGTCGCATTAAAGTCACCCGTGGCAAATACCGGATTGTTCCCCGCGATCTGTTCAATCTTCTTCATCAGTAGTAATGAGGAATTTTTGCGTGCTATTTTTCCTTCGTGATCATAATGGGAGTTGAATACGAAGAACTTTTTGCCCGACACTTTATCCTTGAATTTTGCCCATGAACAAATACGGTTGCAGCAGGTGGCATCCCATCCTTTTCCGGGTACGTCCGGCGTTTCAGAGTACCAGAAGTCTCCATTATCTAATAGTTCGAGACGATCTCTCCTGTAGATGATGGCCGAATGTTCTCCCGCATCTTTCCCATCGTCGCGTCCACCGCCCACGTAGGCATACTCTTTGAGTTCAAGTATACCATCCAACTGATGCTTAAATCCTTCCTGGGTGCCGATGATATCCAGGTCGTGGAATCTGATCAGACTCTTTACCATCTCTTTCCTGTTGGCCCAGACGTTTTCCCCATCGTGGGGAGTGTCCATTCTCAGATTGAATGAGGCTACCCTCAGATTGCACTCTTTTTTGCGATTAATTTCGGCACTCGCTGTAATCATTGTCATAAGGGATAACCCCAGAATTAATAATTTCTTCATAACTTTTTTTTTAGAACCAAGACTTATAGAACCAAGACTTATAGAACCAAGACTTATAGAACCAAGACTTATAGAACCAAGACTGTTAGAACCAAGACTTATAGATTATTAGAGCCAAGACATTTAGATTGTTAGAACCATGGCACCTATCCACCTAACCACCTGTCCACTACTTGACTACATGCCTGTTCACTGTTTTACCCGACATATCTTTCTGTAATATCTCTATTTGGGAATTTACGGATATTTCAAGATAGGTTTCATCATCATTGATCAGGACCGGGAAATGGATGTTCTGATCATCTCCTTTATCAATATATTTATAGTTGTGGGTATGCCCTGACAGCATTATGTCGATATTGGCCTTATTCAACAAAGGTAGGAATTTTCGGGCGACATCCTGTGTGCCGTGCCAAGTCGTTCCTGAAGGCGGAATATGCATGATAGCGATCCTAAAGGGGGCCGATTGAAATTCGGGTGTAGCAATCACCGTTTCAATCCACTCCTTTTGTTCATCCCGGTAGTTGTCGAATTGAGACAATTCCGAATATTCAATGTCGGAATCGGGTTTATCCTCTCCGCTATCGAGTACCAGAAAGAATACAGGGCCGTGGCGAAATGCAAAATAAAAATGTCCGTTGCTACCGGGGAAATAATCGTACAGCCTGGTATTTGCCCTTCCACGGGTTTCATGATTTCCCCGGGTGTAAAAAATCGGGATCTCTTTGGCGAACAGTTCTACTGCAGTATCCATAAAACCGGTGAAAATCTCTTTTTCATCGTTAAGGGTTGAGATCATATCGCCGTTAAAGATAACCAGATCGGTATTCTCTTTTTTTACATCTTTCAGCATGGCCAGTAAATTATCGGCTTTGCCATGGATATCGTTGACTACCCGGAAAGAGAATGCTTTTTTATTCTTATCCAGCGTGGTGAAAGAAAAAGGTTTTCTGCTATATACGTTAGATGAGGCGATGGTGCCGTATAGTACCTGGTGTCCCGCGTAACCGGTCACCTCTTTCGAAAAGATACGGTAACGGTACTCCGTTCCTGGTGAAAGACCCTTCACTGTAATGCGGTGTAGTTTGCCTATTACCCGGCTGCCATGAGACGTGTTGTAATACCGGGGTCTTTCTGTAGCATAAAAACTGTCATTTCCGGCAGGAGCCAGTTCGAGCCAGGATATAGCATCATTGTTGGTGGTCCAGATAATAGTTGCTTCATTCTCTCCTATCCGTTGTAAGTATGGGCCGTTTGTTATCTGTATTCCCTGAGAGAAAAGGAAAATCGGTAAACAAAAGAAAATTAATAACCAGTTTGTTCTCATATCATAATATATTTTATGGTAATCCCGACTCACGATTTTTAAACTCATGATATTTTTGCCGGGGAAGGGATAAGATTACTTTTTGAAAGAGAGATTCACTTTTACTGGAAAGTGGTCCGACGGCATGCGTGCCATGTATCCCTTCAGGCTTACCTCTTTCGGGAAATCTCCTTTCCTTATAATGCTATCGTTGACTTGCGAACGGTAGGTATCGGTGAGGATACCATATTTCTCTACGGTGAAAGAGGGAGAGACAAATATATGATCGATACGACTGTCCGTTTTCAGGTCGGGATCGAAAGCGCTGAAAGTACCGTTGAGTGCGAAGCGGAATTGAGCAGTTTCATATGAATCTTTCAGGATGCCTGAATTGGCGAGGATATGGTAGTTGTTATTTGTTTGATCTACATTGAAATCCCCTGAAAGAATGACAGGGGCATTGCCGCATATCTCTTTGATCTTGTTCAGTACGAGTTTGGAACTCTCGTCACGGGCAACTACCCCTACGTGATCGAGGTGTAGATTGAAGAAATAAAACCGGAGTTTACTCTTTTTGTCTTTAAACTCGCCCCAGGTGCAGATTCGGGGAAGTGCCGCATCCCACCCTTTGTTGGGATAATCGGTATTTTCAGAGAGCCAGAAATTGCCTGAGTGCAGCAATTCGAAACGCTCGCTCTTGTAAAATATAGGGGCATATTCACCTTTTGTCTCCCCGTCGTCGCGTCCCACGCCGATATATTTATATCCCGGCAGATTGTCGAGCATATCGTGCAGCATGTGATCCAATACCTCTTGGGCACCAAATATTTCAATATCATTATAAAGAATGATTTGGGTGATGACAGGGAAACGGTTTTTCCAGCCATTACCTTTTTCAACGTCGCCTTTGTTGTCATAGCGCACATTATATGAAGCCACGGTCATTTGGTGTATGGAAGAGCATCCGGATGATGCAACCAGAAATATTATGGCCAGGAAGATAACAATTTTCTTATTCATGTTGTATTGTCTTATGTATGTAGTCGCATGAAACGGCTGGTAATACAGGGTGAATATCAGGGGCAAAATTATAATATTGTTCTTTCAAACGCAAATAAAACCGTTATATTTATAGAATAAAGAGAGGAGTGATTTCGGTTGCCATTTCTCATTTTATTGTTACCTTTGCACCTTAATTTTTGTGTGGTATAAATTTCATTGACAATGAATAAGAAATTTCCGGAATATAGCCATTTAGACCTCTCGGAAATAAATAGGGAGATGTTGAAAACCTGGGATGAGAAAGAGATTTTCAGGAAAAGTCTGGAAACACGGGAGGGACATACGCCTTTCGTGTTTTATGAAGGACCACCGTCGGCTAATGGGATGCCGGGCATCCATCATGTGATTGCACGTTCCATTAAAGATATTTTCTGTCGTTACAAAACGATGAAAGGTTTTCTGGTAAACCGTAAGGCCGGATGGGATACGCACGGATTACCCGTGGAACTGGGTGTGGAAAAATCACTTGGAATCACCAAGGAGGATATCGGGAAAAAAATATCGGTCGAAGAGTATAATTCAGCATGCCGTACCGAGGTAATGAAATATACCCGGGAATGGGAGGAACTCACCCGCAAAATGGGATACTGGGTAGATATGGGTGATCCTTACATTACCTATGACAATCGTTATATTGAAACGCTATGGTATCTGCTGAAGGATTTATATCAAAAAGGATATCTCTATAAGGGGTACACTATACAACCCTACTCGCCTGCTGCCGGTACCGGCCTGAGTACGCATGAGCTGAACCAGCCGGGATGTTACCGCGATGTGAAGGATACTACTTGTACAGCCCAATTCCCAATCAGGAACCCGTTGTCTGAGTGGAGTGAGTTCGGGGAGCCCTTCTTCCTGGCATGGACTACCACGCCATGGACGCTGCCTTCCAATGTGTTATTAGCCGTGGGACCTAAAATCGACTATGTAGCGGTACAGACCTATAACCCCTACAGCAGCCAGCCGATGACTGCTGTACTGGCTAAGAATTTGGTGAACAACTACTTCCCCGCGAAGAATGCGGAACTGTCACTCGATGATTATAAACCTGGCGATAAAAATATCCCATTCCGTGTACTCGATAAGGATTGGAAAGGTGCCGAATTGGAAGGTATTGCATACGAGCAGCTTATCCCCTGGGTGAAGGTGTCGGATAACGGTCTGAAAGTGGTGACGGGTGATTTCGTAACCACCGATGATGGAACCGGTATCGTGCATATAGCACCTACGTTTGGTGCCGATGATGCGAAAGTGGGCAAAGAGTACGATGTTCCTGGTCTGACCCTTACTGATAAAGAAGGGAATCAGCGTCCTATGGTCGACCTCACCGGAAAGTACTTCCGTCTGGAAGATCTTGATCCCGAATTTGTAGAAAACAATGTAAATACTGATCTCTATGGTGAGTATGCCGGCAGGTATGTGAAAAATGCGTACGACGACTCGCTCACCGACGACGATGCCACGCTCGACGTAGATCTCTCGGTCATGCTCAAGCAACAAAACCGTGCATTCCGTATAGAAAAGCAGGTGCACAATTACCCGCACTGCTGGCGTACCGATAAACCGGTATTATACTATCCGCTGGATAGCTGGTTTATCCGCACCACGGCATGTCGAGATAAGATGATAGCACTCAATAACACCATCAACTGGAAACCGCAATCTACCGGTACCGGCCGTTTCGGTAAATGGCTTGAAAACCTGCAGGACTGGAACCTGAGCCGTAGCCGCTATTGGGGTACACCCCTTCCGGTGTGGCGTACAGAGGATGGAAAAGAAGAAAAATGTATCGGTTCGG
Source organism: Proteiniphilum sp. (assembly GCF_034927365.1). Lineage (GTDB taxonomy): Bacteria > Bacteroidota > Bacteroidia > Bacteroidales > Dysgonomonadaceae > Proteiniphilum. The sequence continues at coordinate 49,710 of NZ_JAYFQD010000028.1, read as the reverse complement.
TGAAAGAACTCTTTGCCGAGATCCGGAAAGCGATAGAAGCGGGTGTGATGAAAGAGCTCCCATGGCAAGGAATGGAGTTGAGCGTAAATCAGGAGCCGGACTATGATAAGATAGACCTGCACCGTCCTTATGTAGATGATATCGTGCTGCTATCCGATAGCGGTAAGCCGATGAAACGGGAGACAGACCTGATCGATGTCTGGTTTGACAGTGGCGCAATGCCTTTTGCTCAGGTATTTTATCCTCATATAGGGGAAGAAGAGTTTCAGAAAATATTTCCGGCAGATTTTATCGCCGAAGGAGTCGACCAGACACGTGGATGGTTCTATACCCTGCACGCCATCGCCTCGATGGTAAAGGGAAGTGTCGCCTTTAAGAACGTGGTATCCAACGGACTCGTGTTGGATAAAAACGGTAATAAGATGTCGAAACGGTTGGGCAACGCGGTGGATCCCTTCGAAACCATCGACAAACATGGGTCCGACCCGCTTCGCTGGTATATGATTACCAATGCTGCACCGTGGGAGAATCTGAAATTCGACATCGAAGGAGTGGAGGAAGCACGCCGTAAATTTTTCGGTACACTCTATAACACCTATTCTTTTTTTGTGTTGTATGCCAACGTGGATGATTTCCGCGATCAACATACGCAGATGGCTCTCGAAGGGCGGCCCGAAATCGACCGATGGATACTCTCCATGCTCAATTCGTTGATAAAAGAGGTGGACCAAAGCTACGAGGCATACGAACCAACCAAAGCGGGACGTGCTATCGCTGATTTCGTGAATGATCATCTTAGCAACTGGTATGTACGTCTCAATCGTAAACGTTTCTGGGGCGGAGAGATGACTAACGATAAGTTGTCTGCCTATCAGACGCTGTATCAATGCCTGGTGACCGTGGCAAAGCTCATGGCACCCATTGCCCCCTTTTATGCCGACCGGCTTTATCTTGACCTGACCTCGGCAACCGGCAGCGAACAGTTTGAATCGGTGCACCTGGCCGAATTTCCCCAATGGGATGATTTGATGATCGATAAACCTCTCGAGGAGCAGATGTATCTGGCTCAGACAGCTTCATCCATCGTATTGTCATTACGCCGTAAGGTAAATATTAAGGTACGCCAGCCGTTATCCAAGGTTATGATCCCTGTAGTGGATGACCAGCAGAAGAAAAATATCCAGGCTGTTGAGTCGCTGATACTCAACGAAGTGAATGTGAAGGAACTGCAATTTGTCGATACGGACAGTGATATATTGGTGAAACGGGTAAAACCTGACTTTAAGAAACTGGGACCGCGCTATGGAAAGATAATGAAACAGCTTGCACCAAGGATTCAGGGAATGACACCGGCAGAGATCCAGGAACTGGAAAAGAATGCCCGGTTCAGTGTAACTGTGGAGGGGCAGGAGGCTGTGATAACGCTCGATGATGTGGAGATCATCTCCGAAGATATTCCGGGATGGTTGGTAGCCAATGAGGGGCGGTTGACAGTAGCGTTGGATATCACCCTCACTGATGAACTCAAGGAAGAGGGGATTGCCCGCGAGTTGGTAAACCGGATACAGAATTTGCGTAAGGCGAAAGATTTCGAGATCACCGATCGCATCACTGTCAGGATTTCGGCTCATGCTGCTTTTGATGAAGCCTTCATCCATAATGCCGGTTATATCAGGAATCAGGTGCTGGCCGATGAGATCGTTATTGTGAATGAACGGCTTGAAGATGAAATTGAGATCGATGATGAGCCGCTCACCATCAGCATAATGAAGAACAGTTGAGAATTATATGATTTATGCGTATATTTGCAAAATAAACAACGATATATATTATGAGCGAAAAGACGAGATATTCAGACGAGGAATTGGAAGAATTCCGTGCTATTATCAATGAAAAATTGCAGATAGCCAAACAGGAGTATGAAAATTATCGTGCTGCTGTCACTAATGCCGACGGGAACGATACGGTAGATACCTCTCCTACCTATAAAGTGTTGGAGGAAGGTGCATCCACTCTCTCCAAGGAGGAGGCGGGAAGGCTGGCCCAGCGTCAGATGAAATTTATCCAGAATCTGCAGGCTGCATTGATACGTATTGAGAACGGAACCTATGGTGTATGCCGCGAAACTGGTAAATTGATTCCGAAAGAACGTCTTCGTGCGGTACCACATGCCACATTGAGCATCGAGGCGAAGTCGCAAAAGAAAAAATAATTACTTCCCGATGAAGAAGTGGCTGGTATTTGTGAGAGTTAAAGGGAGGGGCGATACTCCTCTCAGGCTTTCTATGCCTGTAATAAAAGAAAATCTATGAAGAATAGTACACGAAATAGATGGATTGCTATTGCCGTTGTAGTAGCAGTGCTCCTGGTCGATCAACTCTCCAAGATATGGGTAAAAACGCATATGGAATTGAGGGAGTCCATTTATATTTTCGATTGGTTCCAGATCCATTTTGTGGAAAATCCCGGGATGGCATTCGGTATTGAAGCGGGAGGGAAATTATTTCTCTCGCTCTTCCGTATTATCGCAGTTATTTTTATAATCATTTATCTGTCGATGTTGATAAAGCGGAATTACAAGACCGGATTTATTGCCTGCTGGGCGCTGATCCTGGCGGGTGCTTCAGGAAATATTTTAGATAGTATTTTCTATGGTGTTATTTTTGAACCAAGCTACCAGGGGCATGTGGCCTCTTTTGTGCCTTGGGGTGAAGGATATGCTTCCCTGCTTCATGGGAGAGTAGTAGATATGCTCTACTTCCCGCTGATAAGTGGCGTATACCCCGATTGGGTGCCCTTTCTGGGAGGAGAGGAATTTCTTTTCTTCCGGTTTATCTTCAATGTTGCCGACTCGGCTATTACCGTAGGAGTTATCCTTATCCTGATTTTTTATAGAGGGGCATTCTCCTATTCATTGCTCTCGAAGAGTGAGCGTGAAAAACTGGATAGATTAAAACAAGAACAGCAAGTCGGAGGTGAAGAATTATAAAAGCGTTTCATATTTGTTCCTGCTCATTCTGATAGGCGGACTGGCCTACTCCTGCCAGAATCGTCCCAAGGAGGTATTGGGCAGGAAGCAGATGGAGCGGCTGATGTATGATGTGTATATCGCTGAAGCAACCATGGAAAACGATTACGCCAATTTTAATACCCCGGAAAAGAAAGAGGCATATATTCATAAAATATTCAAAGAACATAAAATTAGTCCGGCTCAATGGGACAGTTCGCTGGCGTGGTACTCCGACAGAATCAATATTTATCTGAAGATGAACGATTCGGTGAAAGTACGGTTGCAGCGGACCCGTCAGGAGGTTGAAGCCCTGGTGGCACAAAATCAAGCAAATCAGACAAATCAGTCCTTGTTGCAGGATTCTTATATTCCTCCTTTTTATGCGTTCTCTATGCCAAATACGATAAGGGGATTCCGCTTCCGATTGGATTCTCCCGATATCTCTTCCAAAATTGAAGGAGATGATTTTGCTTTTACATTCAGTGTAATAGGTATTCCTCCCCGCTTCTCTTCATCTTTTACATCATTATTAACATTAATATATGCCGATACCACCATTTATAGGTATGAGCAAATAAAAGAAAATAAAACATACGAACTCACCGGATCGAAATATATTACTGGCGATACACTTAACACAATCACGGGTTTTGTGCATTTGCATGATTCGACCGGTGTGATACCTCATATTCAGCTATACAATATATCGTTGCATGCCCGGACTCTCTTTTTAGAAACAGACACTTTAAAGATGGTACCGGATAGTATTGAGGGAGAGCCATTAGATAGTGATACCTTGAAGCTTACCAAATTGGTTGAGGCAAAACCTTTAAAGCCCGATTCCATACTACAGGGCAAGAAGGATTCCATAAGGCAGGTGGAATGAAAAAAACTTCATAGAGAAAAGTAATCTGTCATAATGACTTATATTTTAGATAAATTGTTATATTTGCAGAAATTTCATATTTAACTTATAGTAACTTAACATCAAATGGAAAAAAAGAGAGTTTATACCTTTGGGAATGGTGCTGCTGAAGGGCGGGCAGATATGAAGAATCTGCTTGGTGGAAAAGGTGCTAACCTTGCCGAAATGAATTTAATAGGTGTCCCCGTTCCTCCGGGTTTTACCATTACCACTGAAGTCTGTACGGAATATAACGAATTGGGTAGAGATTACGTGGTGAATCTTCTCAAAGGAGAAGTTGAGCAAGCCGTGTTACAAATTGAAGGATTAACGGGAACTAAATTCGGTGACAAGGAAAATCCCTGCTTGGTATCTGTCCGTTCAGGTTCGCGGGTATCTATGCCGGGAATGATGGACACTGTCTTGAATCTTGGTCTGAATGATGATGCCGTGGAGGGGATTGCTAAAAAATCGGGTAATGAACGTTTTGCATGGGATTCCTATCGCCGTTTTGTGCAGATGTATGGGGATGTAGTATTGGGGATGAAGCCACAAAGTAAGGAAGATATCGATCCTTTCGAGGAGATCATGGATCAGGTGAAGGAAGCGAAGGGAATTGAGCTGGATACCGATCTTAGTACCGACGACCTGAAAGAACTTGTCAAAAGATTCAAGGCGTCTGTAAAAGAAAATACCGGCAATGATTTTCCGGTAGATCCCTGGGATCAATTGTGGGGTGCCGTGTGTGCCGTATTCGACAGTTGGATGAATGAACGTGCGATCCTCTATCGTAAAATGAATAATATACCCGAAGAGTGGGGTACTGCTGTCAACGTGCAGGCTATGGTGTACGGGAACATGGGTAAGACTTCCGGTACGGGAGTTGCTTTCACCCGTGATGCTGCTACAGGAGAAGATATTTTCAACGGTGAATACCTGATCGATGCGCAGGGAGAAGATGTGGTTGCAGGGGTACGTACTCCGCAGCAGATTACTATCGAGGGATCACGTCGTTGGGCGAAGCTTCAGGGTATCTCCGAAGATGAACGTGCTGCAAAATATCCTTCACTCGAAGAGGCTCTGCCCGAGTGTGCAAAAGAACTGATTGAAGTGCAGCAGAAACTGGAGGATTATTTCAAGGATATGCAAGACCTTGAGTTCACCATTCAGGACGGTAAGCTCTGGTTGTTGCAGACCCGTAGTGGAAAACGTACCGGTGCGGCAATGGTGAAGATTGCTATCGATATGCTCCATCAGGGATATATTGATGAAAAAACCGCCCTGAAAAGGTGCGATGCAGAGAAGTTGGATGAACTGCTCCATCCGGTTTTCGACAAGAAACTGCTTGCACAGGCAAAACCGTTGACCAATGGTTTGCCGGCTTCTCCGGGAGCGGCTACCGGTCAAGTTGTGTTCCATGCCGATGAGGCTGAAGAGTGGAGCAAGGAAGGAAAACAGGTGATCCTTTGCCGTATTGAGACATCACCCGAAGATTTACGCGGTATGGCTACCGCTCAGGGAATCCTGACGGCCCGTGGAGGGATGACTTCCCACGCAGCCGTAGTGGCAAGAGGGATGGGTAAATGTTGCGTGTCCGCCGCCAACAACGTAGTGATCAGCTATAAAGAACGTACCATGACCATCAACGGCAAGGAACTGAAAGAGGGAGACTGGATTTCTCTGGATGGCTCTACCGGACTTGTCTATGAAGGCAGAATACAAACCCAGGATGCAGAATTGGATGCCGATTTCAACGAATTGATGGAAATCGCTGATAAGTATGCGCGCCTGGATGTGAGAACCAATGCCGATACTCCGCGTGACGCCCAGGTAGCTCGTGATTTCGGTGCGAGAGGTATCGGTCTGTGCCGTACTGAACATATGTTCTTCGAAGAAGACAAGATCATTCCCATGCGTGAGATGATTCTCGCTAAGGATGAAGATGGACGCCGCAAAGCATTGGAGAAATTACTCCCTTTGCAAAAGAGGGATTTTGCCGGAATTTTCAGGGCGATGGACGGCTTGCCCGTTACCGTTCGTCTACTCGATCCGCCGTTGCACGAGTTTGTACCGCATGATGAAAAAGGACAGATGGAGATGGCCAGGGTGATGGGTATATCCTACAAAGATATTCACGAGAGAGTGGAAGGATTGCTGGAATCGAATCCGATGCTCGGTTTACGTGGTTGCCGCCTCGGAAACCTCTATCCAGAAATCACCGAGATGCAGGCGCGTGCTATCATCGAGACTGCCCTTGAGCTGAAAAGGGAGGGCGTGAAAGCTTGTCCTGAAATCATGGTTCCTCTCACTGGTATCGTTTATGAGTTTAAAGCTCAGAAAGATATCATCGAAGATACTATTCAAAAAGTGTTTGCAGAGCAGAACGACTCCGTGGAATACAAGATCGGTACGATGATTGAAATCCCGCGTGCAGCACTTACTGCTCACCGGATTGCCACCGAAGCCGATTTCTTCTCTTTCGGAACGAATGACCTTACCCAGATGACATTCGGTTATAGCCGCGACGACGTGGCCAAGTTCTTGCCGATGTATATTGATAAGGGAATCCTGAAACATGATCCATTTGCCGTGCTCGACCAGAATGGGGTAGGGCAGCTTGTCAGCATGGCAGTACAGAGAGGACGTGAAGTCAAGTCTACGCTCAAATGTGGTATCTGTGGAGAGCATGGTGGTGAACCATCGTCGGTTAAATTCTGTCACAGGGTAGGTCTTAACTATGTTTCCTGTTCTCCGTTCCGCGTGCCTATCGCGCGTCTCGCGGCAGCCCAGGCAGCCATTGAAGGGTAATAACGGAAAGGATTATATTTTTGCAGAGACGCCGTTCACGGCGTCTCTGTTTGTTTTTCTCCTGCTCACTTTTTGAAAGGGTCTCCTTTTTTATTTTGGCTTAATACCCAACGGAATGCATTGATGAATAACAGTTTTTGAGTAGCATCGGTAAATTCGTTGTCACCATGCCCCATGTTCAGGTAAATCATCCGGTAATTTCTGTTGGTCCACACGATGGGAAAATCACCAAAATTCACTATATCTTTTATCCCTAACGGATAATTTTTTGGAGAGATCGATACCAGCACTTCAACCTCTTTATTCTTGCGTGGGCTTGGATTCCATTGGTACCATTCGCTCTCGGGCACCACAAATGATGCAGGCAGGTTCTTCGTGACAGGATGAGATGGATTGTCTACTTCAATCAATACCGGTTGTGGAGGCCAGTTGTTACAATAGAAGACCCCACCTCCGATGAATTTCAAAAACCAGGGCCAGTTCGTATTTTTATCATTGTATGCAGCGGCATGGAATCCCATCCATCCCCCTCCGTTTTCCATATATTTTTCAAATGTATCACGTTCGGTTTTCTTATTGGGATGGGCGTTCAGCATGACGACTATCTCGTACTCTTTCAGCCTTTCATAGTCATATCCCGAAAGATCGGTCGTTACGTCAAGGATATATCCATTTCCGTAATTGAGTCTTTTAAAAAACTCGACAGCTTGTTTGGCAAATTGCACATGTGCTTGCTCAACATATTCGGTGTAATACAGCAGTGCCTTGAATCGTGGCGCACCAGCATAATTGGCAGGATAATTCCCGGGTATTTGAGCATCTAATTCAAAAGCTGATAATGTCAGGATAAATAGTCCCGAAAGGAATTTAATGGTTAAGTTCTTCATATACTCTTCCCTGCTCTTGTCTTGTCGTTCATTATCGCCTTATAAACCGCTTTCCGCAAGTCTCCCGCCTTATTATCTCCGTCATAATCCCAATACATCACACCCAGTAATCCTTGTTCTTTTGCATATTGACATTTGATTTCCAGTGAGCGTGGATTGTCAAAACCACAGACAAACTCTCCGGTTGAATCGGTAAGATAGGGAACCTGTGCTTTTTCATCCCAATGAGTAGTCACACCTGTCAGCGTTTCAATATTTTTATAATCGATGAAATTGGGAATCCCGTTTTTTCCTCCGCGGCCGTAGAATGGCATACCCAGAACCAGTTTGCGTGTTGGGCATCCTGCTGCATTGTGTCTTTTTACAGCTTCGTCGGATGTAAGGTAACCGCTATTTTCAGACCGGTATAATGCCGAATGATGTTTGGGAGCGGAAGCCATATCGTAGGCCATGATATTTACAAAATCCACATACGGGTCAATCGCTTCCAAGTCGATGTATTCGGCGGAGGCTGCGGATGCCAGCGTCAGGAGCTTCTCCTTTCCAATCGCATTTCTTATATCCCTCATAAGAAGGGTGAAATTGTTTGTGTCATCGGGTGAGGAAGAGATCTCAGCCGCAGAACTTGTGGGATATTCCCAGTCAATATCAATACCATCGAGGTTGAATTCTGTTGCAACCTTCCGGCACTCTTCGGCAAACTGTTGTCTGTTTTGTGCGCTGGCAGCCATCTCGGAAAATCGTCCGCTGCCCCATCCTCCCACCGACAGTAACACTTTCAGTGAAGGATTCTCTTTCCTTAAGGAAACAATTTGCTTTAGTCGGTTTGGATTGTCGATGCGCACTCCGTTGAACGAATCATTTACATGCCCGAAAGCATAATTAATGTGGGTCATATATGCCGGGTCCGGAATAATCGAACTCCAGGAAGTCACATATGCTACGATAATTTTTGACGGTTCATCGGACTTCTCTACGGTTGATGTTACTGACGAACAGGAAATGACGAACAGTAATATCAATAGAAAGTAAATCTCTTTTAAGGCTGTTTTCATCTTTCAAGCATATTAAAAGGACAAATATCTATAAATAAAAAGAAAAACAAAAAGAAATTTTACAGGAATTGAAAAAGTTGTTGAATTTTTAAAATCGGTAACCCCGTGCTTCTCCCAATATAACTACTTTTAACCATCAAACTATTTTGCTACTATGGGGATTATCATTACTTTTACACTCCCAGAATGTACGATGTGAGATTTATGATTTAGGATGTCGGATGCAGGATTTTATAACTCAACGATTAAACAATCTCACATTGGCATATTGGCACATTAGCATATTAGCACATTAATCATATGAAGTATTCAGTGAAGATATTACTCTTTCTTATAGCATTGTCAACCACCCCCTTTTTGATGATGGCTCAGAATAATGTTATCGATGAGATCGTGTGGGTTGTTGGCGATGAAGCCATCCTGAAATCGGAAGTGGAAGAATTCCGCAAGGAGATTCTGATGAATAGTCAACGCATCGAAGGTGATCCCTATTGTTTTATTCCCGAGCAGTTGGCTATCAGGAAACTCTTTCTCGATCAGGCAAAACTCGATAGTATTGAGGTACAGGAATCGCTGGTAACCCGTGGAGTTGAGTATAGAATCAATGAGATGATCGCATCCGTCGGTTCCGTGGAAAGAGTCGAAGAGTATTGGGGTAAGAATATTGCAGGCATACGGGAAGATTTGCGTGGGCAATATCGTGAGCAACAGCTTATTGAAACTGTGCAACAGAAACATTTTGGGGATGTGAAATTGACCCCTTCCGAGATCCGCAAGTATTTTAACAGTCTCCCCCAGGATAGCTTACCTTTTATACCGACCACGCTAGAACTGCAGATTATTACGGCTCAGCCTGAAATCCCCTTGTCGGAAATCGATAGAGTGAAGGCCCAACTGCGTGATTATACCGAGCAAATCACCAGTGGTAAGAGTAGCTTTTCTACATTGGCCTTGTTGCATTCCGAAGATGAGGGAACTGCGTTGAGGGGCGGGGAATATGGATTTTCAAATAAGTCAGGTTTGGTGCCTGAGTTTGCGAATGTTGCCTTTGCGCTGACTGATCCCGCTAAGGTCTCTAATGTGGTGGAGACTGAATATGGATTTCATATTATTCAGTTGATTGAACGACGAGGCGATATGGTTAATTTCCGACACATACTGTTGAGGCCTAAAGCACCCCAGGAGTCGATTGATACGGCGATGGTCCATCTTGATTCCATCAGGATCAAGATCATTGAAAACAAGATCTCATTTGATGATGCGGCCACTTATTTATCAGCCGATAAAAATACCCGTAATAACAAGGGGATCATGGTGAACATGAGGAATAGTATCTATGGAGGTACTCCCCGTTTTCCACTGAACGAGTTGAATCAGGATATTGCCAAGATTGCCGGTGAGATGAAAAAGGGAGAGATGTCCCAACCGTTTGTGATGATCAATGACAATGGGCATCGGGTTGCAGCTATCATTAAAATTAAGGAGCGCAACGAAGGGCACAAGGCAAATATCAATAACGATTATCAGATCATTAAACAGATGGCCGAGAGTGCCAAGCAGCAAGAACTCGTGGATGAGTGGCTGCAGGATAAGATCAGGAAAACTTATGTACGTATAGACCCACAATGGCAAGGTTGTGAGTATAAATACAAAGGGTGGCTCAAGTAACAGTTTTCATCATATAGCAATGAAAGGAGTAAGCTTGCAATCTTTTAGGCTATTTCTGCCGGGGTTGTTGTTGTTCGTCACGGCGTTGACGTATGGGCAGCAAACTCCTCCACAATCCGCCTCAACCGGGCCGGTCGAAATTGTGGAAATGAAGCAGGCCGACCTGGGATCTAAAAGAGAAGGCTTTGAAGCGATGATCTTTAGCGGGAATGTGGTCTTCTATCATCAGGGGGCATTCATGTATTGCGACAGTGCTTACTTGTTTCGGGAAAGCAACACCTTTGAAGCGTTCAGCAATGTGAGGATGGAACAGGGCGACACTATTTTCGTCTATGGCGATTATCTGCATTATGACGGTAACACAAAGCTTGCACGGTTGAGAGACAATATCAGGATGGAGGATCGCACCGCGACTCTCTTCACCGATAGCCTCGATTACGACCGGGCAGCTAACCTTGGTTATTATTTTGATGGAGGTATGCTGGTAGATGAAAAAAACGAACTTACTTCCTACTGGGGGCAGTACAGTCCTGACACCAAAGAGGCGTTGTTTAGCGACAGCGTTAAACTGGTCAATAAAGACTACACGATCTTCGCCGATACCTTAAAATACAATACCGAGTCGAAGATGGCAGATATTCTGGGGCCTTCCCGCATCGTATCCGACAGTGGCTACGTGCACACGAGCAGAGGATGGTATGACACCCAGACGGATGATTCCAAACTGCTCGACCGTTCCGAAGTGTACAGTAACGACGGCACAAAAGTGCTTATCGGTGATACCATCCTTTATAACCGTCGGACAGGTATCGGAGAGGTGTTTGGCGATATGTTCCTCGAAGACAAGGCGCAAAAGGCTATCCTCCGGGGGAACTATGGTTATTATGAAGAGAAGACCGAATACGGGATGGCTACCGGTATGGCGTATGCCGTCGACTATTCACAGAGTGACAGCCTGTTTATTCATGGTGATACGCTCACGATGGCAACCGACTCGATATATCGTGAAGTGAAGGCCTATTACGGAGTACGATTCTATCGTTCCGATATGCAGGGCCTGTGCGACTCATTACACTATTCCTCGGCGGACTCTATGCTTTATATGACCGGTCGCCCCGTGATATGGAGCGATAATAATCAGGTACTGGGGAACCGGATCGATATTCTCCTGAACGATTCCACCATGGAAAAAGCTTTTGTGAGGGATTATGCATTTTCCGTCCAGGATAGAATGGAAGATAATCAATTCAATCAATTGAGCGGTAGGGATATGACTGCTTCCTTTCGGGAAGGAAAACTCTATCATATCTTTGTGGAAGGGGATGCTGTTTCGTTGTATTATGCGATACAGGAAGAGGACAGCACTGTTATCGGGTTGAACAAGATGGAGAGTGCTTATCTGGAGATAAATACGGAGAATAATAAGATTACAAAATTAAAAACGTATTCGCAGACTACAGGAGTTATAACTCCTCTACCCTTGTTACAACCCGAAGATACTCGCTTGAAAGGATTTGTCTGGCTCGATTATCTGCGTCCTACCGGCCCTAAAGATATATTCCGCAGCAATGAGCGGCGCAGTGAAGATAATAAAGAATCGGGTCCTATACCCTTCCAGCGGGAAGATATCACGCTGTAGTCTGGCGTGATTGCATTTCTGGAGGAGATTTTTATTTTGTGAGAACCGAACAGTTTTTCTTTATGGCTGCTTTCTTTTTTTACAATAACAGGAAACCGGGCAAATTCAATTATAAGCCTGTCTTGTACAATCCCGAAGAGGAGGAACGCAAGAAGAATTTGCAAGACAGGATTGAGAAGATAAAAAGGGAGATGGGTGTGTTACCGGAAGAGAAGAAAGCTGAAAAAAAAGATTTTAAGGTCGAATTTGTTTCCCGCACGCACCATCTGAAGAAACGCAAAGAGAATGAAGGTCGAGCCAACAGGTCTTATTTTGCCAATAACGGATTGCTCATCATCATACTGTTGTTGCTTTTCGTCCTCTTTTATTTCTGGGTTTTACGTTAGTTAGATTGTGGAGATATACCTATGCCAGACATTATCCATCTACTTCCCGATTCCATCGCCAACCAGATTGCCGCGGGTGAGGTCATACAACGCCCTGCCTCGGTAGTAAAGGAACTGGTGGAGAACTCGCTCGATGCGGGCGCCACCCGTATCATACTCAGTATGATGGATGCCGGTCGTACCTTCATCCAGGTCATTGATAACGGCAAGGGGATGTCGGCCACCGACCTCCGGATGGCATTCGAGCGGCACGCTACCTCGAAGATACGCAATGCCGATGATCTTTTTTCGCTTACCACCATGGGATTCCGTGGGGAAGCCCTGCCTTCCATTGCCGCCATCTCCCATGTGGAGGTGAAGAGCCGGCGGGAAGAAGATGAACTGGGCTCGCTGTTGGTTATTTCCGGATCGAAAGTAGAGAAGCAGGAGATGATCGCTGCCGCTACCGGTACCTCCATCACGGTGAAGAATATCTTCTTCAATGTGCCAGCAAGACGGAAATTCCTGAAATCGAATGAGACGGAACGGCGGAATATCTTCACCGAATTCGAACGTATCGTACTGGTCAACCCCGACGTGGAGTTCACCCTGATTGAAAATGGTGTGGAGACGCTTCATCTGCCCAAAACAGGATTGAGGCAACGAATCGTGCAGTTGGAAGGGAAAAATAGCAATCAGCAGTTGATCGAGATCAGCGAAGAGACCACCCTGGGTAAGATCTACGGCTATATAACCCGCCCCGAATTTGCCAGGAAGGGTAAGGTAAACCAGTTCTTTTTCGTGAATAACCGCTATATCCGCCATCCCTATTTCCACCGGGCAGTCGCCACTGCTTTTGAACCCCTTATTGCCGCTACCGAGAAACCCGGCTATTATATCTATTTTGAAGTCGATCCCGCTACGATCGATGTGAATATCCACCCCACTAAGACCGAGGTGAAGTTTGAAAATGAACAGGCGCTCTGGCAGATACTGATGGTCACCGTGAAAGAGTCGCTGGGTAAATTCAATGCGATCCCGACTATCGACTTCGACCGGGATGATGCACCCGATATACCGGTTTATAATCCTTCAAGCGTTCCTTCGATGCCGAAGGTGAATATAGACCCGGCTTATAATCCTTTTCACTCCCATCGTACGGAGAGTGCCAAACCTGCCGCCCCCGCATTCGGATGGGAGCAACTTTACAGAGGATTCGAGAAAGAGAAGGAACTGACGGTTGATACCGGAAGCGATACCCCTGCCACGTTGTTCAAACCGGGAGGAAGCGACCAGAACCCGACCGATAGCGAGCTCTTTCCCGAGCATTATCAATATAAGCAGAAATATATACTCACCTCGGTGAAATCGGGGCTGATGATTATCGATCAGCACAAGGCACACGTGCGGATCCTTTTCGATAAATACATCGCACAGATAAGGAACAAGAAAGGGATCTCCCAACGGGTATTATTCCCTGAAGTGCTTGACTTGTCGGCTTCCGAAGCGGCTTCCCTGCCCGCCATTATGGATGATCTGGAGGCACTCGGCTTCGAATTGGGCGACCTGGGTAACCATAGCTTCGCGATACAGGGTGTTCCTTCTGAAGTAGAGAATATCGCACCTGCTGCCCTTATCCGTTCTATGATCGGTAAAAGCATGGAGACCGGGAACGATGTGAAATCGGAGATACAGGAATCGATCGCCCTTTCGCTTGCCAACCTCACGGCTATCCCCTACGGAAGTACGTTGACCACGGAAGAGATGCTGCTTATCGTCAGCCAGCTCTTTGCTTCGCCATCACCTACCTATACACCCGACGGGCAGAAGGTGCTCAGCGTGATCTCGGAAGCTGAAATTGAAAAAAAAATGCAGTGAAATATCTCTAATTGAAAAGAGTATTAGAACTGTATAATCGAAAAAACTTTTAAACTGGAATAAATATGATGCGCTATTCATACTGTGGAAAAAGTGGTCTGCAACTTCCTCAAATTTCATTGGGATTGTGGCATAATTTCGGATTTGCCAATGATTACGGCATGGCACGGGAAATGATACTTTATGCTTTTGATCAGGGTATCACCCACTTCGACCTGGCCAATAATTACGGGCCCCCTCCCGGATCGGCAGAATCGAATTTCGGAAAAATCCTGAGAGAAAATCTTTCTTCCCATCGCGACGAGATGGTCATTTCCTCCAAGGCGGGCCATCTGATGTGGAATGGACCGTATGGCGACGGCTCATCGAGGAAGTATCTGATGGCCAGCATCAACCAGAGCCTCAAACGGACTGGGTTGGAGTACTTCGATATCTTCTACTCGCATCGTTACGATCCCGATACCCCGGTGGAGGAGACCATGCAGGCGCTGGTAGATATTGTCCGCCAGGGAAAGGCGCTTTATGCAGGCATCTCCAAATATCCTCCGAAACAGGCACGGACCGCGATGAACTATCTGAAGGATAGGGATGTTCCCTGCCTGATCTTCCAGGATAAATACAGCATGCTCAACCGTAAGCCGGAAAAAGATATCCTGGATATCACCGAAGAGTTCGGTTCCGGGTTTATCGCCTTCTCCCCGCTGGCGCAGGGTGTACTGACCGACAAATACCTGAACGGTATTCCGGATAAGTCGCGTGCTGCTGAACCTTCCGGTTTTCTGCAGGAAGAACAGGTGACACCGTCAATCGTTGATAAGGTGAGACAGTTGAGCGGATTGGCCGCAGAAAGGGGGCAGACCATGGCGGAAATGGCCCTGGCATGGGCGCTGAGGGATAAGAGGGTCACCTCCCTGATCGTGGGTGCCCGCAATGTGGCACAGTTGCAGGACAACCTCAAAGCATTGGAAAATACCTCTTTTTCACAGGAGCAACTGGGACGGATTGATGGGATTTTGGGGGATGTGGTAATGTGATGAATGTGCCAATGAAACTAATATGCCAATGTGCTAATATGCCAATGTACCAATATGCCAATATGCCAATATGCCAATAGTGGCAGGTGGTGTCCAATTGGAGCACAGTGAATCGAAGACGCCGATTTATCGGAGGAAACTGTTATGATGCGATGTGAATGATGATTATGTGTAAAGACGTATGAAACGGATTGTTTTTTTACTTGTCTTACTGATCGGGATTTCCTGTGGGGATGAAGCACCACGGCAGACTATTCCTTTTGCGCCGGTCAATTTCAGGGTTGATCCGGGTGGCGCCGATCATCAGTTGAAAAACGAACTGAGCTATAAGATCTTTACAGGTAATGAGGCGCATCCTTCATCAGACCGTTTTGGTTACGCAGGTGTGTTGGTTGTGACTGATGCGAAAGCTGCCCTTCACGCATTTGATTTGTGTTGTCCCCATGAAGACAATAAAAAGATTGTAGTTGATCCCGATTATGAAGGGAAGGGATATAATGGTAAAGTAAAATGTAGTTCATGTGGATCTGTTTTTGTGACCATGTTTGGTATTGGTAATGTGGAGTCGGGACCTTCAACGGAACCGTTGCAACGGTACAGCGTTATCTTGCTGCAAGATGGCAGCTATCGGGTCGTCAATTAGCCTGTAAATGCCAATATTCGTTGACGGGAGCAATTATAGCTGGGGCTACGGGAGAAATTGGAAATCTGTCAGTAAAAAATCTCCGTATTGTTTTGAAATAAGGAGAAACATGTATACATTTGCAGTCGCAAAAAATAAAACGAAGAGCATAACCTTGCCCCAAAAGGAAATGGAGACTAACCTTGGCAAGGGAGATGAACGAACCGGATAGAAGTGATAACGTTTCCGTACATGAAATTGTCTTGGTTCTAAAAGTCTTGGTTCTTGGCTCTTTGATATGAAATATTGCGGAAGTAGCTCAGTTGGTAGAGCATAACCTTGCCCCAAAAGGAAATGGAGACTAACCTTGGCAAGGGAGATGAACGAACCGGATAGAAGTATAACGTTTCCGTACATGAAATTGTCCTGGTTCTTGGCTCTTTGATATGAAATATTGCGGAAGTAGCTCAGTTGGTAGAGCATAACCTTGCCAAGGTTAGGGTCGCGGGTTCGAGTCCCGTCTTCCGCTCAAGGTCCGCTCGGATGGTGGAATGGTAGACACGCAAGACTTAAAATCTTGTGACCATTACGGTTGTGCGGGTTCAAGTCCCGCTCCGAGTACCAAAAACCGCTGTGAATCGATTGATTATCAGCGGTTTTTATTTTTCTGGGACGCCAAAGAAAATAGAAAACAAGATTTAAACAACTTTAACTATAAACCACACTTTTCCCATTCCACTTACCTATATTTTTCCTTTTATCCTTATTTTTGCATAAATCGTGGTATTTTAGTAATTATGGTATGGAAGTCTGATTTGATTTTTTATACCCTTGGTGAGTATACACATGGCTTTTCGGAGTTTTTATAGTATAAAAAAGCTAAAATGGTGCAACTTTTCTCAGTTTTTGCGTCTTTATTCTAAATTCCTCAGTTATTCCATATATTGGGGCGATCATGGCTTGAAGCCTCCCCCAACAATGTGTGAAATGTCTTTGTGTGTTTGTATGAAATGGTAAGATGATGAATAAGTCAATGGCAGACTTTCTGACGGCATTTATTCCTAACAGGACGAAAAGGGAAAAGTGGCGTGAGGAGTTGATGAAATCTGATCTCTCCTTTATGATACGTAAGGGACTTGCAGAGATCATGGCAGGAATTATTCCACACAAAATGGCGAGAAACCGGTGGCGGGGAATTTTTCGTTATGGATTACTACGAGGCGTTCGGCTCCGCTGGAAGGTGTATCACAATAGGGGGATGTCTCCGAAGCATTATCTGACTGTCTGTGCAATCGCAAAAAACGAAGGCCCTTATTTTCAGGAATGGATAGAATGGCATCATAATTTAGGTGTAGAGAAGTTTTATATATATGACAATGAAAGTACGGATAATACCACAGATGTATTGGTGCCTTACATCGCATCAGGTTTAGTGGAATATGTGTTTAGGAAGGGGGTAAAGCAACAACTGCCGGTCTATGATGATTGCCTCGAAAAACATCGTTTGGATGCACGTTGGATTGCGTTCATTGATTTGGATGAATTCATAGTGCCGGTACAGGACAAAACCATTCCCGGGTTTTTATCCCGATTCGAGGGTGCGTCAGCGGTAGAAATTAATTGGTTGATATATGGAAGTGGCGGAGCCCGGGAAAAAGAGGCCGGAGGGGTCATGGAGCGATTCAAAAGACATTCTGAACCGGATCATGTTTTGAACAGGTATGTGAAGAGTATTGTCAATCCACGTCGGGTCTTTTCATTCATCGGTTGCCATGAAGTGGCGAGGATGTCCGGGAAAAATGTTGACTCGCACGGCCAGCCGGTTCGAAAGAACTTCACAGATCGCGAGCCCCGGCAGGATGTTATCCGTATCAACCATTATGCTGTAAAATCTTACGAAGAGTTTTTGAAAAAACGTGCCAGAGGTCGAGCCCGGACACTTGATATCCGGAACCTGGACTATTTTGAACGATTTGACCTTAATGACATAGAGGAGTGATCCAGCATCTTCATCCAGTAGCCGCCTACTACCGGGCGTGCATGGAAGCCACCCGCTTTTTTCTTGCTGTCGGTGTAGTACCAGTCGGTCATCGGGACACGGTCGGTGGTCTCGCTCATAAAGTTGTGGATAGGCTGGATGAACTTTTCGAAAGTCTCCTTGTCGTTGGCCATGGTGGCTGTCCAGACGATCCAGTCCGATTTGGTGTAGGTCTTGCGGCTGTCCAGCGGGAGCCCGTATTCGTGCTGTTTGGTCAGATAAAAGTTGATCTCTTTCTGCCGTACCGATTCGGGGAATATATTCCATTCCATCAGTTTGTCCCATACCATGTTGTACTTCTGGCTCCATGTGTCGGGCCGTTTGAACGATAAGCGGTAGTGGTCGCCGTCGTCGGCCATCGTCACCCATTGCTGTGCCATCTCCTTCGCTTTGTACATGTACTTCTCGCCGGTCTCCTTGTCTCCGGAGAGTTGGGCCAGGTAACCATAAGAGGCCACCCCCATGATCGCTTTTACCGAGAGGTTGGTATTGCTTTCCAGATGTCCTGCAAAGTCGTCCGTGCAGAGTTGGTTTTCGGGATCGAGCCCTTTTTCTTCGAGGTAATTGACCCAGGTGGTCAGTACCTCCCAATGTTTTTGGGCATATTTGGCGTTACCCTCTTCCTTGGCGATTGCAGCGGTGAGGATAAGCATGTTACCTGCTTCTTCCACCGGCATATCCTCGAAATAGACCTGGTCGTAAGCCCAGGGATATTTACCCACGTCGTGTGCGGGATAGCGTTTGGTCCATAATCCCGATTCACTGTAGTAGAAAACCGGGTTCATGATTCCTTTCAACAGTTCGGGATTGTAGTAGAGGAAGAGGGGGGCGGAGGGATAGGTGACATCTACCGTGCTGACGAAGCCACCGCTCGAGATCTCTTTCGACGGGAACAACAACTCCCCTTCGGGCGATTCCATCAGTTTGTGGCAGGCAAACACCTGACGGTAACCCAGCGCGCATAGCTCGGCATATGCTTTCCCGCCGGCTTCGGTCGCCTCTTTCATCAGGTTATAGTCGAATTGGGCGCATGCTTTCTTCAATTGGGCAAACTCGGTATTGGCCGCCGCGAACTGCGACTCGATTTTCTTGTCACCCGACTTGTTCCAGTAAGGACGTAGGTTCGTTCCAAAATAGTTCAGCGAGTAGATATCGTCATAGCCGATCATGATCTTGCCTGAAGCGTGTTGTTGGCTGCCCAGGTCTTCGGTGATGGCCATATAGGCATTCTCTTTCAGGGTCACGTCACCGTTCAGGGCTCCCTCTTTCTCGAAACTCAACCGCATGTCCACAGGATTTCCCACGGCATACGATGCCTTTTCCTTGGTACCGCTGAGGTAGAGATAACCCCAGTTGGTGAGCACGCTTCCCTCTTTCGGCCCCAGTACATTCTGCTCTACGCTCCCTGCCTTCAGGAACAGCAAGCCATTCTCTTCATACCCTTCCGCGCGGGTTTCCTTGTGGGTATTCTCCACCGTCCAGTGTGGTGCTGCCTCGATATAGACCTGTACCTCATGCGGATTTCCATCCAGGGAAGTAACCTCGTAAGACAGGTAGTTCACCGGGCGGGATACAAGGTCCAGGTTATCCGGCAGGAAAGGGGCGATGAACGACAGTTTCAGTGACACATCCCCACATTCGAAGGTGTAGTGCGTCTGGGTTGCCTGCACATCCACCGATGTCTGCCGTGCTGTTGTTTCCAGCGATGTCTTGGTCGCATCTTCGGCATAGATCCCGAAATCGACGAGCCCTCCGAACATCCGGTTCTCGCAGTGTGCGGCTATGGTGATTTTCCCCTCTTCAATGGTCCCCATGATTTCATCCGTCAGCACCACCAACACATCCTTTTTCCAGGTGTAACCGGTCTCCACCAGTTTTATGCCGTTTACGTAGAGTTCGAAGGTGTCATCGTGCGAATATTTCAGGAAGAGCTTGTGATTGGCCATCTGCTCGGGAGATAATTGGATATCCCTTCTCACCCAGATATGGTTGCTGGTCCAGAGCGTTTTTACGTTCGTCTCCCCTTGGGTGCCGAAAGCAGCTTCTCCCGTCTGCCATCTGCTGTCGTTGAATCCCGGTTCTTCCCATCCTGCGGGAGGAGCCTCGAAAGTGTACTTCCCACTCCAGGGTTCTTCATACGACATTGCCGCCAGCGCCTTCTTGGGCGATTCATTCAGTCCCATCAAACGGTATGCCTTCCCGTCCACACGGATAGCTCCCACCAGGGGATGTTCTTTGCCCGTACGGTGTTTCACTTGATCGCCATACAGGTTGTCGGAGAACGACCATGCACTGGTATAGGGATCGAGCAATACCAGCGGATAAGCCGGCGCCCTTAACTCATTTTTAATCCCGGGAACCTGGTGCTCACCACAGGATATCACGTATGCCGCCAGGCATAATAAAAGAAGTTGCTTCATCATTTTATATTTATAGTGCTAACTGTCTATCGGAGCTGTCTCGAACAATACCGGGGAAATAGGATACAAAAATAGTGATAAAAAACTGATTATTTACTCGTTTTTTATACACTAAGACAACTTGTCAAGTTCAAGTTTCGCGTTTATATAATACGAGAATGACAAATAAAGCCGCAGACAATTTTGTCTATTCTATTTTGACATGTTTGACTCTTTTTGTATTTTGTGTTAGCTGTATTTCAATGAGGTAGCATTTGATGAAAATTTCATACACTTAAAAAAATATGGAAAAGAATAAACCCTCTTTTAGGTGCGAAATCGAACATAACATGTGCTTAATCGCACATGTTGGTTTGGGTCGTTTCTTTGTAATTGATTTATAATTAATTATATAATAAGTTGGTACGACCTTTGTAGTAGGTATGGAGGATAAGAAAAATTATAAAAATTAAGTTATTTGTTTTATTTGTGGTATATTTGTCAGTAATTTCCTGCAATAAATCGTTTATTGAGACAGTAAACATCGGAAGTATGAAAATAGATTTGATGCCATTTCTTTTAATAAGCTTCATATTACTACTATCTTGTGAGGAGAGAGGTGCTTCTGATGATAATACTCTTATCATCAGCGATTCAGATTTTGGTGATTATATCAAATTAGCAGGCGAAGAGATACTTTTTGATGATATTGTCTATAAACCTTTCAAAATGACACTGAAAGATTCAATATTGATAGTCTATAATGTCAGTACAGAATATGCTTATCAAAAATTCAATATCAAGACAAATAAATATCTCGGGGAATCCATACTTATCGGGAATGGACCCGGTGAGATGTTATACCCTAACTTTATACAATCTTCTGATACCAATTTATGGTTATATGATCAGCAGAAATCGATTGTATCTAAATATGATATTGGCTCCTTTATAAAGGAAAAACATCCAACGCCACTTGCGACCATTACCTTGAAAGACAGGAGTGAACAGCTTTCAGTCATCGGGGACAAGATATTTTCATTCAAATTGAACAATAACCTGGATAATAACAGATTCAATATTTTTGATTTGAATGGGACGCTTCAAAGTTCAACAGGATCATTTCCATATATCGATAAGAACAAGACATTTGAGGAGGTTATTTTTGGATTTACAAGTGATTATTCCACCAACTTTAAAGACCGGATTTTCTTGAGCTACCGGCTCATAGATCTGATCGAGATATACGATGTAGATGGGTTGTTAATCCGGAGAATACAAGGGGCTGATTGTATCAAACCTTCCGTGGAAGCAGTGAGAAATGAATCTGTCTCCGTAGCCGGTGGAACAGAGGAAACAAGAGAGACCTATTTTTATCCCGCCAATGCGGGAGAGGAAGTTTTTGTTACCTATTCGGGTGAACTATACGCAGACAATGTCTTCCATAAAAGATATATATATGTTTTCGACTGGGATGGCAATCCCCTAAGGAGATATCTGTTGGATATTCCTATTTATGGAACTGTGGTGGATCCCACAAACCGTATTATTTATGGATTTAGTGATGAACCTGAATGCCATATCGTGAAATTCAACTATTAACGTAAAAGGGAAATATGCACCATATTATAAAACAATGAAATTATGAGAACGAATATTTTAGTAATCTTACTTCTTGCCATTGGCTGCATGGGGTTGAGTGCACAAAACGCCGACAACCTTTTATCGGCAAAAGAGAAAACGATTACTTTGAGAATGACCGAATCCTCAAAGGTGGAAGAGGGGTGGGTGCATGGCAACAATGCATGGTATTATTACGGAAGCAGGATAATGGTTACACCTGTGTCTTACTCGATAATCGAGACGATAGATAGTACGCATATATCCGGGGGAAAAGAGATAAATACGGTGATGGAAGTGCACGAAGAATCATCCGGTAGTTATCAGACATCTGAAGAGGGGTGGAGTTGGACCGGAAAACGATGGACCTTTGAAGGAGATACTGTACACGCATACCCCTCCTCTTTTATTAGAAAAGCCAAGGTGGAGAAAAAAACCGTCAAGAACGAAGAAGTGATTGCCGCTGCAATTGATGAATCAGAAGAACAGTATCAGGTAGAAGACCAGAACTGGTCTTGGGATACCAGGAAGAAGATATGGCGCTACAATAATGAAGATGTTGACAAGTTGCCCGAATATAAAGTTGTAAGGTCGAAAGTTACATCTCGTAGTCTTAATATAAACTGATTTTTTACACTATGGCTGGCGATTTCATCAAGGAGATTAATCAGTTTTCTGAAAGTGCTGTTATTCGAGACATAATCAATCTTCCAAATGGGAATTTCTTGTGTTATTGCTTTGATTTCTCTGATGGATATAAATATGCCGGGTTATGGGAGGTTGATTCGAAAGGTGAGTTTCTGAAGATGCACCTGGATAGAAAATATGGCTATCCTTTTGTGTTGAACGAAGACTATTCTTATTTATATCCGATGGATGATGGTGTGGGGCTTTCTTGTGGCGACGTGAATGAGATCTATCACTTCCGGCAGGATTCATTGTATAAATATTTATCTTATGAAATAAAGAATGGGATGTCCATAGAGGATGTAAAAAATAACAAGATAAGTAAAGGAGACGGTTATGTCAGCAAGATAAAAACTCAGGAAAAAGGAAACATCCTTCTGACGGAATGGTCTGATGAGGGAAATAGAAGTTTTATATCCCTATTTTCAAAGAAAGACAATATTGTAAAGACATTGAGGGGGATCAAATTCAAAAATTCGCAGATCCCTTCTGTAGATGGTCAAATTATTGCGTCTAATGATATTCATTCTATTGTATTGGCTATCCCCTACGATTTTGTATTGGAGATGTTAGATAGTGAATATACATCCGATATTGCTAAAGCTAAATTAAGGGAATTAACCGCTTCCATGTCGGAAAAAGAAATGAATGAGATGAATCCAATCATAGAGATACTGCATTTGAAGCAGTAACCATTTGTGGAGAGACATAAGCTTATGAAACAAAAAATATCACTTATCTGTATCGCCCTGATGCTATGGCTTGGTTATTCCTGTAATAATAATCCGTTACCGCAGGGGGATATGGATGTAATCATCAATGTTGATCCCGGTAAGGCGATTGGATCAATTAATCTCTCTGAACTGTTTTCCGATATCAGCTACATACCCCTTGAAACCACAGACCACTCTCTTATAGGGGAGATTTCCGATATCCTTAAATATAAGGGTCGGTTTTATATTCTGGATAAAGATATTAGCCGGTCGGTCTTCTGTTTTAATGAAAGCGGGAAGTTCCTTTTTAAGATCAACAGGGTAGGTGAGGGTCCAGGAGAATATAAGAGTCTGGGAGGATTTACCGTAGATACCGATAATGAACAATTATTACTGCATGACACCTCTAGAAAACAGGTTTTGCATTTCAGCCTCGATGGTGAATACATCGAATCCCATAGAGTGGAGTTCGAAGCACGTCGTATCTCTTACATACCCGGAGGATATTTTGCCTTTTATTGTGATTATATCACCAACCGGGATCTTTTTAATGAAGGAAGATATCCCAATCTTATCATCACAGATAGAGATTTTAAAACTTATAGTACTGATTTGTATTTTTCTGAAAATGCGAATGGTTCCGCAATCCCAACTGCAATACAGTGCTTTAGTAGACATGATGCAGTGGCTCTGTCGTTAATAGAGTCGTTGAATGATACTATTTTCCATATTTCCAAAGAAGGGGCCACTCCATACCTCTATATCAATTTTAAAAATAATCAAAGAACGGAGGAGATGGAGATACTGATGAATACACCTGAACCGGATCTGGATATAAATGCAATAGTTGATTTTGTGAGGGAAAATGGTATATGCGATATTTTCTATTTTGCAGAATCGGCAAACAAGGTGTTTTTTGCCTATTCTAAATATCCTTCTACACATTACGTGCTCTACGATAAAGTATCAAAAGAACTGAAAGATATTTCCTATAACAGGGGTGGACAGTTCCCTATCACAAATGATATAGATGGTGGAGACGACCTTCCCATGCCGATGATGGGTGACGGGGATTTATTCTATGGCACTGTTCCTCCCGACATGTTAATTCAGAAAAAAGAAGAGATAGCTTTAGGCAATACGCCAAAAAAACAATACTTATTGGATTTGATCAATCAGATATCGGAAGATGACAATCCGATAATAGCTGTAATCACTCCTCAATAAAAATCAACGGGATGAAGAAAAAGTATATAGTTATAATTATTGTCGCCTTACTGGCCCTGCTGATCGCTCTCTTCAATAATGTAATCGGTTTTGAATGGGGAATGCCCAAGGTAAATGCTGAGATAAGTAACGTTCCCACGATCACACTGTCGTCGGCAGATGAAATCTTACCGGACACTTCCTGTTTTAAAAAGCCGCAGATAGTGGTGTTGGAAACGGTTGACGAGTCGCTCCTGTCGGAAATAAGCAGGATCTCTTCGGACGGGGATCAGCTTTTTGTCCTTGACAGGGGGCTGATGGAGGTATTGTCATTCGATATGACCGGAAAGTACACCGGTAAAATAAGCAGTAAGGGACAAGGTCCGGGAGAATATATACAAATCAGTGATTTCGCGGTGGATACGCATCAAAAACAGATAATCCTTTTATGTGATATCCCTAACAAGATCATCCGATTTACCTATGATGGTCGGTTCATTGAAGAGAAGGGACTTGATGAATACTATAGTCAATTGGCCGTGAATGAACATCATATCTATCTGGAGAAAGTACATAATAGCGATTTGGAAACGGGGCAACTGCATGTGATAAACAAAGAGACCGGGAAGATGATCCAAACATTGGATCCGATAGATATAAAGAACGATCTGTTCATCAGTGGTAATTCTTTGAATAGGGGAAAGAATATTTTATATGTGCGTCGATTCGACAATGCAATATACAGAATCAGGAATGGATATGCCCTCAAGATATATGATCTGGATTTTAAGAAATTTACATTTCCCGAAAGATTGAAGCAGGAGGAGCGTTCCGAAGTGATCCTCAGGGAATGTGCTGAGAATGATTATATCTATTCAATGTCCAATATTGTCGAAAATGGAGATCATCTGATGTTTACAACTAACACCGGAATCTTCATCTGTAATAGTAGGAGTAAGGAGTTGAAGGGCTATCAATATATGGTAAATCCCGGATGGGGAGTAGAATTCCGGAGTTATGTCACTCTTGGTAATACAGATAAAATTATCTGTACCATTGATGATCCTTCCCATATAAAAAACGCTGTAGAACGCATACCGGAAGAAAGAAAAACCGATCAAAGATTTACGGAGATAGTGGAGGTGGTTGCCAAATTGAATGAAGAGAACAATCCAATCTTATTTATTTACGACTTTATCGACTGATTTGAGGACAAGAAGCAGGTAAAAATTATATACTGATATCGCTATTCATTCCTTTTATAAACAGATATTTAGGTGCTTTTTTATAGGTAAAAAATTATGTTTTTGTTGGCTATGATGTTTTTATTTCTTTACTTTACAACCACAACTGCCGTTAGGATACTTTAATACTTTCTGTGGCAGATACACAATCGTTATTCAAATGAACAAAAAGTATAATAACCTCATAGGAAGATGGCTACATTCGATCTGGTGCATTTACCTTAGATACTACAATCCAATACGCCAATGAGGGCATTCAATTGAAGAAAAATATAAAACGAAACAGATATGTCGAAGAAAATTTTGATGGCTATCGTGCTTGTGTCGATGTTGTATTCGTGTTCATCCAACAAGCCGAAAGCAGAGGAGGAAAATGAAAAAACGACGGAGGTGGCAGAAGAGAAGCCGGTGGAGGTGAGGGCCAAACTGGTGGAATACCAGGACTTCAAATATGAACTGATCTCTAACGGGACGATCGCTTCTTTGCATAAGGCCGATCTGCGCTTCCAACAGCAGGAGCATATTGTGAAGATATACGTGAAAAACGGGGAGAGGGTGGCCAAAGGGCAGAAGTTGGCAGAACTCGACAAGTTCAAACTGCAAAATAGTATGGAGCAGGCTGAAGAGTCGTTCGAACGGGCCAAACTCGACCTGCAGGATGTGCTGATAGGGCAGGGTTATTCGCTCAGCGATTCGGCACAGATCCCGCCCGAAGTGATGAAGATTGCCAAGATCAGGAGCAACTACGAGCAAAGCCGCAATAATTATAAAATAGCCAGATACAACCTGGAGATGACGACATTGTACGCTCCATTTAACGGGGTGATCGCTAACCTGACCGTGAAAGAATTTAACCAGCCCGGGGGTGATCCTTTTTGTACCATCGTCGATAACCAGAATCCCGAAGTGGTCTTTCATATCCTTGAAAATGAACTATCCCTTATCAAACTGAATGATAAGGTGATCGTGTCGCCTTTTTCCCAAAGCAGTTATGCTGTCGAGGGACGTATCTCCGAAATTAATCCCATCATAGACCGGAACGGGATGGTAAGGGTGAAGGCGATAGTCAACAACCGTGAGAATAAGTTTTATGAAGGGATGAATGTGAAAGTGCGCGTGCAGCGACTGTTGGACAAGCAGCTCGTGATACCCAAATCGGCTGTGGTGCTAAGGACCAATAAGAAAGTGGTCTTTACCTTGAAAAACAGTAAGGCTATGTGGAATTATGTGGAAACGGCACAGGAGAACTCCGACAGCTATGTGCTTGTCCCGGACAGGATAAACGCGGGAGACAGCGTCATCTACGAAGGGAATATCAACCTGATGGACCAGGTGCCGGTGATTGTGAAACGATGAGTATGAAAAGGAATATCATTCTGTGGTGCAGTGCATTTCTCATCGGAGCCTTGTATCCGGGTTGTTACCAGAAGCCGGATGAACAACCTTCCGACGGGGTGGAGACGATAAAGGTCAGCAGCCTGAAGAAGGTGCCGAAGTTGAGGTATAACGATGCGAATTATTTTGAAGATTGCTTTTTGGTGAAACTGGAGACCACCGATGAGAGCCTGATCAAGGATATAAACCAGATTCAGTTGATGGATAGCGTGGTTTATATATTGGACAGGACCCAGGCGAAGATATTATCATTCTCCTACGATGGGAAATACCTGGGTAAAATCGGGGTGATGGGACAAGGACCGGAAGAATACATCGCGATCTCCAGCTTTTATGTAGACAAGATAGACAAGTCGATCAACCTGATTGATCCGATGAGTATGTCCATTATCCGGTACAGTGCGTCGGGCGCTTTCCTGAACAGGGCCAAGCATAACAACAGCAATGCTTCATTCATAAAAAACGCACAAGTGATGAATGAAGATGAAATATTCTGCTATTCGGGATCCAGTTGGGAAGATAACAGCCTGTATTCTATCGTAAGCCGTTCATCCTTCGAAAAGATAAAAGATATCTGTTATTATCCGGCGAAGACAGACGCGCAGATTTCATACACACTCTCCAGGCAGCCCTTTTCTATCCATGACGGGAAGGTCACTTATGGGATGCTTTTCTCCGATGTGATTGAAAGGTACGAAGATGGAGATTCTAAACCTTACTTGAGGTTCGATCATGGGAAAAAGAGCATATCTCCCGAATCCTTGCAGCAACGATTGGAAAGCAAGGAGTATAATTACGACTATATACAGCTTATGCGTAGCATGGCGAAAGAGAATGACTATACTCCCGGCTTCCTGGATGTGGTGGAGAGCAGCCGTTTTATCGTGGCTGATTTTCAGGTAAAAGAGTCTTTCATGAGTGTTGTCGTATGGGATAAGAAGGAGAACAAGGGTATCTATGTGGAAGAATATGGGTTGATATCCACTCCCGACTTTGGCACAATGGATTTCTATGACGATGGTACCATTGTGAAGGTCTGGTCGAATGGTAGTGTAAACTCTTTTAAGTCAGAAATAAATAAGGACGAGGCGCTCAAAAAAGAATATCCCGCCGATGTTGAAGCTATACTCAATCAATATGATGAGGATGATAATCCGGTACTGGTCTTTTACAAATTGAAGGGATAGGGTTTAAACAAATGGAGCTACTCAATAATAGTATAAGGTAATGATCAAATATTTCATCCACAGGCCTATATCGGTATTGATGGTCTTCTCTGCCCTCTTTATACTGGGTATCATTGTCTATATGAATATCCCGGTATCGTTGCTGCCTAACGTGGCGATCCCCGAGATCACCGTGCAGGTATCCGGGCAAAACACTTCCGCCCGTGAACTGGAGAACACGGTGGTCAGTCGTGTGCGCCAACAACTGATGCAGGTGAGCAAATTACGTGATATACGCAGTGAGACCCGTGACGGAAACGCTGTGATCCACATGAGTTTCGAATATGGGGCTAATACCGACCTGGCATTCATCGAGGTGAACGAGAAGATCGATGCCGCGATGAACTACCTGCCCCGTGAGATTACCCGTCCACGGGTGATCAAGGCCAGCGCGACCGATATCCCGGTGTTTAGCCTGGACCTTACCTTGCGTGCCGACAGTAGTTTCGAACAGACCGATGTGGCCAAGTTCATCGAACTGGGTGAGTTTGCCGAGAGTGTCATCCGGCGCCGTTTCGAGCAGTTGCCCCAAGTGGCGATGATCGACATGTCGGGGATGATGAAAAAGCAAATCATCATCTCGCCCGACAAGAGAATGCTCGATATCAGCGGTATTAGTCTGTCGGATATCGAGAGAGCGCTGAATAACAACAACGTGGATCCCGGAAGCATGGTGGTGCGCGACGGCTACTATGAATATGTGATCCGTTTCTCGTCGATCTTACGGACATTGCAGGATATCGAGGATATTTATATCCGCAAGAATGAACGGATATACCAGCTGAAAGACCTGGCAAAAGTGGAGTTCGCTCCCGAGAAGGAGGAAGGGATGGCCATATACAACGGTAAGCGTGCCATTATCCTCTCAGTGATCAAGCAGTCGGATGAGAATATGACCAGCATGCAGCGTGCCATGGACGAGGTGGTGGAGCAGTTCCGGAAAGACTTCCCGGAGATAGAGTTCAATATGACCCAAAACCAGACGGAGCTGCTCGATTATACCATATCCAACCTGCAGCAGAACCTGATACTCGCCTTCCTTTTCGTATTCCTGATCTCGGTGATCTTCCTGAAAGATGGCCTCTCCTCCATTATTATAGGTCTCAGCCTCTTCGTGTCGCTGGTGATCAGTATCCTCTTCTTCTACCTGTTTAATGTTTCCCTGAATGTGGTTTCCCTGACAGGGTTGATCCTGGCTTCGGGGAACATGATCGACAACTCCATCGTGGTCACCGACAATATAGGGCAATACCGGAACAGGGGGTTAGGGTTGAATAAGGCTTGCATAGCAGGGACGAACGAGGTGAGTATCCCGATGTTGAGTTCCGCGCTGACCAATATATCGGTCTTCCTGCCCCTTATCTTTATGAGCGGGATCGCCGGCGCGATATTCTTCGACCAGGCCTTCTCCGTTACCGTCGGCCTGCTGGTCTCCTATCTCACAGGGATGACCCTCCTTCCCATACTCTACAAGATTGTCTATTCCGGCAGGATGCCAGCCTTCCTGAGCAATATGAAGCCGAAAGTGCATGAAGAAGAAAAGGATTCCATCGCACAGAAAATATACCATAAGGGGATCGACTTGGTCTTCTCCCATAAGATCCTTACCCTGACGCTTATGCTTCTTCTCTCCCCGATATGCGTGGTGCTCTTCATGGTAATCAGGAAGGAGAAGATGCCCGATATCAACCAGAATGAGGTGATGGTGCTGGTGGAATGGAACCAGAATATACATATCCAGGAGAACTATGAACGGTGTATCCGGTTCTTCGAGGCTTTCGACTCACAGACAGAAGAGAACTCCGGGCTGGTCGGCCTGCAACAGTTCCTGTTGAACAGGGACCGTGACCTGTCGTCTACCGAGGCGGAGTTCTATATCAAAACCAAAACGGCGGATGAGGTGAATAGGCTGAAGCCAAAGATCCAGGACTATTTCCGTCAACAATACCCGGAAGCGTTGATCACCTTCTCGCCGGTGGGTAATATTTTTGAGAAGATATTCAGCACGGGTGAGGCGGAACTGGTGGTGGAGTACTATGCCACGGATAAGACCTGGAGCATAGACGAAGCGACGGTCCTTGCCATGGAGAAGAACCTGGAGCAGATCACCGGGGAGACACCCGTGGGGAACTCCTTCCAAAACCAGATCAACCTACATATCGACAGGGAGAAGCTGCTGCTTTACAATGTGGATTACGACCTGATATACCGTGCACTCAGGACTGCCTTCAAGGAAAACCAGTTCGCCACCCTGCGCTCCCAACAGCAGTACCTCCCCATATTATTGGGCGATGAGGAGAAAACCATTACGGAGGTGATCAACAATACGCTGGTGGAGATCTCTTCCAATAGCGACGGTACAAGAAACAGGGTAGCTCTTTCCACCTTTGTGACGGCAACGCCTACCAAGGACCTGAAGACCATCGTGGCGGGAAAGGCCGGTGAATATGTGCCCTTCCCCTACTTCGAGACCAATAAGGCGGAGCAGATCATAGAGAAAGTGAAAACCGAGACCGTCAAGGATAGAGACTGGGAGGTCGATTTCTCGGGAGGATTTTTCTCCAACAGGAAGATGCTCAACGAGATGATGCTGATCCTGCTTGTTTCGGTCATGCTGATGTATTTCATATTGGCTGCCCAGTTTGAGAATTTCAAACAGCCGCTGATCGTACTGCTGGAAATACCGATCGATATCTCTGCCGCCCTGGCGCTGCTGATCGTTACCGGTCATACGCTCAACCTGATGTCGGCGATCGGTATTGTGGTCACCTGCGGTATCATCATCAACGACTCCATCCTTAAGGTGGATGTGATGAACCAATTGCGCAAGGAGGGGATGCACCTGATGGAAGCAATCCATGAAGCGGGCCGCAGACGTTTGAAAGCGATCCTGATGACCAGCATGACTTCCATCGTATGTATGGTTCCCCTGCTCTTCACCAACGACTTGGGATCCAATATGGAGAAACCACTGGCAATTGCCACCATCGGCGGTATGCTCATGGGAACGCCCGTCAGCTTGTTTGTTGTGCCATTGGTCTACTGGTGGATTTATAGGAAAGAGGAGAAGGTTAATGTGTCAATATGCCAATGTGACTAATGTGCCAATATGATAATGTACTAAGATCTGACTACGTTGATTTGGAATTCATTTTCAATTTTCAATTAATAAACTCTTGATTCTAAGAGATATGAAAATTATTTGTACTGTTTTGTTTCTTTCAATGTTAGTATCTTGCTCTTTTTCCGGAAAGAGGGAGCGTTCGCCCGTTGCCGGAAATGAAAATTTATATGTGGTAAATATTGATGAGACGCCGAAGGAAGAGTTTATCAATTTATCCACTTTCTTCCGGGATGTGGAGACAATTATTCTGGAAACAAAAGAGGAATGTCTTATCGGTGAGGTAAGTGCCATAAGGGTATTGGACGATTTTATTGTGGTAACGGATGCTGACAATACGGAGTCTGTGTTTGTATTCGACAGAAAGGGGCGTTTTCTGCACAAGGTTGGGCAAATGGGACAGGGACCGGGTGAATATCAGGGTGTATCAGGTTCAGCGATAGATTTTGAAAAGAAAGAGATTTACCTGCTTGATAATTCATCGGACAAGGTGCTTCAATATGATATTGCATCCGGCAAATTTATTAACTCGATAGGGATAAGTCAGGATGGGTTCAGTAGTTATTATATCCACTATGATGATGGTAAAATATATACCGGTTCAATACCAAACTCAAAGAGGGATGATTCTTTCCTGTTACAGGAATTTGACGCAAAAACCGGTAGACCGGTAGCCTCCTATTTGAGTGCTTTGGCATATAATAAGGGTTGGAATGGATATATTGGACGTTCAGAAGGATTTTTTTATCCCGATGAAGATGGAGGTGCCAAATATGTCCAGATGTTTATGGATACTGTTGTTTACATCCAGAATAATGAAATAACACCTTATCTGGCAATTCAGTCCAAAAACTGGATCACTGAAAAAGAGATTCAGGAATTGATTAAAAGTGAAGGAGAAAATTATAGTAGTAAGTTTCATGAAATAATGTTTGAACGGGATATTTCCTATAATATTGAGCAATATGTTGAGTTTGGAAATATAATCTGTTTCCGGTATTATAATAGGAAAGACTCGGAATATGTGGTGTATGATAAGGAGCATAAAACAACGAGAAGGGTAGATTACCTGAAAGATGATCTTGTCTATAGCGGAGACTGGGTTTTATTTTCAACATTTGCCTATGCGGACAGTAAGGGTGTATACAGTTATCTCAGATCAGAGCAAATTCCCCGATTTTTGGAAATTGCAAGTACAGGTGGTTTAAACTCCAATTTAGATAAGCGGGAGATTTTAGAAAAAATCTCTGAAGATGATAATCCGGTTGTCTTTTTCTATTATTTCAAAAAATAAAATCAAACGTATTGTACAATGAAAAAGTTAGTTCTTCCGTTAATTTGCTGGTTATTTGGCCTGTCGCTATTTTCACAGGCGATCACGCTTGACTTGGGCCGGAGTATCGATATCGCTTCCGACAGCTCGCTTCAGGCGTTCCGGGCAAAAAACCTCTATATGGCAAATTACTGGGAATACCGCTCTTTCAGGGCAGGGCGACTGCCTTCCCTGTCGTTGAGAACCACCCCTATCCAATACCGGCGGGATTTTACCCAGCGATATGACTCGGAGAATAATATCGACGTGTACCGGCAGCAACAATCATTGCATACCTATGGTAATCTTGCCATAAGACAGAATTTTGACCTTACCGGGGGTACCTTCTTTATCGACTCCGAATTGGGATATATGCGCAATTTCGGGGAGAATACCTACTCGCAGTTCAGCTCGGTGCCAATCCGTATAGGGTACTCACAGTCCCTCTTCGGATTCAATGGCTTCAAGTGGGAGAAGAAAATAGAACCGCTCAAATATGAAAGGGCCAAGCAGCAGTTCCTCTATTCCATGCAGGAGATCTCGGAATCGGTTATCTCCCACTTTTTCTCGTTGGCCATGGCGCAGGTGGAATACACGATGGCACAGGAGAATGTAGCATCTGCCGATACACTTTACCATATCGGCGAGAACAGGTATAAGATTGCCTCCATCTCCCAGTCGGACCTACTGACACTGAAACTCAACGCGGTCAATTCGAAGAATACGCTACAAAATAGTGAGATCGCACTGAAAAGGGCGATGTTCGGCTTTGTCTCTTTCCTCAACATGGACAAGGAGACACAGGTAAAGCTTGCATTGCCCGACCGGCCGGAGAAAGTGGAGATATCATCCGATCTGGCGCTTCAATACGCGAGGATGAACAATCCCGACTTTATCGGATTCGACCAGGAGGTGCTGGAAGCGGAGAGGGAAGTGGACAGGACCACCAAGAGTTCGACTTTCGACGCCAGCTTCTCGGTGAGCGTCGGTTTTAACCAGGTTGCCCATAATCTGTCAGGAGCCTACAAGAATCCGCTGCAACAGGATGTGGTGAGTGTAGGGCTGACCATCCCCCTGGTCGACTGGGGCGTACGTAAAGGGCGTGCGAATATGGCACGCAATAACCTGAACGTGACGAAAATATCGATCCAGCAACGATTACTCAACCTGGAGCAGGATGTAATCATGACGGTCAATGATTTCAATGTTCGTCAAAATCTTATCTCCAGTGCCGAGGAGGCGCTCGAACTGGCTACCATGGCCTATAATATGACCAAGGAACGGTTCATCATCGGGAAGACCGATCTGAACAGCCTTATCCTCTCGCAGGAAAGACAAAACAGGGCGCACCAGAGTTATATCCTGTCGCTGCGGGATTACTGGTTGAGCTACTATAAATTACGCAAACTGACGCTTTTCGACTTCCTGGAGCAGGAGGTGCTGACGGAGCAGTTCGACAGGATAGAAGGAATAAGAAATTGAGGATAAATTCCATGCAGGATAGGAATGAATTGACATATACCGGGCACAGGGACAAGGAGAAGGAGAAAGGGCGGTTCCCCTCCTTTTCCATCATCGTCGTCTTTATTTGCTTGCTGATCATCGGGATTATCCTGATACCCCAGCTATCCGTCAAACTCAACCCCTCACGCAAGTATCCGGTAGTGAATGTCTCATTCAGCATGTGGGGACAATCGGCCCGGGTGGTAGAGACAGAGGTCACCTCCAAGCTTGAAGCAATGCTGATGCGGATAAACGGGGTACAGGATATAAGCTCCTATTCTTCCAACGGCCGCGGTAGTATCACCGTGCGCTTGTCGGACCATGTCGATCCTGATATGGCCCGATTCGAGATATCGACTGTCGTCCGGCAGACATGGCCGTCGCTCCCTCCCGGCGTGAGTTACCCTCACATCTACATGTCGGGCACCACCGAAGAGGTGAACCATCCATTTATCC
Source organism: Proteiniphilum sp. (assembly GCF_034927365.1). Classification (GTDB taxonomy): domain Bacteria; phylum Bacteroidota; class Bacteroidia; order Bacteroidales; family Dysgonomonadaceae; genus Proteiniphilum. Next base: position 14,920 of record NZ_JAYFQD010000028.1, on the reverse strand, counting down.
GGTACACGATCAATGCGCCCATCTCTCCCATCCAGATACAGGAGTATGTGGATAACAATGTCAAACCGAGACTCGCCGAACTGAAAGGAATCGACCGGGTGGATGTCACCGGCGCCAGCAGGATGATTTACAAGTTGAAATATGATTTTGTGCAACTGCAAAGCTATAAAGTCAGCCTGAACGATATCAGATCGGCCATCCATGCCTACCTGACCAAGGAATTCCTTGGGGTGGGCAAAATCGAAGATGCACAAAACCATGAGGAGTGGATACGGATAGCGCTTATTGCCGAAAACCGGGACACGCCGTTTGATCCCGCTTTGATACAAGTGAAGAACAGCGAAGGGACGATCCTTTATCTCGACCAGTTAGTGGAGACCAGCTACGAAGAGGAAGAAGCATCCAGCTACTTTAGGATCAATGGTTTGAATTCCATCTATCTGTCGGTGACAGCGGAAGATGCTGCCAACCAACTGAACATGAGCGGAGAAGTACAGCAGTTGATGAAAGAACTCGAAAAGTCGATGCCTGCCGATTATGAACTCCACCTGTCGTACGATGCCGGTGAATACATAAAGGCGGAAATGGACAAGATCTATTTCCGTTCTGGATTGACGGTATTGATCCTGCTGGTCTTTGTCTTGTTGATCTACCGCAATCTAAAGTATTCGTTCCTGATCATATTCTCCCTGGTGACCAATATCGCCATAGCGGTGATCTTCTATTATCTGCTAAAGATAGAATTGCAGATGTTTTCCCTGGCGGGGTTGACCATTTCGCTGACATTGATCATCGATAATGCCATCATCATGTCGGACCAGATTATCCAGCGGGGTAACAAGAAAGCGTTTATGGCGATCCTGACAGCCACCATCACTACCATCGGCTCGCTGGTGATCATCTTCTTTATGGATGAGGGTGTACGGCTCAATCTATTGGATTTCGCCTGGGTCATCATCATTAACCTTATCGTTTCGTTATTCGTCGCGCTGTTCCTGGTGCCCGCCCTGATAGAAAAACTCAATATAGGGAAAAACAAAAAGAGAGGCTCTACCGGTCGGCTGCATCAGGGAAACAGGATAAGGCGTATCCTGCAAAGAATAAAGAGTAAACGGTTATTGGCCATCCTCAACCGGGTATATGAAAAGGTGATCCTGTTCATGTACTGCAAAAGGGCCTGGTTTATCCTCCTTCTTGTATTGGCTTTCGGGATACCGGTCTTCCTTTTGCCGGATAAGATAGAGAAGAAGACTGAAAGAGGTTATTTCACGGTCACCCAGTCGCAAGACCTGGGATTCTGGGGAGACCTCTATAACAAGACATTGGGCTCCTCCTTTTACAAGGAAAAGATAAAACCGGTGTCGGATGTCGCACTGGGTGGCACGATGCGTCTCTTCGCGCAAAAGGTACGCAACGGATCCTATTCCTCCGGTGAACGCAGTGAGACATCGTTGAATGTGGCGGCCACCCTGCCCAACGGGACCACCCGGGAGCAGATGAACGACCTGATCCGGAAGATGGAGAACTACATCAAGCAATACCCTGAGGTAAGGCAGTTTGAGACCAGTATCGAAAGCGGGCAGAGGGCGAGCATCCGTATCCTGTTCGTGAAGAAACACCAGCGTGGGGCATTCCCCCATACCCTGCGGTCAAGGTTGATAAGCAAAGCCCTTGAACTGGGAGGTGGCAGCTGGGGCGTATACGGGCTGGGCGACGGTTTTAACAACGAGGTCAAAGAGCAGGCGGGATCCAGCCGGATCAAGCTGTTGGGGTATAGTTATGACGACCTCAACTCGCTGGCGCTGGCGATGAAGGATTCCCTCCTGCAGCACCGCAGGATCAAGGAGGTGACGATCGACTCCAAATTCAGTTGGTATAAGAGTGATTATATGGAATATGTCTTCGACCTGGATAAGGAACGGTTGGCACAGGAGAATATTCTGCCGGCCGACCTGTTCCATTCGCTTACCCCTATGTTCGAGAAGAACGTGCATGCGGGGGATTGGATCAGTAGTGGCCGGATAGAACCTATACAACTTTACTCCGAGCAGATCTCCAAATTGGATATCTGGAATATGGAGAACTACCCGGGAAGGGTGGGCGACAGGGGGTATAAGCTGACCGAAATCGCATCCATTGAGAAGGCGCAGGTCCCGCAGGATATTGCCAAGGAGAATCAGGAATATCGCCTTTGCCTGCAATATGAATATATCGGCAGTTACCAGCAGTCGTGGAACGTGATGGAACGCACCATTAAAGCGTTTAACCAGGATGCACCATTGGGTTATAAGGCCGAAAGCGAAGGCTACCGCTATTGGTGGGATCAGGGAGGTTCAAGCCAGTATTGGTTGTTATTCCTGGTAATAGCCATCATATTTGTCACCACCAGCATCCTGTTCAACTCCCTGAAGCAACCGCTGGTAGTGATATTTATCATTCCGATTTCATTCATCGGCTTATTCCTCACATTCTACCTGTTCAATCTGAATTTCGACCAGGGTGGCTTCGCCGCTTTTATCCTCCTGGCGGGGATATCGGTCAATGCAAATATTTATGTGCTGAATGAATACAATAATATAAGGAGGGCTAATAAAAGGACATCACCGATGAGAGCTTACCTGAAAGCATGGAATGTGAAGATCAGGCCGATATTCCTGACCATCATATCTACTGTACTTGGTTTCATCCCATTCATGGTGGGTGAATACAAGGAGGCTTTCTGGTTTCCCCTGGCAGCCGGCACCATCGGCGGGCTGGTATTGTCGTTTGTGGCCTTGTTTGTATTCCTGCCGCTGTTTATGGGAGTAGGGAAGAAGTAATAAAATTGTTGTAACCGTATGAAGTATTTGTTTTATATGTTCTTATTTCTGGTGATTATCTCTTGTGGAGACGGGAAAGAGAAACAGAATGGGAAAGGGTTGTCGAATGTCGTAGAGATTGATATCCGGCAATTGCCGGTGAAGAACCTGTTTTCGTATAAGCGACCCATAGACAATTGTCGGTTTGTGCCTTTAGAGACAACAGATGAAAGTTTGATCGGCGAGATTGATAAAGTTTGTGTTGAAGGTGACTTGATATTTGTGAAAGACGATAAGAAAGACCTGTTTACTTTTAGTATGTCAGGAAAATTCCTGAATAAGATAGGGAGTGTTGGACAAGGTGGAGAGGAATTGATCTCTTTTGTTGATTTTTATGTCAATAAGGAGAAGGGTTATGTCGGTATCTTCGATGTGCTGAAATCTAAAATGCTCCGGTTTTCATTCGATGGAAAATATATCAGCAGCCATAGTTGTGCCAAAGAAATGAATGAAAGTTATAATATTGTTGGCATAATCGGTGATGACCTGTTGCTGGGCATGCGTAATAACAAGGATAGCCAATATGCCTATATCACCGTGAGTGAGAATGATTATTCTATTACGGGTAGCTATTTGCCCTACCCCGTCATCGGTAGTGTCTCAAGCACTCCTATGAGGAGTATAGCCGGTTATTCAACACATGGCTTTTATGTGACGGCACAATTTTCCGATTCAGTCTATCAATTTTCTGATAAGAATATCGCCGAACCCATCTTAACGGTCAGATCGGATCTAAAGGTTGTCAACCCGAAACTATTGTCTGAATTAAATGCCATGGATCTTGAGACTGATTTCGATGCGGGTCCCATTTTGCGGGATAGGGGATTCTCTGTCGGACTGAGCTCTATATATGTGGCCGGTACTTTCCTGAATGTGCACTATCCATTGCCCAATTACCAGTCGGCTGATATATTTTATTCTATAAAAAGGGGCAAAGCATATAGAAGTACTGCAAACCGGAGTGATTTTTTTGGTCAGGGTTGGGGCCCGGCACTCACAACAACGGATGAGGAAATAGTATATGGCATGGAAGCGGACAGGATCATTGAATTGAAAGATGAAGCCGATTTATTTGTGAACAAGGAGGTGCTGGAGCCCATTAAAAATGTGGAAGAGTTCGATAACCCGGTTTTAGTCTTTTTTTCGAGTGGTCTTGATTTCGCGGATGATGATTGATCTACTCTTGTACAAACTCAAAGAATAAAAAATCAGAAAAGCGATGTTCGAATATGGTTCTTTTATAAAAAAAGTATAACTTTGTCAGTAAACATAAAATCAATAGTACTGAATAAAAATATAGCCGTATGAGAAATCTGGAAACATCCTACATGGGCATTCAACTCAAGAACCCGATTATACTGGGAGCATCTGAGATGTCATCTGAAATAGAGTCACTTAAAAAAGCAGAACAGGCCGGTGCCGCCGCCATTGTCTATAAGACTCTCTTTGAAGAACAGATACAGTTGGAGGATTTGCAATTCGATGAGTTGAAAGAAGAATATAATGATATCCATGCCGAGATGACCTCGCTTCACCCCGATATCGACCGTTCTGAGATAGAGTATTATCTGGTAAAGATACGTAATGCGAAAGAGAGTCTGTCGGTGCCCCTGATTGCCAGCCTGAATGCGGTGAACGAAGTATCCTGGTTCCGCTATGCACGCCTTATCGAAGAGACGGGAGTGGACGGAATAGAACTCAACCTTTACCAGACACCGACCAGTTTCGACCTCGACGCATCTGAAATCGAACGTAGACAGATTGAAATCGTTGCAGAGATCAAAAAACAGCTATCCATCCCGGTGAGCGTAAAGCTTAGTTCCGACTATACCAATATTCTTCATTTTGCCAAACGTCTCGACGAGGTGGGTGTAGATGGAATGGTGCTCTTCAACTCTTTTTTTCAGCCCGATATCAATATTGAGAAGGAGAGCCACAGAAGGGCATTCAACCTCAGTAAGAAAGGTGATTATAAGCAATCACTTCGTATCGCCGGGATGCTCTATAGCCGTATCAATGCTGACGTGTGTGGTAGTAGGGGTGTTTTCAACGGTGAAGATGTAATCAAACTGCTACTTTCCGGTACATCCTGTGTGCAGGTAGTAAGCGCCGTTTACCGGCAAGGTCTGAAGCAAATTACCGAAATGATCCGTGAAGTGGAAGAGTGGATGGATAGAAAGGGGTACGATTCTATTGATCAATTTAGGGGTAAGCTTTCGGACAGTGTGATTAATGAGAATGATAATCTTTTTATTTACAAGCGTGCACAATATGTGGATCTGATACTCCATTCCGATACGATATTCGGAAATATGGAGCACCGTGGGTTTTAGATCGACGGCGGAGATCAGAAGATCAAAAAAGATAAGAAATCCTATTAGAAGCAATATTGAGAAGGGACTGTTTTTTAGACAATCCCTTTTTTAATGTGTATTTTCCAGTTTTATTTCCGTTGCAGGAGGAAACTGAAATCGTCTTCATTGGAGAGCTCCAGCGGTACTTCCCCGTATTTAAAGATACGGGCTTTGCGCGGGCCTATCAGTTCCATCTCGTCATCTTCCACAAGAAGCATGGTGCTTTCCCGCAATCCCACCACATATACATCGCGGTTTACTTCGATAAACTCATTGATACGCATCTCGCGAGTCTCACCACCATGATTGGCAGGGTGATCATCTAAGTAGTGCGGATTGATCTGGAAGGGAACCAGCTTTAGGGTCTTGAATTTCAATGGTTCCATGATAGGCATATCATTGGTTGTCCGCAAGGTAGGACAGGCGATATTGGAACCGGCACTCCATCCGATATAGGGAGTGCCTTTTTTTACTTTCTTGCGGATCACTTTCATCAACCCCTTTTCCTGAAGCATTTTGACCAGCTGCCAGGTGTTCCCGCCACCGACAACGATGGCATCGGCGTTTTCAATCGCTTCCACAGGATTGATAAAGCGATGGATTCCGGTAACGTGATGCCCTATTTCGGCAAAGCGGGTGTTTACCTTGTCTTCATATTCATCAAACGAAAAAGTGACTGCCGCATAAGGAATAAAAATGGCGTTATTCGCTTTCTCTCCTAGAAATTCTTTGATCTGGTTTTTTGGATAATCCAGATAGGCTTCTCCGGGATTGGTAGAGTTACTGATTAGAAGGAGTCTCATCATTATATATTTTTTTATTATACAAAATACTGAAAACAGAGAGGTGGGTCAAGCCTGCTTGAACGCACTTGAGACAAAAATAGTAAAAAATGATTGAAAATGCCAATTTCATGGGCGAATAGCCTATTTTTGCAGTCGACTTGAAGACAATAATGTAATTGGATAATGGAAACGATTTTACGAAGTATACGGAATGATCTTCGGCTGTCGATGAACGGTGTGACTGCCGCGAGCATGCGAGCCAAAGGAGTGGGGTATCGAATGAATTTCGGAGTGGATATTCTCCGTCTCAAACGGATAGCGCTCAGATATGCGCCGGACAGGGCATTGGCAGAAACAATGTGGAGAGAGGATGTCAGGGAACTGAAGATCCTGGCAACCATGCTCTGTCCCCCTGCACAGTTGTTGAAAGAAGATGCTTTTCGATGGGGGTGTGAAATCGTCAATCAGGAGATCCGGGAACAGGCATGCAGGAATCTTTTTCAAGAGCTTCCTTACGCTGAAGAGTTAGTCCAGGGCTGGACTGCGAGAGAAGAAGACAATATACGGACTACTGGTTACTGGCTTTTTGCACGGTTATGTATTATCCGGTCGGAAGCAGTGGTACGGATTGGACATGACGAGCTAATCGAAAAAGCAGTATCCGACTTGAAAAGTGAATCACTGCTGTTGCGCCAGTCGGCATTGAATATGCTGAAGTTCTTTGGCCGGATCTCACCCTATAATGCGGAGAAAGTGATGAGTATGATAACTGCTTTCGAATATTCCAATGATCCACAGGAGAAAGAGATATTCGATCTGCTCTCTTTTGAGTTTCAGGAATAAACGCTACTCCTTGAACTTGTTGCTGACTGGATAGTGATCCGTTTGGATGATGCTTCCGGGGAACTTATTCATGATGATAGGGCTCATTCTGGAGGATGGTCATAGCCCGGTAAAGTTGTTCCGTGAAAACCATCCTCACCATTTGATGGGTAAACGTCATTTTGGACAGCGATACTGCTTCGTTTGCTCTTTCACGCACCTCTGATGAAAATCCGTAAGGTCCTCCCACAACAAAAACCAGCCGCTTAATGGCGGAAAAGGATTTCCTTTCGATATATCCAGCAAATTCTGTCGAGGTATATTGTTTCCCCTTATCATCGAGGAGTACAACATAATCCGACGGCTGCAACCACTTCAGTAATTTTTCGCCTTCCTGCTTCATCTGCTCTTTTTCAGAGAGGCTTTTGCTATTTTTTATATCAGGTATCGTCTGGGTTTCAAACCCGATATAAAAATTGACCCTTCTATTATATCCTTCAATGATCTGCGAAAAGAGTGGATCATCTGTCTTCCCAACAGAAAGCAAAATTATTTTCATATAAAGTCAAAAATAATTGTTTATTTCGTATTTTTGTACTAAAATTTGTATAAGGATAACAAAACGGCCACATTATTTGTTTATTCAGAAATTGCGCGTTATCGTTTTAAGTATGACAGAAAGTGAGTTAATCCAGAACCTTATCCGACTAGCCTTTTCTGAAGATATCGGAGACGGAGACCATACTACACTCTGTAGTATCCCGGAAACAGAAGTCGGACAATCGAAATTACTGATCAAAGAAGCAGGTATACTTGCAGGAGTAGATATTGCTGTAGAGGTGTTTCATTTCTTTGATCCGGAATTGAAAGTGGAGATTTTTCTTGGCGATGGGACACAAGTGGAGCCGGGAGATGTGGCTTTTATTGTCTCGGGAAAGGTGCGGTCTATTCTACAGACAGAACGGCTTGTTCTCAATATTATGCAGCGGATGAGCGGTATTGCCACTGTGACCAGTCGTTATATGAAACTTCTCGAAGGTACCTCCGCAAAGGTACTCGACACCCGCAAGACTACTCCCGGAATGCGTATTCTGGAAAAGAGGGCCGTAAAGATAGGAGGAGGAGAAAACCACAGAATAGGCCTGTTTGATATGATTCTCCTGAAAGATAATCATGTGGATTTTGCAGGAGGAATAGAGAAAGCTATCCGTGGTGCCCAGAATTATTTAAAAGAGAAAAATAAAGAACTCAAAATCGAGATAGAGATCAGGAATATGGACGAACTACAGGAAGCGCTACGTGTAGGTGGTGTGGATAGGATTATGCTTGATAATTTTACTCCTGCACAGACGCTGGAGGCAGTGAAAACAGTGAGAGCTGTGAATCACTGCGTAGAGTTGGAATCGTCGGGTGGAATCGGCATCGATACGATTCGCGATTTTGCAGAAGCAGGTGTGGATTATATATCGGTTGGGGCGTTAACCCATTCGGTTAAAAGCCTTGATATGAGTTTAAAGGCAATCTGATGTGAGATGAAACAAAACGGAGAAAAACAGGAACTGCTCGACAGGCGGTATATGCGCATGGCTTTTATCTGGGCTGAAAATTCCTACTGCAAACGCAGGAAAGTGGGTGCGCTGCTGGTGAAGGATCAGATGATCATTTCCGACGGATATAATGGAACTCCTTCTGGCTTTGAGAATGTTTGTGAGGATGAAAACAATATTACGAAGCCTTACGTATTACATGCTGAAGCGAATGCCATCACAAAAGTGGCCCGCTCCAATAATAGTAGTGAGGGGGCGACACTCTATGTCACTTCTTCACCCTGTATCGAATGCTCTAAACTAATTATTCAGGCAGGCATACGAAGAGTAGTTTATTCGGAAAATTATCGCCTGAGTGATGGGATAGACCTGTTGAATAGAGCCGGAGTGGAACTTGTATCAGTGGAATTGGACAAAATAGTAACAGGAGAGATAAAATGAACTTAGCTAAGAGACCCAAGACGTGGCTTCCTTTATGGGTGGGTGTAGGTATAGCTTTGGGTATATTTATCGGAAGTAAATATAGTCAGTTTGGACGTTCGGGGAACGTGGAAGGGTATGGTAAACTGGATGCTGTACTGAACTACGTCAGGGAATCGTATGTCGATACGATCAATATGCGTCAATTAATAGAAGATGCACTCCCTAGTGTCATACAGGAATTGGATCCGCATTCGGAGTATATCTCGGCTGCGGATATGAGGCGGGTAAATGAAGATATGGAAGGCCATTTCTCCGGAATTGGCGTTAACTTCTATGTGCTGAGAGATACTATCGTCGTTACCGGTATCGTTCCGGGTGGCCCCTCCGAAGCAGCCGGCATAATGCATTGGGACCGGATTGTGATGGTTGACGATACCCTGGTGGCGGGCCTGAAGCTACGTAACAAAGAGGTGATAGCCAAGTTGAGCGGAGAGAAAGGTTCGGAAGTCAAATTGGGTATTAAAAGGGGCAATGAAAACAGTTTGTACGAAATCACCGTTACACGGGGTGATATTCCCATAAGCAGTGTCAATGCATCTTACATGCTAACCAACAAGGTGGGGTTTATAAAATTAGGAAAGAATTTCGGATACAATACCTTCAGTGAGTTCATCTCTGCCATATCCAAATTAAAAAACCAGGGAGCCAACTCCTTTGTCATTGATTTGAGGGGGAATATTGGTGGGGCGCTCGAAGTAGTGGTTGCCATGGTGAACGAGTTTTTGAGCAGAGGAGACCTGATTGTATACACACAGGGACGGAATTTTCCGAGAACCGACAGTTATGCGAATGGATCGGGCACCTGTAAGAATGATGATGTAGTGGTGTTGATCGATGAATTGAGCGCTTCGGCCAGTGAGATTTTCGCCGGTGCTATTCAGGATCACGACAGGGGATTGGTAATTGGACGGCGCTCGTTTGGTAAAGGATTAGTGCAGGGACAGCGTAATTTCCCGGACGGATCGGCTGTGAGATTGACGATAGCTCGTTATTATACTGCCTCGGGAAGATCTATTCAACGTGGATATGAAAAAGGACGGTATGCCGAGTATGAGATGGAAGCAATCAACCGTTATATCGAAGGAAATTACGTGAATGTGGATACAATATCAAACCATCTCATTCCCTTCCAAACAGCGGGAGGAAGGACGGTTTACGGTGGAGGCGGTATTATGCCCGATATATTTGTGGCTCGTGACACTGTGGGAATCAATCCATATTACAACCTGGTGGTGAATAACCGCTTGGACGAAAAATATGCCATGCTTTATTCCGATATGAATCGGACCAAACTGAGTAGTTTCGATACATGGCAGGAACTTTACAAGTATTTGCAGCAACAGCCGTTGTTATTGAATCTTGTGAGTTTTGCCGATAATAACGGAATCAGGAGAAGACCATACTACATACAGGAATCGAGTGAGTTGCTTGAAAATATGATGAATGCGTACATTATTCGGAATTTCTTTGGAGAAGAAGCATTCTGGGCATCCTATCAAAAAGAGGATATATTGATTAAAAAAGGAATAGAGTTAATAGAGACAGGAAGGACTACACGCCAATCAATCGTTAATGAGGAATACAAACTAAACTAAATCTTTATGAGCAATTTGATAAACAATTTTTTATCGAATAGGGTATTATCTCGATTTACCATTTTCATGATCGACATTCTGATGATTGTCTTTTCATGTCTGATGATGTATCTGGTGAGGTATAACTTCTCCGGACTTACACCTCAGGTCAGGGCTGATGCTATCACCTTGTGTCTGATCCTTATTTTTGTCAATGCGGTTACCTTTATATTGTTCCGTACATTCAGCGGTATCTTACGTTTTTCTTCATTTACCGACCTGATGCGTATTACCTACTCTTTGGTAGTGGGTTACACGATTACATACATTGTTGTTTTGTTTGTAAAGAGATATCAGCCCGATTTCCATTTGGGTGATGTTACTTTCATCGCAATCTTCTTTCTCAATATGTTCCTCATGCTCTTTTTGAGGGTATTAACCAAAGAGGTGTATGAATTTATTACGGGTCGGGATGTGAAACTGGTCAATGTATTTATATATGGTACAAAAGAGGCTGGTATCAGTCTGGCAAAAGCACTAAAGGGAAATAATGAATTCAACTATCGGGTACTCGGATTTATTTCCGATGAACACCACATGGTAGGTAAAGAGCTGATGGGAGTCACTATTCATGCCAATAATGAAAATATTTTCAGGACATTGGAAAGCAAGGATGTGAAGACTATTATTGTTTCCCCACAGCAAATGGAAGAGATAAAGAATTCCGAACTCCTTAGCAATTTTGTCGATCATAATATTTCGTTGCTTACTACTGTTCCCATTAACGAATGGAGTGGGACGATCATGAGTCGGGAACAGTTGAAAGATGTGCAAATTGAAGACCTCCTGCCGCGCGATCCGATTCATGTAAGTATGTTGAAGATAGCTTCCAATATAGAAGGGAAACGTGTCATGGTGACCGGAGCCGCGGGATCTATCGGAAGTGAGATTGTTCGTCAGGTAGCCAGTTTTAATCCTTACAGTATTATTCTTATCGATCAGGCGGAAACCCCATTGCATGATATGAGGCTTGAACTTAAAGAAAAATGGAGAGAGTTGCGCGCCGAGATTATTGTGGCTGATGTAAGCAATGCCAGCCGTATGGAGAGGATTTTTTCCGCAACGCGACCGCAGTATATTTTTCATGCTGCAGCATATAAGCACGTGCCGATGATGGAGGACAATGTGTCGGAATCGGTACAGACCAATATTCTGGGAACGAAGATCGTTTCGGATCTGGCTGTAAAATACAATGCCGATAAATTTGTGATGGTGTCCACTGATAAGGCTGTCAACCCATCTAATGTGATGGGTTGCTCCAAAAGAATTTGTGAGATCTATGTACAGTCTCTGGCAAAGTGTGTCGCGAAATCCGGTAAGAAATCAACACAGTTTATTACTACCCGTTTTGGGAATGTGCTGGGATCAAACGGTTCAGTAATACCATTGTTCCGGGAACAGATAAAGAATGGAGGTCCGGTTACGGTAACCCATCCGGAGATTATCCGCTATTTTATGACTATTCCCGAGGCTTGTCAGTTGGTGCTTGAAGCCGGCGCTATGGGCAAAGGCGGTGAGATCTATATTTTTGATATGGGTAAACCTGTCAAAATACTGGATTTGGCAAAAAGGATGATCCGACTCTCCGGATCGAAATATATCAAGATAGAATTTACAGGACTGCGACATGGAGAGAAACTCTATGAAGAGTTGCTAAATATAGCCGAACTTACTAAACCTACCTACCATGAGAAAATCATGATTGCTGACGTACGTGAGTATGAATATGAAGAGGTGAGTCGTAAGGTAGATGCACTCATTCATACGTCTTATGAATATGATGATATGGAGACAGTAAAGAAGATGAAAGAGATCGTCCCGGAGTTCCGCAGTATCAATTCTCCTTTTGAAGAAGTTGACAGACTGTTGGAGAGGATTGCAGAGAAAAAAGATCTGGCAGAGGAGGAAGACCCTTGTCCCTGTCCCAAAGTCGCTAATCGCTAAGATCGCGTTGTATATCGCACAATGAGGTGTAGTATCCTCCCTGTGCGTAAAGCGTAGAATGTTGCCCCGATTCCACTATTTGTCCCTCTTTCATTACATATATCTCATCCGCATTTTTGATGGTAGAGAGCCTGTGTGCTATCACGATAGTAGTCCGATTCTTCATCAACTTCTCCAATGCCTCCTGTACCAGCCGTTCCGAGTCGGTATCCAATGCCGAGGTCGCTTCATCCAGAATGAGTATCTTCGGATTTTTCAGAATGGCCCGTGCGATGCTGATACGTTGACGCTGTCCCCCCGACAACTTACCGCCCCGGTCGCCAATATTGGTTTGGTAGCCATATTCGGTAGCCATAATGAATTCATGGGCATTGGCAATCTTTGCTGCGTTGATCACTTCACTCTCCGTGGCATGGGTAACGCCGAAAGCTATATTACTATAAAAGGAGTCATTGAAAAGGATCGCTTCCTGGTTCACATAGCCCATCAATGATCGCAGTTCCTTCACTTTCATATCCTTTATATTGACTCCGTCGATCAGGATCTCTCCCTTCTGGATATCGTAGAAACGGGGTAGCAGGTCGGCCATGGTCGATTTACCCGAGCCCGATTGTCCCACTAATGCGATTGTTTTCCCTTTATCGATCTTCAGGTTCACCCCTTTGATCACCCAATCCGTTTCATATTTAAACCATACATCCTTATAATCTATATAGGAGTTGAAGGTGGCAGCTACAGGTTGTGCCGGATCGGCGATCTTATTGTCGGCTGTCAGTATCTTGTCGATACGATCCATAGACGCCAGTCCGCGTTGTATGGCATAAGCCGATTTCGAGAGTTCCTTGGCAGGGTTGATGATATTATAGAACATGGTGAGATAGTACATAAAGGAGGCGGCATTGATAAGGGTACTGCCTTCCAATATCAATGTGCCACCAAACCATAGCACAATGGCGATGGTGATGGTGCCAAGCAGCTCACTCATGGGGTGGGCCAACTGCTGTCTGCGCGCAATCCGGTTCGACATACGTCGGAACTCGTTGGTCCCAATATGGAATCGTTGGGTGATCTTACTCTCGGCACCGAATGCCTTGATCACTCGCAGGCCACTGAGTGTCTCTTCTATTTGCGACATCAATTCTCCCCATTTATTTTGTGCGGTGAACGAACTTCTTTTCAGGCTTCTGCCCACGCGTCCCATGATAAACCCCATTATCGGTAGCACCACCAACACAAAAAGGGTGAGTTGCCAACTGATAAAAAGCATGGCGCCAAGATAAAACAAGATCAATATAGGGTTTTTGAAGAGCATATCGAGGGAGCTCATCACTGAATTTTCCACTTCATTCACATCGCCCGACATTCTGGAGAGAATATCTCCTTTTCTCTCTTCAGTGAAGAAGCCGAGAGGGAGGGAGAGTACCTTGTCGTTGATCTGGTTCCGGATATCCTTCACCACTCCGGTCCTTATCGGAATAAGGAAATAAGAGCCCAGATAGGATGCCCCCGTCTTTAATAATGTCGATACGATCAAGAATATTGCCAGCATCAAAAGTGTGAAACTGCTTCCGTGTGTTTCAATCAGCTGGGTAATATACCAGTTCATGTTGTTGAGCACCAGTTTGAGGAACGGCGGGTCAGAACTATTCCATGGAATAAATGAAAATGTATTTCTCTCTATCTTGAATAAGATCTGGAGTATGGGGACGATGGCGCCATATGAAATTATATTCAATATGGCTGTCAGTATATTGAAGATAAATGCCAGAACCACATATTTCTTATAAGGAGGTAAAAACCTTTTTAATATATGTATAATACTCTTCATCTATGTTTGTTTTTTACATTTATATCAAATGAAATTTTTCTAATCATATCCTTTGATGAAAATGATTACGATGTTTGTTTCATTTATACGCGATTTTATTTGACTCTTCGTTGCGGATTTGCTGCGAAGATACTTATAAAATGTGATTCTATCGGAAAAATTGCATCTTTTTGCTTTTTGAGACAGGGATTATCTCCTCATTGTATTCCTTTCGGTGAATTTTTTTGTGGATTTTCCCGGATCCTCCCGGACTTTTTTCATATCGATTATCAGTTTTTTTCTGGTTTTTCTTTAGGAGTTTGTCGTTTTTTCCGAATTTTGTTGAGATAATTTAGTGGAGATTTTCCCTGCTTTTTCTGCGGTTTTGAATCATTTTTTCTCTTTTTCTCTTTTGGACGAAAAAAGATTGATTTTTTTTTGTTGGGATAATAATTTGATATTCTTTTGTTTGATTTAAAATGGGAAAAAAATCCAAAAAAAAGATTGATTTTTTTTGTTGAATTGTTTGCATGATAAAAAAAGACTCTCTATCTTTGCACCCGCTTTCAGGAAATAAGTACTGTAAGCGGTAAGAAAAGAAAAGCGATCTTTAGGATATTTACATATACGTTTATAAGACAAGACAAAGCAGAGTATACAAGGGGTCCAGGCCGGTCAGCGGCCGG
>NZ_JAYFQD010000015.1:0-140356 GCF_034927365.1 Proteiniphilum sp. | reverse complement strand
AGACATATTGATATGATGGAATTGAATTTTGGTGTCACCGATAGAATAATACATCATCTGATGCTAAGTGCATGTTTTACTTCGGATATTGGTCTTTTCCACGGTCGGATGGGAATTGCGTTGGCAATGTCCGAGTATTCCGGGGATAAAGAAAATGAGATATGTTTTGATGTAGCATCCTGTCTTCTGGATAATATCATGGAAAATGTACATAAAAATTTGGTCTGCTCATTTGATACCGGACTTCCGGGTATTGGATAAGGAGCAACTTGGGGATTATGTAAATACATTCCCATGGAATAAGAATTCATAAATATGCACCTTTAATATTCTCACCAGTTCGATGTTCTTTTTGTACGTTTTTTGGTTGCTATTAAGGCTGATATGGCGAAGCGCTTTTTCATACAAATTAATTAAAACCCTATATATTGCAAATGTAGCATAAATATTGAAAATAGAACCCTCTTTCTTGAATATAGATATGAGGATTTTAACAATCTAACCATTTTATTGTATTTCAGATAGAAAAAGTTAGAAAATATGAGTCTTGTTCTGAAAATAATCCTATATTTTTGGGGCAGGTGCTAAACATTATTTATAAACCTGATAAAACAGAAAAGAGATGAAAATAAAGTATCACACGTTAAGTCGCTTTCAATCAATGCCAAAAGAAGAATTAGCCTCAATCATGGGAGGTGATAAGGAGGAAGACAAGATTGTATACATTGACGGGAAACCTTACCGGATTATAATCAGGAAGAACGGAACCACAGAGCTTGTGCCTGTAGAAATGTAGTTCTTCCGGGATTTTTTATCCTGTTTTTTTATTGCAACCAGATGCTCGTTGATTTTCTTTAGCAGTGGTGTCCTTTATGTTTGACTGTCATGCTGTTGTTATGGGGTATATTTATCACCGGACTGGGATTTAACTATTTTCAAATTTTCCCGATTAATTTTCTGGAACTATTGATTACGGGCAGTATATACCTGATCTCCATTCTTACTATCGATATGCTTGTTCCGATGATATCCAGAAGCCGGAATACGGATAACATCCGGTATGAGATAAACAGTATAAAGGCAGATGAGGATGTGTTTAAAGCATTGCTAAAAAAGCAACCGCATTATGAAGTGTCCAAAGATACTTCTCGGATTTTATTGGGAAATCCCAACTCCAATCTATTGATAACAGTCTTTTCCAATCCTCATTGTAATCCCTGCTCCCGGATGCATGAAAGAATCAATAAGTTATTGGAACAGAATAGGAATATCTGTGTACAATATATCTTCTCCTCTTTCAATGAAGAACTGGAAGTATCCAATAAATACCTTATCGGCGCCTATTTCCAGAAGAACGGAGAGAGTAAGATGGTTTATGACGAATGGTTTGAGAAAGGAAAGTTCAACAAAGAAGAATTTTTCAGGTTACATCCTGTCAGCATAGATATGGAGGAAGTGATCAGGGAATTTGATTCTCACAAACAATGGAAAGAAAAATCCGGATTGAGAGCTACACCTACGATATTGGGGGATGGTTATAAACTTCCGGATAACTCTAAAATTGAAGATATCCGGTATTTTACAGGTGACGGAATTTGATAGTGGTATAAAAACTGGTATCTTTGGGCGCAGCAGTCAAGGAAATCAGTATTAACCTGTTGCACTTCTAAAACATATAATAATATGAAGAAGTTAAACAAAATCAAACTGCAAAACGCAGTAGTATTAGAAAACAGTGAAATGAAAGCTATCTATGGCGGTAGCGGTGGTGGTGGTGGTAGTGGTAGTGGTAGTGGTAGTGGTGGAAGTGGTAATGTTTGCCTGATCCCGATAATTCATTTACAGAAATGATCAATTTAATTTCGGAGGATGACAATCCAATTGTGGTGATTGCAGAATAAATATTTTATCGTACTTCTAACTGCTTTGTGCAAACCTTTATTTTGATTTTGCTGATAATAGGAAATCCCCATTCCTTAAAAGAAATAAAACTTTTGTATATTTGCGTTTTACTCATTACTCTAATCAGTAAAAATATATGAAACGACTTGAGACATTTGTGATCCTGCTGGTGATCTTTGCTGCAGTTCTTCCTGCACAGGAGGTCATAGAAGAGAAGGAGAACCGTTACACGTTCCTGCTTACCGGTGCATCCTTTGCATCACCCAATAACGGGTGGTTTGAGTTGGGTTGCGGATTGATCGGTGCTATTCCAGTAAACCGTGCCGTGGGAGGTGAGGCGATTGCCGATGCAGCTAACCGGATGGCGGAGGGAACACTCTATTCGAGGGAGGAACTGGAGGAGATAGATGCATTGGTGATCATGCAGGTGCACGATCGGGATGTGTTCGGCTCATCCCCGTTGAAGGAGGAGTACACCGATTATATGATCCCTTTCGACCGGAATAACTATGCGGCGGCATTTGATTATGTGATCAAGCGCTATCTTACCGAGTGTTATAACCTGAAATTCGACGAGAATTCAAAATACTATAACACCCTCATGGGAAAGCCTGCGGTAATAGTACTCTGCACCGACTGGCATGACGGCCGGGTGACCTATAATACTTCCGTACGGAAACTGGCGGAGAAATGGGGATTTCCCGTGGTGGAATTCGACAAGTATATCGGGTTCTCTAAAAATAGCGTGCATCCCGTCACCAAACAACAGACCAGCCTGGTCTTTACAGGCGATAATCATCAACAGATTGCCGGCGAGAAATTCGGGTGGCATCCCGAAGGCGGGCAGGATAAATATATCCAGCGACGTATGGGAGCCATCTTTGCCGACACAATGAGGAAAATCTTCCCATAAAGGCTGACCATCGGCTAACAGAGATAATAATCCGTAATTAGTAATTGGTAATTAATTTGTAATTTTACTTTATGCGAATAAAAGAGATTATTCAGGCAATTGAACAGTTGGCGCCGCTACAGTTACAGGAAAGCTATGACAATAGCGGGTTACAGGTGGGCGATGTGAACCGGGAAGTGACAGGAATACTGTTGTGTATCGATGTGACCGAAGATGTGATCGATGAGGCCGTCTCCTTGGGTTGTAACCTGATCATCTCGCATCATCCCCTCGCATTCCGGCCTTTCAAGTCGCTTACCGGCAAGAATTACATAGAGCGGTGCATGATACAGGCTATCAGGCAGGATATAGCACTTTATGCCGTACATACCAACCTCGACAATGCACGGGGAGGCGTCAACTACAAACTGGCGCAGATGCTGGAGTTGCAAAGCGTGAAGATTCTGCAGCCGCTGCAGAATGCACTGCTGAAATTCGTGACTACCGTACCGCTGCAACATGCCGAGAGTGTAAGGAACGCCCTGTTCAATGCCGGGGCCGGTCATATCGGGAATTACGACAATTGCAGCTATAACCTTTCGGGAGAAGGTACGTTCAGGGCAAAAGAGGGTGCCAATCCCCATGTCGGTGAAATCGACCAACTCCATTTTGAACCCGAGGTGCGGATAGAGACCGTAATTCCTGTCATGAAGAAGGAAGAGGTCCTTCGGGCACTATTGGCGGTACATCCCTATGAAGAGCCGGTATTTGATTTTTATCCTATCGTCAACGACTGGCCGCAACATGGTAGCGGCATTGTGGGTGTGTTGCCCGAACCGATGCCGGAGCAGGAATTCCTATACCTGCTCAAAGATATTTTTAATCTGCCTGCCATTCAACATTCAAAAATGCAGGGACGGGATATTCGCGACGTGGCCGTCTGCGGAGGGGCCGGCGCCTTCCTGATCCCCCGGGCCATTGCCTACGGTGCAGATGCTTTTATCACCGGCGAAGCGAAATACAACGACTTTTACGATGTGGAAGGACGCATACTCCTCACCGTGGTAGGTCATTATGAGTCGGAGATCTGTACAAAAGAGATTTTTTTCGATCTTATCTCGAGAAAATTTCCTACCTTTGTAATTCATAAATCGGCGTTCGACTCGAACCCGGTGAAATATCTGTAAAAAGAGCGGTTCGACTTGTTCCCGCTTTTACGGAAGAATGTGGTAATAAAACGATTATATTTCGTTTGTTGCTGCATTTTTTGTTAATGACAAACATTCATATTTATCAATAAACATCCATTTTTATTATGGCAACAAGAAAAAAAAGTACAGAACAGGAAGTTTCAGTGGAAGATAAGCTGAAATCACTCTACAAATTACAGTCCTATTTATCCGAAATCGACCGGATTAAAACCCTACGTGGTGAACTTCCTCTTGAGGTGGCCGACCTTGACGATGAGATCGCCGGCCTGGGTACACGTATGAACAACTTTGAACTGGAGTTGAAGCAATTGGATGAGAATACAAAATTGCAGAAAGGAAAAATAGAAACTAGTAAGGCGAAGATTGAAAAGTACAACAAACAACTTGACAATGTCCGAAATAGTAAGGAATATGACCATCTCTCCAAGGAGATTGAGTTCGAAACACTGGAAATTGAACTCTCCGAGAAGCATATCCGCGAATATGCGCAGGAGTCGACCTCTATCAAGGAACAGATTGAAACTGCCAATATATTGCTGAAAGAAAAGACGTCGGACCTGGAGCATAAGAAACAGGAACTGGACGATATCGTATCGGAAACCAAGGCACAGGAAGAAAAGATCCGCGAAAAAGCAAAGAAGACCGAGGCGACTATTGAACCCCGCCTACTGACCGCTTTCAAGAGGATCCGCAAGAATGCTCGCAACGGTCTGGGTGTTGTACCTATCCAGCGTGGTGCCTGCGGTGGCTGTTTTAACAAGATACCACCTCAGAAACAGATGGATATCAAGTTAGGCAAGAAGATCATCGTGTGCGAATATTGCGGACGCATCATGATCGACCCGGAAATGGCCGGTGCTTGATAAAAGCGAAAAGGAAGAGCAGTTTCCCTTTCTTTTTTCGAAAAAAAAATGTATCTTTGCGAAAAAGGGAGGGATTCTCCTTTTCAAAATTGAACACAGCTTATTGCTAACCTGTTTATTTATAGCTATTTAATCGGGAGGATTATAAGCGAGGTTATTTATATAATACGATATGGCTAATCGAATAAAAATTAAGAAAGGCTTGCAAATTCCACTACTCGGCCGGGCTGAAGAGACCCTAAGAGGCAGAGTATCGAGTGAATATGTGAGGGTGTATCCGGAGGATTTTCACGGTATTACTCCAAAATTAGCCGTTAAAGTAGATGATGCTGTAAAAGCAGGTACTCCCCTGTTTTTTGATAAAAATCACCCCGGGATGTTCTTTGCATCTCCTGTAAGCGGTACGGTGACAGCCATCGAGCGTGGGGAGAAACGGCGTATCCTCTATGTTGAAGTAAAAGCCGATACCACTATCCAATACGAAGATTTCGGAAAAAAAGAGGTGGCTCCACTCTCCGGTGAGGAGGTGAAGAAGTCGATCCTCAATGCGGGTATCTGGTTCCTGATCAGACAGCGCCCCTACGATGTGGTGGCCTTGCCGGAAAAAGAACCACGTGATATTTTTGTAACTGCCTTCGATACGGCGCCGCTGGCACCTTCTGCAGACTTCATACTGAACGGCCTTGAAGCGGATCTGCAGACCGGGCTGGATGCACTGGCAAAGATGACTACCGGAAAAGTCTATCTCTCGGTCGATACCAAAACGACCAATAAAGTGCTTCGTGAAGCGAAGAATGTGATCCTCACCGAATTCGAAGGACCGCATCCTGCGGGCAACGTAGGGGTGCAGATCAATCAGATAAAACCGGTGAACAGGGGCGAGACCGTGTGGACACTCTATGCCCCGGACGTGGCGCTGATCGGGCGTCTCTTTAACCGGGGGATTGTCGACCTTACCCGTACGGTGGCGCTCACCGGATCGGAAGTGAAGCAGACCGGCTATTACCGTATGCTGGTCGGCACACAATTGAATTCGATTTTCAAGGGAAACGTGACAGAAGGAATCTCCCTCCGGTATATCAGCGGGAACCCCCTTACGGGCCGGAAGATAGATGCTGACGGCGTACTTCGTGCGTATGATACACAGCTTACCGTCATCCCGGAAGGTGATGATGTGCATGAAGCTTTCGGTTGGGCATCCCTTTCGCCCAAACGTTACAGTGCGGGATGCACTTATCCCTCCCACAAAAGGAAATACCGTCTCGATGCCCGTCTGTTGGGAGGCCCAAGGGCCATCATCGTATCCAATGAATACGATAAGGTATTTCCTATGGATATTTACCCCGAGCAACTTATCAAATCCATTATCGCCTTCAATATCGATAAGATGGAGCAACTGGGCATATACGAAGTGGCGCCGGAGGATTTCGCACTCTGCGAATTTGTGGATACCTCCAAGCTGGAGTTGCAGCGTATCGTGCGTGCGGGACTTGATCTGTTGCGTAAGGAGATGGAGTGAACAATGTTCACAGGAATGAATATATAATTCTAAATATTAGAACTTTGAAAGCGTTAAGAAAGTTTCTTGATAAGATAAGACCCAATTTCGAGGAAGGCGGGAAGCTGCACTGGCTCTACTCAACTTACGATGCGTTTGAGACGTTCCTCTTCGTGCCGGGCACCACGTCGAAATCGGGCGTGCATATCCATGATGCCCGTGATTCCAAGCGTACGATGAGTATTGTAATCCTCGCTTTGATCCCGGCATTGCTGGTAGGTATGTATAACGTGGGATTACAGCATTATCTGGCGGTTGGACAAGAGGTGACATTCCTTGCCAAGTTCTTCTACGGGCTTTTGGCTACCTTGCCCCAGATCGTCGTCTCTTACGTGGTGGGACTCGGTATTGAGTTCGCTATTGCACAGGTGAAGAAGGAGGAGGTGGCCGAAGGATTCCTTGTCACTGGTATACTTATCCCGATGATTGTCCCGGTGGATACCCCCTTGTGGATGATCGCCGTCGCGACGGCTTTTGCAGTGGTGTTTGCCAAGGAGGTGTTCGGTGGTACCGGATATAATATTTTCAATGTAGCTTTAATCACGCGGGCTTTCCTTTTCTTTTCCTATCCCTCAAAGATGTCGGGCGACCAGGTATGGGTACGCATTGCCGACAGTTTCGGAATGGGGAAAGGAACGGTAGTGGACGGTTATTCGGGAGCTACCCCCTTGGGGCAGGTCGCTACTACCGATGCGGGCAGTTTTACTGATTTTGCCTTTCATGGGATTACCGGTCAACCCCTCTCTGTCAGTGATATGTTTTTCGGATTCATCCCCGGATCCATCGGCGAAGTATCAACTCTCGCCATCTTATTGGGTGTCGTCATCCTGATTGCCACCGGTGTGGGAAGCTGGAAAACCATGCTGTCAGTCTTTATCGGAGGAGTTGTAGCCGTATTGCTGGTCAACCTGTTCGCGCAAAATGCCATCATGGAGATGCCGATGCATTATCATTTCTTGTTGGGGGGATTCGCTTTTGGAGCGGTATTCATGGCTACTGATCCGGTCACGTCGGCAAGAACTGAAAAAGGAAAATGGATCTACGGTTTCTTTATCGGGCTGATCGCGATAGCCATCCGTGTGTTCAATCCGGGATATCCGGAAGGAATGATGCTGGCTATCCTGTTCATGAATGCGTTTGCGCCCCTGATAGATTTCTATGTGATCGATGCCAACATTAAGCGTCGTATGAAACGTGCAACAGCAACTAAATAGGTTATTCGCTTCGCGTTATTCGATAGTTATTCGCTTCGCTGTTATTTCCCGCTTTGCGGGATAAGTGCAACCGAACAACATCTGAACAACATCTGAAAATCAATTGAATAACAACTGAATAACAATTGAAACTCAATTGAATAACAACTGAACAATTATGAATAGAGAAAGTAGTGGATATACGATTATATATGCATCCGTAATGGTGATATTGGTAGCGCTTGGGTTGGCCTTCACTCATCTGGTGTTGAGAGACAGGCAGATTGCTAACGTGAATACCGATAAGATGCAGCAGATATTACGTTCTCTTCAATTGGACGTAACTGCTGCCGAGGCTCAGGCAAAATATACCGAGTTGATTAAGAACGCCTATCTTATCAATGATGAAGGTGTAAAGGTGGAAGGTACCGAAGGTATCACTCCCGATGATCCGGCCTTTTCGACCGAGTTGGGTGATGCTACCGCCAAAGGATTACCGGTGTATGAGGCGGAAATAGAGGGCTCCCTCAAATATATTATTCCGATGAGTGGCACCGGACTTTGGGGACCCATATGGGGATACTTGGCCATTGAACCGGACGGAAGTACCATCTATGGTGCCGATATGGGCCATTCGGGGGAGACACCGGGGTTGGGTGCCGAAATAGAACATGCTGAATTCACAAACCAGTTTCCGGGTAAGAACCTTTTCAGAGGTGCTGAATTCACTTCAGTAGCTGTGATGAAACCAGGAAAATCCAATAGCCACAGGGATTATGTGGATGGGATATCAGGAGGGACCATCACCAGTAGGGGGGTGGACAATATGTTGCTGCACAGTGTGGGTAGATATAAGAACTTTTTAATGAATTTACATATTGCCAATCAATAATGTTGGTATTGTGTCGTAGATGAAAAAAAATAGTGAAAGAATATGGCATTATCCAATAAGACAAAAGCAGTTCTATTAGGGCCGCTCAATAAAAATAATCCTGTTATCGTACAGGTGCTGGGTATCTGTTCCGCACTGGCGGTAACATCCAAACTCGAACCATCCATTGTGATGGCTGTCGCGGTGACGGTGGTGGTTGCTTTTGCCAACGTGATCATATCGCTGTTACGCAAAACCATTCCCAACCGCATTCGTATGATTGTGCAACTGGTGGTGGCCGCTGCGCTGGTGACTATCGTGAGTGAAGTGTTGCAGGCTTTTGCCTATGATGTGAATAAACAACTCTCGGTGTTTGTAGGCCTGATCCTGACCAATTGTATCCTGATGGGACGTCTCGAAGCATTTGCTTTGGGTAACGGTCCCTGGCCCTCTTTCCTCGATGGTATCGGCAACGGATTAGGCTATGGATGGATACTGATAGTAGTGGGATTTTTCCGCGAACTACTCGGCTCCGGGACGTTACTTGGATACCAGGTAGTGCCCCAGGCTCTTTATGATGCCGGTTATGAAAATAACGGTTTGATGATGCTTGCCCCCATGGCGATATTGCTGGTGGCTTGTATTATCTGGATACAGAGGGTCAAAAATAAGGATTTACAGGAGGAAACGAATTAATTAACTGTGTAACTGTTGAATTGTTTAACTGGGAAAGGTAAAACCTATGACTCTGCGATTTAACGATTCAACAATTTAACAAAAATAAAATGGATGCAATTAGTTTGATAGTACGATCAATATTTGTCGACAACATGATTTTCGCATACTTCCTGGGGATGTGTTCCTATCTGGCAGTGTCGAAAGATGTGAAGACGGCAATGGGGCTGGGTATTGCGGTCACCTTTGTGCTTGTTGTCACGGTGCCTGTCAACTATCTGATAGAAAATTATATATTGAAACAGGGAGCCTTGAGTTGGTTGGGCGACGAGTTTGCCGATATCGATCTGAGCGTCTTCAGTCTTCTTATCTTTATTGCTGTGATTGCATCGATTACCCAGTTGGTTGAGATGGTGATCGAGCGTTTCAGTCCTACTCTTCACCACTCGTTGGGTATATTCCTTCCTTTGATTGCGGTGAACTGCGCTATTTTCGCAGGATCGCTGTTTATGCAACAACGCGAATTTGCCAATATCGGAATGGCTACTGCGTATGCCTTCGGTTCTGGAATCGGCTGGTTGCTGGCTATCGTGGGACTGGCGGCCATCAGGGAAAAACTGGAATACTCCCATGTTCCCAAACCTTTGAAAGGATTGGGTATTACTTTTATTATCACCGCATTGATGGCTATCGGTTTTATGAGTTTTTCGGGTATTGACATCTAATAGAGAACAGACAATTACAAATTATTTATAAATATGGGTGTATTATTGAGCGCAGGGTTGACGATATGGACGAGTGTCATTGTATTCCTGGTGATCATTTTGGTGCTTGTGGTGATTATTCTGGTCGCTAAGGCAAAGCTGATGCCTTCGGGTGATGTGAAAATTACCGTGAACAATGAAAAAGAGTTGAGCGTGCCAAAAGGAGGAACCTTGCTGAATACATTGCAGTCTCAAAATATATTCCTCTCGTCAGCCTGTGGAGGCGGAGGTACCTGTGCCCAATGCCGTTGCCGCGTGCTTGAAGGTGGCGGCGATATACTACCCACCGAAAAAGGCCACTTCAGTCGTAAGGAGCAGTTGAACGACTGGCGTCTGAGTTGTCAGGTGAAAGTAAAGGAGGATATGTCGATCATCGTACCGGAAGAGGTATTCGGTATCAGGGAATGTGAATGTGAAGTAGTCTCCAATCACAACGTGGCTTCGTTCATCAAGGAGTTCGTGGTGAAACTGCCCGAAGGCGAGAAACTCGACTTCAAGCCCGGATCATATATCCAGATCAGGGTGCCACAATACGACCAGATCAAATACTCCGATTTTATTATCGATGATGAGTATAAGGGTGAATGGGATAAGAATAAGATGTGGGGATTGGTGGCTAAGAACGAAGAAGATACCGTACGTGCTTATTCTATGGCCAACTATCCTGCCGAAGGGAATATCATCACTCTGAACGTGCGTGTGGCAACGCCTCCGTTCGACAGGGCCAAAGGTGAATGGATGCATGTAAATCCGGGTATCGTATCATCTTATATCTTCAACCTGAAACCGGGTGACAAGGTGATGATGTCGGGGCCCTATGGTGATTTCCACCCTATCCTCGACAGCAAGCGTGAAATGCTCTGGGTGGGTGGTGGTGCCGGTATGGCTCCCCTCCGTTCACAAATCATGCACATGACCAGGACGCTGAAGACCACCGATCGGAAGATGTCTTATTTCTACGGTGCAAGGGCATTGATCGAAGCGTTCTATCTGGAAGATTTTTACGAACTCGAAAGGGAATTCCCCAACTTCTCGTTCCATCTGGCACTCGACCGCCCTGATCCGACAGCCGATGCCGCCGGCGTGAAATACACCCCCGGATTTGTGCATCAGGTTATATATGACACTTATCTGAAAGATCACGATGCACCCGAAGATATCGAGTACTACATGTGCGGCCCCGGTCCCATGGCAAATGCCGTACAGCGAATGCTCGACAGCCTGGGCGTCCCGCCGGAAATGATTATGTTCGACGACTTTGGATAGACACAAACTTTTTAGAGACTATTATATATTCGACGGCATTTTCTACAAAAAGGGGATGCCGTTTCCTTTTTCATCTTTTGTCACTGACGCCATGCAATCTCTCTCTGAATAGAATTTCAAAGAGTCAGTACAGAATTTAAACAGAATCTTAACAAATTATTACTTGTTCCATTATTATCTTTTCTCTTTCTTTGTAAATTGTGAAGGTGAATAGTTATTGATATTCAGTATCCTAAAAAAATAAGATATAAATAAGTCAGAAAATTTGATCGGGACGATAGATTTCTATATCCTTGCAACGAGATATAATGAAAGTCTTTTTTGATGGAAGAATCTATAATTAATGATTTAAATTTTCACAAAATGAGAAAGAAAGTTTTATCCGGGCTATTTGCCCTTTCACTTTTGGCAACCACAGGTTACGGAGTGAGTGTAAACATGAAGAGTAATGCAAGTCTATCAGATTTGGTATTGGCTAATGTGGAAGCTTTGGCGAGAAATGAAAATGGAGACAATAAAGGAACCCTTTATGGCAATGAAGCAGGTGATAAGTTTTGTTGTTGTCCAGGAAGTAGAGATTGTGCTGCATCCCCTTGTCCTTCATCTATATGTGATTAGAGTTCCTATGTAGAGTATATTCTAATATCTTTCCCATGTCAATATTTGTAGCTTGGTTTATAGGTATTAGAATATATTCTCTTTATTAGTAAATCGTTATAAATTATGAATAAAAGAGTTTTTTTTTCATTTTGTATTCTAATCAGTTTATGTGTCACCTATTCTTGTTCTAAAAAAGAGAGTGAAGCTTTGGAGTACCAGTTGATCGATATTGAATTGGAAAACAATCCAATTTATCTTTCCTCATTGTTGAATGGTATTAAGCCAATATTATTTGAAACAAATGAGTCCTCTCTCGTAGGTGAAGCTCCTAATTTAATTTTTACAAAAGAAAGTATCTTTATCAAGAGCAACAGTACAATAATACAATTTGATTCAGAAGGAAAATATATAAATACTATCAACAAGAGAGGAAATGGGGCCGGAGAATACACAGCCATCTCCGATTTCTTTATCAATGAGGAATTAAATAGGGTTGAGATATTGGATAAGAGGCAAAAAAAAGTGCTCTATTACAATTATAATGGTGAATATATACACGATCAACAGATAGGTGTCTGGGCAATAAAAATTTTCCGGGATTCTGAAAATAGACTATATATATATAGTGGATATGAAAGAGATGAGGATAATATTTTTCAGTTCAACGTCTATGAGGGTGAGCAAAATCATTCATTTTCAGAGATAGACAGGGGGAAGAGTGAGTTTCTTCAGATCTCAAATCGTCTAAATTTTTTTAAATCAGCAAGGGATAAGATTCTCTTTTTTGAACCTTTTAATGATACAATTTATGCATTGGAAAGAGATCGATTAATACCAAAGTTCGTTTTATCGTATAATGGACAAAATATACCTCAATCATTTTACGCAAAAAATAAATTCTCAAATGTATTTGATTTTTTTCAAGAATTAAAAAAACATAATTATGTGAATTCTACCTACAATGTAATTGAAACAGGTAATAAACTCCTGTTTTATTGTATGAAAGAATCAAAAAGGTATCTGGTTGTGTATGATAAAATAAAGAAGAAAGCATTTTCATTCGATAGGATTATCGATGATGTGTTCTCGAACGGAGTAGAATTACCTTTTCAGGATGGAGAGTTTATTCTCTTTGCCCAGGATAATAGAGTGTTATTTCTTATTCACCCATCATGGTTCATAAATAACAGTGAGCGGATTATTGTCGAAGACTTCAAAGTGATACTAAATAAACTAAATGAGGAGGATAATCCTGTGGGGTTATTTGGTTATGTTGACTAATACTTGTACTAATGTTAGTCCAATTTATAAAGCCTCCTTCTTTCAGGGGAGGATAGTTGAATTTTACTAAGAGGATGTCGTTTTTTGTTAATATATAACATTAAGTACGGAGAGAGAAATATTGTCTTCGATATCCAGCATGGCATTGATAAGGTAGATCCGATCGTATTCACGGAGAGAATCACGGTGGATAGCTTTCTCCATGATAAAACCTTCGCGAAGTAGCTTTTGCCGTTTGGTGCCGTTTAATAGCGGGTTCTCGGGTGTGAAAAATTGTTCTCCACGGCTAAGTACGACATTACTATAAGAGGTATCTGTAATAAAGCCATTGCGGGTGATAAGGATTTCGTCACAGGTGCCTTTCTGTAGGAGCAAATCATTCAAAGAACTCCTGTCTGCCAGTTTAAAAGAATAATCCAATGATGCCTCTACCAGTTTCAATGAAGTGATCAATTTAGGTATATATCTTTCAAATGAAATCTCCCGGATTGATTCGTGATAGACGATCCTGCATTTTACTTTAGAGCCCTGCCGCTGACCTGTAACCCCTCGTATCCCGTCTTTAATATTCTGTAACCCGCCTGTATCTCGTAGTTCCTCTGCCGAAATCTGTAGTTCAGTTGCAAGTAGAGATAGCAGATCGGGCAACCCCGGTGCTTTGAACCCGAAATGGGAGGCAGTCCGTTGCATCCGTTCCTGATGGCCTTCTCTGTTTTGAATTTCTCCTTGTAGTATACAAATGGTTTCTAAAAACATATCCTGAAATTTAAAAGGGTAGATATACTTTCCGGATCGCTTCCTCATACTCTTTTTGGGCGTTACTGTTCGCGGTAATACCTCCACCGCTGCGGAAAAAGAGTTTTGAGCCTTGCTGCTCAATAAACCGGATCAATACAAATGATTCCAATTTTTCGCCATCGAAATAACCGCCTACACCGGTATAAAAGTCGCGAGGTTCCTTTTCCGCTTCTCTGATAATCTGTAGGGTGGCCTTCTTGGGGGCACCCGATACCGATCCGGCCGGCAATAATTCGAAGAAGAGGGTTCCCAGATGATTGAGATATCCTTCCGCCAAAGTTCCCTCGATCTCGGAACTTATCTGTAATATCGGTCCCCTGTTTGTTTTCAGTTCATCGATATACCGGAAACGGTTCACCTGTACCGACGTGGCGATCCGGCTCAGATCGTTGCGAAGCAGATCTACGATCGTATTATGTTCCGCTGTTTCTTTAGGATCGTTGAGGATAATATCCCGGGCATGGGGTAAACGCGCGTCAATAGTTCCTTTCATCGGGAAAGTAAAAATTTTTCCCCGCTCTACCCGCACGAAACATTCCGGGGAAAAACAAATCCATTGACCGGGAATGCAAAGTTTATAGGCTGCCTTGCTGAAACGAAAGATCTCTTCGAGGGAAA
The DNA here is from genome assembly GCF_034927365.1 of Proteiniphilum sp. Taxonomy (GTDB): domain Bacteria; phylum Bacteroidota; class Bacteroidia; order Bacteroidales; family Dysgonomonadaceae; genus Proteiniphilum. The sequence goes on along the minus strand of NZ_JAYFQD010000015.1, from coordinate 125,864 downwards.
GCGAACTCTCCAGGGGAGTTTTTATCGTGAGGTTGGTGAGATAGGAATCGCCCCTTTTCAATCCATCCATTACTATATTAAAGCGCTGGAGGTAGATGATGAATTCTTCCGGATAGGCTTCGAATAAATAAGTAGCAGGCACGACAGGGGAATGGATCGTTCTGTTTTCCTGTTGCTGATATATATTGGATACATCTTTGATATTGAACAGGACTTCCTGTTGAGCCATCGGATCGTTCACAAAAAAACCTTTCCGCATCTCAAAATCCACCGCGAACAGAAAAGGTTTTTTCGCCTTCCCCGCTTCGTTCATTTTTTCCTTTATTCTCCCACTACTGAAAAACATGTTGCAAATATAATACAAGCCAAACGGTAAGCCAAACTTGTTTGAGATTACAAAAACCGCATCTTATATTGTCGAAGTATGAACAATTCGCTCTTGATAGATGTTTTGTGTGTGGCAAGGAAATAGAGATAATAAACTGATTTTTGGTCTTATTTGAGTTGAGGGGATGTTTTAAATCGAAAATTATTTACGTGAATAATAATCAAATCGAAGATTTTTCGAAGAAAATTGTGAAAATATTTTGTTAGTATGAATTTTTGCGCTTACTTTGCAGCCGTTAAACAAAGAAAATTTCAATTTGTCGTATGTATCATCAGGTCGATATTCTAGTCATTTCTATTCTACTTCTGGAAAAATTCGGAGGGTGAGACTGGCATATCTGTGATTTACATTAGGTAAAAAATATAGGAATAACCTTTCTCACCAAGTGGGAAAGGTTATTCTTTTTTATAAAGCTAACAAAAACGTGAGTAATGATGGAACGTATTTATGTATTTGATACAACATTAAGAGATGGCGAACAGGTTCCCGGTTGTCAGTTGAATACCATTGAAAAGATCCAGGTGGCACAAACTCTTGAGTTGTTGGGAGTAGATGTAATAGAAGCCGGTTTTCCCGTATCGAGCCCGGGCGACTTTAATTCGGTAGTAGAGATTTCAAAAGCGGTCACATGGCCGACTATCTGTGCGCTAACCCGTGCGGTGGAGAAAGATATCGAAGTAGCTGCGGAAGCCTTGAAGTATGCCAAGCGGAAACGGATCCATACCGGTATCGGTACGTCCGACTCGCATATTAAATACAAATTCAATTCTAATCGTGAAGAGATTATCGAGCGAGCGATAAAAGCAGTGAAGTGTGCCCGCCGTTTCGTGGACGATGTGGAATTCTACGCTGAAGATGCGGGACGTACCGACAACGAATATCTTGCCCGTGTGGTACAGGCGGTAGTCAATGCGGGAGCTACCGTAGTGAATATACCTGATACGACCGGTTATTGCTTCCCCGATGAATACGGAGCGAAAATCAAGTATCTGATTGATAATGTGGATCTGAAGGATGCCATCCTCTCCACCCACTGTCATCAGGATCTGGGAATGGCCACCGCCAACACCATTTCGGGTGTGCTTAACGGTGCCCGTCAGATAGAGGTTACCGTAAACGGTATCGGCGAACGGGCCGGAAATACATCGCTCGAAGAGGTGGTGATGGCATTGAAAAGCCATAAGGACCGCGGATTCGACACCAATATTAATACGCAGCATATCTATTCCGCCAGCCGGATGGTATCGAGCCTGATGAATATGCCGGTACAACCCAATAAGGCGATTGTAGGACGGAATGCTTTTGCCCACTCTTCAGGAATCCATCAGGATGGAGTCCTCAAGAATGTGGAAACATACGAGATCATCAACCCTAAAGATGTGGGAATCGATGACAATGCTATTGTGTTGACTGCCCGTAGCGGACGGGCTGCATTGAAAAACCGACTGTCGATCCTTGGCGTGAAGCTTGAAAACGAAGAACTGGATGACGTATATCAGAAGTTCCTCGAGATGGCCGACAGGAAAAAAAGTGTGAATGATGATGATATTCTGATGCTGGTAGGCAAAGATGGACGCCTGAACAGGATCAAAGTGGAATACTTGCAGGTATTGTGCGGTATCGGTGTGCAGGATATGGCCAGCATTGTCCTGAATATTGCCGGTGAACGTTTCGAGGCCACAGCAAGCGGTAACGGTCCTGTGGATGCCGCCATCCGGGCTGTGAAAAATATCATAAAAAGGAAGATGAGGATCAAGGAATTCCTTATCCAGGCCATCGATCATGGAAGTGATGACATAGGAAAAGTGCACATGCAGGTGGAACATAATAATATAGTATATTACGGCTTTTCCGCGAACACTGATATTGTGGCCGCTTCCGTGGAAGCGTTTATTGATGCGGTGAATAAATTTGTTGAATAAAGTGGGAAAGTGAGGAGGTGAGAAAGTGGGAAGGTAATGTACCCATGTGTGATCATCTCCAAATCAGTAAATCAGTAAATTAACAAATCAATTATATATGAAGACTCTTTTTGATAAGATATGGGATGCACATGTGGTGGCGACCGTGAAAGATGGTCCCACCCAGTTGTACATCGACAGACATTTGTGTCACGAAGTAACCAGCCCTCAGGCTTTTGCCGGTATCCGCGCGCGCGGGTTGAGTGTTTACCGTCCTCAACAGACTACGCTGACGGCCGACCATAATATCCCCACGATGTGGCAAGATAGGCCTATTCGTGATACTGTTTCCCGTTTTCAGGTGGAAACGCTGGCGGGAAATGCCAAGGCCTTCGGCTTGACATACTACGGATTGAATAACCCCAAGAACGGGATCGTACATGTGATAGGGCCGGAAAACGGTTATACACAACCCGGAATGACTATCGTTTGCGGAGACAGCCATACCTCTACCCATGGCGCGTTCGGAGCTATCGCATTCGGTATCGGTACCAGCGAAGTGGAAATGGTGCTGGCGTCGCAATGTATCCTGCAGACACGCCCCAAAACTATGCGGATCAATTTTGAAGGACGTTTGGGCAAGAATGTAAGTGCTAAAGATATGGCACTCTATATGATCTCGCAGTTGACTACCGGAGGCGCTACCGGTTACTTCGTGGAATATGCCGGAGAAGCGGTACGCAACCTCACTATGGAAGAGCGGATGACGCTCTGTAACCTGAGTATCGAGATGGGTGCCCGGGGGGGATTGGTTGCTCCTGATGAGACTACTTTCAACTACATCGAGGGGCGCGAATTCGCTCCCAAAGGGGAAAAATGGGGAAAAGCCGTGGCTTATTGGCAGACCCTCAGGAGTGATGAAGGTGCTACCTTCGATAAGGAGATCACTTTTGATGTGGCAAAGATCCGTCCGATGATCACCTATGGTACCAACCCCGGTATGGGAATGCCAATTGATGGAACTATCCCCCGGTTGGACGAGATAGATGAAGCCGGAAAAATATCGTTCGAGAAATCGTTGAATTATATGGGATTTTCTCCCGGTGAAAAGTTAGAAGGAAAACAGATTGATTATGTCTTCCTGGGAAGTTGTACCAATGGCCGTATCGAGGATTTCCGCGTATTTACCAACTATGTGAAGGGTAAAAAGAAAGCCGACAATGTAACGGCCTGGCTCGTACCCGGCAGCTGGCAGGTACGTAAACAGATTGAAGCGGAAGGATTGGATAAGATATTGGAAGAGGCTGGTTTTCAACTTCGTCAACCGGGTTGTTCAGCCTGTTTGGCTATGAACGATGATAAAGTGCCGGCAGGTAAATATGCCGTCTCTACCTCCAACCGGAATTTTGAAGGACGACAGGGCCCGGGTGCAAGAACTATCCTGGCAGGACCACTGGTGGCAGCCGCTGCAGCAGTGAACGGGAGGATAACGGAACCCTAACTAATGTGTCAATTTACTAATATGCCAATGTGCCAATTAGATTAATGCGATAATTTATTAATGTGCCAATTAAAAATAAAATGGAAAAGTTTCAAACAATAACATCAACATATGTGCCACTTCCGATAGAGAATGTGGATACCGACCAGATTATTCCTGCCCGCTTTTTGAAGGCGACTACTCGGGATGGGTTCGGTAACAATCTCTTCGCCGACTGGCGTTACGATAAAGAAGGAAATCCTAAATCAGATTTCGTACTGAATAATCCTGTTTATTCGGGTGAAGTGCTGGTAGCCGGAAAAAATTTCGGTAGTGGAAGTAGTCGCGAACATGCTGCATGGGCAATTGGAGGTTATGGGTTTAAAGTGGTGGTATCGAGTTTCTTCGCCGATATCTTCCGCAATAACGCGCTGAACAACGGTATCCTGCCGGTAGTGGTGAGTGAAAAATTCCTGAGCGAACTCTTTGCCTCGGTAAATCGAAATCCGCAGGTAACGGTGACGGTAAACCTGGAGGAGCAGACTATTTCAAATAACGAAACCGGTGCGGTCGAATCTTTCGAGATCAATTCTTACAAGAAAGAGTGTCTACTCAAAGGATTGGATGATATCGACTTCCTGCTCTCCAACAGGGATAAGATTGAGGAATATGAAAGAAATCGTACCTTCGCGTACGAGTAGTGATTCAATTGTAATTCGATAGTTATTCAGTTGTTATTCGGTTGTAATTATCCCGCAAAGCGGGAAATAACATGAGCGGAGCGAATGAATAACAGTGAAGCGAATAACATGAACGAAGTGAATGAATAACAGCGAAGCGAATAACGTGAACGAAGTAAAGAAAATAGAAATCATGGATACTACGCTCCGGGATGGTGAACAAACCTCGGGCGTATCCTTTGCTACACAAGAGAAAGTGAGTGTAGTACGCCTTTTGCTGGAAGAGCTGAAGGTGGACAGGGTAGAAATTGCTTCTGCGAGAGTTTCCGAAGGGGAATTTCAATCTGTGAAGAAAATGGCCCAGTGGGCGCAGACTCATGGTTATCTGGACCGGCTCGAGGTGCTGGGATTTGTAGATGGTACCACTTCCCTGGAATGGATCGTCAATGCCGGATGTAAAGTGGTGAACCTGCTCTGCAAAGGCTCGTTGAAGCACTGTACCTATCAGTTGTGCAAGTCCCAACAGGAACATCTGGCAGATGTGAAGACCACTATTGCCCACGCACAACGGATGGGTTTGACCGTCAATCTCTATCTTGAAGACTGGTCCAACGGGATGCGTGACTCAAAAGAGTATGTATTCCAGATGGTAGATGGATTGAAAGATGAACCGGTCACCCGTTTTATGCTGCCTGACACATTGGGAGTGCTCAATCCTGATGAGACATACAGCTTCTGTACCGAAATGATCACCCGTTACCCGGGTATTCATTTCGACTTTCATGCCCATAACGATTATGACCTGGCCGTGGCCAACGTCTATGAAGCGATTAAAGCGGGGGTTGACGGAGTACATGTTACCGTGAATGGCCTTGGAGAACGGGCCGGCAATGCACCTATTACCAGCGTAGTAGCGCTTATCCATGATCACATGGGATTAACCACTAATGTCGATGAGTCGAAACTCTATAATGTGAGTAAGGTGGTGGAGAGCTACTCCGGCGTGCGTATCCCGAACAACAAGCCGGTGATCGGCGACAATGTCTTCACACAGGTAGCGGGTGTACATGCCGATGGGGATAAAAAGAAAAACCTCTACTTCAATGATCTGATGCCCGAACGGTTCGGTCGTTTTCGTGAATATGCCCTCGGCAAGAATGCAGGACGCTCCAATATCATTAAAAATCTGGAAGCATTGGGTATAGAACTCGATGATGAAGCAACCCGCAAAGTGACGGCTCGTATCATTGAACTGGGTGATAGGAAAGAGATTGTGAATCTCGATGAACTGCCTTACATTGTATCCGATGTGTTGAAGAACGGAGTAGAAAACCAGGATATCAAAATGCTTAATTATTCACTTACGTTGACGGACGGATTGCGGCCGACTGCTACGGTGAAGATATCGATAAAAGGAGAAGTGTACCAGGAGACTGCTGCAGGAGATGGGCAATATCATGCTTTCTCCAAAGCGATGTATAAAATATACAAGAAACTTGATAAATCGGCGCCGGAGCTGATTGATTACGTCGTGGTAATCCCTCCCGGAGGTAAAACAAATGCTTATGTACAGACGGTAATCACTTGGAAATTCGAAGAGAAAGTGTTCAAAACCCGTGCGCTGGATATCGACCAGACAGTAGCCGCCATCAAGGCTACAATGAAAATGTTGAATATGATAGAAAGTGGAAATATTCCCAATATGAATTATATGAGGCTTCCTTGATTAATTGACAATTGAGAATTGACAATTGAGAATGAGAGTAATACGAATAATGTATAATATCCCAATGAGACTAGAGTGAATAATAATAATTTAATGATACAATGGTTTGTCATTTAATTGGCACATTGGCACATTGATAAATTAGCACATTAGTTTATTCTTGGATCTAAATAAAAATATATGCAATTGAATATAGCTGTACTGCCGGGTGACGGAATAGGCCCGGAGATCATGAAGCAGGCGCTGAATATAACATCGGCAGTATGTGAAAAATTCGGTCATACTTTGACCTGTAAAGAGGCCATCGTGGGCGCCTGTGCCATCGATGCCACCGGAGATCCTTATCCTGCCGAAACGCATGAACTTTGTATGCAGAGCGATGCGGTGTTATTTGGTGCTATCGGTGATCCCAAATATGATAATGATCCCAATGCGAAAGTACGTCCCGAGCAGGGATTGCTTCGTATGCGCAAGCAATTGGGTCTTTATGGGAATATCCGTCCGGTAATGACTTTCCCTTCCCTGATCCATAAATCGCCATTGCGGGCTGACCTGGTAGAAGGGGCTGATTTTGTATGCATCCGTGAACTTACGGGTGGCATGTATTTCGGTCGACCTCAGGGTAGGAGTGAAGATGGTAATACGGCTTATGATACTTGTGTCTATACCCGTGAAGAAGTGGAACGTGTATTGCATCTGGCTTATAAATTCGCCGGGCAGCGACGCAAAAAATTGACAGTAGTAGATAAGGCAAATGTGATTGCGACCTCACGTCTTTGGCGCCAGATCGCACAAGAGATCGCACCGCAATATCCCGATATTGAAACCGATTTTCTCTTCGTGGACAATGCCGCTATGCGTATTATCCAGTGGCCTAAAAGCTTCGATGTGATGGTGACCGAGAATCTGTTCGGTGATATACTCACCGACGAGGCTTCCGTGATCACAGGATCGTTAGGATTACTTCCCTCGGCATCGGTAGGTTTGCATACCTCACTGTTCGAACCCATTCATGGATCCTATCCCCAGGCAACCGGTAAGAATATTGCCAATCCGGTGGCCATGATCCTCTCCGCAGCATTGATGTTTGAATACGGCTTCAACCTGATGGAGGAAGGAGCGCTTATTCGCGAAGCAGTCAATGCGAGCCTCGAAGCAGGTGTTGTCACCGAAGATATTGCCGACGGTGGAAAAGCTTACAAAACCTCTGAAGTAGGGGAATGGATAGAACGGTTTGTGAGAAACAGGAAATAATGTACCAATGTGATTAATATGCCAATGTGCCAATGATAGACTGGAGAGAGTAGAAGGCTGGGATGAGGAGAAAGGGAGTTTGTGAAAGATCAAATCATAATTTCTAAATCTAAAATCTTAAAGTCTTGAATCTTGGTTCTTGGCGCTTGATTCTAAAGAAATGAACAAAAATATAAATAGCTCCGATTTACGCAGTGCGACCAGTACGCAGGGGCGACGTATGGCAGGTGCACGCGCACTTTGGCATGCCAACGGGATGACACGTGAACAGATGGGAAAACCGATCATCGCGATCGTCAATTCCTTCACTCAGTTCGTACCCGGCCATACACATCTGCATGGGATTGGTCAGATGGTGAAGGCTGAGATTGAAAAGCTGGGATGCTTTGCTGCCGAGTTCAATACTATCGCCGTAGACGATGGGATCGCCATGGGACACGACGGTATGCTTTATTCTCTCCCATCACGTGATCTGATTGCCGACTCGGTAGAGTATATGGTCAATGCCCATAAGGCTGATGCGATGATCTGCATCAGTAACTGCGACAAAATCACACCGGGAATGTTGATAGCTGCCATGCGTTTGAATATTCCGGCTATATTTGTCTCGGGAGGACCAATGGAAGCCGGTAAGGTAGGCGACGAACAGGTCGACCTGATCGATGCCATGATCGAATCGGCCGATGAATCGGTTTCCGATGAGCGGGTTGCCGAACTTGAACAGTTGGCTTGTCCCACTTGCGGATCCTGCTCCGGCATGTTCACCGCCAATTCCATGAACTGCCTCAACGAGGCGATCGGATTGGCACTGCCTGGCAACGGCACCATCCTGGCGACGCATGTCAACCGCAAACAGCTTTTTATCGATGCTGCCCACCAGATCGTAGAAAATGCTTACAGATATTACTCGGAAGGCGACGATACGGTGTTGCCGAGGAATATTGCTACGCGCGAATCTTTCCTCAATGCCATGACTCTCGATATCGCCATGGGTGGCTCTACCAACACCATCCTTCACACGCTGGCTATTGCCCATGAAGGGGAGATCGACTTCACTTTGGATGATATCGATGCCCTGTCGCGTCGTGTACCTTGCATTTGTAAGGTGGCGCCTAACTCCAAAAAATACCATATCCAGGATGTGAACCGTGCAGGCGGCATCATGGGGATTATGAATGAACTGGCCAAAGCCGGACTGGTAAATACCTCGGTATACCGTGCCGATGGACGTACCCTGGCAGAAGCATTGGCAGCATATGATATAACCGACGGAAATCCGGGTGATGAGGCACGCAGAATCTACTCATCCGCTCCCGGTAACCGATACAATATTGTGATGGCTTCGCAGAATGCACAGTTCAGGGAACTGGATACCGACCGGGAGAACGGTTGTATCCGTAGCGTTGAACATGCTTACACCAAAGATGGTGGGCTGGCTATCCTGAAAGGAAATATAGCCGAGAAAGGCTGCGTGGTGAAAACAGCCGGGGTGGACGAGAGTATCTGGAAATTCAGCGGCACAGCCAAAGTATTTCATTCACAGGATGATGCTTGTACGGGTATCCTTAACGGCGACGTGCAGGCAGGCGATGTGGTAGTGATCGTGTATGAAGGGCCCAAAGGTGGTCCCGGTATGCAGGAGATGCTCTATCCCACATCCTATATCAAAGCCAGACATCTTGGCACAGAGTGCGCCCTGATTACGGATGGACGTTTTTCGGGTGGTACCTCGGGACTTTCCATTGGCCACATCTCGCCCGAAGCCGCTGCAGGCGGTAGTATCGGACTGGTACAAGACGGGGATGTCATCGAGATCGATATTCCCGCCCGTTCTATCAACCTGAAAATTTCTGACGAGGAATTGCTGAAAAGAAGAAGGTTGGAAGAGGCTGAAGGTGAAAATGCCTTCAAACCCCAACGCGACAGAGTCATCTCGAAAGCCTTGAAAGCGTATGCCGCTTTTGTGAGCTCGGCCGACCTCGGAGCGGTAAGAATCATTTAAGAAAAAGAGTTACAATTTTAGGTTCAAGTTTAAAGAGAAGAGAATATGGACAAAAATAATCAAACGGAAACCATTCCAGGGAGTGAAATACTTATTCGCTCACTGCTTGCCGAAGGTGTAGATACCATATTCGGCTATCCGGGTGGCGCTATCATGCCGGTATTTGACGCCCTGTATGATCATAAGCATGAGATCAGGCACATACTGGTGCGACATGAACAGGGAGCGCTCCATGCAGCGCAAGGATATGCAAGAGTCTCGGAAAAAGTGGGTGTGGCCCTCGTTACATCCGGTCCGGGAGCAACCAATGCGATCACCGGCATCACCGATGCAATGATGGACAGCACTCCGTTAGTGGTGATTTCGGGACAGGTGAATTCCACCCTGCTCGGTTCCGATGCTTTTCAGGAGGCCGACGTGATTGGTGTTACCCAACCCATCACCAAATGGGCTTACCAGATAAGGCGTGCGGAAGATATCGCATGGGCAGTATCCAGGGCATTCTATATCGCTTCGAGCGGTCGCCCCGGACCGGTAGTACTTGATATCGCCAAAGATGCTCAGGTACTTAAATGCGACTATTCTTACCAAAAGACTACTTTTTTAAGGAGTTATCACCCGCAACCGGAAGTGGAAGACGATAAGATAAAGATGGCTGCCGAGATCATCAACAGTGCTAAAAAGCCATTTGCACTGGTAGGACAAGGGGTAGTCCTGGGGAAAGCCGAAGAAGAGTTACGTACTTTCTTGGAAAAGAGTGGTATCCCCTTTGCATCTACTATCCTGGGACTCTCTGCCATACCATCCGATCATCCTCTGAATCAGGGTATGCTCGGGATGCACGGCAACGTGGCTCCCAATATGAAGACCAATGAGTGTGATGTCCTGATCGCTATCGGGATGCGGTTCGACGACCGGGTGACGGGTGATCTGAAGACCTACGCAAAGCAGGCAAAGGTGATCCATTTCGATATCGATCTGGCAGAGATGGATAAGAACGTGAAGACCACGGTAAAGGTATTGGGTGACGCCAAACAGACACTACCGATGGTGACCGCGCTGATCGAAAAGAAATCTTATCCGGAGTGGATCGAGGAGTTCAAACCCTATGAACAGAAGGAATACGATTGTATCATCAAAAATGAACTTTATCCCCAGAACGGAGGAGCTATAAAGATGGGCGAGGTGGTTAACAAGGTCACCGAAGCCACCCGGAACAGGGCGATCTGTGTGACGGACGTAGGGCAACACCAGATGATGGCTACCCGCTATTTCAAGTACAATCAAACACGGAGTATGGTTACGTCAGGCGGATTGGGTACGATGGGATTCGGACTGCCTGCAGGAATTGGCGCTAAATATGGTGCACCCGACAGAACAGTTTGTATCTTCGTGGGCGACGGTGGACTGCAGATGACGATCCAGGAATTCGGAACCATCATGGAGTACGGCATCGATGTGAAGATCATCCTGCTGAACAATAATTTCCTTGGGATGGTGCGCCAATGGCAGGAACTTTTCTTTGATGAACGCTATTCGGAGACCCACCTGAAAAATCCTGATTTTATAAAAATTGCCGATGCCTATAATATCAAGGGAAGGAAAGTGACAGAACGCACAGAACTCGATAGTGCTATACAGGAGATGCTCGCTCACAAAGGAGCTTACCTGCTCGAAGTGCTTGTAGAAACCAAAGGTATGGTTTACCCGATGGTACCTGCCGGAGGGACTATTACGAATATTCTTCTCGGGAACGGACACTCTTTATAAAGTTAAAAGTGAAAAATTAAAAGTGATTTTCTTGGAAACGCGGACAACATCAAATTTGTATGTAGAATGCCGGATTACGATAGAAAATCAGACTAATAAATAATTAGCATGGACGGGAATAAAAAATTATATACCATCACTATTTTCTCAGAAAATACGGTAGGTGTGCTCAATCAGATCACTACGATCTTTACCCGCAGACAACTCAATATCGAGACATTGTCGGTTTCTCCTTCTGCTATCAGAGGAATCCACAAGTTTACCATTACTACTTTTTCAGAAGATGATGAGGTAATGAAAAAACTGGTACGGCTGATCGATAAACGGGTAGATATCCTGAAGGCTTATTTCAACACCGATGAAGATCTGGTACATCAGGAGTTGGCTCTCTATAAACTTTCCACCGATAAGGTAATGGAACATGGTTCTATAGAGTATCTGGTAAGAAAATACAATATCAGGATACTGGAAGTCAATAAAGACTGCGTGGTATTCCTGAAGGCAGGCCATTATGAAGAGACTCAGAATCTGTTCGAAGAACTGGCCGACTCCATTGGTGTGTTGCAGTTCGTTCGTTCAGGAAGGATCGCCATCACCAAATCGAAGGTGGAACGCCTGAGTGATATGCTGGCTAAATGGGAACAGCAGAGAAACGGGATTGCTCAACCTGAGAGTGCAGTACAAAATCAATGAAACAGGAAATTAATTATAAACAAACAGTCAGGGATTTAGGATGTAAGATGTAGGATTGAGAAATTTAGATTCGGAATTTAAAGTCTTGAGTCTAAAAATCTTGGTTCTAAAAGTCTAAAAATCTTGATTCTTGACTCTAATAGTCTAACAAAAATGGCAAGAATGAATTTTGGCGGGGTTGAAGAGAATGTCGTTACCCGCGACGAGTTTCCCCTGGAGAAAGCACGGGAGGTATTGAAAGATGAAACAATTGCGGTGATCGGTTATGGTGTGCAAGGTCCCGGACAATCCCTCAACCTGCGTGATAATGGTTTTAACGTGATCATAGGGCAACGGAAAGAGAGTAAAACCTGGGATAAGGCGGTAGCCGATGGATGGGTTCCCGGCGAAACGCTCTTCGATATTGAAGAGGCTTGTCAACGGGGAACTATCATTCAATACCTGTTGTCTGATGCTGCACAGATTGCTTTGTGGCCGACGGTGAAAAAACACCTGACTCCCGGTAAGGCGCTCTATTTTTCACATGGATTCGGTATTACCTATAAAGAACGTACCGGTATCATTCCTTCCGCCGATGTGGATGTGATCTTAGTCGCACCCAAAGGATCCGGCACAAGCCTCCGCAAGATGTTCCTGGAAGGACGTGGATTGAATTCCAGTTATGCCGTTTATCAGGATGCAACCGGAAGGGCACACGATCGTGCTATCGCCCTCGGTATTGGTGTGGGTTCAGGTTATCTTTTCGAAACCGACTTCAAACGTGAAGTGTATTCCGACCTGACGGGTGAACGTGGTACGCTGATGGGGGCTATCCAGGGTTTATTGTTAGCACAATACGAAGTATTGCGTGAAAACGGACATACCCCTTCCGAAGCGTTCAACGAAACCGTAGAAGAACTTACCCAGTCGTTAATGCCCTTGTTCGCAGAAAAGGGTATGGACTGGATGTATGCCAACTGTTCAACTACTGCGCAGCGCGGAGCTCTCGACTGGATGGGACCGTTCCACGACGCTACCAAGCCGGTATTCGAAAAACTCTATAAAGAAGTAGCTTGTGGCAATGAAGCACAACGTTCCATCGACAGCAATTCCCAGGTTGATTACCGGGAAAAACTGGAAGAGGAACTCAAAGCCCTTCGTGAGAGCGAAATGTGGCAGACCGGTGCAGTTGTAAGAAAATTGCGTCCGGAAAACAATTGATTGCTACGAAGCTGATCATAGATGCAGTAACCCTAAAAGTTAGAGCCCGATGAATACCGGGCTCTTTTTTATTTTAGGGAGTAATTCAAATTGCAAGGATCAGGATTTATAGCTAATTTTGTTTCATAAATCAAGAATATGTCTTGCATCTTGTGTCTAAAAGTCTTGACTCTAAATTTTCAATATATGAAACAGAATCTGATCATTTTTTTTATCTATAGCCTTATTTCATTTGGAGAAGTATTGAGTGTAGAGGCGCAAAACCTAAAAGGTTTTACACTACCTACCCCGTGGACAGAAGATGCGTTGAGGGCTGAAGTCCCTTTGCCGGAATACCCTCGTCCGCAAATGGAACGTACCGAGTGGCTTAATCTCAATGGTAAATGGGACTATATGGGAGGAAAAGACAAGGCAGATCCCGTATCAGCTATTATGACTCCAAAATTCCCTGCAAATCCCGAAAAAATATGGGTGCCCTTTGCTCCCGAAGCAGAGCTTTCGGGCATTGCGCGAAAGGACGAAGTGAATTTGTGGTACAGACGTTCCGTAACTCTGCCTGCTCAATGGAAGGATAAACGTATCCTGCTGCATTTTGGTGCGGTGGATCGGATTGCCGCTATTTTTATCAATGACCGGAAGGTGGGTACACACAAAGGTGGATACGGAAGTTTCTCGTTTGATATTACCGATTATCTGAGACCGGGGATCAATACTCTTGTGGTAGGTGCGTACGATCCTAATGACGGACTTGCTCCATCAGGTAAGAATGGACCTCGCGGCGATTACACTTTCTCTTCCGGAATATGGCAGACGGTATGGATGGAACCTGTGGAAAAAGAATACATTTCCGGCATAAAACTTATTCCCGATATTAACAACAACCGGTTGGAAGTAACAGTGTCGACAACCATGAGTGGACTTAAAGTAACCGCCACAGCTATGGCCGACGGTTCACAAGTAGCCAGGGTAGAAGGAACAGCAAGCGAAAAATTCTATATACCTATTCCAAATCCAAGACTTTGGTCTCCGAAAGATCCTTTCCTGTATGACTTGAAACTGGAACTGCGCAACAAACGCGGACAGGTAGTAGATGTGGTAAAAAGCTACTTTGGAATGCGCTCAATAGAACTTGGGAAAGTGGGAGGAGTAACCCGTACACTGCTTAATGGTGAGTTCCAATTCCATCTCGGCCTTCTCGATCAGGGTTACTGGCCCGATGGCGTATTCACTGCTCCCTCGGATGAGGCTTTGCTCTACGATATCGAGCTGGCTCAAAGAACAGGTTTCAACGTGATACGTAAACACATTAAAGTGGAGCCGCAACGTTGGTATTATCATTGTGATCGTCTTGGGGTGCTTGTATGGCAGGATATGCCCAATCTCTGGGAACCCGATCTTCCCGATTCGGTAGCCTTAAGGAAGCAGTTCCGCGAAGAATTGAAGGAGATGATCGATCAACATATCAATTCACCATCCATTGTGATGTGGGTACCATTCAATGAGAATTGGGGTGCTTTCGAAGTTACCGATATCACGGACTGGATAAAAAAGTATGATCCTTCCCGATTGGTGAATGGGAACTCCGGTTATAACTATGCCCCAGGATACCGACCGGCTTATGGTGATCCGGGTAACGGTGATTTTAACGATTTACATAACTATGGACAAATTAATGAATCGCATACTCCTGCTCCTGACGATCGCCGTGCTGCTTCTATAGGTGAATTCGGCGGCAAAGGACTTTATGTGCGGGATCACATGTGGCCGGTAAGAAACAATGCATACGAGATACTAATCAATAAAGAAAACCTGTCCGACACTTATGTCAAGTTGATTTTTGATGTAGAGCAAATGATGGTCTATCGGGGGGTAAGTGCAGCCATTTACACTCAAACTACCGATGTGGAACACGAGATCAACGGTCTTGTTACCTATGACCGTCAGGTTGAAAAAATGGAATTCGACAAAGTAAAGGCTATCAATGAGGCTTTGTTGAAAACGGCAAAAAAGCTGAATGATAATGGCAATACCCTGTCGGAATCACGTACCTATCCACAATAATTGCGGTTACTATTATTGCAAGATTCATCGAATTATTCTGATACTCTATCTGTCATTCACTGATTTAACGATATGGTTTGAAACCAGGCTATCGTATAAGGTATTGTAATAAGAGTTGCTTATCGGTAAGGATAAATTTTCTGCGATGATGACCCTTTTATATTCTATGGCTTTTATTCGCGATACTGACACTATATAGGAGCGGTGTATTCTTTTGAAAAAGTCATTGGGCAATGTTTTTTCCAAATTTTTCAGACTATCCATGATTACGATGGGCTTGGAATTTTCGTGATGAATTTTTATATAATCACCTATTGCTTCAATATAAATAATATCAGTATAGTTTATTTTAAGTAATTTCCCTTTTGATTTTATGAAGATATAGTCCTTTGCTGATTCGATGGATGGTACATGATCTTTCATATCCGTATCTATATCTTTCGAACCCTTCTCTTTTATATAGTCGAGTATTTTTTGTGTCGTTTTAAGGTATCTGGCAAAAGGCACGGGTTTCAACAAATAGTCGATAGCATTGATATTGAATCCGTCTATTGCATATTTGGTATGGGCCGAGATTATAACTACCAGGGCATTTTTATTCTGGTTTAAACAGAGAGACTCCAGTAGCTGAAGTCCGTTAATATCAGGCATCTCTACATCACAAAAGATCACATCAACTTTTTTAGTCCTTAACCCCTCTAAAGCCTTTATCGGATCATAATATATTTCGGTTACTTCAAAATTCGGAGTCTTATCTATGTAGTATTTTAAAATATCCGAAGCGGGAGGTTCATCATCAATAATAACACAGTTTATTTTTCTCATTATCGTATCTATTATATTATTTCTATTTACACGAAGTATCAAAGATGATTAAATCGAGGTAGAAAGAATCATTTGTTTCCTTTATAAACAGTTTGTGTTTATCAGGATAGATGAGGTTTAATTTCCTTTTCGTATTCTTTATTCCGATATTTTTTCCGATATGTTGAAAATCAATCTTCTTGTATTTTTTATTTTTTGTCGTGAAATGTATGCTATTCTCTTCTGCTTTGATATGGATAGATATGGTAGACTGGTAATGATTACTTATCCCATACTGAAAGCTGTTTTCAATGAATGAGATGAATGTAAGAGGAGCAATCATGTGCCCCTCTGTATTACCTTCCACATTAAATTCGATATTTAAAGTATCCGTAAACCGTAAACTTTGCAGATCAATATAATTAATGATATAGTCGATTTCTTCTTGTAAAGTGACAAGATTTGTATCTATTTTGTCAAATATATAGCGAATTACCTGTGAATATAGTAGTATGGCATCCAGTGCTTTATCGCTTTCCTTAAGGACTAATGAATAAATCGTATTTAGCGTATTGAGAATGAAATGAGGATTGATCTGGGCTTTTAAATAAGCAAGTTCAATGATGGTTTTTTCAGCTTCTATTTCTTTATTTCTTTTGTTGAGTGATATCCATTCATCTGTTAGCCTATAACATGAACTAAGCATCCAGAATAGTAAAAATTGGGTCAGAGGGAGAATAATCCGCCTGCTGTGAATTATTCTTCTCCTTTCCGGTGTAAAGGGTGGGATTTCAAAAGGAGGAGGTCCTTTTGGATACATTTCCGGATTATGAAAAAAATCAAATTGAAAAAAAAGAGAAAAGACATAATGATGAAAATAGATGTATAACACAAGGATTATCGCTATTATGAGGCTATAGAGTATATACTTTTTATTGAAGATTAATGTGACGAATAAATAATTGGCATTCACGTAAAAGAAACATACTAAATACAAATATATAATGATAAAGGGAAGGCTTCTTATCAAAGAAAATGTATTGTCCGGATGTGAAGACATTGATGTTATGATCAGGAGAATAACAACCCAGATAAGAATGTGTAATAATATTCGTATTAATTTTTTATACATCAAATAGTTAGTTTAAATCTAAAGTGAATTGTAGATTGTGATTATATATCGCTAATCAGATATATTGATTTTTTCACTGAGTTCTTCAACCGTAATGGATGGGTCTCCTCCGTTTCTTATTTTTGAGACAACAATTTCACCAATGTCGAGGGCTGATTTTTTATCCGGGAAAGGCTTACCTCCTGTAATACAAGGTATATATGGTTGCAATATGATCACTTTGTCATTCTTGCTTATTTGATATCCCCAGCCATTTCCTGATTTAAATGTTTCTACCTTATAAATGTCACTACTTTCATTTTTGATTGAAAAGGGAAGTGAGAAATATATCAGTAAAGTAACTGCGATTACAGATAATATAATTATTGATACTCTTTTAATCATACTCACTATATTCATCTCTCGGTTTAAATTCCCACATATCATCAAAATAAAGAGAGGTTGATGTTGTAGACCCTACACCCGTTAAGACAAACCCCCTGTTATCGATCGAAAAGCCAACAGCTCCGGTGCGGGCTGATCCTTCAAAAGATGTTCTTTGGGTCCATCTGTCGGTAGTAGGATTATATTCCCAGGTGTAGCTGTTAAGACTACCGGTTTCACCTGTTGATAAATATCCCAATCCGTTAATGACAAAAGAAACAGTATTTAAACGTGCAATGGTCGTATAATCGTCATCGAAATCGGAATCAGTTTTATCACCTATATGAGCTTTTTGTTCCCATGTTTGAGTGTCGGGATCGAACATCCAAAAATCAGTAGGATAGGTAGCATTATTTATACCTCCCACCACATATGCTTTATTGTTTATAACAAAACTGGTAGCATTGCCCCGTTTTGTCCCTTGTATACTCACTCCGGTTTCCCATGTATCTGTCTGGGGGCTGTATTTATAAAAATCCATATAATAATTGGTGCTAAAACCGGTACCTACATAGCCAATGCCTTTCAGATAAAATGCAGTAACACCATAACGGGCACCGCCTGGAAAATCGGCTTTTTGTGTCCATTGATTATTGACCGGATCAAATTCCCAGAAATCGCTATGATAATTGATACCATCGGTTCCGGTACCATAATAACCTTTATCTTCAGATGCAAATACAAAGGCAGAACTCCGCGCGGGTCCGGGAAAATCAGCTTTCTGTGTCCAATAGCCCTGATCAATATTATACTCCCAAATGTCATTTAATCTTTGGCTTCTGGTAGTATAGCCTCCTACTACATATGCTTTTCGGTCTATTACGAAGCAAGACGCAAATCCCCTGACCGGCCCTCCGAAATCCGAACGTCTGATCCAGTTACCCACCAAATCATCATCGTCATCATCAGAGCAGGAGAGAAAACAGAATAGACTGCATAAACCAAGAAAAAGGATTACTAATAGTTTGATTCGATCATTCATAATAATATGGATTAATTAATATTTTACTACTCCTTTGTTTTCTTCAAGTATGGACAAAAGTATACAAGCTCTCTTTCCTGAAAAAAAAATATCGACGAATGTCGTTTGAATTACGATGAACGCCCAAAAAACATCGCCAATTGACTTTCAACTGATGATTCCTCACAAAAATCGTATTTATAGAACATAAGGAATGACTCAAAGATGAACCTATTCAGGTCATCGATTATATTTTTCAATCATATTTCCTTCATATTTCTTTGTTGAGTCAACTAAAATACATTTATGAAACGAACATAAAATCGATGAGTGATATACCGATAAGGTAGTTCTGATCAAAAGTCGATAAATCATTAAATAAATAATGTTGTATGAAATTTGCATCCTGCTTCTTATTATGCTTTCTCTTTTTTGCATCCTGCATCAGCGATCATTTTTCCGTGGGAGATAATCTCGTTTCAGTGAAAGGAAGGAATATGATTATAGAAGATTGTACGGTTGAGTTGGAAAGTCATTTGGGCGATTCATCCGTAACAACAGGATTGTCGAGAATTTTTGAGGGTAGGTATCACTCCCCAGACTTTGGAGTGATTACGGCCCATTCCTATTTCGACTTTAACCCTCCCTCTTATAGTTTGTCGGAATTTGCTCCTGATGCCATTACCACAGTTATATTTGATTCGATTACGTTGATTCTGAGATATGATAATTTTAGTTACGGAGATACAACTCAAATTCAGACAATGAATATTTACAAACTTCAGCAAATCATTGAATTAGATGGTAGAAATCAATTGTATACCACTTCATCTGTTCCTGTCGGGGAAGATCCCTGGGTGACTTATAAATTCCACAGGCCTGCAGAACATTGGGAAAACGATACTTTATTGGAACTGAGACTGCCGGATGAATTCGGATTAGAGTTGGTTAATCTTATGAAAACCCAGTCTGATTTGCTAAAAACCTATGATAATTTCCGAACTTATTTCAAAGGGATAAAGCTTTCTCCCGGTGTAGATGATAATGCTGCCGTCAACAGTTTTGTGATTAATAATGAATATCCGATTATAAGAATTTATTACACCACTATAGAGGGTATCACTACTGAAGAAAGAAAATTGGATATGACTGTTAATTCAACTACTGCCTTTTCTCAAATTGAAACCGACAGAAGCGAGACATTATTATATCCGTTGGGCTATAACAATTCTTTACCGTCCGCTGAAACCGATCATAAGGTATATTTACAGGGGTTGACCGGTTTATATACAAAACTTAGTTTCCCAGATCTAAATGAAATTCTAAAACTGGGAAAGCATATAATCATTTCTTCAGCAATCCTATATGTGTACCCGGTATTAGGGACATATGACGATTTTACTCCTCTGCCGACAAATCTTTCATTGAATTATCTGGATGAGAACGGCAAGGCAATAGATATATACGTTGATCCCAGTACAACAACTGTGCAATCCGGAACCCTGGTCGAGGATAAAGTTTATAATAAAAACACATATTATGTATTTGATGTAACAAGTTATCTGCAATATGAGTTAGGAATGATCGGGATGTACAAATCCTCATTACAATTATTTTTAGATGACACCGACAAGAACAACACCTTAAAAAGTTTAGTATTGGGCGATTCATCGTTTTCAAATGAGGAGAACAGAATTAAATTAATTATACAAGTTGTAATTTATGATAGAGATTAGAAAAAAGATATTTGTAATAATATTAACTCCAATCTGTTTTGGTTTGAATATTCAGGCCCAGGCAACTTATTCACCTTACTCGATGCTTGGGTTGGGAGAAATTGAGAACAGAGATTACGGAAGAACAGCAGGAATGTCTAATATCGGAATAGGAGTAAGAGATTTTGATTATTTGAATGTAATAAATCCGGCTGGTATTACGAAGTTGGATAGTTTAAGATTCATATATGATTTGTCGGTGGCAGGTAGACAATCGTATTTTACAGGAAAGGGAAAGCAAGACAATGCATTTAATGCAAATATGAAAAAAATCGCATTGGGATTCAGAATGTTACCTGGGTGGGGAATCTCTTTAGGGATAAAACCTTTTAGTGATACGGGTTATCAAATATATAGTGAAGAGCCTATCGAAGGATCCATAAATACAAAATCAGTATATCTCGAAGGGAGCGGAGGATTGTATCAATTATATCTGTCGAATGGAATTAAAATAACAGATTACCTATCTATAGGGGTCAATACAAAATATATAAGAGGTACATTGAAACAAACTGAAAATCAGTCAGAGTATCTTTTTGAAAAAGAGTCTAGAGTTTCTCAATTCTATAATACATTTGGGCTTCAATATCATAAAAAAGGAGTGACGGTTGGAGCAACCTATGGATATAAACAAAATATTTCGATGAAAAATAAAATGATAATATATAATAGTGGGCGCGAAATAATTCAGGAACAAAACGGCAGATTAACAGATCAATTTATCCCGGAAACGTTCGGACTGGGTTTTTCCAGTGGCACGAAAAAGATTATTTGGGGGATGGACTTCGAGTATCAGAAATGGAAAGGCCTTGAGTCCGGAATCAGTAGCGCTAAAATAGTAGATTCATATAGTCTGAATGCCGGTCTTGGTTATACTCCTAAAGGTAATCGATATTATAAATTCAGAACTTCAGGACAAATACAAGTCGGAGGCTCTTTTTCTAAATCTTATATACACATAGGAGGAAAGGATGCTTATAACTATTCTGTATCTGCCGGATACAGTTTGCCTGTATATTGGAATTTATTAAATATTTCACTTGAATACGGCAATTCTTTATCTGCACCATCAAGTTACATAAGAGAATCTTATTTAATGGTCACATTAAATTGCTCGATTATTGATGAATGGTTTAATATTAGAAGGTTTGAATAAAGATATTCGTTAAGTTAATACCTATTGTTATATCTCCTCCTCATGGGTAAGATCGAGTTTCTCGTCATCCTTGCCTCGGTCGAAGAACATCTTCTTGAGTGGATTTTTGCGGGCCTCATCATAAGCCTGCCTGTTCCTGAAGATGTCAATCCCCATATAGATCGCCTGACGGAACGACTCGTCGGATGCCAGGTCTTTACCTGCGATATCGTAAGCCGTACCATGATCGGGTGAGGTGCGAACGATGGGGAGCCCGGCGGTAAAATTGACCCCCGAATCCATGGCGAGCGTCTTGAAAGGGATCAGTCCCTGATCATGATACATAGCCAGGATGGCGTCGAATTCCTTGAAACGTCCGGAACCGAAGAATCCATCGGCGGGGAAAGGGCCGGCACAGAGGATCCACTGGTCTTGCGCCTCTTTCACCGCGGGAGCAATGATTTCGGCTTCCTCTTTACCCAGCAATCCGTTTTCACCGGCATGAGGATTCAAACCCAACACTGCAATACGCGGATTCTCTACCCTGAAATCGCGTTTGAGCGTCCGGTCGAGTGTCTTCAATTTCTCCATGATCAGTTCCTTGGATAGTTTCGACGACACTTCGGCAAGGGGAACGTGGGCTGTAGCCAATGCTACGCGCATCGTTTCGGTAGCCATAATCATCAAAGCCTTTTCTCCATTCGAGGCAAAACGTTCCTCCAGAAATTCGGTATGTCCGGGGAAATGGAACCGTTCGTTCTGGATAGAGTCTTTGTTGATAGGTAGGGTGACTAAAAGGTCGATCTTGCCATTGGCCAGATCACGGCAGGCAACATCCAATGCCGTATAGGCCGCTTCACCTGCTTCGGGACTTGGAGAGCCAAGCTCTATCTTAGTCTCCTCCCTGACACAATTGACAAGGTTAACTTTCCCTGAATGGGATTCTTCAACTTTAGAGATAATATGAAAGTTTACGGTGTCATTCTGAAGCACCTTGCGGTGATAAGACGCCGATTTGGATGATCCGTATACGATTGGGTGGAATAACTCTAATATTCTGGTGTCGGAGAAGGCTTTCATCAGTATCTCGTACCCTACGCCGTTCACATCACCATGCGTGATACCCACCTTGATTAATTCTGACATGTATATATGTTGATTAAAAACTTATGTAACTTTAAATATTTATCATCTTACGATTCTTCTTTTGTCGGAACACTAATGGTATATAGTGTGGATTCCAGATTTCTCAGAAGATTTCTTTTGTTCATTTCCGGGGCATAGACGAATACTTCCGCAACAACTACCATGCCGGTGTTCTTGTTGACGAACGCATGCATCACGAAGGGACCTCCCATCATATCGGAAGTCATCTCCCAGAGACCACGCAGTTCTGCCCTGAAAAGGCTGTCAGCCACCATCGTCCGGTAATCGGGAGAATAGGCAGAGGTGGTTGTCATTTCTGAATCGAATGATCCCCTGATATATTGGCCTAACACCTTATTGCGAGTAGTGATGAGAGAATCCTTTTCGAAAACGTTTTCCGTTCTGTAGGGAAATTGGTATATTACAACGTCCTGGCGTCCACGCGCAGCATTGTTGGTTGCCCAATAAAAATTCTCATGTTCAGTGACAGTCGTTAATCCCCTCGGAACATGGATGTTGATGTCAAAGATCTGCTTTACACGTGATAACGGTTCTTTTGTCTGATTCTTCAGGAGTACTACATTGCGTTGCAGTTCCTTTGTGACAAAATAATCCACTATCTCCTCCCTGTTTTCTCTGACGAATTCCACGAAAGCGGCCGTATCGGAGGCATGGATATGCATGATTACCTGTCCTACGGCATATTTATCGAGCTCCGAAGAGAGTTTCGGGTAGCTGTATATATTTGATATTTCCGGAACGATTATGTTCCTCGCCATCTTAAAAGTACCACTGAAATTCTCCGGTGTAAGTTGTAATATCCTGAAGTTGGGCTCCGGTTGTGGTAGCGCCTTCGCATTGGAGTTGAGTACGTCAAAAAGAGTCCTTCCCGCAATACCATCCCAATCTGTCTTGTCCATTATCACCATCACCTCGTTGGATGCTCCTGTGGCGGTAAAAAAACCGGCTCCGCTATCACAAGATGCAAACAGCAGGATAAATCCAAAAACAAGGGGCAAAACGGGATATCGTTTCATACTTATTTTTTAACGAACAAATATACGATTATTTGTATGAAATAAGAGTGCCCCGGTGAAAATAATCGTTAAACTTGCTGATAGAATGATGGCTATTTTACCAGTTTCGCCGTCGACAGCATGCCGCAGGCGGCGAAGATATCCTCTCCCCTCGAAGCACGGATGGTACAGATGAACCCTTTGGCGGTAAGAAAATCGCGGAATTTAACCATGTTCTCGTTGGTAGAGGGTTTCAGGTTACTCATCGGGATCACGTGGAACCGGATCAGGTTGATACGGCAATCCAGTCCGGCGAGCAATTTGGTCAGTTCGCGTGCGTAAAGTAGGGTGTCATTTACTCCGTCGAACATAATGTATTCGAACGAGAGCCTTCGCTGGTGACTCCAGTCATACTCACGCAGCATCTCAATGACCGAAGCCGAAGGCGCCGATTTCTCGATGGGCATGATAGCGAGCCGTTCTTCCGGGATCGGGTTGTGAAGGCTGACGGCCAGATGGCATTTACTTTCATCGAGGAACCGTTTCAGGTTCGATGTCAGCCCGATGGTGGAGAGTGTGATACGTCGGGGGCTCCAACCCAGTCCATACTCAGCCTGAAGCAGCTCCGACGCTTTTTTAACATTCTTGTAATTGTCCAGCGGTTCTCCCATTCCCATGAATACAAGGTTGGTAATCTCTTGTGAGTCGGGTACCGAGTAGACCTGGTTCAGAATTTCGGTGGTGGTAAGGTTGTCGTGCAACCCCTGTTTCCCCGTCATGCAGAAGTCGCAATTCATCCTGCATCCCACCTGGGAGGAGACACAGATGGTGAGTCGATCCTCTTCAGGAATAGTCACTGTCTCGATAAATTTTCCGCTGTAAGTCCTGAACAGCATCTTGCGGGTGCCGTCAACTGAGGTCTGTATATCTAAAGGCTCCGATCTACCAATATCAAATTTTTCCGAGAGCATTTCCCGATTCTTCAGCGAGATGTTAGTCATCTCATCGATGCTTTTTACACGTTTCGCATATATCCAGTCGGCAATCTGCTTGCCTGTGAATTTGGGCAAACCCAGTTGCGTCACGTTTTCGGTGATCTCGGCAAGTGTCATCCCCAGAAGATATTGTTTTTGATCCATTTGCTGCAATTGTATTTAGACTACAAAGATAGCACCAAACGGCCGTTTTTCTTCTATCATCGTAATACAAAATGAATTTGTTTAGCCGTAGGACTCAAAAAAATCCTATCTTTGCGATGAAACGCAATCATGTAAGACGGAGATGAAACAGATAATTTTCTCAATTTTTTTATTTTCAATAATGACCATAAGTACAATGGCTCAACATAATCCGATCCTGTTGTTTCCAGATGGTGCCCCGGGTGAGTCCCGGAAGATGGAGCAGGAAGATGACCTGAGTGGTAATAAAGTAGCCGGTTACCCTGTGCTTCGTGTCAGTAACGTGAGCGAACCTACACTTACTTTCTATCCTGCACCTGCCAACAACAATACCGGTGCTACGGTTATTGTGAACCCAGGCGGTGGTTATAATATCCTGGCATATAATCTGGAGGGAACGGAGATATGCCTGCGGCTCAACAGTTTCGGTGTCAATTGTGTATTGGTGAAATACCGTGTGCCGCGCCGGGAAGGGTTGGCAAAGCATGAAGCTCCCTTGCAGGACCTGCAGCGTGCCATCGCTTATACACGTTCCCATGCCCGTGAATGGAATATCGATCCCCGCAAGATTGGCGTGATGGGCTTTTCTGCTGGAGCACATCTCTCTGCGATGGCAAGTACCGCATACAGGGAACGAACCTATCCTAAAATCGATGCTTATGATGATGTGAGCCTCCGTCCTGATTTCTGTGTCCTTGTCTATCCTGCCTACCTATCCGGAGAGAATTTTTCCATATCTCCGGAATTAAAGGTCGACTCAGATACGCCTCCCACTATCCTTATCCAGACGCAGGACGACAACAGCTTTATCGACAGTAGCCTGTTTTATTACTATGCACTGAAACAAGCCAAGGTGCCCGTAGCCATGCATTTATATCCTTCGGGCGGTCATGGATACGGATTGAGAAATACGGGCCATGCCGTGAATGAATGGCCGGACAGGGTCATTTCATGGATGAAGGATATGGGTTTTATCACTTTACCTTCTATTCCTGAACTCTATCGACCTTTTGGGGATGATGACAGGGAGGCATTCTTAACACCTGCAAAAATCTACTACCCTGAAACATGGTTTCACTATATCGGAGGAAATGTGTCAAAGGAAGGTATTACAAAGGATTTAGAAGCGATCGCTGATGCTGGGATTTCAGGGATCCAGCTTTTTCACGGACAATTTGGTGGACCGTGGCCGGGGGTGGAACCGCAGATCACCAGTCTAAGCCCAAAATGGGATGATGCGGTGAAACATACGGCACAGGAGTGTCGTCGCCTGGGATTGCGTTTTGTAATGCAAAATTGTCCGGGCTGGGCCACTTCCGGAGGACCCTGGATCGAGCCGTCCAATGCGATGCGCCATCTTGCGTGGAGCCGCACAGACGTGGAAGGGGGGACAGTAGCTCAGTACATACTCCCTGTCCCTCGTCCCTTGCCTGAGTTGTATAGCGCCTCCAGGACCGGGAATGAAGAGTGGTTGGATTATAAGGACATCATGGTGCTGGCTTTCCCGACCCCGTTGGGCGATACTGGAGAGCCGCTTATACCAATCGAGGTGAAAAGTAATGCCGAAATTGCAGCGGAAGATTTTTTTACTGGTAACGCGAAAGGGCCTGTCCGGTTTTCGCCGGCAACGCAAGAAAACCCGAATTGGATAGAGGTTACTTTTTCAGACCCCGTCATGCTCCGTTCCGTTGAATTCCCCAGTATCAATAGCTTTAATCATCACCAATGTTATGAGCCGGGAGTAAATGTCCGGATAGAAGCCGTTTTGCCAAATGGGGATGTCAGGGATATCCTGCAAGTGGAAATGCCGCAGGCCAATTCACAGGATAATCGTCCCATCACACTTGCCTGTTCGGAACTGCCGGATGTGAACAGGTACAGGTTTTCCATCGTCAATAAATACCCGATGAGCCTCTCATCGCTTCGCTTATTTTCCGCAGCACGTAAAAATAGCTGGGAATCCGAAGCGGGATGGACGTTGCGTAGCATCGTGCGTGCCGGTGAATCGCCTGTCCAGACGACGGATGCTTTTGTCTCTTCTGATCAGATTATTGATATATCGGATAGTATGGATGAGCAGGGATATCTGAACTGGAAAGCTCCTTCGGGTAAATGGACGATCCTTCGTATCGGTCACATGAATACGGGAAGGCGTAATAGTCCGGCTCCTCCGGAAGGTACCGGATGGGAGTGCAACAAACTTTCCACCTCGGGCGCTGATGCCCAATTTGCCGGTTATATCGGGCGACTCTCTGCAGAGAATGGACCGCTTGCCGATGGTCTATTGAACGGAATACTTCTTGACAGTTGGGAGTGCTATACGCAAACCTGGACTCCTGACATGGAGAAAGAATTTGAAGGACAGGCCAACTATTCTCTCAGAAAATGGCTTCCGGCGATATTTGGATACGTGATTGACGATCACGAAACTTCGAAGCGTTTTTTATTGGACTGGCGCAGAACCATTAATAGCCTTTTTACTAATAATTTTTATGGACGTATGGCTAAATTGGCGCATGATAATGGTTTATATATCACCTATGAAACAGCGGCGGGAGATGTCTTCCCCGCCGATATTATGGAATATTTTAAATATGCGGATGTTCCCATGTGTGAATTTTGGCAACCCCTTATGGATGGTTTCGTGGGATCGAATAATTTTAAACCGGTCAAACCGGCTGCCTCTGCTGCACGTCTGTATGGTAAGCCGCGCCTCGCTGCAGAGGCCTTTACCTCTTTCGACCTGACATGGGATGAACATTTGGAAATGCTGAAGGAAGTCGCCAATATCAATAGTGTTGATGGTGTGACACATCTTGTATTTCACACCTATACCCATAACCCACAGGAACCATTCCTGCCACCGGGAACAGCTTTCGGTACCGGAATCGGTACCCCTTTCCTGCGCGGGCAGACATGGTGGAAATATATGCCTTTTTTTACGGATTACCTGGCCAGGTGCAGCTACCTTCTCGAGCGGGGACAGCCTGTATCGGATGTCTTATGGTATCTTGGAGATGAATTGAATCATAAACCGAATCAGAATGCCCCCTTTCCGAAGGGTTTCAGGTATGATTACTGTAATCCCGATATCTTGTTGCATAGGCTTTCGGTACGGGACGGATTGCTGGTAACTCCTGAAGGGATCAGCTATAAGGTGTTGTGGCTGCCCGATATCGCCCGTATGTTGCCGGAAACCCTCGAGAGAATTTATGCATTGGTGAACGATGGAGCCATTGTGGTGGGAGATGCCCCCCAAGGGCCGGCTACGCTTACTGACAGTCAAGCCGCTCAAAAGCGTTTCGATGCGGCAATAAAGAGTTTATGGGGAGAACGGCAAACAAAAGGAATACGTGCTGTAGGAAAAGGATCGGTTGTTTCAGGGTTAGCACTTGCCGATGCATTAGCGGCACTAAAAATAACACCCGATGTAGTGGGAGGGGATGCTTTATGGTTACATCGTCAAATTGAAGGGGCTGATTGGTATTTCATCTCAGCGCCAAAAGGAAGGGGATTTTCCGGCTCACTCGATTTCCGGTCGGTTGGGATTGTTGAGTTATGGGATCCGGTTACCGGAAATATAGTCTCAGTACCGGGTAAACGTAATGGCGACAGAACATCAGTAGAAATAGAGTTGCCTAAAGCCGGCGCATGCTTTGTCGTATTCAGGAAGGATGATGTTAATTCTGAATCTGTTGGGCGAGAGAAAGGGGAAATGATTGCCGGTTATTCACTATCTGATCCCTGGATACTCCGGTTTCCGTCCGGATGGGGAGCCCCGGCCTCGTTGAAACTGACGGACTTAAAACCATGGAAGGAACTGGATATCTCCGATGAGGCCAAAGCATTTTCCGGTACGGTCAATTATAGTACTACATTCAACATTGATAAATTGCATCCCGGGAAAAGATATATTCTCGATCTGGGGCGAGTGGATATGATCGCTGTGGTTTCTGTAAATGGTAAAGAATTACAACCGCTCTGGGCTTCTCCCTATAAAGTTGACATCACCGGTTTCGTGAAATCCGGAAAGAATACCATCAAAATAGACGTGACCAGTACCTGGTTTAACCGACTTGTGTATGATGCCGGACAACCCGAAGAAAATCGAAAGACCTGGACGATCAGTGGCCCGGGAAAGGATTCCCCTCTAAGGGAAACCGGCCTGTTGGGACCTGTAAAACTTCAGGTTTGGGGTGAAAAATAATTTACTTCTCACTATATTTGTGTTTTTGATAGTTATATAAAAATAAAATGATGCGTTGTAAGATCTTTGTTTTAGTTGTATCCATTCTTTTTGTCTGTGCTGAAAGTAATGCCGGCGAACTTTATCCGAATAACCGTTATCCTTTGGTGCGAAAACCCTATATCGAACTCCCGTTAGGAAGTATCAGGGCCAAAGGGTGGCTCTTGGAGATGTTGCAACGTCAACAAAAAGGGGCTACCGGACAAATGGATCGATTGTATCCTGAAGTGATGGGTCCGCGTAACGGATGGCTGGGCGGCGATGGCGACCAGTGGGAAAGAGGTCCTTACTGGATCGACGGATTGTTACCGTTGGCGTATATCCTTGACGATAAAGCGTTGAAGGAAAAAGTGCAACCCTGGGTGGAATGGGCATTGCACAGTCAGCGTGGGGACGGATATTTTGGTCCGGCGAAGGATTATCCTTATGAACCCGGATTGCAACGGGATAACTCTGCCGACTGGTGGCCCCGGATGGTGGTTTTGAAGATATTACAACAATATTATAGTGCAACGGGAGATACTCGTGTTATCTCTCTTATGACCAATTATTTTCGTTACCAGTTGAAGACCCTTCCCGAAAAGCCGCTGGGAAACTGGACCTTCTGGGCGGAGTTTCGCGCATGCGATAATCTGCAGGCGGTCCACTGGTTGTATAATATTACGGGAGAACCCTTTCTGCTGGAGTTAGGCGAACTCCTGCACAAGCAGAGTTATAGTTTTGTGGATATGTTCATGCATCGGGATGATCTCACCCGGTTTAATACCATCCATTGCGTGAATCTGGCACAGGGACTCAAGGAACCGGTGATATATTATCAGCAGGATCCCGATAAGAAATACCTGGAAGCAGTGAAAAAAGGATTGGCAGATATCAATAAGTATCACGGCCAACCGCAGGGAATGTATGGCGGAGATGAAGGTCTCCATGGCAAGAATCCGACACAGGGGTCGGAACTCTGTTCTGCCGTTGAATTGATGTTCTCGTTGGAGAAGATGATGGAGATCACCGGTGATATTGCTTTTGCCGACCATCTGGAACGGATCGCATTCAATGCTTTGCCTACGCAGGTGACCGATGATTTTATGGACAAGCAATATTTCCAACAGGCCAATCAGGTGATGATTACCCGTCATTTCCATAACTTTTATGAAGATCATAACCATGCGGGAACCGATATCTGCTTTGGCGCACTGACAGGATATCCCTGTTGCTTCTCGAATATGCACCAGGGATGGCCCAAGTTTACCCAGAACCTGTGGTATGCCACTCCCGATAATGGTCTGGCTGCTTTTGTTTATTCTCCTTCCGAAGTAACGGCCAAAGTAGGCAGTGGTGTAACCGTGACTATCACTGAAAACACTGCTTATCCGGTAGATGATCAAATATCTTTCAGTATCGAAATCAAAGACAAGAAACAGAAACAGGTCGATTTCCCATTGTACCTGCGTATTCCCGGCTGGTGTCAGGAAGCATCGATTTCCATCAACGGCGAGAAGGTGGAAACAAAAAGAGGGAGTGAAGTGGCTATAGTACATCGCACCTGGAAAACCGGAGACAAGGTAGAATTACAATTACCGATGGAGGTGAAAACAAGCCGTTGGCATGAAAACTCGATAGCCGTAGAGCGTGGGCCGTTGGTATACGCTTTGGAAATGGAAGAAAATTGGGAAAAGAAAGAATTTCCGGAAGAGGAAAGATCTCGTTACGGGGCTTATTACTATGAGGTAAATTCCCCCACAAAATGGAATTATGGTATTCTCAATTATCGGTATGAAGATATGAAAGAGCATTTCAAGGTAACCGTGCATCCCGAAAAGCAACAGGAAAACTATTTCTGGAATAAGGAAAATGCCCCTATACAAATTAAGGTAAAGGCGAAAGAAATTAAATTCTGGCAGTTATACAACGAAATGTCCGGGCCATTGCCTTACTCTGTCAATCAGAGCGATGCGCCCGAAGAAGAGATTACTTTAATACCTTACGGTTGCACTACGCTGCGAATCAGTGAATTTCCGGTGGTGAGGTAAAATAGAGGTTGTGAAGAATATGTACAAAAAGAAATTTTTTCTATTTATCGGTCTCCTTTTTTATTCCTGTTTGTCTCATGCACAATATAATGGCTATTGGATATGGGACTCGACTTGTGAATCTAATACATGGTTGGCCTTTCGCAAAAAAATCATCTTAGACAGCCAGACTGAAGATGTATTGGCGACTATCGCTGTTGATTCAAAGTATTGGTTATGGATCAATGGAGAACTGGTTATTCGTGAAGGCGGTCTAAAACGTACACCTAATCCGGTTGATACTTACGCAGATACTATAAATCTGTCGTATCATCTGAAAAAAGGAGAAAATACGATTGCTATTCTTGTTTGGTACTGGGGGAAAGAAGGGCATGGTCATAACGGAAGCGGACATGGTGGTCTTTATTTTGAAGCCGGAGCAGGTAAGCAAAATATTATAAGTGATAGTTCCTGGAAGGTTACGCGGAATTCAGCATTTAATAACGAGTGTTATGGCCCGCAACCTTATAGGCCTTTGTCTGAATTCAATATTGTTTATGATGCAAGAAAAGAAATTGGGGAATGGTATGAAGAATATTATGATGACACTGGCTGGAAATTTGCTTCTGTCATAAGTACACCGCCACATGGTTATTGGGGTAATTTGGTTGTCCGTCCCATTCCTCAGTGGAAAGATTATGGTTTAAAAGATTATTTGAATGGCTTTTCCAGAATTTCAATGGGAAACATACTAAAAATGAAATTACCTTACAATGCCCAAATAACTCCTTACTTTAAAATCAAAGCGAAGGCGGGTTTAAAGGTTGACATATTAACCGATTGTTATACAGACGGTGGAGCTTATAATGTACGGGCTGAATACATCACAAAAGAAGGTATACAGGAGTTTGAATCCCCTGGATGGATGAGTGGTGAAGAAGTTTTGTATTGTTTTTCGCCTGAAATAGAGATCATATCTTTAAAGTACAGAGAAAGTGGTTATGAAACAGAATTTGAAGGTAGTTTTGTTTGTGATGATGATTTTTATAATATACTCTGGCAGAAAGCTCGACGTACGGTATATGTGAATATGCGTGATAACTTTATGGATTGCCCGACAAGAGAAAGGGCAATGTGGTGGGGTGATGTCGTTGTGCAATCCATGCAAACTTATTATGCTTTTTCTCCCGATGTTTATAAGCTTACTCAAAAAGCCATATCGGAATTAATGAATTGGCAAACAGAAGAAGGAATTTTGTATTCTCCTATACCGGGACCTCATCCGCCGTTGATGTTTGGTCCTTACCGGGAACTCCCATTACAAAGTCTTGCTGCAATTGGTCAATTAAGTTTAGGGTACTATTATTTATTTACAGGAGATAAACAAACATTAATTAGAGCGTATCCTGCCATAAAAAAGTATTTGTTCTTATGGAAACTGGGAGAAGATGGATTAGTGGAGCATAGAGATGGAAAGTGGAACTGGGGAGATTGGGGAAATAATATTGATTTCCCTTTACTTGACAACGCCTGGTATTATTCGGCTTTGGAATCTGCATCAAAGATGGCGGTGCTTGCCGGACATAGCAAAGATACAGTAGAGTATCACAAACGGATGGAAAGTATTAATCATAACTTCAATCGGTTGTTCTGGAATGGAACTGCATACAGGTCTTCACAACATAAAGGGGCTACGGATGATCGGGGAAATGCTTTGGCTATTCTCTCAGGTATTGCTGACAGGGATAAATGGAAAGCTATAGCACAGGTTCTGGAACAAGAGTGTCATGCGAGCCCATATATGGAGAAATTTGTGATAGAAGCCCTTTTTCATGTTGGTGAAGAAGGGAAGGCATTGGAACGCATGAAAAAAAGATATGGAAAAATGGTTGAATCTACGTTTAGTACCTTGCCGGAAGGATGGTATTTTCCTAATTCTTCGAGGAATCACGGGTGGAGTGGAGGACCTTTAACTTTGTTGATGCAATATGTGGCGGGTATAGTACCTATTGAACCAGGGTATAAAACTTTTAGAGTAAAACCACGATTGGGAAATTTAAAAAATGTTTCGGCCACTGTCCCAACGAAACAGGGAAATATTGAAATAGAGGTACAAAATGAAAATATGTATAAAATGAAAATAACTGTGCCTAAAGATACCAAAGCCTGTGTAGAATTACCCGATCATTTCAAAATAGAAGAAATATACCTTAACTCAGTAAAACAAGATAATAGGAGTTCTATTATGATTTTACAGCCAGGTAGTTGGATTATTGAGATCCCAAAGGACGACAGCACTGCTCTGCGAATCAGTGAATTTTCGGTGGTAAGGTAGATGGTTGTTCACTTGTATATGTAGTAGTTCAATTCATCAAACAAAAATATTTTCTATGAAGAGCTTTTATATTATATCCTTTCTGCTTATTTCTTCATTGATGTATGGTCAACTCGTGTGGGTTGAGACTGAATTATTTGACCATAAAGGTGGGTGGATAAACGAGTCTCAATTTGTCGATCAGATGGGATCCCCTTATTTGATGGCACATGGGCTCGGCCTACCAGTGGAGGACGCCCATACGATAGTGGAATTCCCGGAGACAGGAGAGTATCATTTTTGGGTAAGAACCAAAGATTGGGTTCCCACCGATACGAAGGGACCGGGAAAATTTAAAGTATTGATAGCTGATGTAGCGTATGGCCCAGTGTTTGGTGCAGATGGAATTAAGAATTGGCATTGGGCTTATGGTGGAACGGTTAACATTGGAAAGAGGAGAGTCCGAGTATCTTTACAGGATTTGACAGGATTCGAAGGAAGATGTGATATTATATGTTTTTCCAGAAAAAAAGTATCATTACCTGACTCATTGACAGATATTGAAAGACTGAGATACAGTAATATATCAGTTTCTTCTCAACCTCAAATGCTGGGACGATTCGATCTTGTAGTGGTGGGTGGTGGTGTCGCCGGTATTTGCGCAGCGGTACAGGCTGCCCGATTGGGAGTAAAGGTTGCGTTGGTGCAAAACAGACCGGTATTAGGTGGTAATAGCAGCTCGGAAGTCAGGGTATCCACCGACGGAAGCACATTTAAAAATAAATACAGATCGTTAGGGAGAATTGTAAGGGAAATCGATAATTACGAAGCCGGTGTAGGTGGTGTAGGACATTTCTACCGGGACGGGACAAGACAAGATATTGTACTAAACGAACCGAATATAACCCTCTTTACCAATTTGCATGTAAATAGGGTAGAGATCCAGGAAGGTAAAATCAAGGCTGTTGGTGCACTTAACCTAGAAACATTAGAGAAATTTATAATTGAGGGAGAACTCTTTGCTGATTGCACGGGAGATGCCTCTGTCGGGATACTGGCAGGAGCTGATCATCGTTATGGAAGGGAGGCGGAGATGGAAACCGGGGAGACTTCCGCTCCCGCAACGGCCGATAACCTGGTGATGGGATCTTCCAATCAATGGAGGAGCGTGAGGGAGAATATTTCTTCCGATTTTCCTGTGGAAACGTGGATGTTTCGCTTTTCAGAAGATTACCATTTTCCAATTACCCAATCACGATGGGACTGGGAGAGTGGTTTTAATAATTTGCACACAGTAGATCAGGCGGAAGAGATTCGTGACTTGAATTTGTGTGCTGTTTATAGTAACTGGTCTTTTTTGAAAACTTTTAAAAAAGAACGTTTTTCTCATTACCGTTTGTCAGAACTGCAACATGTAACAGGGAAAAGGGAGTCATATCGGTTGTTAGGGGATCTTATCCTGACAGAGCAGGATATTGTCAAAAAAGTGGATTATCCTGATGCTGTGGTAACTACTACGTGGGGAATAGATCTGCATTATCCACATCCCGAAAATTCCAAACGATTTCCCGGAATGGAATTCATTGCCTATGCGGAACATCCCTTTAAACAACAGGACGTATATACCTTCCCTTATCGTTGCCTTTATTCCCGCAATGTGCCTAACCTGTTTATGGCGGGAAGAAATATCAGTGTAACCCATATTGCCTTAGGCACTGTCAGGGTGCAGCGGTGCACCGGCATGATGGGAGAGGT
This sequence comes from Proteiniphilum sp., assembly GCF_034927365.1. Taxonomy (GTDB): domain Bacteria; phylum Bacteroidota; class Bacteroidia; order Bacteroidales; family Dysgonomonadaceae; genus Proteiniphilum. The sequence goes on along the minus strand of NZ_JAYFQD010000015.1, from coordinate 90,815 downwards.
CGTAGGACTGGCGTCTTACCTTTGCCTTAAAAGGAATGTTTTGCCGAGAGGTATCTATGAAGAATATTTGGATGAATTGCTTCAACTTGTGCAGTCAGGGGGTATTGACTGAAACATCCATGCGAAGAATATCTTAATTTTTTTTAGAAAATAATTTGCTCTCCTTTTATATTTTATTTATCTTTGTACGTACACAAGTGAATAATTCTTTATTTTAATCTCTTTTACCCTTTTGAAATGTTAGCGGAGAAAAGATTTGTAGCAGAGGTGAATACTATTGCGAATGATAAGGATTTGGTTGTTCGTCTCATCAATAATGATCAGGAAGCATTTTGCGAATTGTATGCAAAATATAAACAGCAGTTGTTGTATTTTGCCATGAAATTTGTTAAATCAACTGAATTTGCTGAGGACATTTATCAGGACGCATTTAGTGTTATTTGGCAGAGTCGTCGCTTCCTTGACCCCGAAAAGACATTTTCCTCTTATCTTTATACTATTGTAAAAAACAGAATTCTCAATGCTTTAAGAGAAATTGAAAACGATCGAAAACTTAAAACATACATCCTCTCTAATGCTATTGACTATTCCGATGTTACCAATCAATACATTCAGTTGAATGAATTGGAGATTATTCTTGATAGAGCATTGGAAAAACTGACTCCACGACAACGTCAGATATTTGAAATGAGTCGAAATGAACAGATGACCCATAAAGAAATTGCAGATGCACTGGATATTTCGGTATTTACGGTACAAGAGCATATTTCAATCTCTCTAAGATCAATAAAGCATTTTCTAAGGAAATATCCGGATTATCTGGTAACTCTACTGCTTATCCTTATCTGTTTAAATACTTAAAATAAGTTAACCTGCCCCCAGCTATTTATACTGTTTGTGTATTAATATAACAGAGGAAAGATTAGAAACGAAATTTTTTCTAAAGTTATAATTAGTACAAGACAGGAATGGATATCTTACAATCTTTGTAAGAAGAACACGTAATTTTCCAGTTGATGTTATAAAATATTTATGAGTAACAAAAGTGAAAAGGAGATAATAATCAGACGCTTCTTTACAAATCTTTATACAAAAGAAGAAGCAGAGCGTTTTTTCAGTGATGTGAAAGATCCGGGAAATGATATCCTGATAGATACTATAATACTGGAGTTGGAAGCAGAGAGTCAATTGAGAGGAAATAGTGATACGGTGAATTATCAGTTGTATAAACAGGAAGCCCGTCAACTGCTAGAGCATATTGAAAAGAAGAGAAAGATCCGGTTCCGTCGGATTACGGCATATATTGCCGCAATGGTGTCAGTATTCCTATTATCTGTGTATATATTTCGTTATATAAAAACAACGGAAACATCTTCTCTGATCTATTCGGAAACTACTTATGGAGAGAAAAGGCGTTTAGTGTTTTCGGATAATAGCCGGGCAATGTTGAATTCATGTACAGATATCAGTTATCCTGAGAATTTCGGTAAAAATAATCGGCGGATAAGACTTTCGGGAGAAGCCTATTTTGAAGTGAAAAAAGATAAAGTTCCTTTCATAGTAGAAACAGCACGCTTTGATGTGCAGGTATTGGGTACAGCCTTTAATGTAAAAGCGTATGATGAAGATGAGACTGTATCAGTGACGGTAAATGATGGTCGTGTACAGGTATCATTCTCTGGAGCTTCTTTTGTATTAGGGCAGAAAGAAAAAGTAACCTTGAATACCCGGACAGGAGAAATTATCAAGGAAATCCGAGAAGATGAATATTCTTTTGTATGGATGAAGGGAGGACTCTACTTTGACCGCACACCCATTCGTGATATAGCAAGGGAGTTGGAAAGGATATATGGATGTCATATAGTATTTAAAGAAGGACAAGTATTTAATAATCTTATCTCGGGCGAACATGACAATCAGAGCCTCGAATCTGTATTGCAATCAATCAAATATACAAGTGGAATCAAGTACATGAGGACAGGAAATCAAATAATTTTTTATAAATAATATACATTCTAATCCAAAAAATACGCCTATGAAAATATTACCAGACAGATAAAATAGAGACAATAAGAGCATTTTGTAAGAAGTGTTCGATAGAAAGTGGTAACTCCATCATTGATCAATTTGCAAATTCGCATGATAAGGAGTTATCTGTTAAAAATTTTGTTTAAAAAACATTAAACAGGACAAATGTATGAAAATCACCGATCAATTAAAAAAACAAATTCAATCTTTTCCTAATTTTCTTAAGATGATGCTTTTGTTTTTTGTTGTGATTGCCCCTGTTTACGGGCAAAACACCAAAGACAATAATCTTACACTCAATGTCCAAAATCGACCTGTTCGCGAAGTATTCCAGCAAATCAGCACAATGACAGGTTACAAATTTTTTTATGATCAGGATATTGTAGACAATGCGCCAAATATTACATTGGATATGGAAAATGTTACTATTCAGGATATACTGGATAGAATAACGGCGAAAACGAACCTTTATTTCCAACGTACAAACAACACTATATCCGTTGTGTATAAGAAATCTGAGAGAGATAATACTCCGGCTAAGCAAGTCGGCGGCAACGCTATTCTGGTAAAGGGCCAGGTGACCGATGAGGGAGGAGTTCCTTTACCAGGAGTTACTATTACAGTAGTAAGCTTGGTCAAGGGCGTAATTTCTGATATCAATGGCTATTATTCTATTGAGGTAAATCAAAACGATGAGTTGGCATTTTCATTTGTAGGATTAGAAACCCAGAAAGTCAAAGTTGGAAACAACACAACAATAAATGTCGTTATGAAAGAAAAAATAGACGAACTGGCTGAAGTTACCGTTGTTGCTTTCGGTAAGCAAAAAAAGGAGAGTGTATTATCTTCCATCTCGACAGTAAAACCGGGTGACTTGAAAATACCCAGTAGTAATCTTACCACCGCCTTGGCAGGAAAGATTTCTGGATTGATTTCTTATCAACGGAGTGGAGAGCCCGGAGAAGATGATGCCAGTTTCTTCGTGAGGGGGGTGACTTCATTTTCTTATGCCCGTGGGCCACTTATTCTTATTGATGGCGTGGAGATGTCTTCTTCAGATTTGGCACGTCTTCAACCTGATGATATTGCCAGTTTCTCTATCATGAAGGATGCCGCGGCTACTGCATTATATGGAGCACGTGGAGCTAATGGTGTGATTATGGTTACCACGAAAGAGGGTCGGGAAGGAAAAGCGCAGATTTCATTTCGTTACGAGACATCTATATCAAGCCCGACTTCAAAGGTCGATCTTGCCGATCCCGTTACCTATATGATACTGAACAATGAGGCGGTTACGGCAAGAAACCCGTTACAGGCTGTACCCTACTCGTATGAAAAAATCGATAATACGAGAGCAGGCGTTAACCCTTATGTTTATCCTGCAAATGATTGGTATGGTATGCTCTTTAAGGATCAGACAGTCAATCATCGCGCCAACTTTAATGTCAGTGGAGGAGGTAATATTGCCAAATATTATATTGCAGGGACGTTCAATCAGGACAATGGGAGTTTGAATGTAGATAGGAACAATAACTTTAATAATAATATCGACTTGAAGAGATATCTCTTAAGATCAAATATTAACATTAATATAACGCCAACCACTGAGACTATTGTCCGGTTACACGGAACTTTTGATGATTATTCCGGGCCTATTGACGGTGGAACGGCTTTATATAAGAAAGTAATGCGATCCGATCCGGTTCTTTTCCCTGCCTATTTCGCTCCGGATGAACAATATCGACATGTGACTCATACCCTTTTCGGTAATTATGATCAAGGGCAGTACATTAATCCTTATGCCGATATGGTAAAAGGGTATAAAGACTATGCCAAATCGTTGGTACTTGCTCAATTTGAATTAAAGCAAAAGCTTGAATTTATCACAGAGGGGTTGAATTTGCGTGGACTTTTTAATACGACCAGATATTCTTATTTTGACGTTAACCGCTTTTATAACCCTTTCTGGTATTCAGTATCCAGCTATGATAAACGTGCCGATACTTATATGTTGACACGATTAAACCCACAAGAGGGGACAGAATGGCTCAGTTATAACGAGGGCCCGAAAGAGATTACCTCCACCACCTATATGGAAGGAGCTATTAATTATGATCGGGTATTTGATAAGCATTCAGTAAGTGGTTTATTGGTTGGCACTATGAGAAACGCCATCAAACCCAATGCCTCCACTTTGACGTTATCGCTTCCTTCAAGAAATCTGGGTCTATCGGGTAGGTTTACTTATTCCTATGATAGCCGTTATTTCACTGAATTTAATTTTGGATATAACGGATCGGAAAGATTTTCAAGGAACGAAAGATTCGGATTCTTTCCTTCTGTAGGGGCTGCATGGATTGTCTCTAACGAAAATTTTTGGGGAGATGATATCCGTAAAACTATCAATAATCTTAAGTTGAAAGCTACTTATGGTCTGTCGGGAAACGATGCAATAGGAGAAATAACTGACCGTTTTTTCTATTTGTCCGAAGTCAATTTGAATGATGCGGGAAGAAACTTTACCTGGGGAGAAAATTTTGACTATACGGTGAATGGAGTAGCCACATCCCGGTATGCAAATGACAAGATTACCTGGGAAATATCCAGGAAGTTGAATACGGGTATCGAAATCGGTTTATTTAATAAGTTAGATATTCAACTGGACTATTATACCGAACATAGGTCGAATATCCTAATGGCCAGGGCAGATATCCCCACTTCCATGGGATTACAGGCAACACCGCGCACCAACGTGGGAGAAGCCAATGGAAGTGGAATTGATCTTTCTGCCGATTATCAATACTCTATCAATAAAGATTTATGGATTACCGGACGGGCTAATTTTACTTATGCAACGGCAAAATACAGAGTGTATGAAGAGGTGGATAATACATTGACTCCCTGGCTCTCCAGAATAGGCCAACCCATCTCGCAGACATGGGGATATATAGCTGAACGGTTATTTGTGGATGATTATGAAGTGATCAATTCTCCGCGTCAAACTTTTGGAGAGTATATGGGAGGAGATATCAAATACAGAGATGTCAATAAAGATGGAGAGATCAATTCGTTGGACAGGATCCCTATCGGTTATCCTACGCAACCTGAAATTATTTATGGATTCGGTATTTCTACCGGATTTAAGAATTTTGACTTATCTTGTTTCTTTCAGGGACTAGCAAGAGAGTCGTTCTGGATAGACGCTTATGAGACAGCTCCCTTTATTGACACTGATGGAAATTCAAATATTGCCTCTAAGAATGCCTTATTACAAGCGTATGCCGATCAACATTTTTCTGATAATAATCCCGATATTTATGCGTTGTGGCCGAGATTAGCTGACAGGCATATTTCCAATAATACGCAGACCAGTACATGGTTTATGAGGGATGGATCTTTCCTGAGGTTAAAATCGCTTGAGTTCGGATATACTTTGCCGAAAGAATTTGTTGGACGTGCCAATGTGAAAAATCTACGTTTGTATTTTTCAGGTACTAATTTGCTGACTTTTAGTAAATTTAAACTTTGGGATCCCGAGATGGCGGGTAATGGGCTGGGTTATCCCATTCAAAAGGTATTGAATGTGGGACTTCAAATTTCATTTTAATAAAAAAATGCACGATGAAAAAGTTAAAATATATCATAGTCATTTCTCTCTTTACATTCATTTTTGCGTGTGAAAATTATTTGGATGTCGTTCCTGATAACGTGCCGACCATTGATCATGCATTTTTGGATAGAACCAGTGCCGAGAAATATCTGGCAACCTGTTATACTTATCTTCCCAATTTAGCCACACCCGCCGGTGATCCGGCCATATTGGGTAGTGATGAATGGTGGGCAATAGAAGACCAGACTTATAATGGTACTACTACAAATTATGCCGGACTGAAATTAAAAAAGGGAGAGTTAAACTCTAATGAACCGTTATTTAATTTCTGGGATGGTCTTAATGGCGGTAGAGCATGTTACAGGGCAATACGCGATTGCAATGTATTCCTGGAAAATATTCATAAAGTGGGTAACGATCTTAGCCAGGAAGAAGCAAAACGATGGATTGCAGAGGTGAAATTTTTAAAGGCTTATTATCATTACTGTTTGATGCGGATGTACGGTCCGGTTCCCATTGTCAAGGAAAATATACCCATCTCGGCAGGAATTGAAGAAGTGCGGGTTTATAGGGATCCTTTTGATGAAGGAATAGAATATATTGTCAGTTTATTGGATGAAGCAGTTCCCGATTTACCGATACAGATTATGAATGTAAGTGCTGAACTGGGGAGAATTACCCGGCCTATCGCCTTGTCGTTGAAAGCCGAGATTCTGGTAATGGCAGCAAGTCCCCTGTTCAATGGAAATCCCGATTATAGATCTTTCAAGGATAATAGGGGGGTAGCACTTTTTTCCCAGGAATATAGCCGCGATAAATGGGTGAAAGCCGCGGACGCTTGTAAAGATGCCATTGATGCCTGTTTATTGGGTGGACATGATCTATATGAGTTCACAAAACAGACGAACATATCCGATTCCACAAAACGATTGATGTCTCTCCGGCATGTAGTGACAGATAAGTGGAATAAGGAAATTATCTGGACAGCCGCTAAATTAACTATGTATGATTATCAGAGAGGGACTACTCCGTTTTTCTTTATGGAGCAAGCACAGTGGACACCTACAAATCCATTTATGTGCCCGACATTGAGAATGGCAGAACTCTTTTACACCAAAAATGGAGTGCCGATAGAAGAAGATATTCAATTTGAGTATGGCAATAGATTTCAAACCGAATCTGCACCGGCAGATCATAAATACTATATCCAGCCCGGTTATGAAACAGCAAAACTCAATATCGGAAGAGAAACACGTTTTTACGCCAACCTGGCATTTGATGGAGCAATCTGGTTTGGAAACGGACGTTTTAGGGATGTAGGGGATGGTCCTGCCAACGAACAATCCTGGGTAATCCGTACAAAAAAAGGTGAACCACAGGGGAAAGCATCTAATTTAAGATATTCTCTTTCGGGATATTGGGCAAGGAAAACCAGCCATTTTGAAAGTGTGAGCACTTCGTCCTCGTCTGTGGTTGTAGTACGTTCCACTTTTCCGATTATCCGTTTGGCCGACTTATATTTGCTGTATAGTGAGGCTTTGAATGAATCTTTAGACAGTCCTACCGAAGAGGTGTATCATTATATCGACTTCGTGCGTGAAAGAGCCGGTCTAAAGGGGGTTGTTGAGAGTTGGCAAAACTATTCAAGATATCCTTCCAAACCGTCCAGCAAAGAAGCAATGAGGGAGATCATACAACATGAACGGATGATAGAATTGGCATTTGAAGGGAAACGTTTCTGGGATATTCGCAGGTGGAAGACAGCCCATATATGGCTAAACCAGCCGATAAGGGGATTGAATCCGGAAGGAACCACTCCTGTAGAACACAATACCGTGAGGGTACTTTATACCCCGGAATTTTCGACAAAAGATTATCTTTTTCCAATAAGGCAACACAATCTCAGGGTCAATACCAACCTGATACAGAATCCCTATTGGAAATAATTTTTTCAATGTATGTAACGATATAAGAAAATGAAAGAGAATATGATAAAGAACAGTATAATTTTTAATGTCACTTCCTTACAAAAGGAACGGGCTTCTGTCCTGGGTAAGTTATTACTTTTATCATGGTTGGTATGTTCGGTCATTCTTACCTCTTGCAAGGAAGAATATATCGGACAGTATCCGATAGATGGTATACCTCCACAAAAAGTTTCTAACCCTGTTGTCACAAATTTAAAAGGAGGAGCTACCATAAAGTATGATTTGCCGGGAGATAAAGATCTGCTCTATGTGAAAGCGCAGTATAGACTCCCTAATGGTGAACAGAAAGAGAAATTGGCATCTGCATTCGTCAATGAGTTGACAATTAAAGGATTTTCAAAATCTGCAAAAACGACCGTTCGTTTGATCACTATTGACAGGAGTCAAAATGAATCCGCCCCTGTAGAGGTGGAAATAGAACCGTTGAGCTCTCCTATTTTTGATGTTTATGAGAGTCTTTCGGTAGTTGCCGCCTTTGGTGGAATTAAGCTTACCTGGGATAATCCTGAAAAGGAGAGTATCGTAGTAGGCATTCTTCTCAAAAATGAAGAGAATTCCTTTACATCAATAGAAAATTTTTATACTACTGTACCCAAAGGAGTGGGGGCGATACGCGGTTTGAAAAGCGAGGAGACGGAGTTTGGCATATTTATCAGGGATATTTATAATAACTATACAGATACTCTTTTTAAGATGCTCACTCCATGGTATGAATCGGAATTGGATAAGAAATTATGGAGAGGGATGACGTTGTGTTCTTCGTTTACCCTTTCTCAGTGGGGAGGGCCAATTACAAAGTTATGGGATGGTCAGACTATTGTGGACAATACAGACGTCTACTATCTAAATACGACTACTCCTACCAGAACATTTTTCACGATAGATTTGGGTGTCAACACCAATTTGTCAAGATTTAAATTCTGGGGAAGAAATAACTGGTATTTTAACCTGCATCATCCCAAAGAGCTTGAAATATGGGGAACCAATGATCCAGTGGTCGCTAATGGAGATCCCTGCTCGTGGGATGGATGGGAGTTATTGTTGAGCTGCACGTCAGAAAAACCTTCAGGTCCGGATGCAACAGCATTTGCCAATTTATCCACAGAGGACTTAGCTTTGGCCAGAAACGGAGAAGAGTTTGAATTTCCGTTGGAAGTTCCTTCTGTACGGTATATCCGGGTGCGGACCCTTCGAAGTTGGACCGATTCCAATAGTTCGTTTATAGGCGAATTGACATTCTGGGGACAGATTAACGATTAATTGATCATTTTAATATAGGAATGCGCTATGAAACAGAAAAAATATTTATCAATCATACTTATTTCTCTATTTACGGTTCTTGCTTGCTCTGATATGAATGATAAGCATGACTTTTATTTGCAGGAAGGTGAAATAATGTATATTGGGCGGGTTGATTCTGCAAGAGTCTTACCCGGTGAAAATCGATTCCTTTTACGTTACTGGATTACGGATATGCGGGCAAAGGAGTTGATTATTTATTGGAATCAAATGGAGGATTCACTTATTGTTCCAATTCCTGCTCATCAATCAACTGATTCTATAGATGTGCTAATTGGGGATAAAGAGAGTGTTATGGCAGAAGGGAACTATACTTTTCAGTTAGTGTCAAGTGACGGGGAGAATTTAAGATCAATCGTCTTTGAACGGTTGGGAAATGTATATGGACAACAGTTTTCCTCAACGTTAAGTGACCGGTTTATAAGAAGTATCGATTATAATTCCGATGAGCAGCAGGTAATTATAAATTGGGGGGAACCCTCTTCTTCCAAAGAGATTGGGGTTGAGATGACCTACTTCACGGAAGAAGAAAAGAATGTGGTTCGCTATACAAATGAGGAGATGGGCTTGAAAACTGTATTGAATGATGTGAACGTGGAAAAAGGGGTATCTTACAGGACTATGTTCCTGCCTGAACCTATAGCTATTGATACTTTTTTTACTGCTTCTGCATCATTGACCATCCTGCAAAATGTGGCTTTACATAAACCAGTAAGAACCAGCAGTATTTTGAATGATAGTTATGTTGGAAGTATGGCTGTAGATGGCATAGTTTCATCTGCTTCCAGATGGATTACTGTTGCGGGCGAGGGATTGGAACATTGGATTGAAGTGGACCTGGGCAAAGAATATAGTCTATATTCCTTTAAGGTACATAAACATTTATACAATGAGTTTTTACTACCCAATTTCACATTCCAGATATATAAAAATGGAGAATGGGTAGATATTACGAAAGTGGAAAATTATCTGGGTGAAATATATGAACTGGTTTTTACCGAACCGGTGGTAACCGATAAGGTAAGATTATTCGTTCCCGTATACCCGAAAAATATGGTGCGACTGATGGAGTTTGGAGTGTATGCGAAATTTTGATTTTTTTGTAAATAGTAAGTAATGCATTCAGATCCCTCTGGTTTTTGTATTAAATTTGAGGGATCTGATATTTTTAAAAAAGATTGATCGGATATAATAGGTAGTTATATTATTCTTATTTTTGAGAATTCTAATATACAAATGAAAAGATGAAAAAAATATTTCTGCTAAATCTTTTTCTTTCAGGAATAATAGTTGTCTATGCCCAAAATTATACAGAATGGAACGATCCGGATGTGAATCAGATAAACAGGTTGAATACCCGTGCCACGTTCTTTTCATATCCCGACCGGGAGTCTGCTATGCGTGAAGATAAGGAGAATAGTGGAAATTGGCTTCTACTCAACGGAATGTGGAAGTTTAACTGGGTGCAGGATCAGGATAAGAGGCCTGTCGACTTCTATAAAACAACCTTCGATGACAAGCATTGGGTGGATTTCCCGGTTCCCGGTATCTGGGAACGCAATGATTACGGAGTCCCGGTCTATAAGAGCAATTCCTATCCGTGGTTTAATCAGGTAGTGTTGAACCCTCCGGGTGTGGAGATAAAAAACAATGCGGTGGGTTCATACCGCCGTATGATTACAATTCCCTCCTCATGGCGGGGACTGAAGATCTTCCTCTCCATTGGAGCGGTCACTTCGAATGTCTATCTATGGGTAAACGGCCGTTTTGTAGGTTATAGTGAAGACAGTCGTATGGCAGCAGAATTCGAAATCACTCCCTATGTAGAATACGGTAAAGATAATCTGATTGCCATGCAGGTTTATCGCTGGAGTGATGGTACCTGGCTTGAGGATCAGGATATGTGGCGCGTGGCGGGTATAAGTCGGGATGTGATACTTTATACGCGTAATAATCAACATATAGAGGATATTTTTATGACACCTGATCTTGTGAACGGTTATCGGGACGGAGTACTTGATATAAAGGTAGATATAAAAGGGAAAGGAAATTCGGACTTAATAGGAGAGCTTTTGGATGCAGAGGGGAAACAGATAGACTCTTTCAGGTATAATTCTGATTCAAAGGGTCGTGTGCACCACATACTGGAAATCGCTTCTCCGAAAAAGTGGAGTGCCGAAGAACCGAATCTTTATATCCTTCTTCTCACCCTACGAGATGCAAAGGGTAAAGTTCTTGAGGTAATCCCCCGGAAGGTGGGTTTCCGAAAGGTGGAGATCTGCGACCGCCAGCTTCTGGTAAACGGAAAAGCGATTCTGATCAAGGGTGTTAACCGGCATGAAACAGATCCGGAAACAAGCTATTATGTTACACGCGATCGGATGGAGGAGGATGTGCGCATGATGAAGGAATTGAACATCAACGCCGTACGAACGAGCCATTATCCCAATGATCCCTATTTCTATGAGTTATGCGATAAGTATGGCCTGTACGTGGTGAGCGAGGCGAATCTGGAAACGCACGGAATGGGTTTCGGCGAGCGGACGCTGGCCAGGGATACCCGGTTCGAGAAAGGTCACCTTGAACGTAACGAACGTATGGTACGGGCCTTCAAGAATCATCCTTCAATTATTATCTGGTCGCTCGGCAACGAAGCGGGTAATGGCCCCAACTTCGAAAAGGCGTACAGGTTGGTGAAGGAATACGACCCCAGCCGTCCGGTGCAATATGAACGTGCCGGTCGAGAATGGAATACAGATCTCGTTGTTCCTATGTATAACTCTCCAAAGGATGTGGAAGCCTATGCCCGTGGAGATGATCCCCGACCGTTTGTCCTTTGCGAATATGCACATGCCATGGGCAATTCGATGGGCAACTTCAAGGACTACTGGGATCTGTTCCGTCAATATCCCTGTCTGGGAGGAGGTTTTATCTGGGATTTCGTGGATACAGGATACCGCGAATATGATGCGGAGGGGAGGATGTACTATACATACGGAGGGGATTACGGGCGCTATCAACCTTCAAAGCAGAATTTTAATTCCAACGGAATACTGACCGCTGACCGTACATATAATCCACATGCCTATGAGGTGCGCAAGATATACCAGTCGATATGGGTAACCCCCACCAACCTCGATGAAGGTGTTATCGAGATTTATAATGAAAATTTTTTCACCGATCTTTCGGATTGTTATCTGGAATGGGAACTCCTCTGCGATGGAAAACCCTATCTTGGAGGTGTAGTTCCTGATCTTGTCGTTGCCCCGCAGGAAAAGATGAGAGTGAAACTGGATTACACTGCGTCGGATATTCCCCCCCAAGGCGAGATACTATTGAACCTCTCCTTTAAACTCACCCGTGCGAAACAGACACTTCCGGCAGGACATCGTCTGGCCTATGAGCAGTTGGAAGTTCGCCCGTATGATTTTACTGAGGTCGTATCTGACGGATCGGAACAACAACCGGAATTTTATGAGGATCTGGTACATTACGAGATAAGGAGTGTGCATTCCACGGTGATGATCGGAAAACAAACAGGGTGGATAGAGTACCTGATCGTAAAAGGGAAGGAACTGATTAACCGGGAATATCCGTTGAAACCCAACTTCTGGCGTGCACCGACTGATAACGATTATGGTGCCAGATTGCATCAGAAACTGAAGTTATGGCGTGATCCGGAGATGTCACTGAAGGATATTTCTGCCGGCTATGAAGAGAATAGGGTCGTTGTAAAGGCAAACTATGAGTTGAAAGATCTCCATGCCTCCCTTTTAATGTACTATATTATTGATTATAATGGTAATATCCGTGTGATCGAATCACTGGATGTGGATGACAGCTATAAAGAAATGCCCCCTCTGTTCCGTTTTGGGATGCAGACGGTCCTGCCGGAAAAATATTCACGTATCGAATATTATGGACGTGGCCCGTGGGAGAATTATATGGACCGTAAATCGTCTGCCTCGCTCGGGATCTACCGTCAAGGGGTGAGAGAACAGTTCTTTCCCTATGTCCGTCCACAGGAGACGGGAACAAAAAGCGATGTTCGCTGGTGGAAGTTGACGGATATGGACGGGGTGGGTGTGCGCGTGACAGCACCCTCTGCATTTTCCGCGTCCTCCTTGCCATGCTTTCAGGAGGATCTGGATGGGGGAATCGGTGAGTTGCCAGCACAGACGCATGGTGGTTTGTTAAGGATGCGTGATATAACCACGCTTACCATAGATTATAAACAGATGGGAGTGGGGGGAATCAATAGTTGGGGTGCATTGCCATTAGATAAATACCGTCTTCCATACAAGGACTATGAATTCGAGTTTACAATCATACCGATTTGGAAGGAGTAATGCAAAAGGGATAACTGAATATATCTGCTTTGTAGTCAGCGTTGACACAAGATAAACAGCCTGACTGGAGTATAAGTGAAAGGGATATGAAGAGTATAAATTTTTCCTTGCTTTTGTTGCTAATTCCCCTGCAACTGAACGCCACAAGTCTTCTTGTGGAAGCTGAAAGTTTTCGGGAGAAAGGAGGATGGGTTGTAGACCAGCAATTCATGGATCTAAATGATCGTCCCGTATTGGGCGGAAATAATAGTTCTGAAATCCGAGTTCATTTATCGGGAAGAAATGACTTCCCAATAATCAAAAGTATGATGAAGGGCAAACCTTAAAGGAGAGGCCGTTGATTAGAATCAGTACCGAGAGGGAATAAAAGTTATATATCAAATATTTTAAAAAGATGAAAAATTCATGCTATCTTTTTCTGGTTTCTTTATTGTTGTTGTTGCTTTCTTGTAAGACTTCAAAGGAAATGACTTCTGTAGATAAACTTAGTATCAGCGGAGTCTATCCCCATTTAGCCTACTATAATAATGAAGGTGAATGTGGTACCGGGGCGGTGGTTCCCTGGGCTGGTAGTTTATGGGTGATAACCTACGGTCCTCACTTGCCTTTCGGTTCGTCCGATAAGTTATATCAGGTAACCCCCGGTTTACAGCAAATTGTGTGGGACAAGAGTATCGGAGGAACCCCTGCCAATCGTATGATCCATAAGGAAAGCAACCAACTCTTCATCGGTCCTTATGCTATTGATGCGGAAGGAGAAGTGCGTATAATCTCCTATAAGATGATGCCGGGAAGGCATACGGGTAATGCCCGACATTTGACCGATCCTACCCATAAAATCTATTATGGCACGATGGAAGAGGGATTTTATGAGGTGGATGTCAATTCGCTGGAAGTGAAAGAGTTGTTTCGTGATGGGAATGTCAACCGAAAGCCCGGTGAAATGGACCAGGAGGCGGCATTATTACCAGGCGCACATGGAAAAGGGCTCTATTCGGGGCAGGGAGTAATGGTTTATTCCAATAATGGGGAAGCCACAGAGCAAGCCAAGCATAAGTTCGATGTACAGGCGGGTTCCCTTTCAGAGTGGGATGGAAAAGAGTGGAAATTGGTACGCCGTAACCAGTTTGTAGAGGTAACCGGTCCCGGAGGGATATATGGGAACCCGCATCCGGAAACCGATCCGATATGGGCGACCGGCTGGGATCACAAGTCATTGTTGCTTGGTGTGCGGGATGCGGTGAGAGGATGGTACTTTTATCGGTTGCCCAAAGCAAGCCATAGTTATGACGGTGCCCATGGATGGAATACAGAGTGGCCACGTATTCGTGACATAGGCACGGAAGGAGAACCGGATTATTTGATGACGATGCATGGTATGTTTTGGAGTTTTCCGGGTACATTTACGGCTGCAAATAGTGCGGGTGTCCGTCCCCGTTCAGCTTACCTGAAGGTGATCGGTGATTTTACAAGATGGGAGGATCAGTTGGTCTTTGGATGCGATGACTCAGCCCAGAAAGAATTCCTGAACAAACGTAAAGCTAAAGGTAATATTGAGGGTCCCGGCCAATCTAATTCAAACCTCTGGTTTACGCCGGTATCCATGCTCGATCAGTTGGGACCTGCTACCGCAGTAGGGGCCGTCTGGGCCAGAGAAACGGTCGGTGCCAATGAATATTCCGAACCGTTCCTGTTTGCCGGTTGGCCGTATCGTAGCAGTTGGATAAAGAATGAAGGGACAACGCCCATAATTGTGACCTATGAGGTGGATAAGGCCGGGAATGATCAATGGAGCACGCTCAGAAGTATAGAACTGACTGCTGGAGAATCAACATCTATCGATTTCAATCCATCTGAAACAGGAGAGTGGGTCCGTGCCAAACCCGACAAACAGTCAACCCTAACCTTGACTTTCGCATACAGGAGCAATGATACAAGGAATACTTCTCCGGATGCAATTTTCAAGGGGTTGGCAGATGTGCGGTCGTCATCGAATAAGGGAGGTTTATTGTATGGCTTGGGTGATAACCGCCGTGCACTCGGTATACTTGCCAATGTGACCTCCGGAGGGAAAACAACGGAGACAGGATATTATGAAATGAGAGAGGAACTCAAACTGGAACGCAAAGAGGACGTTGCTACAGCCGACTTTATCCGTGAACGGTTTGTCATACCCCAACAGGTAGTGGAGATAGGAAATGGTTCGGTTCTGGTAGTCGATGATAAAAACCGACGGTGGAGATTACCTCTGGGAGATGATGCTTACAGTACACTGACTAATAAAGGAGAGTTACGCATTTGCAGGGAAGTGGCTACTGAAAGGGATTTGTTCAATTGCCATGGTACCTTCTACGAATTACCGGCGGAAAATGCGGACGGGTATGCCAAGATTCGACCGGTAGCTACCCATCGTTACCGTATCAACGATTATGCATCCTATCGTGGAATGCTTATTCTGACTGGTATTGTGCCGGAAAAGGGGAAGAAAAACCCGCATATCATTGTTTCGGAGGATGGTAAGGCTGCCGTATGGGCTGGTGTCATTGATGACTTGTGGAAATTAGGGAAGCCGACCGGAAAGGGTGGCCCATGGGTAGAAACAGACGTGAAAGCCAACATTCCTTCCGATCCTTATCTGATCGGATTTTATGATCAACGCGAACTGACTTTATCGCATACTTCTAAAGATGCGGTGACAATCTCCGTAGAAGTAGATCCTACTGGAAACGGTGATTGGATGGAATACGCAGTATATACTGTACAACCGGGACAGAAACAACGCCACCAATTCCCTGTTTCTTTCCAGGCTCGCTGGATCCGGTTTACTTCCGATGCCGATACAAATGTAACCACCTGGTTGGAATATAAATAAACTATACAAATTATTAGATTTTATGAAAAAATATGGTGTAATTTTATTCTTCTCGATGATTGTGAATCTGGTAGCAGCGCAGTCGGTATCCCTTCTGGTAGAAGCAGAGAGCTTTGGAGAGAAAGGAGGCTGGGTGGTCGACCAGCAGTTTATGGACTTGATGGGATCTCCTTATCTTATGGCGCATGGGATGGGTGTCCCGGTAGCCAACGCCGAGACATCTGTCGAGTTTCCCCGGACCGGGAAATACAATGTGTATGTCCGTACTTTCAACTGGACTTCACCATGGTATGAAGGAGAGGGACCCGGACAATTCCAGCTTATGATCAATGGAGGGAAAATAGGATCGGTACTGGGCAATGCAGGTAAGGAGTGGTATTGGCAAAAGGTTGGAACCGTGAATATAAAGAAAAGAAATAGTGTGATTGGACTGCAGGACCTCACCGGATTCAACGGCCGGGTGGATGCAATCTATTTTACGAAGGATAATGTTCCCCCTCCTAATGACCCCAAAGCTTTAGATCAATTCAGAAAACAACAACTTGGTATTCCCGAAGTACCGGAGAACGCCGGTAAATTTGATCTGGTGGTTGTGGGAGGTGGAGTCGCCGGTACCACAGCAGCCATATCTGCCGCGCGATTAGGATTGAAAGTCGCTTTGATTCAGGACCGGCCTGTCCTCGGTGGAAACAACAGTTCGGAAGTGAGGGTGCATCTTGGCGGAAGAATTAAAGTAGAACCCTATCCTGCATTGGGTGATGTGGTCAAGGAAATTGGCCCTTCGCGCGGTGGCAATGCCCAACCGGCGGAATTCTATGAGGATGAGAAAAAAATGCAGATGGTGGAAGCCGAAGAAAATATTTTACTCTTTACCAATTGGCGGGCATTTGCCGTCAAAACAGAAGGATCCACCATTAAAGAGGTTTATGCCCGTCATATTGAAACTGCGCAGGAACTCTCCTTCACCGCACCGTTGTTTGCAGATTGTACGGGTGATGGTACAGTCGGTTTTCTTGCCGGCGCCGATTATGCCATGGGACGCGAGGCCAAAAAGGAATTCGGAGAGGCTACCGCTCCCGAAATACCGGACAAGATGACCATGGGGGCATCCGTACAATGGTACTCTGCGCAAGAAAAACAACCTGTCGATTTTCCGATATTCCAATATGGAGTAGATTTTAATGACGAGAGTGCAAAACAGGTGACCATGGGTGAGTGGACGTGGGAGACCGGGATGAATTATGATCAGATCACACAGTTTGAACGTATTCGTGATTATGGCCTTATGGTAGTCTATTCCAACTGGTCGTGGCTGAAGAACCTCAGCGCTAAAAAAGAGAACTATGCCAACCGGAGGCTGGATTGGGTCGCTTATATTGCCGGCAAGCGGGAATCACGACGGTTGTTGGGTGATCATATTCTGAAAGAACAGGATCTGACCGATTTCATTATTTATCCCGATGCTTCCGCACCTACAAGCTGGACAATAGACCTTCATTATCCCGATCCCAAGAACACGCAGCATTTTCCCGGTAACGAGTTCTTGTCGATCGCCGTGCATAAACCTATTCATCCCTATCCCATACCTTATCGTTGTCTCTATTCCAGGAATGTCGACAACCTTTTCATGGCCGGTAGGAATATCAGTGTGACGCATGTGGCGTTAGGTACTATACGGGTGATGCGCACCACCGGGATCATGGGAGAAGTGGTAGGAATGGCTGCATCTATAGCTATTAAGAACAATACCAACCCACGTGGTGTTTATAACAATCATCTCAATGATTTGAAAAAGTTGATGGAAACGGGAGTTGGTAAATATGATGTGGAGAATATGCAAAACTATAATTTAGGTGGATCATTGGGACCCAAAAAGAGTTCGATAGATGTCCCCCCTTATGGTAAAGATTAAATTATTATTTTTTTCTTGTTTTATACTACTGGGTGGGGTAGATTATCCGTCCGGTAGTACGGTTTTCCAAATTCCTGAAAAGGACTTCTTGGGAATGAAGGGTGTTAAAGTTACTCATTTTCTTGAAAATTCAAAAGATAGTTTATCGGATGATAAGATTATCGAATTACAGGATGAAAATGGTTTGACTATCTGGTTCGGACGTTATTTCTTTAAGGATATATGTATTTCAGGTCTCTGCAGAATGGTTAGGTTATGGATCTTCTGGGATGAAACAGCCAATTATCTGGGAATACAATTGAGTGAGGATGACCCTTTGACCAAATCGGACCATACTCCTTTCAACCCACAGGATTATATCCGGCTGGATGAAATCCTGTCGGATACTGTCTCCATTTTAAAGGATCTCGGTTATGAAGACCTTACGGTTGACGAGAAGATTAGTAAAGCGGAGGAGGCTTTTTTTGAGGTGGATGGCTATTCGGGGGCTACTTCCTCTTCGCTGAAAGAGTATGTTGTAGATGATGCGGTGTTTACCTGTTATACGCTATGGCATACCGTATATGGTGAAACAAAAGCCTATATAGATAACCTGTTAAAAGAAAGAATCAGTCCGGAATACCTTACCCGTTTGATGAACGGAACTAACCGCCAGCAATTATTTGCCCTGGAGAATATCCGAAATAATGATAAATATTTTTCTATATTTGAATCCCGGATTTTAAATTTCATTGCTTCTGAAGACATACATATTGCGGAGAAGGCTATCTCTTTGATTACCCCGGATTACTTATCGAATCCGGAGAAACAGTCCCGTTTTGTAGGATTCATCAAAAGAGCGCGTCCAGCAGTGAAATATGAGATCATCTATAAAATACAAGCAGTCGAACATCTTTTTCCTGATGCTATCATCCTTATGCTCGACATGTGTTATGCCGGTACTATCAATCAGGGAGCCTTCAATCATGTTTTTAAAATCATCGAGAAGCAGATGGCCACTGACAAATCAATAAAGGAAAATAAGAAGATAGGTGAGCGACTGGAAAAACTGGCTTCTCATTCCGACCCGTATACATCACGGCTTACCAGGAGTTTTATTGAAAACATCAGGAGGTTACATTAATCACTGCTGTCTCCAACTACATCGGTTTTGAGAATTGCTTGTCGGTATAGAGCATCAGCTTATCGAGTGTGGCAGCCACATTGCGGACAAACGGAGTGGCTTCGGGACGTACCCGGATGCCCTCATCATCCCATTCGATCAGTCCGTCTTCCTCCATTTCGCACAATTTTTTTTCATCGTAGTGCAGCGTTGCTTTTACTCTTTCCGGTGTCGTCCGGAATGATGCTGCAACCTCTTGCCATCTGACGTAGTTATTGCACATCAGCGAAGTGATAACGGCACGGGTGACCTGTTCATCCGGATTCAATGCATACCCTTTCAGTATGGGTAAGTCCCCCTTTTCAATCTGAGAGATATAACCGGAAATATCTTTTGTATTCTGGCTGTATGACGTCGCTAACTGGCTGATCCCCGTCACCCCGAAAGCATACACCTGACCGGTAGTCCTTCGGGTACAGTATCCTTGGAAATTACGATGCAGCGTCTTTTCCTGCACTGCTTTATACAATTCATCTTCCAGTAAGACAAAGTGATCCAATCCGATCGTTTTGTAGCCCGCTTCCTGCAGCAAACCGGAGGCGGTATTGAAAAGCTTTTCTTTTTCAGGAGCAGTGGGTAATCCCACTTCTTCCAGTTTCTTCTGCAGTGGATTCACCCAGGGTACATGAGCATAAGAGAAAGTAACGATCCGTTCGGGTTGCAAACGGATAGCTTCCAGAACCGTTTCGGCAAACGATGTTTCCGTCTGCAGTGGTAGCCCGTAAATGAAATCCAGGTTTACCGATACATTCTGTTGATGTAGTTTGGCTATAATCTCACCCACTTCCAGCCGGGATGGTTTCCGGCGGGATGCTTTTAAAACCTCCCGGTTAAAGTCCTGCACGCCGATACTTATCCGGTTGAACCCGATCTCCGGTAATGTGGCCCAATATTCTTCCGACAGATATCCGGGATGACATTCGATGGCGATTTCGGGATCTTCGATGCATTCGAATTCATCAAAGACAAGGTTATTGATTTCTTTTATTATATTGACGGAATAAGATGTAGGGGTACCTCCCCCGTAATGGATCTGTGATACTTTCCGGTTTTTTGAGAGCATTGGAAAGATCAGTCGCATCTCTTTTTTTACTGCCTCCACATATTTGGCAGCTGTGGATTTATCCGTCAGCAAAAAAGCATTACAACCGCAATAATAACACATGTGGAAACAAAACGGCAGATGGATATAGATCGAGATATGAGACGGTTCCATGTTGTTCGATTCAATGACCGCCTGCCGATGTTGTTCTGCGGTATACGATGGTGAGAAGAAATTGGCCGGTGGATAACTGGTGTATCTCGGAACCGGGACGTTGTATTTAGTTACGATCATACGACTTACGGAAAAAAATAATAATATAGATCAGCGAAAGCACTGCAATCCCGATCTCGACCTGAAAAAGAGTGTCGTATCCGAAGCTTCCGGCTAACTTTCCGGAAAGCACCGCGATGACCATACTGCTCAGATGGGTAATCACCGTCTGGATCGTGAAGTCGGTGCCTTCATATCCTTTCCGCACACAATCCATCGCGGTGGTATACACAATGATCGTGGACATCCCGTAACTTGCCCACAACAAGATAATTCCCAGGTGCAGCGTGGTGAGATTGACAGGAAGGAAAGTCGCCAGACAATAAAAATAGACCGCGGCAATCAAGGTCATGCAAGCAAACAGGATACGGGAGGTCCTACGGCCGATCTTACGCACAATAAATCCTCCTCCCAATGAAGCCACGCATCCGATAGAGGATCCGATCACTCCGGACATGATACCGATTTCCCTCATACCATACCCATAATCCACCAGCATCGGTTTCACCATTGCCAAAATACCGATCAAGCCCATATAATAGAGAAACAGGAAAACGATTTGCTTCCAGATACCTTTTTGTTTGAAAAACCCCAGTAGATCATTGGGGTGTATCTTTTCTATTTTCTTTTCAGGAATGGGTTCTTCCATATGTCTTTCCTTGAAGAAAATTAACGGGATGATGGAGATTACCGTGAAAAGAGCCAGAAAGGGTAGGAGAGTCTCCCATCCTAACCGGTTATAGATGAGGAGTAGCAGGCCACCACCGACCATAGCACCGCCGAAGCTACCCATCGATTGCATACTATTCACCAGGCTTTTGTTTTTCCTGCTGAAGGAAATAACCGCCAGCGCATCGGTCGCAATATCCTGGGTGGCGGAAGCCACGAATGCACAGAGGATGAGTCCGATAATCAAAAGTGGTGTGACTTGAAAATCAAGAAACGAGACGGTGAGGATTATGGCGGCATAGATCATCTCCGAAGAAAAGATCCAACGTTTGTAATGGCTTAAGTGGGTACTTGTCCGGTCTATGGCGGGCGACCATAAGAATTTCAGGATCCACGGGAGTTTCAGGAATTGCAACATCGCGATCAACTCCAGTGAGAAATTTTGTTGCCGCATAATCACCGGTAATACCGTCGAGAAAAAGCTCATCGGTATCGACTGCGCAATATAGAGACTGAAAAAGGTGAACAGTTTGCCTCCTTTTTGAATATTCATACGAAACATTTAGAAGGTTAATTGTATATCAGTACCCATGGTGAAAGGTTTACCCCTTTGGGCAAATTCTTTTCCCATTGAATCAAAGTAGTAGGCGATATAGGAACTGTTTGTGATATTCTTTGCCCAGAAGGAGAGTGCCATCTTTTTGCACAGGAACGATACTTTCCCGTTCAATGTATGGTAATAGGGCTGTTCCCCGATATTGTTATCCTTCCAGAAGAGTTTACCGATACCGGTATATTCCATATTGAACACGATGTTTTGGAGATGTCTTCTCCTTATATTAAACGTGTAATCTCCTGCTGAGCTAAAGGTATGACGGGGAACCAACGGCAGGAAGTTTCCTCCGTAATCGATATTTTGGGTTTCTTCATACAGGTATTCCCTGAACTTCGCATAGGTATATCCATAGTTTAAGAGGAAATGTAATTGGTCCACCGGACGGATATGAGATGTGATTTCTATCCCTTTGCTGGTGGACTTGCCGGCATTCCTCAGTTTGAAACCCTGTTCGGTCGCTCTCTTCTGTGTTACCTGCTGATCACGCCAATCGATATGGAATAGGCTTATCTCAGTCTGTAAACGGTTTTCAAAAGTGCTTCCTTTCCATCCGATCTCGTAGGTCCAGCTATATTCGGGTTTGAATACCCAGTCCTCTTCACGGTCGGCCGCAGTGTTAAATCCCCCGGCTTTATAGCCCTGAGTGAGTGAAAAATAAGCCAGATGGTTTTTGTTTGTCAGGTATTGTATGGAAAATTTTGGGGTCAGCCTCGAATAGCTGTTTTTCTTATGGATGGGTTCATCTTCCTTGATGGTAGGTACTACGGTTCTTGTCCGATTCTCCATTTTTATTCTTTCCCAGTCGTACCGTAAACCGAGGGTGGCAGACAACCCGTCCTTCAGCAGGTCGTTGAAGGTGGATTGATGATACAGGGCAAATCCCGATGAAGGATTCTTGGTGTTGGTGATCTTGTTGCTTCCCGATTGTCGGTATTCGATATCATTATTTTGGCTGTAATGTTGGTAAAAGCCAAATATCCCCGTTTGCCATTGGTAAGGTGTATCTTTCGATGACTGTGCATTGATCTCCTGGGATACCATGTTCTGCTGATGCGTAAAAGTGACGTAATACTGATCGGCCGGTGTGAAATCCTGATCAATTCCCTGCTCTCCGTTAAAGTGCTGGAAGGAGGTCTGGGAATCTATCTGATAATCCGCACCTCTGTATTTCAGGTGAAGGCCGTTATTCGACAGGTGGCGCCGGTAGTAAGAGCGTTCGTTATAATTGACCTCTTCCGCTTTGTTGGTTTCAGTATCATACAGGCCATACGGGTATCCGTCCTGGTCGGAATACTCATAGGCCGTGGTCAGATAGGCTACCCACTGTGGGTTGATCTGCCATCCCAGACGGACACGTCCAGCCAGGGCATCTGATCCATCAGCCTTGTTTCCAGTATAAAGGTTGTCGAAATATCCTCCCTGATGATTATAATTGGCTGAAACGGTATAACCCAGTGCTTGATTTATTTGTTCCACATGCGAACCTTCCACCTTGTAATGATTGTAATTCCCCACTGTGGCTCCGAAGGTGGTTTCCTTATGCTGAAAAGGTGATTTCGTATATACATTGATGACTCCTCCCATCGTGTTCCGGCCGTAGATTGTACCCTGGGAGCCTCTCAACACTTCAATCTTCTCAATGTCATTGATATTGAAATCGTAGGAGGAGCGGTCGAAATAGGGTATTCCGTCCACATAAAGCCCTACGGATGGAGCATTAGTCCTGGAACCGATCCCCCGTATATAGACGGGAGAGGTCAATCTGGAACCATAGTCGGGCATAAAAAAATTCGGGACAAAAGCCGATATCTCTTTTATATTGATAAAATTACGGTTTTTTATCGTCTCTTTGGTTAGAATGGTCGCTGATACCGGTTGGATCGATAGATCCTTATAGGATTTGAACGCCACAACTTCTATTTCACCGATCGTATACGTGCGGGTTGAATCTTTATCGACAAGAGGCTCGGAAGCCCTGATCAAAGAGGAAACCATACATAATGAAGCAATAAGAAAAATAGATCTGTTCACGTGGAATACTTTAATTTTTAGCGGACAAAGGTAGGGTGGAAAAGCTTATGCTGCAATCACTAAAAGTAGTGATATTGATCCGTTTGATAAAAACAAAATTTGCCGTAACCAAAAAGTTTTTCGTTTCACATGCTTGGAAATACGAGATTTTTCATGTTATTTTGCCGCATGGAAACAAATGGAAATCCCACTCTATATGATTGTATTGTTATTGGCGGAGGTATAAGCGGTATCTCTTTCGCCCATAAGCTGCATGAGTGCGGTGATAGTGTGCTCCTGCTTGAGAAGGAGCAGCGTCTCGGAGGCCAGGTACAGACCTACGTATCATCCTCCGATCCCGGTTTCTGGTCGGAAATGGGTGCACATACCTGTTATAACTCCTATACCCGCTTGTTGTCGATGGTTTCCGGTTTGCATATCGAACAATATGTCCGGCCTTTGGAAGGGCATAAATATATGCTTTATGTCGATGGGAAAATAATGAGTCCGATGAGTAAGGTGTCGATACCTTCTTTGTTGATGCATGGTCCCCGCATGTTTTTTGCTTCCAGGAGTGGAAAGACCGTTCGCGATTATTTCAGGCCGATCGTCGGTGCCAGAAATTATGATGGCCTGTTTTCAAACATGTTCCGGGCAGTGATCTGCCAGAAAGCAGATGATTATCCTGCCGAACTTTTCCTGAAAGGGAGGAAAGAGCGATTGAAACAATTTCCCCGGAAATTTACTTTTGAGCGGGGTTTTGCTTCCTTATTGGAGCAGATTATCCTCACCAGTGGGTTTAACCATCTGAAGGATGAAGAGGTCTCCGAAGTACAATATATCGATCATATCTATTCTGTTACCACACGGAAAGGAAATAGATTCCACGCCAAACGTATCGCATTCGCTACTTCGCCACATATTGCGTCCCGGTTGCTGGAGAAGATAGAGCCGGAGATAGCGAAGCTACTGGATACCATACCCTTGGTTGAATCGGGGACATTCAATGTAGTTGTTCGGAAAGATCGTTTACTGCTGGAAAAGGTCGCCGGAATTATTCCTGTGACTGATGATTTCTTTTCGGCGGTATCCCGGGATGGGGTAGATCATCCTACCCTGCGTGGTTTTGCTTTTCATTACGGAAAGCAGCAACAAGACAAGGAGAGCATATCCGGTCTTGCCTGCAGAGTGCTCGGAATCAGCCAGGAGGATATCGTGGAGACGAAGTTCACATCACATCTGCTGCCTTCACTCAGATTACAACACAGGGGGATGGCCCAGCAGATAGAAAATGTGCGTAGGAACGATTCCATTTTTATGCTCGGTAATTATTTCTACGGCCTTTCGTTGGAAGATTGTGTGCACCGTTCATTGGACGAGTTCGACCGCTTATCGGCACGGTAGCCTGTGTGAAAATCAGATTCATTTGTTCCGTGTTCGTTATGTTATTGATAATTATTTAGTTTGTAAATGTTTTTAATAAAAATAGTTGAATGAAAAAATATTCTACTCGTCTATTGGTTCTGTTCTGTATTCTGATTTATGGTTGTGGTTTGCAAAGTAAATCCGTGGTACAGAATGATGGAGTCGTAGAGAAACTGATTATCCCGGGAGAGAAATGGTTTGATACCGATGGAAATATCATCAATGCACATGGTGGGGGAATACTGTTTCACAAGGGTAAATATTACTGGTTTGGGGAACATAAGGGTGAACGCTCTAACGCCGCGTTGGTGGGTGTAACCTGTTACTCTTCCTCCGATCTCTATACCTGGAAACACGAAGGGATAGCGCTACCCGTGAGTGACGATCCGGAGAGCCCGATCGTTAAAGGGAGTACTATCGAGCGGCCCAAGGTGATTTATAATGCCAAAACCGGGAAATTTGTGATGTACTTCCACCTGGAATTGAAAGGTAGGGGTTATGATGCCGCTCAGGTAGCCGTAGCGGTAAGCGATCGTGTGACGGGACCTTATAAGCTGCTGAAAAACGGTAGACCCAATCCCGGAAAATGGCCGATGAACATGACGGAAGCACAACGCAATTCATCCGTAAAAGCCTCCGATTTTGAGAAATGGTGGACAACCGAATGGATGGCAGCGATAAAAGATGGACTATTCACCCGTCGTGACTTTGAAGGGGGACAGATGTCCCGTGATATGACCCTGTTTGTGGATGATGACAACAAAGCTTATCATATCTATTCATCCGAAGATAACCTCACGCTGCACATCGCAGAGCTGACGGATGATTATCTGGATTATACCGGGAAGTATATCCGTATTGAGCCGGGAGGGCACAACGAAGCGCCCGCGATCTTCAAAAAGGATGGTCGTTATTTTATGATCACTTCAGGATGTACGGGTTGGGATCCCAATGCCGCCCGTTTACTGATAGCCGACCATATCATGGGGGAATGGACGTTGCATTCCAATCCGTGTAGGGGAGAAGATGCGGAACTCACCTTTCATTCGCAGAGTACTTATATTCTTCCCGTGCAGGGAAAGCAGAACGCCTTCCTGTTTATGGCGGACCGCTGGAGGCCGAAGAATCCGATCGATGGTAGGTATATATGGCTGCCCATCCTTTTCGAAAACGGATTGCCGGTACTCAAATGGTTCGATCAATGGGACTTGAATATCTTTGATCAGATAAATACAGACTCCTCTACCCCCGGTAAGATAAAAGGATACAAGCTTGTCTGGAATGATGAGTTCGACAAAAACGGTGCTGCCGATAGTAAAGTGTGGTCTTTTGAGCAGGGCTTTGCCCGTAATCAGGAACTGCAATGGTACCAGGAAGGAAATGCGGTATGCCGTGACGGCCTGTTGGTGATTTCGGCACGTAAAGAGAAAAGGGAGAATCCGTTGTATCAGTCGGGGAGTAACGACTGGCGCCGCAACCGGGAGTATATCGAATACACCTCTTCTTCCATAAAGACAAAGGGTAATAGGGAGTTCCTGTATGGCCGGTTCGAGATACGTGCGAAGATACCGGTAGCCGGAGGAGCCTGGCCTGCTATCTGGACGCTGGGAACGGAGATGGAGTGGCCGTCCAACGGCGAGATCGATATCATGGAGTATTACCGTGTTGACGGGGTACCGCATATCCTGGCCAATACGGCATGGGGTACCGAGAAGAGATGGAATGCCAAGTGGAACACTTCGGCAACCCCGTTTACCCATTTTACCGACAGGGATCCCCATTGGGCGGATAAGTTTCATGTCTGGAGAATGGATTGGGATGAAAAGGCCATCCGGCTTTATCTCGATGATGAGTTGCTGAATGAAACACTCCTGTCAGAAACTGTGAATGGATCGCTGGGAGAGTTCAAAAACCCGTTCAAGCAGCCCCATTACCTGTTATTGAATCTGGCAATTGGCGGCCAACACGGCGGCACACCCGATGATGCGGCATTCCCGCTTTATTACGAAATAGACTACGTGCGTGTATATCAGAAAAATACAAAGAAATAATAGCATGCTGAAAAAAACGCTGTCAATAGCAATCTTATTGGTTTTGAGCATTACACACTCTCTTCGGGCACAGGTGTCTTTTGGTTTGCCTGAGAAGATAAATGACGATTGGAAGTTTACCCTGAATGATGTGCGTGACGGACAATCCGTTACGTTGGATGATTCGAGATGGCAACAAGTGTCGTTACCACACGACTGGAGCGTGAAAGGGCAATTGAGTCCTGCCAATGCAGCGTGTACCGGCTACCTGCCGGGTGGAATTGGCTGGTATCGTAAAACCATCGATATTCCGGCCGACAAAAAAGGACAGAAGGTATATCTCTATTTCGAGGGGGTCTATAACCGCAGCGAAGTGTTCCTGAATGGGCAGTCGCTGGCCAGGCGTCCGAACGGGTATATCTCTTTTATGGTGGATGCCACTCCCTATATTCAATTCGGAAAAGAGAATTTGATAGCAGTGAGGGTAGATCACAGCCAGTATGCCGATTCGAGATGGTATACCGGCTCGGGTATCTACCGCGATGTATGGATGGTATATGCCAGTCCGGTGCATATTGCCCAATGGGGTGTGTATGCCTATCCGGAGAAGGTGAAGAATGGCAATCAACTGAATGTGGAGATTGAGATAAATAACCAAGAGGAGATCAATGCATCTTTGGTGATTCTAAATGAATTGTATGCTGCTGATGGGAAGCTTGTTGCAAAAGATTCTAAAAAACTTATTGCGAAGCCGGGCAACGGGAATAAACTGACGACCTCCTTAAAGGTGAATAAACCCGCACTCTGGTCTTTATCCGCACCGAATCTGTATGAGTTGAAAACTACCGTGTTGAAGGACGGAATTGAAACTGATCAAACCACAACCCGTACAGGGTTCCGCAGCTATACCTTCGATCCGGATAAGGGATTTGCCCTCAACGGTGAATGGATGAAGGTGAAAGGGGTATGCATACACCATGATGCCGGTGTATTGGGATCAGCCGTCCCACGGGATGTATGGAAAAGACGGTTGCAGACATTGAAAGATGTGGGTGTGAATGCGATACGCACCAGCCATAATCCCCAATCAACCGATCTCTATGCCCTTTGCGATGAGATAGGGCTGTTGGTGCTCAACGAGATGTACGACGAGTGGGTATTCCCCAAACGTAAATGGATAGAAGGGTGGAACGTGGGCACTCCCGGCTTTCAGGGCTCTTACGATATTTTCAAGGAGTGGGGAGAGATTGATCTGGCTGATCTGGTACGGCGTGACCGCAACCATCTCTCTCTCTTTGCATGGAGTATTGGCAATGAGGTGGATTATCCCAACGATCCTTATTCACATCCGGTGCTTGGCGGTGAAAAGGCTGGATTTACGCAGGCCTCTTACGGTGGATACAATCCCGATGCTCCCGATGCAATGGAGTTGGGTGATATTGCGAAACGCCTGGCAAAGGTGGTGAAAAAATATGATCATACGCGCCCTGTCACTGCCGGGTTGGCGGGTGTGGCCATGTCGAATGAAACGGAATATCCTGCAGCACTGGATATCGCAGGATATAACTATACCGAAGATAAATACGACAGTGACCATCAAAAGTATCCCGACAGGGTGATTTACGGTAGTGAGAACCGGCACGATATGCCTGCATGGAAAGCTACGCGCGACCGGGAGCATATCTTTGGACAGTTCCTCTGGACCGGCATCGATTATCTTGGTGAGTCGGGCCGATGGCCTTCAAGAGGGTTCTATTCCGGCTTACTCGATTTCGGAGGCTTCATCAAACCGAGAGGCTACTTCCGCCAGTCGTTGTGGTCGGACAAACCGATGGCGTACCTGGGAACATATCCCGTGCAGGGTGGAGATCGTGGAAGAGAAGGTGCGCCTTCCATGGATGCGTGGCCTGTATGGAATTACCGTGAGGGCCAAACTATCCGGGTGGTTTGTTATACCAATGCTGTAAAGGCAAAGCTACTGCTCAATGGAGCAGAGGTAGGTGAGACAAAGGAGTATGACGACAATACCGGCATCCTATTCTGGGATATCCCTTACAATCCCGGAAAACTGGAAGTAGTAGGCCTGGACAAGGAAAATAACCCTGTTTCCGGTTATTCGATACAAACTTCGAAACGCCCCCATGCATTAAAGGTCGTTCAGGTCGATAAAGAGATAAAGAGCGATAAAGGGGTGGCCCATATTGTGGTGCAGGTAGTGGATGAAGATGATATTCCGGTGATGTTGTCGGATGATGAGGTGACCTGCCGGATATCCGGTCCCGCCAGGCTCCTCGGGTTGGAGGCGAGCAATAATTCTGATATGAGTGATTATACCGATAACCGCCACCGTGTTTTTCACGGGAGAATATTGGCATACGTACAAGCGACCGGTGAAGCGGGCGAGATTAAGATAAGCTTCACCTCTCCCTGGCTGGAACCCGTGGAGATAGTGTTGCTGTCGGGAATTTTTTAACTTTCCACCTCAGTTTTTGGAAAAGTGTATTTTTTTTGTTGTTATTTATATGGAAAAGTGTAATTAGCGATGCTGTATAGGTAGATTAGCACATATATAGAGTTCTATTTGATAGTTTCTCGACTCCACAGGTCAAAACCAAGAAGATGTTTTCTTTTAAAATATGGATAAGGTTGGAGATGGTGTGCTTGTAGTACCTGTGGGGTATTTAAAGGAGTAAGTATTTCACAAGGAGAAATAATATCCTTTGCGGAGCAACTCATCATATTTCTCCTTGTTGAATGTATAGTAGAAAGCACCTCGTTTGGAAGTCGATTTGTCTTTGTCTTCCTGTTTCTCGAGGATATCCATGTCGAGTATCCTCTTACGGAAATTGCGTTTATCCAGTGTAGTCTGGTAAATGGCTTCGTACAACGATTGCAGTTGTGGCAAGGTGAATTTTTCGGGGAGCAGGTTAAAACCTAATGGTTGTGTGGCCGCCTTTCTTCTCAATATTTCGATGGTATCGTTCAGCATCTGGTTATGGTCGAAAATCAATGCACCGACTTTATCCAGTTCTTCCCAGCGGGCGTTATGTATCTTACACAGTTCATCATCGAATAGTCCAAGGTCTATCAACGCGTAATAAGCGATGGAAATCACACGTTCCCCTTCATCGCGGTGGATACTTCCATAAGTACCCACCTGTTCCATATAGACATCCCTGATGCCGGTATATTCGTGTACTACGCGAGAAACGGTCTCCTCAAGGTTTTCGTCCGAACGTAAAAAGCCTCCCATCAGGGAATCCCGATTCTTTAATGGCTCGAATTTCCGTTTCGAGATCAACAGATACAATCTTCCTTTTTTAAAGCCAAGTATTATGCAATCGACCGATAATAAAAACTTCTCTTGTTCTATATAAAACGATGCCATAAAAAATACTTTTTTACAAAGATACGATATATTTATGTTTTTAAACATATGGGGAATAAGTGTATATTTATACGCTTATTATTAATTTTGTCACGGCGAAGAAAAGTCTTGGCTCTTAGTTCTAAAAATCTTGGTTCTAAAAATCTAAAAACATATGCATTCAAAAAGAACACTACTGTTGACGTTACCACTGCTTGTTGGTACTATTTATATTTCGGCTCAAAATCGGTTGATCATCGAAGCCGATCGTGGGCAGAGCACCATTAGCCGGCATATCTATGGCCATTTCTCGGAACATCTGGGACGTTGTATCTATGGCGGCTATTGGGTAGGAGAGGATGCCTCCATCGCTAACACACGAGGTATCCGTAACGATGTGGTAGCGGCGTTGAAGGATATAAGTATCCCCAACCTGCGGTGGCCGGGCGGTTGCTTTGCCGATGAATACCACTGGATGGATGGTATCGGTCCCCGTAATCAACGTCCCAAAATGATCAATACCCATTGGGGAGGGGTTACTGAAGACAACAGCTTCGGGACCCATGAATTTCTCGATCTTTGCGAGCAACTGGGTGCCGAACCTTATATCAGTGGTAATGTGGGGAGTGGTACGGTCGAGGAGATGTCCAAATGGGTAGAGTACATCACTTTCGATGGGGAGAGCCCGATGGCCAATCTGCGCCGGCAGAACGGGAGAGAGAAACCATGGAAAGTCAAATTCTGGGGTGTGGGAAATGAGAGCTGGGGTTGTGGTGGAAATATGACGCCCGACTACTATTCTGACCTCTATCGTCATTATGCCACCTTCTGCCGCAATTATGGTGATAATCATCTTTATAAGATTGCCTGCGGATCCAATGTAGATGATTATAATTGGACTGAAACAGTGATGAGGAAAGCCGGGGGACATATGAATGGCTTGTCGTTACATTACTATACCGTACCCCGGAACTGGAATGATAAAGGCTCTGCCACCGATTTCGATGAAAAAGAGTATTTCACGACCATCCAAAAAACTTTGTTCATGGAAGAACTGGTTACCAAACATTCGGCAATCATGGATCGCTATGATCCTCATAAACGGGTTGGCATGATCATCGATGAATGGGGAACATGGTATAATGTGGAGCCGGGTACCAATCCCGGATTTCTCTATCAGCAAAACACCCTGCGCGATGCTATCGTGGCAGGTATTAACCTGAATATCTTTAATAACCACAGCGATCGGGTACAGATGGCTAACCTCGCGCAGACGGTCAACGTGTTGCAGTCCGTCATACTCACCGATAAGGAAAAAATGGTGCTTACTCCCACCTATTGGGTGTTTTATCTCTACAAGGTACACCAGGATGCCACCCTTCTGCCTGTTTCTTTCAGCGGTAATAAATATCGTCAGGGGGACAGGGAGATAGAGGCGGTAAGTATTTCCGCTTCGAAAAACAGTGAAGGTAAAATCCATATCACGCTGGTGAATGCCGACCCTCATAATGAACAGCGAATTTCGACCCAACTGGTCGGTATTTCGGCGAAGAAGGTGAACGGTGAAATAGTTACTTCTAAAAATATAAACGATTATAATAGTTTTGAACAACCCTCTAAAGTGACCGTGAGCGACTTCAAAGGCGCTTCGCTTTCCGACAACGGTCTTTCGGTGGTCTTACCTCCTAAAGCGGTAGTCATGCTCGAAATAGAATAGTTATTTTCCGGATTTACTACACTTTTTTATATGCATAAATAACTCATAATGATTCTGATTGATAGAATAAGTAAAGCTGTAAAAATATTTTTTTTGCTAAGTGCCTTGATTTTCACTTCTCTTTTCCTGAGAGCGAATGAACCCGATTCGGCATATGTCTTCGCCTATGGTGAGGAGAACGGAGGCGGATTATATTTTGCATGGAGTATCGATCAGAAGGAGTGGCACACTATCGGCAATAGGTATCCCTTTCTGAAATCGGATTACGGCAGATGGGGATCCCAGAAAAGGATGTACGATCCGTTTCTGTATCAGGCATCCGATGGGTTATGGCATTGCATCTGGAGTCTGAACAACGAGGATGGGGCTGTCGCTCATGCAGTCTCTTCCGATCTGGTATATTGGAAGCCTCAGTCATATCCGGTATTGATGCCGTATGGGAATTGCCTGAAACCTGAAATATCCTATGATCTTCAGAGAAAGGAATATCGTATTCTTTGGCATAGCGACAAACCCGATCAGGGAGTGTTCCATAGTTTCACCGCTGATTTCAGGCATTACTCGCCTGCCGGGAGAGACGACCGGCACGGGAGTGAAGGAAAGAGTGCCTCTATGGGGAGAAAAGATATTTCCCTCGCGGGGAAAAGACAGGCCGGTACACTTCATTGTGTGGCGTGGCCTGTGATCGAGGGTCTTATCAATTCACAAAGATTGGGAGCCTATAGGCAGATGCTCAATGAGGAAAGGGTGTGGATGGATCCCGCCCATTTCAAAGATCCTGTCACCATCTCCATTTCTCCGGCTATTCAAAAAAAGAAATCAATCAGCGATTTATTGATAGGTATCTTCTATGAGGATATCAACTATGCTGCCGACGGTGGCCTGTACGCCGAGTTGGTGCAGAATCGCGGGTTCGAATATGCTTTGAGCGATAAGGAAGGCTGGGACAAGAACTGGAACAACCGTACTGCCTGGTCGGTGGTAAATGGAGAAACTTTTTTGATCGATACGGTTTCCCCCATCCATCCGAATAATAAGCATTATGCTGTCTTGCAGATTGAGAAAATTGGGGTGGCGCTCGTCAATGAAGGGTTCAACGGTATCGCGGTAAAGGCAGGTGAAAAATATGACCTTTCACTGTTTGCCAGAAGTCCTGGGAAAGTGAGAGGTAAAATCTTGGTGCGGCTCACGGGGAAGAACGGTGAAGTATATGGAGAGGTCACTATGCGTACAGTCAGTGCAGAGTGGAAGAAGTTGGAAGCGGTGATTACTGCAACCAAAACGGCAGATGATGCCCGTATTGAGGTGGTACCCCAACAGACGGGTAGGGTAGACCTGGATATGGTCTCCCTCTTCCCGCAGAAAACTTTCAAGGGACGCAGGAACGGACTGAGGGCTGATCTGGCACAAGCGCTGTCCGACCTGAGACCACGCTTCATGCGTTTTCCGGGCGGTTGTGTGGCCCACGGTGACGGGATCGGGAATATCTATCGTTGGGAGAACACTATCGGCCCGCTTGAAGCGCGTAAGCCACAACGCAATCTCTGGGGATATCACCAGTCGTTTGGACTGGGTTATTTTGAATATTTCCAGTTTTGCGAGGATATCGGTGCCGAACCCGTTCCGGTTGTGACGGCGGGTGTTCCCTGCCAGAACTCTGCCCACCATGGATGTTTGATCGGAGGACAGCAAGGGGGCATTCCTATGGAGGAGATGGATGAATATATCCAATCCGTGTTGAACCTGGTCGAGTATGCCAACGGCGACGCCAAATCGGACTGGGGAAGGAAAAGGGCGGAAGCAGGCCATCCGGAACCGTTCAACCTGAAATATATCGGTGTGGGTAATGAGGACCTTATCTCGGATGTTTTTGTGGAACGATTCACGATGATATATAACGCTGTAAAAGCTAAATACCCTGAAATAACGGTGATCGGAACAGCCGGTCCTTTTAGCGAAGGATCCGATTATGTGGAAGGCTGGAATCTGGCGACCGAACTGGGTGTTAAACTGGTCGACGAACACTATTACCAACCCCCCGGATGGTATCTCAACAATCAGGATTATTACGACAGGTACGACCGATCGAAAGCTAAAGTCTATCTGGGTGAATATGCAGCCCATGTCCCGGGTCGGCATAACAACCTTGAGACGGCGCTCTGTGAAGCACTGCACCTGATCAATATCGAACGGAATGGTGATATTGTGGCGATGACTTCCTATGCCCCGTTGCTGGCAAAAGAGGGATCCACCCAATGGAATCCCGACCTGATCTATTTCAACAATACCGAAGTGAAGCCGACTGTCGGCTATTATGTGCAGAAATTGTTCGGCCATCATTCCGGAAATGAGTATCTTCCAGCCAATATCAACCGTTCAGATAACCGGGAAGATATCAGAAAACGGGTTGTATCCTCTTTTGTGATAGATGCTAAAACAAATGAATTGACCATCAAACTGGTGAATTTACTCCCAGTCCCTGTTTCGTCTTCCATTGACTTGTCGGATATCCATATTGCCAACAATCAATCGGATCTGATTGTAATGAAAGGATCGCCGGATGACAAAACAGTCAGACCTAAGGAGTCAAAGTTGACCGTTTCCGAACAATTCAATTATGAGTTGCCGGCATATTCCTTCTCGATAATCCGGATAAAAATGTAAATAGCGGACTGAAGCTCTTCGCCTTGGTTGTAACATACTCTATGGACAGATGCGGAAGTCTGATAAAAATATAAAACGATACAGGAAACAGAATGGATAGAAAAAAGCTCAATTGGATCATCATTTGTTTTACTTGCATCCCTTTAGCGAATGCTCAGATCAATCCGCAGGTCGAATATTTCCGGTTGCAGGATGTCAGGTTGTTGGATAGTCCTTTCAAGCATGCGGAAGAATTAAACAGGCAATACCTGCTGGAAATGGATGTGGATCGTCTCCTTGCTCCTTTTTTGAGGGAGGCCGGTCTGCCGCAGAAAGCTGAAAGTTATGCCAACTGGGAAAACAGCGGACTCGACGGCCATATCGGTGGGCATTATCTGTCCGGGTTGGCGTTGATGTATGCCTCTACCGGAGACGCGCAGGTCAAAAGCCGGTTGGATTACATGCTCGCTGAATTAAAACGGTGTCAGGATGCCAACGGCAATGGTTATATCGGGGGAGTACCCGGAGGAAAGGCTATTTGGGAAGAGGTGGCTGCCGGCAATATCCGTGCCGGCGGCTTCGACCTGAATGGTAAATGGGTGCCGCTCTATAATATCCATAAGACTTATGCGGGACTGAGGGATGCCTGGCTGGTCGCGGGCAATGAAGAGGCAAAAGAGATGCTGATCAAAATGACCGACTGGGCGATAAAACTTGTCTCCAACCTGTCGGAAGAACAATTGCAGGATATGCTTCGCAGTGAACATGGTGGGCTGAATGAGACTTTTGCCGATGTAGCAGCCATTACGGGTGATAAAAAATACCTCGAACTGGCACACAAATTCTCCCATCAATTGATATTGGATCCGTTGATTCATCATCAGGATAAACTGACCGGAATGCATGCCAACACCCAGATCCCGAAAGTGCTGGGATTCAAACGGATTGCGGACCTTGAGGGAAATGGATCGTGGGAAGAGGCAGCCCGTTTCTTCTGGAAGACGGTAGTTGAAAACCGGTCGGTGTCCATCGGTGGAAACAGTGTGTCTGAGCATTTCAACCCGGTGGATGATTTCTCACGGATGATCAGCAGCATTGAAGGCCCTGAGACCTGCAACACTTATAATATGCTGCGTCTGACTAAAATGCTGTATCAAACCTCGAAAGAGAAGAAATATGTGGATTATTACGAACGGGCTCTCTACAATCATATCCTCTCTTCCCAGCATCCGAATACGGGTGGTTTCGTCTATCTTACCCAGATGCGCCCCGGACATTACCGGGTCTATTCGCAGCCGCATACCAGCATGTGGTGTTGCGTGGGATCGGGGATGGAGAGCCACTCGAAATATGGGGAGATGATCTATGCCCATGCAAATAACCAGCTTTATGTCAATCTTTTTATTGCATCTTCATTGCAATGGAGAGCACAGGATACCGAAATTATTCAGGAAAACAACTTTCCCTATGAGGCTAAAACGGAAATTACGGTGAATCCCCGTAAACGGAAACGGCTTACGTTGTGGTTGCGTTACCCCGGCTGGGCCGGTGAAGGGAGTGTAAAGGTCACAGTGAACGGAAAAGTATATCCCGTATTGAATAAAAACGGATATATTCCTATCGACCGGAAATGGAAGAAGGGTGATAAGGTGGTGATGGAGATGCCCATGTCGCTCAGAACCGAGCAATTGCCCGATGGATCGGGTTATTATTCGTTCCTGTACGGCCCGGTGGTACTTGCCGCCAAAACCGGTACCGAAGAGATGACGGGATTATTTGCCGATGACAGCCGGAACGGACATATCGCACATGGAAGATATATCCCGATGAAAAATATGCCCTTGCTGGTTGGTGATCCGGATAAGTTGACCTCCTATCTGGCACCGGTCCCCGGTAAACCGCTGACTTTTCGTGTGAATAACCTCTATCCTGAGCAGTATGCCCGGGGAATGGAACTGGAACCCTTCTTCAACCTGCACGAATCCCGCTATATCATTTACTGGCCTCATGTCACCGAAAAACAAGTGAAGGAATCGGAGTCGGTGGCTTACCTGTTTACCTATTTCACCGGCAACCGGGTGGAAGAGGAGTCGGTGAGGTATGCCATCAGTAGCAATGGCTACAATTACTATACGCTGAACAACAACCGGCCAGTGATCGACTCGAAAAAGATCAGCTCGACGGGTGGGGTGCGTGATCCCCATATCCTGCGGGGTGAGGATGGGAAAACCTTCTATATGGTGCTGACCGATATGACTTCCTCCAAGGGATGGGATTCCAATCGTGCGATGATATTGCTCAAGTCGTCCGACCTGATCAACTGGTCATCGAGCATCATCAATATCCAGCAGAAATACGAAGGACAGGAAGACCTGAAGCGGGTATGGGCACCGCAAACCATCTACGATCCGGAAGCCGGGAAGTATATGGTCTACTGGTCAATGCTGCATGGTGATGGAGCCGATATCATCTACTATGCCTATGCCAATGACGATTTCACCGACCTGGAGGGGGAACCCCGTCCGTTATTCCTGCCCAAAAACGGGAAATCATGTATCGATGGAGATATCGTGTTGAAAGACGGTCTGTTTCATATGTTCTATAAGACCGAAGGGCACGGTAACGGCATCAAACTGGCGACCACCTGTTCGCTTACCTCGGGGCAATGGACCGAATATGATGATTACAAGCAGCAGACGGCGGAGGCGGTGGAAGGATCGAGCCTGTTCAGGCTGATCGATTCCGACAAATATATACTAATGTATGATGTCTATATGAAAGGTGCTTATCAATTTACCGAAAGCACCGATCTGATGAATTTCAAGGTGATCGATCATGAGATCTCGATGGATTTCCATCCCCGTCACGGATCTATTATCCCTATCACCCAAAAAGAGCTCGATGCCCTGATCGTGAAATGGGGTAAACCGGAGAATTTCTCTGCAAATAAGACCAATCCGGTACTGAAAGGGTTCTTTGCCGATCCTTATGCGCTATACTCCAATAAAACGAATAAATACTATATCTATCCCACCAGTGACGGCTATCATGGTTGGTCGGGTACTTATTTTAAAACCTTCTCGTCGGAAAACCTTTCGGAATGGAAAGATGAAGGCGTTATCCTCGACCTGAAAAAAGATGTTTCCTGGGCCGAAAGGAACGCATGGGCACCTTGTATCATTGAAAAGAAAAGAGAAGAGGGATATAAGTATTACTACTATTTCACTGCAGCACAGAAAATAGGAGTCGCGGTGGCTGATGATCCCGCCGGCCCGTTTGTCGACTCCGGTAAGCCGTTGATCGACTTCAAGCCCGAAGGGGTGAGAGGCGGACAGGAGATTGATCCGGACGTTTTTTGGGATCCGGTAACAAAAAAGAACTATCTTTACTGGGGCAATGGATATATGGCCGTGGCGGAACTCAACGACGATATGGTATCTATCAAAAGGAACACCATCAAAGTGATGACACCTGACAACACATTCCGTGAAGCAATCCATGTCTTTTACAGGAACGGTATCTATTACTTTCTCTGGTCGGAAGATGATACCCGAAGCGAGAATTACAGGGTACGTTACGCTACCTCTACATCGCCGGTGGGACCGCTTACCATTCCGGAAAACAACCTGATCCTGTCGAAATCGCCCGAAGAGGGAATTTGGGGTACAGGCCATAATTCGACGTTAAAAATAAAAGATAAAGATGAATGGTATATTGTCTACCACCGCTTTTTCCGCCCTGAAGGGATCCACTGGGGCGATGCCGCCGGCTATCACCGGGAAGTATGTATCGACCGCATGGAATTCAATGAGGATGGGAGTATTAAGGCAGTCGTACCGACTACAATGGACAATTGATAATGTGCCAATATGCCAATGTGCCAATTAAAGCGTAGTGAAGATCCGGACGTGTCGGGACAGGTAGTGAATAATGTGCTAATGGTAAAAGAAGTCTGAAGTTGAGAAGTCAAGATCTCATTGTCAATTATCCATTGTCAATTGTCCATTGTCAATTGTCCATTGTCAATTAATAAAGTCTTGGCTCTAAAAATTAAACAAATGAATAAAATCCTACTAATTTTAATCGGTCTCTTGGCCCTGTTGGCAACGAGTTGCAGCAATAGAGAAAAAGGGACATTCGAAGTCGGCCAGAATACTTTTCTGCTGAACGGTGAGCCGTTCGTGGTGAAGGCGGCGGAGTTGCATTACCCGCGTATCCCGCGTGAATATTGGGAGCACCGTATTCAAATGACCAAAGCATTAGGTATGAATACGATCTGTCTTTATATCTTCTGGAATATCCATGAGCCGGAAGAGGGTCAGTTCGATTTCACCGGTAACAGCGATGTGGCGGCTTTCTGCCGGTTAGCACAAAAATATGGGATGTATGTGATCGTACGTCCGGGACCTTATGTATGTGCCGAATGGGAAATGGGTGGATTGCCCTGGTGGTTGTTGAAGAAAAACGATATCAAGCTACGGGATAACGATCCCTATTTCCTGGAACGTACCCGGCTGTTTATGAACGAAGTCAGTAAACAACTCGCCGATCAGCAGATCACCAGAGGGGGTAATATCATTATGTTCCAGGTGGAGAATGAATATGGTGCATACGGCATCAATAAGGAGTATGTTGCCAATATACGCGATATCGTGAAGGATGCGGGACTCCGCGAGGTGCCCCTTTTCCAGTGTGACTGGAATTCCAATTTCGAGAATAACGCACTCGATGACCTACTTTGGACAATCAATTTTGGTACCGGTGCTAATATCGGAGATCAGTTCCGCCGATTGAAAGAACTACGTCCCGAAAGTCCGCTGATGTGTAGCGAGTTCTGGTCCGGCTGGTTCGATCATTGGGGCGCCAAGCACGAAACACGCAGTGCACAAGCGCTGGTAGGGGGATTGAAAGAGATGCTCGATCAGGATATCTCGTTCAGCCTATATATGACACATGGTGGGACAAGTTTCGGACATTGGGGTGGCGCCAACTTTCCCAATTTTTCACCCACCACCACTTCTTACGATTACGATGCCCCCATCAACGAATATGGCAGGGCTACACCGAAATACTACGAAGTACGGAAGCTGTTGGAGCAATATCTTCCCGAAGGGACAGAGTTGGCTCCTGTCCCGGATTCGATACCGACCATTTCAATCCCCGGGTTTGAGTTGACCGAAACAGCAGTGCTTTTCGATAATCTTCCCGAACCGGTAGTCAGTGAGGAGGTGAAGCCGATGGAATATTTTGATCAGGGGTGGGGCAGTATCCTCTACCGCACCAGACTCAAAGAGTCGCCAGACCGCCAGACGCTGGTCATTACCGAGGCCAATGATTGGACGCAGGTGTTTATCAACGGTGAACGGATTGCCACGCTCAATCGCCTCAAAGGTGAAGGTAGCGCTATACTGCCGTCGGTGAAGGAAGGCGATGTGCTGGATATCCTCGTCGAAGCAATGGGGCGCATGAACTTCGGCCGGGGGATATATGACCGGAAAGGGATTACAAAAAAAGTGGAGCTTGTCTCCGAAAAGAGAGTTACGGAACTGAAAGGCTGGGAGGTGTACAATATCCCTGTGGATTATGCCTTTGCAAAAAATAAAACTTATCGGGAAGAGGCCAACATCAAAGGTGCACCCGCCTATTACCGTGCCACCTTCACGCTGGATAAAACCGGGGATACCTTCCTCGATATGAGGAACTGGAGCAAAGGGATGGTATGGGTGAACGGTTATGCTATCGGCCGTTACTGGCATATCGGTCCCCAGCAGGCGCTTTATGTGCCGGGTTGCTGGTTGAAGAAGGGCAGGAACGAGGTGATCGTGCTGGATATGACTTCGCCGGAGAAAGCGACCCTGGCCGGATTGAGAGAACCTATCCTCGATCAGCTCTCTTTAAAAGGTGCTGCCTATACGCACCGGAAGGCGGGGGAAGAACTAAACCTCACAGGCGAGCAACCCTA
Source organism: Proteiniphilum sp. (assembly GCF_034927365.1). Taxonomy (GTDB): domain Bacteria; phylum Bacteroidota; class Bacteroidia; order Bacteroidales; family Dysgonomonadaceae; genus Proteiniphilum. The sequence goes on along the minus strand of NZ_JAYFQD010000015.1, from coordinate 49,841 downwards.
CTATGCCGGTTCGTTCAAGCCGGGCAACGGGTGGCAACACGTCAAATTCGGGAAACAGGAACAGATCCGTTATTTCTGCCTTGAGTCGCTCAATTCACATGGAGGTGATAAATATGCTTCCATGGCCGAACTGGAATTGCTGGGAGAAGATGGGAAACCCGTTTCACGTCAACACTGGAAGGTGGTATATGCGGACAGTGAGGAGACCAACGATGCCAATAATGTGGCCTCCAACGTGTTCGACTTGCAGGAATCGACCTTCTGGCATACCGATTATACCGGCCTTAATCCCGATCATCCGCATCAGATAGTCATCGATCTGGGTGAAGACAAGGTCATCAGCGGATTTTCATACCTACCTCGTCCTGAGTCCGGAAAACCGGGTATGATCAAGGATTATAAGGTATACCTGAAGAAAACGCCGTTTAAGTTAGCACCCTGAATGCTGAATGTGAAAACCGAAGAGTGGTATACTAACTAAGATCGTATGGCTAAAATCGAGTGGGTAATAGATAGTTTCAATCCTATGAGAAAATATTTTTTGATCATCCTTTTGTCGTGTGTATACGCCGGTGTACCCGCACAGCAGGCTAACGGGCCGGTCGTTGACGGGAAGAGCCGCGAAATGGGGATTCAATCTTCCTATGACCTGGTAGTCGATGTGAAGAAACCGGGAGCGGAGATACAACCGACCATGTACGGTTTGTTTTTCGAGGATATCAACTTTGGGGCTGATGGCGGCTTGTATGCCGAACTGGTCAAGAACCGCTCCTTTGAATTTCCCCAGTCTCTGATGGGCTGGAAAACTTTCGGACAGGTAGAGGTACGTACCGACGGTGCTCCCTTTGAGCGTAATCCCCATTATGTGCGACTGGACAATGCCGGGCATGGACATAAACATACCGGTCTGGAAAATGAGGGATTTCGGGGGATAGGCGTGAAGAAAGAGGCTACCTACCGTTTTTCGGTCTGGGCACGTTCCGGCAATGCAACCGCTCAAAAGATCAGGATCGAATTGATCGATGGCGATAACAATCCTTTTGAACGGAAAGAGCTGACAATCGGTTCCGGGGAATGGAAGAAATATGAGGTAATCCTTACCTCGTCAAAGGAAGAGGCGAAAGCCTCACTGCGTATATTTCTCATCTCCGGTGGGCCGGTGGATATGGAACATATCTCCTTGTTTCCCACAGATACATGGAAAGGGAGAGAAAACGGCCTGCGCAGGGATCTGGTAGAAGCACTCAATGAATTGAATCCCGGCCTGTTCCGTTTTCCCGGTGGATGTATCGTGGAGGGAACCGACCTGGAGACACGCTATAACTGGAAAAATTCGGTCGGCCCGGTAGAAAACCGCCCGTTGAACGAAAACCGCTGGCATTATACCTTTGCTCACCGCTTCTTCCCCGATTATTTCCAGACATACGGAATGGGATTCTATGAACTGTTCCTGCTCTCAGAGGATATGGGAGCCGAACCGCTGCCGGTAGTGAACGTGGGGTTATCATGTCAGTACCAGAACGAAGGAGAACATTGCCATGTTCCTGTCGGCGAACTACAGGATTATATTCGGGATGCATTGGACCTGATCGAGTTTGCCAATGGTGCCATCTCGACTACCTGGGGTAAGGTCAGGGCGGAGATGGGGCATCCCGAACCGTTCAACCTGAAATTCATCGGTATTGGTAATGAGCAGTGGGGAGCTGAATATCCTGCCCGGCTGGAAAAATTCATCGAGGCCATCCGTGCACAATACCCTGAAATAAAGATCATCGGAAGTTCAGGGCCACAGGCAGAGGGAAAGGATTTCGATTATCTCTGGCCGGAGATGAAACGGCTCAAAGTCGATCTGGTGGACGAGCACTATTACCGTTCACCGGAGTGGTTTTTGAATCAGGCTGCGCGTTACGACTCCTACGACCGGAAGGGGCCAAAAGTATTCGCGGGCGAGTATGCCTGCCATCCGCAGAGCAGGGAGAACAACTTCGAGTCGGCGTTGTGCGAGTCGGCATTTATGACCGGATTGGAAAGGAATGCCGATATTGTGCATATGGCTACTTACGCGCCTCTGTTGGCGCATGTGGATGCCTGGCAGTGGCGTCCCGACCTGATCTGGTTTGACAACCTGCGTTGTGTGCGTACCCCCAACTACTATGTACAGAAGTTGTACGCACACTATAGAGGTACAAATGTGCTACCCTTTACCCTGAATAAAAAGCCTCTCACCGGGCAGGAGGGTTTGTATGCCTCCGCAGTCATCGATACGGATAAACAGGAGATTATCATAAAGTTAAGCAATGTCTCCAATGAGGATAAAGATATCCGTATCAATATTGAGGGGTTACAACGTAAAATGAAGATAGGGTCGGAAGCACAGGTGGTCCTGTTAAAAGGTGAGGTGGACCGGGAAAACAGGTTGGACAATCCGGATGTCGCTGTTCCGGTAAAATCGGTTGTCAGGATGAACGGAACGGTATTGGAAGCGACGGCGGAAAGTCAATCTTTTAATGTGTATGTGATCTCTTATTGAGATTGATAGGAGATTGAAGGGCGATTGATGGTAAATTAGGGAATATCATAAAAAATAAATAGTATTAATCATATGAAAAAAACGGTTATTATCTTTATTTTCTGTTTTGTGCGTGGATTTGCGATGAGTAGTCAGGAGGAAAATCGCTGGCATATAAACTCTTCGGGAGGCATTACCTGGAATATTGATTCCCGTATTCCGCATAATGACCATATCGAAATGAGTGGAGAACAGATATCCACTGTGCTCAGATATGGAGTGGATGAAAAAGGTAAGTTCTTACTGGAGCGGAGTTTTGTGTGGCCGATGTTGCGTACTATACCCAATAATACCCATGCAAGTCTGATGCGCCGTTTTGGATGGGACATTATAGGGGATATGATGACAATGAACGGAAGGAGAGTTCCTCAGGAAAAGGTGAAGAGCATAACATTGGATGGCGTCATGACCGTCGAGAGCGAATTTGATATACCGCGGAATGGAAAAATGAAACTTATTCGCTATTTGTTCCCCTCTACGAAAAAGGCTGCCTACTGTGAAAAATATGTTATACTTAACGATGGCCAGGAATCAGTTATGATAGAAATTCCGGAAGCCAGGTCGGTGATCAAAACCGATCCTGAAAAGGGTGTGGATGGTGAGTATGAGATTGAAACCAATGTATCGGGAGTGAGGGGACATACACTTGCCCCGGGAGAATCGGTTGTTTTTTATGCTGATTTCAAGGCTTACAAGAAAGGAGAGGCGAGCGATCCCGTCGAGGTTGAAAAAGAATTAACCGGGAGAAGGGCCTTGATAGACGAATTCTGGGATAAATTGATCCTTGAAACGCCCAATCATACGATCAATGCCATGTTTGCTTTCGCCAAGATCCGTGCTGCAGAAAGTATTTATAAAACAGGAGGCGGTTATATGCATGGTCCCGGAGGTGAGTCATATTATGCTGCTATCTGGGCGAATGATCAGGCTGAATATATCAATCCTTTCTTTCCTTTTTTGGGATATGATACCGGTAATAAGTCCGCCTATAATTCTTTCCGGCATTTTGCCCGTTTTATGAATGATGCATACAAGCCTATTCCCAGTTCAATTATTGCGGAAGGAATCGATTTCTGGAATGGTGCGGGAGATCGGGGTGATGCGGCCATGATAGCCTATGGCGTAGCAAGGTATGCTTTGACAAGAGGTGACAGGCAGGAAGCCCTGGATTTATGGCCCTTGCTTGAATGGTGTCTGGAATACTGTAGGAGAAACCTCAATGAGGATGGCGTGGTCGCTTCTGATTCGGATGAACTTGAAAACCGTTTTCCTTCGGGTAATGCGAATCTGTCTACCTCATCCCTGTATTATGATGCGCTGGTGTCAGCGGTTTATTTGGGCAAGGACTTAGGTAAACCCAATGCTCAATTGTCTACCTATAAGAGAGAGTCAAAAGAACTGCGTAAAGCCATCGATCAATATTTTGGAGGAACTGTGGAGGGTTTCAATACTTATAAGTATTACAAGGAAAATGATATCTTACGTTCATGGATATGTATTCCGTTGACGGTAGGAATTTATGATCGTAAGGATGAAACAATAAAAGCTTTGTTTTCGCCCCGTTTATGGACTCAAAACGGTTTGCTCACCGAGGCCGGAAGTGAGACTTTCTGGGATCGCTCCACCTTGTATGCTTTGCGTGGTGTTTTTGAATGTGGGGAGACAGCCAAAGGCATCGATTACCTGTCCTATTATTCAAACCAACGATTGTTGGGAGAACATGTACCATACGCTATCGAAGCCTGGCCTGAAGGTAATCAACGACATCTCTCAGGTGAAAGCGGACTCTATTGCCGTATTATAACAGAAGGTTTATTTGGTATTCGTCCCACAGGTTTGTCTTCATTCACACTCACTCCCCGTTTACCGGAATCGTGGGATAAAATGAGCCTGAAAAAGATAAAAGCTTTTAATAAATCGATTGATATTGAAGTGTATCAATGGGGAGATAAAGTGAAAATAGAAGTATATGCGGATAATAAATTAATCAAATCAATTGTTGAGAAGAAAGGTAAGTCGATAAATGTTGCAATATAATGGATAAAATGTTGCAATGCAAACGCTTAAATAGATTGATAATTATTGATTTTTTTTATAATGGCCGAGGTCTTTATAATTTACTTCTATATATCTTTATTATATAATTTTTTTTTACTTCCTTTGCTGATGTAAATGTTTTTTTACTTATGGCTAAAGGGAGATGTTTCAGTGATTATGTGCCGTGTTACGATACTATTAAAATGAGAATGAACACACTCGACAAGTTCTATGCCCTTGATTTATTGGATGATATTTAGTGGGTGGGGTAATCCTCTCTCCGTAACCAGAAATGTTCAATAAATATCAGTTTGTGTGTAGGTATGTTGCCCAGATAATATACATTATTAATATTTGTTGAGAAGATGATCCTGATTTAGCTTGATTTATAAAAAAATTAACAATAAAAGATCAATAAATGGGAAGCAAAAACAAAAAAACACAATTATCCCTGATGATGTTCTTTCAGTTCTTCATCCAGGGGTCATGGTATGTGACCATGGGCACCTACTTAGGGCAAACACTTCATTTTTCGGGAGTGCAGATTGGGCTGGCATATAGTACGGCTGCCATAGCCGCGATTATATCTCCTGTAATCGTGGGGATGATAGCCGACCGGTTTTTCTCTCCTAATAGGGTGTTGGCATTTTTAAATATTGTAGGGGCACTATTATTGCTTTGGCTGACACAAATCCAACATTTCTCCTTGTTCTTTCCCGTGCTGCTGTTGTATAGCATCTGCTTTATGCCGACGATGTCGTTATGTAACTCCATCTCTTTTGACAACCTGCTGGAACCCTCGAAAGAGTTTTCCCGCATCCGCTTGTTCGGATCGTTCGGATGGATTATTTCCGGAATATTGATCAGTTCAATGAATCTGGAATCGTTGGCAACCCCTTTCATGATCGCTGCGGGGATCTCTCTGCTGGCAGGCTTGTATGCATTCATTCTTCCGTACAAAGCGCCTGAAAAACGTGCTGAAAAGGTGAGTGTCGGTCAGATACTGGGATTCGATGCCTTTAAACTGACGAAAGATAAATCGTTTCTGGTGCTGTTGGTATTCTCTGCGCTGACCTGTATTCCGCTTGCATTCTATGACTCATTCACCAATCTCTTTATCGTCAATGTGGGTATTGACAATGCTGCAGCAGCGATGAGTCTGGGGCAGGTTGCCGAGGTGATTTTCCTTTTCGCATTCCCGTTGATGTTTCTTAAGTTGCGTTACAAGGGAAGTATCGTGGCTGCAATTGTAGCCTGGGTGCTGATGTATGGATTCTTTGCATTGGGAGCATATACGGGCCAGACCGGATTTATTTATGCCGTATTACCGCTCCATGGATTCTGTTTTACTTTCTTCTTTGTTTCGGGGCAGCTGTTTGTAGATGAAAAGGCTCCGTCGTCATTACGCAATTCGGCACAAGGATTGATTGCCTTTGCAACCTATGGGGTAGGGAAGTATCTGGGAACACTGGTAGCGGGAAATGTAGTGCATCAGTACACGACTGCTCAGGGATCATACAACTGGGTATCCGTCTGGACGGTACCCTTTGTGATGGCTGTTGTGATCCTGATAGGTTTTGTGGCGCTGTTCAGGGAAAAAAACAAAACACAAACAGTGTAAATATATTATATAGTAAGTTTTTAAGTATAAAAAACAAATAATTTTTTAATAAATAAGGTTGAATATGAAAAGCAAACAAAATTATGTTTCGAGACATGTTGAACCAATTATTCATCTTTTTTCAGAAATAAAGCTGAGAAAAAATGTGAATATTGTGTTCCTGTTCTTTGTGATTGTACCGTTGTTTTTTCTGAGTTCCTGTAAAGGAGAGGAAGAAAGCGGTGGTGTAGCGCATGATCCGAATAAACCGATCGTACTGACCTCATTTTCGCCTGATTCGGGTCGTATTTCCGAGATGGTGTTATTGGATGGGGATAATTTTGGAACGGATCCTTCCAAGATTCAAGTTTTCTTCAATGTGAAGGAAGCTGCAGTAATCAACTCTACCGGAAAACGCATATTGGCATTGGTACCCCGTCTTCCGGGAGACACCTGTGTCTTAAGTGTGAAGATTGGGAATCAGGAAAAAGAGTATTCCGAGCAATTTTATTACAAAATTGCAGCCTCGGTTACTACTACGGCCGGTAATGGAAATGATCCTGCCGATCCTCCTGTCTATAACGTCGGTTTGGATAAGATCCAATTGGTGCCGGTGTATATTGGAATGGATAAGGATTTCAATATTTTCGTTTCATTGGGGAATGATAACCTGTTGAGGTTAAATGTAGCTGAAAATAGTGCTACCGTTGTGGCTACCGGCCCACAAGGCTACGACCACCGTTGTCCTCCGATCGCTAATCCGCTCACCAATGTACTGCAGACCGGCTCGGAAGATGAACGTGACCGTTTTTGCTTTATGGATCCCAGAACGGGCTGGATACCCAAACTCTATTTTATCAAAGAGTGGAACCGTGGATTTAATAGTGTAACCGGGAAAGAATATGATATGCCCTCCGATGTAAGGCATTATCACTGTCTTGTGAGCGAAGCGGATGGAAACTATTACACTCGTTACCATGACGGACAGTTAGTCAGGATCGATCCGGTAACATGGAAAGCCACCATTATAGGGATGACACCGAGTGGAATAGCCTATGGGATGGCCATGCATCCTATCAATCCGAATGAATTGTGGATCGCCTATTCTTCTGGTGCAGGAGATGTATCCAATAGTATATGTGTTGTGGATGTGACCGATACCAGAGTGGGGAGTGATGGTGTTCGTCTTGCATCGTTCCAAAAACTTTCCGGTGCAACCAACGGTGCACATCGTGATGGACCCTTATCGATTTCCCAGTTCAATCAACCGCGCGGGATCAGTTTTGACGCCGATGGAAACCTGTATGTGGGAGACAATGAGAATCACTGTATTCGTATGATCAATACAACCACCATGATGGTGGAAACGATGATCGGTATACCCAATAATGCAGGATTCAAGGACGGATCGAAAGACGATGCCCTTTTTAGAAATCCTCACGGGATTGTTGTAGATGCTGAAGGTAATATTTTTGTATCGGACTACGGAAATAAAAGGATTCGCAGAATTGCTATTGAATAAACACTAACGGGTAAATTTTTATAATATGCAAAAGATATATTATTTCTTGATTTTTTTCTTCGCGGTGACCTTAGGGGCGTTGGCGCAGGAAACAGTGTATACGATTAAGGGTACCGTTTCGGATAATACGGATGTATTAATCGGTGTAACGGTAACGGTACAGGGTAAAATGGGCGGTGCTGTGACCGACGTAAATGGGGATTTTAGTATTAGGGCGTCGAAAGGCGACAAATTGATTTTTTCCTATATCGGTTATGAAACTTTAGAGTATCTTGTGACGAAAGAGGAAAGCGATTTGAAAATAACGCTTAAAACTGCCGATACACAAATAGATGAAGTAATTGTAACGGCAATGGGTACCCAGCGTAAGATTTCCAGTTTGGCTTCCATATCCTCGGTAACACCGGAGGAACTACAAGTCCCCACCCCTTCGGTCGCCAATCTGTTGGGCGGTCGTGTGGCAGGGGTTATTACTATGGTAAACAGTGGTGAGCCTGGAAAGAACCTTGCCGAATTCTGGGTACGCGGTATCGGTACTTTTGGAGCCAATAGCAGCGCCTTGGTGCTGATCGATGGGCTGGAAGGAAATATCAATTCAATCGATCCGGCAGATATCGAGAGCTTCTCGGTGTTGAAAGATGCTTCGGCTACCGCCGTATATGGTGTGCGTGGTGCCAATGGGGTGGTGCTTATCACTACCAAGCGGGGAGAGACGAACAAGTTGAGCCTCACGGCAAGGGTTAACTATTCGATTTCCCAGATACGCCGTTTGCCCAAATACCTGAGGGCCTATGATTATGCCTTATTGGTCAATGAGGCCAAAGAGGTACGTGGTGAAGATCCCACCTATAACGATATTCAATTAAATGTGATTCGGGATGGACTGGATCCCGATTTATACCCGGATGTCAGCTGGCAGGATGAGATGATCCATAATTTATCATTAAAGCAAAATTACTATGTGAGTGCGCGCGGTGGAGGAAACGTGGCAAGATATTTTGTGAGTTTAGCTGGTTCGAATGAATCCGCCGCCTATAAAGTGGAAAAAAACAATCCTTATGCTTCCAATACAGGCTATAACACCTACTCTTTGCGTTTGAACTTGGATATCAATCTAACTAAAAATACCTCTCTCTATTTTGGTTCGGAGGGTTTTATTTCAGTAAATAACCGTCCGGGACAGGTCAATACCGATTTTATCTGGCAATCGCAGGCCAGCCTTACTCCTTTGATTTTTCCTGTACATTTTTCCAACGGCCAGCTTCCGGCTGCCGGAACAGATAGCGGTATGTCTCCCTATGTGTTGATTAATCACACAGGTAAAACTTCTATCAATCACAATAGTAGTATGTTCACCATAGCTCTCAATCAAGATCTGGGGCATATTACCGAAGGGTTGAGGATAAAGGCGCAGGGTGCCTATAATCGTAATGGTGATTTTACAGAAATGCGTTTTACCTTTCCGGCTCTGTACAGAGCAATCGGACGTAATTCAAAAGGAGAGTTGTTGACACGGGAACAGGTAGCGAGAAGTGCTTCCGATATATATGGTAGTTCACAAGCCCAGTGGAGAAAATTTCATTTTGAATCTACGCTGAACTACGACCGGGTATTCAATGATGATCACCGTGTGGGTGGATTGGTCTATTATTATCTGAGTGATCAGCAGGCTACCAATCAAATGACTTACGATGAAAGTGCCAATTTAAGAGCAAGCCTTGCCCAGATCCCTAAAAGATATATGGGATTATCAAGTCGTCTGACTTATGGATTTAAGGATACATATTTGTTAGACCTTAACTTCGGGTATACCGGTTCGGAAAACTTTATTCCGGGCAAGCAATTCGGATTTTTCCCATCTATTGCTCTTGGTTGGGTACCTACAGGGTATAAATTTATGCAGGATAACTATCCATGGATTAATCTGATTAAATTCAGAGGAACCTATGGTACGGTAGGGAACGACCGTATCGGTGGAGACCGGTTCCCTTACCTGAACCGTGTTTCCGAGGGGTATGCCAATGTATGGGGTGCCTCCACTTCGGTGGAACGAGTAGGTATTTCCCGTGTGGGTGCCGATAACCTGATATGGGAGGTTGCAAAGAAAGCGAATCTCGGTATTGATCTCGCGTTTCTTAATAGCAAATTGACGGGAACAGTGGATATATTTAAAGACCGTCGTGATGGTATTTTCCAGCCACGTGTACAGGTTCCCGATTTCGTGGGGTTACCCAATATGCCTTACGGTAATGTGGGTAAGATGGAAAGTTGGGGTACAGACGGTAACGCTGCTTATACGCATATCATCAACAACGATATGGATTTTACCGTGCGTGGCAATTATACCTTTGCACAGAATAAGATATTAAACTATGAGAAGACCTATGATGAGTATCCATACCAGGATTATACGGGATTGCCCGATAATGTATGGCGTGGACTTCAGTGTCTTGGCTTCTTTAAGAATGAAGATGATATAAAGTACAGCCCTAAACAAAGTTGGGGAGAAGTAAAACCGGGTGACCTGAAATATAAGGATATCAACGGTGACGGTAAAGTTGATGATAACGATAAGGTTCCTATCTCTTATAAAGAAATGTATCCTCAACTGATGTATGGATTCGGAGGTCAGTTCCGCTATAAAGATATCACCGTGGGAGTTTTATTCAGGGGTACCGGTAAAGTGGATTATTATCGGAATAACACGGGATATATTCCTTTTAATGAAGGAGAAAGGGGTAATGTGCTGGTACAGTTTAATGATCCATCCACGCGTTGGATTCCGAAGGCATATGTGGAAGCGCATGGAATGGATCCTTCGTTGGCAGAGAATCCGAACGCTCAATTGCCCCGTCTTCAATATGGAAATAACTCCAATAACACGCAATTATCTGACTTCTGGAAAGGTGATGCCCGTTATTTGCGCCTACAGGAGGTGACCATCAACTATAATCTGAGAAATAATTTCCTGAAACAGATTGGTATTGGATCGTTGGATTTACAGCTGGTAGGAAATAATCTATATATATGGGATAAGGTGAAAATATTTGATCCCGAACAGGCCCATAAAGTTGGGCGTGTTTATCCTATCCCTGCTATATATTCTTTTCAGATGTATGTGAATTTCTAAATAACAGGAAGGCATAATTATTACAAATAGATACAGAGATGAATATGAAAATATATAATATAAGGAGAGCCGTTGTGGCCAAGTTGATAACCCTCTCTATGCTCATTACATGGGGACTTTCTTCCTGTGATTTTTTGAGTATCGACGGTTATATCGATGATGAATTGAAAATGGACTCGATATTTAGTTCCAAACGTTATATTGAAGCTTTCATGTGGGATGCGGCATCACAATTCCCGGATGAGGGGGCTATATTCGGTGGTGGCAGTATGTATACTCCTGGGCCGATGGCGACTGATGAAGCCTTTTGTCTGTTTGGTACGGGAGAGTTTCAGGGAATGGCCTTTGTGCTTGGAGAACGGAACGATGCGAATCTGGGTTATTTCAACCGATGGGGACAATATTACAAGATTATCCGTCAATGTAATACTATCTTTGCCCGCATTGATGAGGCTTCCGACTGGTCAGCCGTCGAACGATTGAATGTGGTCGCCTATACCCGTTTTATCCGGGCTTATGCTTATTACAACCTGTTGATGAATTTCGGTCCGGTAGTCTTGCTGGGCGATGATATCCTCAACAACAATGAAGATATTACCTATTATGACCGTCCACGGGATCTCTACGACGATTGTGTGGAATATATCTGTACAGAGTTTGAAGAAGCAGCCTTGTATCTTCCTTCCAAAGTCAACTCGGTACTGGAATATGGGCGTCCTACCAAGGGTGCGGCACTCGCGTTGGTTGCCAGGGTTAGGTTGATACATGCCAGTGACCTTTTCAACGGGGGACGGTCGGCACGTACCTATTTCGGGAGTTGGACACGGAAAACGGATGGTAAACATTATATTCAGCAGACTTATGATCCGAGGCGCTGGGCAGTTGCCGCTGCCGCTGCCAAACGAGTGATGGATCTTCAGCAGGATGGTCTGTCCATGTACCGCCTACATACGGTAGAAGCGGATGACAGAACACGTCCGTTACCCACCAATGTGAATGATCCCAATTATCACAACCTTTTTCCGGATGGAGCCGCAGGAATCGATCCTTTCCACTCCTATTCGGATATGTTTAACGGTGAAACGGTAATGAATGTTAATCCGGAGTTTATCTGGGCAAGAAATTCAGGTGCAGTTACGAGTTACACCAGACATTCATTTCCGGTAGCCAATGGTGGCTGGAATGGACTGTGTGTGACCCAGAAAGTGGTAGATGCTTATGAGATGGTTGACGGCCGAACCATTAACACAGCCAGTGAGGAATATCCTTATGACGAGACAGGATTTACCAACGACAGGAAGGAGTTGTACCGCGAATATTATTTGAATGCGAACGTCTATAATATGTATGTAAACAGGGAGGCCCGTTTCTATGCCTCTGTCGGTTTCAGTGAAGGTTTCTGGTTAATGGGCTCGACTTCCGATAATACCCAAAAGAACCTCACCATTACCTATTATAATGACTCTCCCAACGGAAAAAGCGGAGCGCCTAATCCGAATGACCACCCTATGACGGGGTATGTTTTGAGAAAATATGTGAATCCGATCGATGCCTGGGCAGGTACTTCGGCGAGAAGGATTGATAAACCATTCCCGATTATCCGGTATGCAGAGATCCTGTTGTCATACGCAGAAGCTTTGAACCAACTGGGGAATGAAAGTTTCACCATTGAAGTAGACGAGCAGCATCAGACTTTTACCCGGGATATTGCCGAGATAAAGAGAGTCATCAATCTGGTGCGTTACCGTGCCGGCTTGCCGGGCTTGCAGGATGCAGATATGGCAGATGCCAATAAAGTCATGGAAAAAATTAAAAAGGAGCGTATGGTGGAATTCCTCTATGAGAACCGGAGATATTTCGATGTACGTCGCTGGGGTGATTATGAAGCATCTGAGAGTGAGCCGATCAAAGGGATGAATACCGCGGGTACGAGGGATACCTATTATCAGCGTGTGGTACCTACCAGTTATCGTATTACCAATCGGGTTGTCAACCGCAGGATGATATTCTTGCCAATTCCGAAAGCAGAAATGCTGCGTTTACCTTCATTCGATCAGAACCCGGGCTGGTAAACCTATTCATATATTTTAATGAACAATGAAAATAAATTGATTAATCGTATGAAACATATAAGATTTATAAATCTGCTGTTTGTCCCTCTCCTTATATTTGTCTTGTTATCTTGTAACAGGGATGAGATTTTTGAGCGGGAACAATACAAGGCTGTAGTGGCTTTGCTCAGTGATGATGGTTTTAATATTTTTTCGGAAGAACTTGAATTTTCTGACGGAGTCGACGGATATATCGCGGCTTCCTGCGGTGGTGTTTTGCCTACGACTGAACCGATCGATATAAGTATCGTTGAAGATGTAAGTCTGATTGGCCGGTATAATATCAGTAATTTCGATACCGATGCCGAACGTTATGCTCTTTACCTGAGCTCTGACAGGTATCAGATTGAGAAGCATAGTATCACTATTCCTACCGGGGAAAGAATGGGTAGGATGCATATCCGGTTGCGCACGACCGGACTGTCTCCCGATTCTGTTTATTTCATCCCATTTAGGGTAAACAATTTTTCTGCGTATGAATTTAATCCTAAAAAATCGACAGTTCTCTATCGATTATATTTGAAAAACTTTTATGCATCTACTAAGGATGGTGATGGAGCTACTATCTACAATCAACGTGGAAAAAGAGGTATAACGAACACCATGGTGCAGAAAAAAGTCTTTCCTACCGGAAGCAATGAGGTGAGGATTATGGCGGGAATCAAGGAATTCCAGAAAGAAGAGGAATTAATTGACAGGTGGTCTATCCGGTTAATTGTCGGTGAGGATGATAAAGTCACGATCTTGCCCTGGAACACTTCAGACTATGGAATGAAGCTTACTCAGATCGACGGAAATCCCGATTTCCCTAATACATTCAGTATTGTGAATGATGGCTATAATACCTATAAAACGTTCCTGCTCCGTTATAATTATGTAGATCCGGATGATGGTAATACCTATGAAATGTCGGAAGAACTGAGATTACAATTCAGTGAGAGAGATGAATATTAAAAAACAATTTATCCGCAATGAATATGAACTATTTTAAATATCTAACGATTGTCATGCTTGCCATATTGGCCGCATGTAATAATTTCGATCCGTTTGTAGTGACCGAGAAACCGTATGTGAATCAAACATCGGTGCAATTATACGTGGGACCGCATGCGGGCGATCGTAATACAATTCAATTAGTGAGTAGTCCTGCCGGTAAATCTTATGTGTGGACCAGTCAGGACCCCACTGTGGTTACGGTTACCCAATCGGGCTTGCTGACCGCCGTAGGTGAGGGGATTACTACTGTAACGATTGCCTCTGATGACGATAAGACAGTTGTCGATGTGAATGTAAAGGAATTTATTCCATTAACAGGTTTTACATTGAGTACACAGTCGGTAATAGGTTTCTGGCAAGACAAAACCCGTGTGTTCGTGACATACACTCCTGAAAATGCGACCGATGTGAATCTCGAGTGGAGTTCGTCAAATCGGAATGTGGCAGAGGCCTACAATAATGGACTGATTAAAACACTGGAAGAAGGAAGGGCTACCGTCACTGTCAAACATGGCAATATCGAACAGACGATAGATGTATGGGTTCCCGCTCCTCCGGTGAAAATGAGCAAAGCGGGTTGGAGTATTCCGGGATATGATCCGAACAGTGATGACGGTACAATCGGTTATAGCTCACAACAGAGAAGCGATGGCGGTGGTGTACCATCCATTATTGATGACAATCTGAATACATACTGGCATGCCAGATGGAGTGGAGCTGCCAGTAATTATCCGCATTGGTTTATTATTGACCTGGGAGAAGAGGTGACTATTGCCCAAGTAGGTATGGCAAGACGTACCGGTGATAACCGTGGACAAAAAGGTTATCAAGTATTTACCTGTCTTGCAAGCGGAGCGGTAAACTTATCCGATCCCAATACCTGGGATTGGCAGGATCAGGGTGATATTCCTTTCGACTCAAACAGGGATGGAATCCAGATACAACCTTTGAGTAAATTTCCACAAGCACGCTATGTGAAGGTATATATAGCTGATAAATATAGGGGTAGTAATAACTTTGCCATGGTTGGCGATTTTAGCGTCTATATTTTTAAAGATTAATTTGGCTTAAAGTATCAGGGATATCTGACAAAAGATATCCCTGATTTTTTATATACATTCCTTAAAACTTTTACCTTCACTACAGAGTCACCCCAGAAATTGTATTTTTTTTAATCTTGTAAATCTTGTCGTCCATACTCGAAACATTGTTGTAAATTGGTGAAAGAATCGAGTGTATTCGAAACTTTTCTTGCTATTTTGTAAAGTTATACATTCTCTTTTGGCTTGATTATTATTTTTTTTAATAACCAAATTTTAATAACGAGAGGGAGCCGAAATATGCTTGTAACCAAAAGCCAAAAAACCTGTCGTAAACGGCATATTCGCTACCGTTTTTAGTCAGAATTTCTTTGTCGAGCAGTAGCCGTGATGCTGTTTGTACAGACGAAGATGAATGCTGGGCATGTTTTTTGATAAAACTACTACCTGTTATGTTTGTCGCTTTTCCCTCTTTGGCGATCGCGTACAGACATTCTTTCTGCCGGTCAGGGAGTAGATTTAGAATCTCGGAAAACAACGTCTCGTAGGTATAAATTCGGTTCAATACCGCTTTTGCAAAAATTTCATTGGTACATTTTTCATCCTCGTCAAGCTCCGAAAAAAGCTGATTTAAGACCGATTGCACATAAAACGTATGCCCTTCGAAAATATCGTACGCTTTTTCGATAAAAATCGCATCAACATCTTTTCTGGCTTTTTTGAAAAGTTCAGATGCAAATCGTATGTATTCTTTTTTCTCAATCACATCGAGCGATTGTAAAACTGCACTTTGATAGAAAGGTTTTGAGGCGGAGAAAAACATTTCGTGCAGAATATGGCGTTGACTTCCCGAAAAAATAAAATTAGACTTTGTCGTTTTTTGTATGTGCGTGCGGAGAATTGCCTCGGTGTTTTTTTCGGGGTATTTGGCTATTTGCTGAAATTCGTCTATGGCAATAATGCAGGGCTTGTCGGTGGTGTTGAGGTACTGAAAAATTTCCTCCAACGTAAATTCTGGCGATTTTATTTCGCCAATTCCAATGTCGAAAACAGGCGCACCCGTCCGCTCGTCCAATTTAAAACCTGCCCGCAACGAAGAAATTACCGTAAAAAAACTGTCAACAAACGACTTTCCTTTGGGTTTTAGGCTGTCAAAAATTTCTTTTCCGAGCTTATAGATAAACTCTGACAAATTGCTTGTGGCATAAATATCCACAAAGAAGGTGTAGTAGCCCGTTGTAATTTTTTTGTTCCGAAAACAATGCTTAATAAGCCCTGTCTTGCCCATTCTTCGGGGAGAAACGAGCACTACATTGTTGCCGTTGGTAACTAATTTTATTAAGTTTTTACTCTCTTCAACCCTGTCGCAAAAGTATTCTTGCGAAATATAGCCGCTCACTAAAAAGGGATTTTTCATATTTTTGCTATTAAGAACTACATGCAAAGAAACATATTGTTTTTCAATTATCAAAATATAATTATTAAATTATAATAATTATATTGTGGTGATTTCATCTTGAGCTCTTGCCAAATTTTGCTTTATAGTGGGGGCTAGTGCTGGCGTAGGTGTTTACCTGTTACTTTGACAAAAGAGGAATAATAAGATAGAAATCGTTGCTATGTGTGAAAAAAATAATAACTTTGGCATTCAATGCAGAATTTCGTAAAAAAACTTCAATAAATAAATTTAAAGTATGAGAGAACACAGAAAACTCAAGATGGGCATGGTTGGTGGTGGAAGCGATGCTTTTATCGGAGCGATACACCGTCGCGCGGCATTCATGGATAACCTGGTAGAACTGGTATGCGGCTGTTTCAGCGTGGATCCGGAAATATCGAAGAGTTCCGGAAGGGAATATTTCGTCCCCGATCACCGCATCTATGATAACTACCAAGAGATGTTTGAACGCGAAATGGCATTGCCTGAAGAGGAGCGTATGGATTTCGTCACCATTGTTACCCCCAATAAATGGCATTTCGAACCGGCTATGATGGCGTTGGAGAGAGGTATTCACGTGGTACTCGACAAGCCGATCACCTTTTCCCTCGAGGAGGCAGTGAAGCTTAAAGAAAAAGTAGAGGAAACCGGCCTGGTGCTGGCGCTTACCCATGTCTATTCGGGATATCCGGCCGTGAAAGAGGCGAAAACCCGGATTGCCAGCGGTGAACTGGGAAAACTCAGGAAAGTATATGTGGAATACACCCAGGGATGGCTGTCGCAACGCATCGAATTGCAAGGCGGCAACAACGCGGGATGGAGAACCAATCCCAAGACTACCGGTAAGGCCGGTTGTATGGGCGATATTGGTACCCATGCATGGCATCTGGCGGAATATGTGACGGGACTTAAAGTACAGGAAGTGTGTGCCGACCTGCAGACTTATGTGGAAGGACGCCCGGTGGATGACGACGGCGTTTCGCTGCTGCGTCTGGAGAACGGTGTTACCGGCGTACTGATGGCTACCCAGATTGCTACGGGTGAAGCCAATAATATCCGTATCCGTGTGTATGGCGATAAGGGAGGACTTGAATGGAGACAGATGGATCCGAACCGGTTGATCCTGAGATGGGGTGATAAACCCACACAGGAACTCTATATGGGAAATAATGAATTTCTCAGTGATATTGCCAAATGGAACACCAGAACACCGGCAGGACACCCCGAAGGTTTCATTGAAGCTTTCGCCAATATCTACCGCAATTTTGCATTGACCGTGATGGCCAAAAGAAATGGAGAGACTCCCGGTGGACCGATTACCGACTTCCCCACGGTATATGATGGCCTCCGAGGTATGCAATTTGTCGAGACGATGGTAGAGGCAGGAAAGGATGACAACACGAAGTGGTTTAAGTGGATAGAATAACAATTATTTTTGTCAAAAAAGCACATTTAATAGAAACATTCTTTTAAATAGAATAAAATTTTGTACTTTTATAGGCAAATAACGGTGATATATAGATACAAACTATAACTTAATATTCATTATCAAGAAGTGTAATGTCAAAGCGTGCAAGAAGAGAACGTAAAACAGGAAAGAAACTACATCAACGTAAAGGTTTTTACCTAACCATTGGTATTTTCATTGGAATTGTTTTTGTAGCGGCACTGTATCAGACGTCAGTCTATTTCTCCACGAATGAATCGTGCATGATGTGTCATGTGCATCCACATGCTGAAGAAAACTGGATGCTGTCGGTGCATGTGAATAACTCGAGCGGGGTGATGGTAAACTGTGTGGATTGCCACCTCCCTCCCAAAGATGATACCTGGGCACACTATACCGCAAAAATCTCTTTAGGGGCACGTGACCTGTGGGGATATCTTACCAAGGATCCTGCCAAGATCGACTGGGATAAGAAATCTGAGTTGGAGCATGCAGTGAAATATATTCCTAATGCTTCTTGTGTCAAATGTCATCAGAATCTTTTTCCCGAGGGGATCAGTGATGAGGCTATTACCGCGCATCTCTATTACGAAGAAAATGCGGAAAAGCTTGACTTGCAATGTATCAGTTGCCACCTCGACGTGGGGCATTATAATCCGAATTATTCCCACGGCCAGATGACGGGGATTCCCGGTGTGACAGGATCTAACGTGTTAGATACCAGCCTGTTTTATAAGGTGCCGGCAGAAGTTACCTCCTTCACCAATTACACGGAACAGATCCCGGGTACCATGATTTCATTCAATATGATCGCCATTGAAGGTGGTACCTTTACGATGGGGAGCCCCGAGAAGGAACCCTTCCGCAATCCGGACGAATCACCCCAGCATGAAGTAGCGCTGAGCCCGTTCTTTATGGCGGAAGTAGAAACTACCTGGGATATGTACTGGGCTTTCTATGCAGAGACAATGAGTGAAGGACGCACTCCCCCGGAAACGGTCTATGCAAATAACCTGAGTGCGATGGGGGTAGATGCCATATCGGGTCCCACTCCTCCGTTCGGCTATCCCGATCAGGGTTGGGGACAGGGAGACCGCCCGGCTATCACGATGACCCATTATGCCGCAGAGACATTCTGCCAGTGGTTGTCGGAGAAGACCGGTAGGAAATATCGCCTGCCTACTGAAGCTGAATGGGAATACGCTGCCCGTGGAGGTACCCAAACACCTTATTTCTTCGCGGGAAGTCCGAAGGATTTCTCAGACAAGGGCTTTATGAAGAATATTTTCAAGCCGAAGACGGAAGGAATCTCTTCCTATGTGATTTATGACAAGAATAGTGACGGGCGTACACAACCGCCTTCACAAGTGATGCCCAATCCGTTCGGATTGAAGAATATGTTGGGTAACGTAATGGAATATACCTCCGACAAGTATGATCCGCAAGCTTATTCGAAACGTTCGGGTGTTACACAAGATCCACAGGTGACCGAAGGTGAAGAGTGGGTTGTAAGGGGTGGACTCTATTCGTCCGATGCTGCTGACTTACGCAGTGCAAGCCGTAGCCATACGCAACATGTAGCCTGGTTGAGAACCGACCCGCAACAGCCGAAGAGTATCTGGTGGTATTCCGATATAAAAGGAATTGGCTTCCGCGTAGTTTGCGAGGCTCAGTAGTTATTCGGCTACGCCGTTATTCGATAGTTATTCGTTCGCTACGCTCACGTGATTCGGCTTCGCCGTTGTTCGCACTTCGTGCGAGAATGGATAGATGTTTTAGTATGGAAAGATTGGCCATATGAAACTGGAAGATTTAGAAATCTACAATTTATCTATGGATCTGGCTGAAAAGATCTACAATGAGATAGTGGAGTTTGACTATTTTCATAGGGATACTTTGGAAAAGCAATGGATCAGGGTGATTGACTCTGTAGGATTAAATATAAGTGAGGGTTTTGGACGTTATACTCATAAAGAGTCAAAAGCTTTTTCAATTATTGCCAGAGGTTCCTTATATGAAAGTAAAACATGTTTAAATAAGATATTCAGGAGAAAAATAATTTCGGAGGAGGTGTATAATGAACTTCTGAAGGAGCATAATAACTTGGGAGTAAAGTTGAATAATTATATTACATCTCAAACCAATTTGATGAAAAAGTAACAACTGAATAACAACCGAATAATAACTGATAATAACTTAAAACAAATCAAAGTAATGAAGAAAGAGAACAGTGTAACCAGAAGGTCATTTTTGAAGACTTCCGCCGTTGCAGGGGCAGTCGGAGTGATTGGAACCAGTTCAGCAGGAATTTTGACATCTTGTGCAACCGGAGGTAAAAAAGATGCTATCGTACCCTTGAAAGAACCAGGTACTTACTATATTCCTGAATTGCCTGATTTGGCTGCTGACGGGAAAGAATTGAAAGCCGGTGTGGTAGGATGCGGTGGACGTGGTTCCGGAGCTGCAATGAACTTCCTGAATGCTGCCAACGGAGTAACTATTGTGGCTTTGGGTGATGTATTTGAGGATAGGGTAAATGGCTTGGCCGACAGACTGAAAAAAGATAAGAATATTGATATCCCGGCTGACAAGCGTTTTGTAGGATTAGATGCATACAAACAGGTGATCGACAGCGGTATCGACGTGCTGATCGACTGCACACCTCCCTTCTTCCGTGCGGAACATTTCAAATATGCGGTAGAAAAAGGTAAACACAGTTTCCTGGAAAAACCGATTTGCGTGGATGCAGCCGGTTACCGTACCTTGGTTGCTGCAGCTAAACAGGCACAGGCAAAGAAATTGTCCGTAGTGACCGGCACACAACGTCACCACGAACGTAAATATGTGGAGGGCTACAAGCAGGTGATGAATGGTCTTATCGGTGAGATCACCGGTGGAGCAGTCTATTGGAATCAGAGCATGTTGTGGTATCGCGACCGTCAACCCCAATGGAACGATTTCGAATTCATGGTACGTGACTGGGTGAACTGGAAATGGCTCTCGGGCGACCATATAGTGGAACAGCATGTACACAATATCGATGTGTTTACCTGGTTCTCCGGATTGAAACCCGTGAAAGCAGTCGGCTTCGGTTCGCGCCATCGTCGTGTCACTGGTGACCAGTACGATAATTTCAGTGTCGACTTTACCATGGAGAATGGTATTCACTTGCATAGCATGTGTCGCCAGATCGATGGTTGTGCCAATAACGTGAGCGAGTTTATTCAGGGTACAAAAGGCTCATGGACCAGTAACGGTCATGTGATCAAGGATCTTCAAGGTAATGTACTATGGCAGTATGATAGTGAGGCTGAAAAGGCTGAATTCAAACAAATTGATCCTTATACACTGGAGCATGTCAATCTGATCAACAGTATCCGTAAGAACACCCCGATCGAGCAGGCTTCTGAAACAGCCGTATCGAACATGGGAGCTATCATGGGCCGCGAGTCGGCTTACACCGGCCAGGAAGTGACTTGGGATGCTATGACTGCCGCTCAGTTGGATTATACACCTGCCGACATGAATATCGGAAAGATGAATATGTCCGGATTTACCGTTCCTGTACCGGGAAGCGGAAAATAAAAAGTTGCGATTATGACACTCGACAGGAGAAAATTTATACAAACAACCCTCGCCGGGTCTGCAGCCTTCGCGGTAGGCGGATGTAACTCCCTGGCTTCGGCTAAAGGGAAAGACAACGCCTCCGCGACTAAGGCGAAATTGAATATCTCCTTTCAGGAAGGGATTGCTCCCGGTAATAACCTGAAAGAAAAGTTCGATTTCATGGAAAAGCATGGTGTAGTTGGATTTGAACCTCATGGAGGAGGGATCCGCAACCGGATGCCGGAGTTCAAAGATACCCTTAAGGGACGTAATATCAAGGTGAGCGTCATCTGTGCCGGCTTCGAGGGATTTATCCTCTCTACCGATCCTGCGATCCGGAAGAAATGCCGTGATACGATGGAGGTGCTGATGATCGCTGCCGGTGAGCTCGAAGCCGAAGGGGTGATCATTGTACCTGCCTTCAACGGCCAGCAACCGGCGATGCCCCACACGCAGGAGACGCGCGACTTCCTCTGTAAGCAGTTCGATGAAATGGGTACCTTTGCCCATCAGCATGGGACAACCGTTATTTTCGAACCCCTAAACCGCAAGGAAGCATTCTTCCTTCGCCAGGTGGCTGATGCTGCCTCCATCTGCCGCGATATCAACAATCCCGGTGTAAAATGTATGGGTGACTTCTGGCATATGACCTGGGAAGAAAACTGTGATATGGCGGCTTTCCTTTCCGCCGGAGAACATCTCCAGCACGTGCATGTGGCTAGCCGTAAGCGTCGCAGCATGCCGGGTGAAGATGGTGAAGCCGACAACTACGTGCAGGGATTCAGAGGGCTCAAGATGATGGGCTACGACAAGTATGTCAGCTTTGAATGTGGTGCACAGGGCGACCGTAACATAGTAGTACCGGCAGCGCTTGAATTACTTCGTAAGCAATGGAAAGAGGCGTGAGGTGTTTCCTCCGTCCGATAGTCGAATAGACTTTTTCATTCAATGATAAGTTAGTTTATAAAGGCTGTCTCGTTTTGAGATGGCCTTTTTTCCTGACTTCGGCGCTTTAATTAAGAATCTATTTTTCGTTAAATATATTCCAATTAATGCGTACCTTTGCATTTATTTCTTTTATTTATTAATTTCAATAGAGTCTCCATGAAACCAATTCTTTCTCTTTTCTTTGCCGGAATTTGTTCTCTCTTGTTCGTGTCATGTATCAACGAAGAGGGGGAAGGAGGAACTGCATCTGTTGATGGATTTGTATACAAGATTGTCCATCCCGACGGAGAATATAATTTTACAAAAGATACATTCCCTGCTGCACGTACTGATGTTTATATCCAGTATGGAAATCAAAAACCTTACGGAGATAAAATGGATATAGGACCTGATGGTTATTTTAAATTTAAATACCTGATGGACGGTAATTACATCGTTTTTGCCTACAACAAGTATCCCAATGGGTATGAGGAAGCAGTTTTCGATACCGTATATGTACATAAAGGCAAAAATGCAACTACAAAAGACATATATATCCATGAAGGTAAAATGTTCGGAAAATCTTTCATAAAAGGTACGATACTGGCCGAATATTACGACAAGAATGTTCTTATTGATTCCAGACCGGCTGTAGATCAACGGGTATATATACGGAAAAAAGGCAGTACCATGCCTTTTGATGATGTTCGTGCCGGAACCGACGGTACTTTTATTTTTGAGAAACTGGCTGTAGGTGAATATCAGATATACGGTATAAGCGAAACAGAGGACCGGGTTTTATATGTCAGGAATATAACAGATGTAAAAGTTACCGAAAAAGAGACAATGACTGAGATTTCCGATCCGATCATCATACGACTCCGATCATAAAAAGGGCAGATCGTCCCAAATAAACGTGGCACGTGACTATATATTGCCAGGAAAATAATATTATCATCATATAACATGTAACGCAACTCTCATTAAAAATATGCATAAAAAAGGATTAAAATTGATGCTCTTTCTTCTTCTTCTCATAGGAAGTATACATTTTTCGTATTCGCAAACTTCGCCGGAATCATTAAGAGATGAAAACAGGGAGCGGAAGAAAAACTTAACTATTCGTGAATACAATACCGACGCAAAAGGGCGGAATAGCTGGCTTGACCACTTGACCGTTTACAATAGTGAAGGGTATAAAATAGAAGAAATAGAGTATGCCACGTATGGAATGCGTCAGCGAACTCTTTATGAATACAATGAGCAGAATCAGTGTATAAAGGAGATAGTATATGATGACAGAAATAAAATAAGTCGCATAAAAAAATACGAATATAACGAGGACGGCACCAAAAAAACGCAGTACAACTATTTGCCCAATGGAAGATTATACTCCAAAAAAGAGTTTCAGTACAACTATCAATAACTCTGCTTCCCCCGTATTGTACCCTGAGGAATCATTGTACGGCATATTGGATGAATTTGAAATAATTTCCCTTGCCGAAATGGATAGTGTACGCCTGATGAGTAGGATAGACACTAAATACCTGCTCAACCGGCACCAGTTACCGCAGTTGTTGATAAAAGCCCGGGAACATTATAAAATCCTTGAAATAAACAATAAGCGCGTAGCAGCCTATTCTACTGTTTATTGGGATACTGACCTTTCGGAAATGTATATTATGCATCATAACCGAAAACTGAACCGCTATAAAATACGAATGCGTTCTTATCTTGATTCTGATATTTCATTCTTAGAGATAAAGCAAAAGAACAACAAGGGTATAACATCAAAAAGACGGATTGAAATTGATAATTCACGGTTTTATAACTGGCTTCTGAATGAAAGAGAAGAGCAATTCCTGGCAGAGATATCACCCTATTGTTTTGATGCACTGAGGCCGAGTCTCCAGAATTCTTTCCAACGGATAACACTGGTGGATAAAGAAGAAACGGAACGGATTACGATAGATTTGGATTTAACGTACAAGCGAATCGATTCTTCCCATATCCACAAAATGGAAGATTTGGTTATTATCGAAATGAAACAGGGCGTAGGTTCAACACATTCTTTTTTTTACAATTATTTGAGAGACATGTCTATCCAGCCTGTTAATATGAGCAAATACTGTATGGGAATGACACTGATTTACCCTGCATTAAAATCCAACCGGTTCAAAAAGAAATTAAGATTAATCAACAAAATAACAAACAATACAAATTATGCTTCAAACTGATTTTCCGGAATACGATCCGTCCATCGCAGAGATGTACGGGGGACAGGGGTTTTCCGGCCCCGATTTTATGGGAGTTCCGCTTTTCGAAGGACAATCGGTACTTGAATTGGTGATCCGCTTTGGTTTCAACCTGCTTATTTGTTGGACTATTGTAAGATTTTTTTATTACAGAAAAAGCGGAAGACGGGATTTCTATTTTACGTTCGTTTTATTTTCGGTTGCCGTATTTCTGCTTATTTATCTGCTCGACAGCGTACGTCTGCAAATAGGAATGGCATTAGGGTTGTTTGCTATTTTTGGAATTATACGCTACCGGACCGAACAGGTTTCCATTCGGGAAATGACCTACTTGTTTATTATCATAGGTGTTTCCGTAATCAACGGCCTATCCAAATCAATCAGTGTGGTGGAACTTTTCATTGCCAATCTGTTCTTCATCGCCATTATCGCGATTATGGAAAGCCCCAGGATCGTCAAGCATATTTCCTCTAAGATAGTGCTATATGAGCGGATAGAACTAATTGTGCCGGAAAGGGCGGAAGAATTAAAAGCGGATCTGGAAAAAAGAACCGGCTTGCATATTTTGAAAATGGAAATTGGACATATCGACTTTCTGCGTGATGTAGCCTATGTCAAGATTTACTACTATCCACAGTTAAATGAACCGAATACCATTGACCGTATTACTAAATTGGGAGATTTCTCTTAGATGAAAAGAAGAAAACAGATACTGCTTCTCTACGCCTGTTTGTGCCATTGTGTCGTAAATGTATCGGCCCAATTGCACGACACGGGTGCGATGACTGTCCTCACCTTTTCTAAAGATATGAGCCGTTTTGCCGATCTGGAGGTAGAGCAGGAATTTCGTTTTGATAATAATATGACATCTTTCAGACGTTCGACCACTTCTTTGGGATTTGGTTATGAACTCGTCCGCGATTTTCTGAAAATCAATACAGGATATGATTTGATATGCAGGGATGAAGAGAATCATTATGAAATGCGGCATCGTGTTTCGGTGGCACTCAATGCTCAAAGAAAATACCTGAGAACCGATTTCAAAATCAGAACGCGCCTCCAATCAACCTACCGTGATGAAAATAGGGGAGACTATAAATTCAATCCGAAATATGTCTGGCGAAACAGAATGGAAGTGCAATATAACTTTTTTAAATTGCCTTTACGCCCCTATGCCTCGGGTGAGGTGCTATGTCCTGTCAATAGCAGACATGGGTTATTTGCCGATGAATACCGACTGACGTTAGGCTGCAAATACCGACTGACAAGAAAAAATACTTTAGATATTTCGCTACGCTACGATCATGAAATACAGCAAGTAGCACCTGAAAACATACTTTATCTTAACCTTGGCTGGAAATATAAGATTGATTAATTCTTTTTATCTATCCCAAATTTTAATATTTTTGTGAGAAGATAGGTGGAATAGAATCCCTTTATTTAATTAAAATCAATCATATATGGACAAATTTGTACGTTTTCTATCATCATATAAAGCCTCTATTGTATTATTGCTGATTTACGCTGTCGGGTTGGCATTGGCTACTTTTGTGGAGAAGTGGATGGGTACGCAAGCTGCGAAAATGATGATCTATTATTCGCCCCTGTTCCTATTCCTGCAATTCCTGTTGGTGGTCAACTTTATTTTGATCCTTTTCGGCCGTAATTTTATCCAACAGAAAAAATGGGCGATGGTGGTGATCCACTGTGCATTGGTGGTCATCCTCTTAGGGGCAATGACTACTTTCCTGTTCGGCAAGGAGGGGCAGGTGCATATCCGTGAAGGTGAGAAAGCCGACCAGATGGTGATGCATACCTCCAAGGGAGTCAAAAAGGAGACTTTTCCTTTCCAGTTGGAACTCGTCGATTTCCGGTTGATCCGCTATCCCGGATCCCAAAGCCCCTCCTCCTATGAGAGTGAGCTGCGGGTGTATGTGGACGGTGAGGTTCGTGAAGCGAAAGTGTTTATGAATAATGTGCTGGACGTGAAGGGATACCGTTTCTTTCAGGCATCGTATGACAAGGATGAACTGGGGACTATCCTCTCGGTGAACAAGGATGTGGCGGGGCGTACCATCACTTATACGGGTTATCTCCTGTTGCTGGCAGGCTTTGTCCTTATGTTCTTCATGCCCAATTCACGTTTCCGTAAGTTGTCACAACAGTTGAAGGAAGTGAGGAAGGGTGCCCTCGTTGCACTCTCTCTGATGATGGCGGTGGTAGGTTCGGCACAAAATACGACCGGAGCGGTACTTGAAAACAGTATTCCTGCGGAACATGCGGCTAAATTTGGAGCACTGCCGGTGCAATTCCGTGGACGAACGATGCCCATGAATACTTTCTCTTCTGAAATTATCCGAAAAGTACACAAGGAGCAAAAATTTGGAGAACTCAATTCCGACCAGTTCCTTCTCGGCTTGCTTGCCATACCGCAGATGTGGATGCAGGTACCTTTCATCGCCTTGTCCGATAAAGAAATCAGTGCGCGATACAATTTGCCTGAAGAATATGTTCCCTATTTTCTTCTCTTCGACCGACAAGGGAATTACAGGTTGCTTCCTCAATTACAGGAGATCTACCATCGACCGGCCGACAAGAGGAGTTCTTCCGATAAAGATCTGATCAAACTCGATGAACGGGTAAACATACTCTATCAGTTGTTCAATCATACAATGTTTGGGCTTTACCCCGATCCGAATGATCCGTCCCATACATGGTATGCGTCAGGTGACGATCTTTCCGTTTTTTCCAAAGCTGATTCTCTCTTTATTGTCCAGTCGTTTGAGCAATATCTGGAAGAAGTACGCCAGGCGTTGCGGAGTGGGGATTGGAGCAAGGCTGACCAGGCTTTAGACGTGATAGGGACATACCAGTTGGACAACGACAAAGCCTCGCTGATCCATCCGGAGAAACTGGAGGCGGAGTACCGTTATAACCAATGGGACCTGTTCAACCGTGTGAAAGTCGGTTATTTCATTTCCGGGGGATTGCTACTCATTTTCGCCCTGATGCAAATCCTGCGCGAAAAACGATGGAAGCGTTATGCTGCTGCTTTCCTGACGGGCTGTATCATTTTGTTGTTCCTTTGTCACATGTTCGGTATGGGGATGCGGTGGTATATCTCAGGATATGCACCCTGGAGCAATTCGTATGAGACCATGGTCTATGTGTCGTGGGCAACGGTACTGGCCGGATTTATCTTCGGACGAAGGAGTACCCTTACCCGTGCACTGGCTTCCCTTTTTGGAGGAATCATTCTTTTCGTGGCTGCACTGAACTGGATGGATCCGCAGATCAACACATTGGTGCCCGTATTGAAGTCGCCCTGGTTGATGTTTCACGTGGCAGTGATTGTCGCTGCATATGGATTCTTCGGAATCAGCTTCCTGTTGGGTATCACCAATCTCTCGATAATGGCTTTTGCAAAGGAGAGTCCCCGATTATCCGTCCGTATACAGGAGTTGACCATCATCAATAATATGTCGTTATTGGTGGGCGTAGTCCTGTTGACTGCCGGCACGTTTCTCGGTGCAGTTTGGGCGAATGAGTCGTGGGGAAGATACTGGGGCTGGGATCCAAAGGAGACCTGGGCACTCATCTCCATCGTGGTTTACACCATCGTCACCCATTTGCATTTAATCAAGAAATGGAATAGCCAGTGGCTTTTTAATCTTCTCTCGGTTTTTGCTTTCTCTTCCGTCCTTATGACTTATCTGGGCGTCAACTATTTCCTTAGCGGGATGCACTCCTATGGTGAGACGGAAGGGGTAGGCTCTGCTTTCCTTTATATCGGGATTACTTTCGCTGCGGTTGCTCTATTGGGGATTATTTCGTGGAAAAAGAATAAGAGTGAAAAATTAAGAGAGAAGAATGAAAAATTAAGGATTAAGAGAGTGGTAAGCGAAAAGGTGTAAAATTGGTAATTATCAATTGATTAATAATTAAATCATTATTGATATTGGCACATTGGCATATTGGCATATTTGCACATTAATTATGGTACGTTGGGGATTTATCGGTTGTGGGGCTGTCACCGAAAAGAAGAGCGGTCCGGCGTTTAGTAAGGTTGCAGGATCGGAAGTGGTGGCGGTGATGCGCCGAGACAGCCGGAAGGCAGAAGAGTATGCCCGTCAGCATGGGATAGGGAAGTGGTATGACAATGCGGAGGACCTGATCAATGATCCGGAAGTGAACGCAGTCTATGTAGCCACACCCCCCGATTCACATGTGGAATATACCGTTGCAGCCATGAGAGCAGGTAAGCCGGTCTATGTGGAGAAGCCGATGGCTGTGTCGTACGAAGAGTGTCTTCGTATAAACAAAGTATCCAGGGAGACCGGTATGCCCTGTTTTGTGGCCTATTACCGTCGCACCTTACCCTATTTTCTCAGGGTGAAACAACTGATTGATGACGGACTTCTGGGGGAGATCTCCACCGTACAGATCCGTTTCGCCATTCCACCTTATAAGGACGATTACAACCGAGAGACCCTACCGTGGCGGGTAAAGAAAGATATAGCCGGCGCGGGCTATTTCTACGACCTGGCATCCCATCAACTCGATTTGCTTGATTATCTCTTCGATGAGATTATTGATGCTTATGGATTTACTAACAATGTAGCGGGGTTGTATGAGGTGGAAGATAGCGTGACCGCTGCTTTCAGGTTTAAATCCGGGGTGACGGGGAGCGGAAGCTGGAGTTTTGTTGCACCAGCAAACAGCCGTACCGACCTGATTGATATAACCGGCACAAAAGGGAAGTTGACCTGTTCCACTTTTAAATTTTCACCTATATTATTGGAAACCTCAAAAGGTATAGAGGAGTTCCACGAACAAAATCCTGATAATATCCAATACTATCTGATCGAAAGTATCGTCAACTTCCTGAACGGGCATGGAACAGAACCGGTTAGTACCGCTATCTCGGCTTCCCGCACCAATTGGGTAATGGAATTGATATTTTCTGCCAGGAGACTCAATATAAAGTGACATCGAAACCATTGCGGGTAAAGAAATCTTTTAGCAAAAGCACGTATTTCATATCGTCATCGGCGAAAAGTATTTTCAGGGAGGGTTTCATTCCGGACGCTCATACTGAAGTCCTCTTTCAGTATATCTCTAACTCAACGAATAGAGATGACTTACAACGGAGAACTACAGTGGCAATGGTCCTCTTTTGGCGAGATCGTATCATTGATTGGTCTATGGATATTTGATCTAAAACCGGCTTTTGAAAATAGTGGGATTGATGGTGAGACTGATATAGGCCCAGTCCTGCCATGAATCGGGATTACCGGGATGTTCTTTTTGTTCTTTTGCGATAGGCATGGCATCGGTAGCGAGCATAAAAGAGTAGCCGCCTTCGAGCATGATATGTTTGCGAATAGGATAAGTGAAGGTGAAATCTATTTCTGACCCCAATACGTTTTTATTTATTCCTTCTACATCGATGAGTTGTTCAGAAGAGAAATGATGGTACCGCAGATCTAACCCCAGTTTCCTCCATGCATTCCAGTTCACCCCGATATATTTATCCCACACACCGTAATAGTCGTATCCCTTGAAATAGTCCATCGATCCCATGAAGGAGTGGTTGGAGCGGTATAGCAGATCCATGCGGGTTATCTTCTCCGAATCGGGGTCTTGTCCGGGGTGGAACTCTGTCCCACCATAGAGGGAAAGCCGTGGTCGTAAAGCATAACGTCCCCTCAATGCCAGCATGTAGGCACTTACTTTTTCGTCTTTACTGTTGGTGCCTGCTTGGTAATAGAATGTTCCCATCACATTCCAGATTTTGTTTTTGTAACCGATGTTGGTACCCATAGTCTGCATATAAGTCTTTTTGCTGATGGGCGCTCCTTCTTCAGGAGTAGGATTGCCGGTTTCAAAACCGAGGTTGATGAAGAGTGCCGAAGCAGTGAATCCTATCGGGTTCCGGTACTGGTACCAGGCCATCTGCATATTCTGATAGGGTTGGCCTACAACCTCATAAAATGTGCCTTCGTTGGTTTTCTCACGTGATTGGTTGTAGGCAAATGCCAGATGCAGGGTGTTCATTGGGTTCTCGTAACCCAGTTTCACCGCATCGTGCCAGATGCCGGTGGATGTCCAACTCGATTCCGACAGGATCCGTCCATCATCATAGTTGAGCGACTGGCGTCCTATTTTGGCAAAGAATCCGTCGTGTCGCATTTGAGCCCAGGCTTCATGCATGGTAGTGCGCGCTCCGTCATTATCGTTCTGGCGCTTCTGTCCCCAGATAGAGATGTCCTGAGCAGCTATCCTGGCGGAAAGGAATCCGTTGTCGAAGTTGGCCCCTATACGGGCACGGTTTGAGGTAAAGGCCGATGGCCTGTCGGTTTCCAGCCGGGGATAGGAATATCCATTACGGTATTCGAACCGGGGACGCAGATTGATATCTATGGAGAATTCACCTCCTTTTTCCTCTTCTTGCGCGTTCATCAGAAAAGGAAAAGCTAAGATTATCAGAAGTTGGATAATGACAAATTTTTGCATGATAAATTAAGTTGATATTTTGTTATTTACCTATTTATTATGGCGATAAAGATACATCTTTTTTTAGAATCAAGAGAAAGTTAATGTGCCAATTCATTAATATGCCAATGTGCCAATTAAACTGTAAGCCATTGCACCATTAAATTATTGTTTACATTATTCTTATCTGTCTTATTAAAATATTATTTCATTATTCGAATTATTCTTATTGGCACATTGGCACATTGGCATATTGGCATATTAATTTTTCCGCTTCTCCCTCCATATCTGCCAGGAGTTGACCAGATTCTGCCACAAGACATACATCCCTGGGCCGAGGGTGGCGAGCGGGTTCAGGTAGGTTTGGGTTAGCCAGATAGCCAGTACCGTGTTTTTTTGTCCCAGGCTTTGTCCCCCGGCGACGGTTTGTCCAAAACGGCGACCGATCTTTCTTCCGAAGAAGAACTGCAACAGGCAGATCACTAATGAAACGGCACCGATAATGATTTCGAGGCGGTAATGACTGTTGCCTTGTAGTCGCACATAATTGGTGATATTGCCGATCACGATGGTGAGAGCGACTGCCCAGAGATAGAAGGAGACAATCTGTGCCGATTGGACTTTCTTGTGTACTTTAGGAGCCGTCTTCTTTAGCAGTAATGCCACCAGGAAAGGCAAGACGAGAATAGGGATAACACTGCGGAAGATATGCCAGAAGGAAGCACCTAAGGAGACTGTTTCGCTTGCATTTCCCACCAGAGAGAGGAAAAGGGGAGCGATCAGGGCTACGGATAGGTTGCTGATAATGGCGTAGGCAGCTGTTACCGCGATGCTGCCACCCAATATTCCTGTTACCACGGGCGCAGAGGTGGCGGTGGCTGTAAGCATGCAGATCATAGCTGCCTGCGCGAGGGTTTCGTTGAATGGATGGAGTACAAAGTAGATGATAGCACTTCCTATATACTGTATAGAGAGTAGGATATAATGAAATCTGGTAAGCTTGATATCGCTCCATCTTACTCTGCTATAGGTGATAAAGAGCATCATCGCGAGCAGGTAGGGAATAGCAGGAGAGAGTACCGATATTTGCCGATGAAATCCGATCCCCAGGATCATCGCGATGGGAAGCAGATATTTCTCTATATATTTCCGCATATTAATTGTAATAATTTCCCGGTGTGGTGGAAGTATCCGACTTGCGGAGCATATCTTTGAAATCGATATCGGTCATCCATTGTTGGCGGTTGAGTACCCAATCGGAAATGAACCGTTCGATCTCCGGCAGGTATTCTTGCATGGGATATTCTGATACTTCGTGGCCGATACCTTCTATACTGTAAAACATATAGGGATATTTTTCACTCCTGAATTTTTTAGCCAATGACTTGGAACCGAACATACCCAGTTTGAAAAATCGAGTCTTGTCATAGGGTACCAGTTTGTCGGCGCTACCGTGAAAGAAAAGAGTAGGAGCGGGTGGTTGAGTATAGGAAGGTACTCCTTCGTTACTGAAGATGGCACCCGCAAAGGAGATCACACCCGCGTAACGGAAATTATCGGGTAACACATCGGCAGCGGGGCGGTTATCTCTGCTCTCATAGTCACCCTGCAATACGGTAATTGCACCGGCACTCGATCCGCTGATAATGATCAGTGACGGGTCGATATGTAATTCCGCGGCGTTTTCCAGCAGATAATTTGTGGCAGAGTAGAGGTCCTCGACAGCGATTGCAATAGCATTCCTAATGGGTTTATTATTGAATACCCCGGGTGCTTTCTGGTCTTTCATGCCCAGGCGATAGTCGATGGAGACTACAGTGAATCCTTTCTTGGCAAAATAGTGGAAGTAGGAATGATAAAGTTCCGCGTCCCGGCCACCATCTTTAAAGCCGCCACCAAAGACAAACAGGAGACATGGTTGCGTTTGTGACGATCCCATATCACTTTTGTATATATCCATTTTTAGTGCTTGTCCTTCCTTTTCAGCAAAAAGACGTGTCTCCTTCTGCACCGTTTGACCAAAGAGGACAACTGTCAGAAAAAACAGGACTACAGATAAAAATATCTTCATATTCAATAGTTATTCGATTGTAATTCAGTAGTAATTCAGTTGTTGTTCAGTAGTAATTCAATTGTTGTTTGGTTGTAATTCAGTAACAGCGAACGAATAACAATTGAATAATGGCGAAGCCGAATAACTACTGAATAAATTCCGTGACCAGCCTCAACACTTCTTCCTTCGCCTGGTCGAAATCTTCGTTATAGACGATCTTATCGAATTGTGGAGCGAAACTCATCTCGTATTCTGCTTTGGCAAGACGGTGTTCAATTATTGTGGGGGCATCGGTTCCTCTTTTTTCGAGTCGTTCGCGCAACACCTCTACCGACGGTGGCATCACGAAAATACTAAGAGCTCGGTCGCCGTATATTTTTTTTATGCTCAATCCGCCCATGCAATCCACATCAAAGACCACGTTCGTCCCTTCGGCAAGAATACGATCCACTTCACTTTTCAGGGTTCCGTAGAACTTGTCTTTGTACACCTCCTCATATTCAAGAAATTCGTTGTTGGCAATGCGTCTGCGAAATTCTTCCGGTGTAAGGAAGTAGTATTCCACACCCTCTTTCTCTTCACCGCGTGGCATGCGGCTGGTAGCTGAGACAGAGAACCGGATATTTAATTTTTGTGATAGTAAAAATCTTATTAATGTTGATTTGCCCGCACCTGAAGGCGCCGAAAAGATGATCAGTTTGGCCATTGTCATTTCATTTTCCGGTGTCGGCGCTTGCTGCCCTTACCGGTAGTTATAATACATTTAAAATCTGCTCTTTCATTTGTTCGAGTTCATCTTTCATCTGTACCACGATCCGTTGCATGCCCGACTGGTTGGATTTAGAACCGAGCGTATTGATCTCGCGACCTATTTCCTGCGCGATGAAACCCAGTTTCTTTCCCTGCGGTTCTGTCTCTTTCAATGTAGCTGTGAAATAATCGAGATGATGCGCCAGACGGTTTTTTTCTTCATTTATATCTAATTTCTCAATATAGTAGATCATCTCCTGTTCGAACCGGCTTTTATCGTAGTCAATATTTTCCAGGCTGTTCAGTCCTTCACGGATGCGGCTCTTCACTTTTTCCACCCTCTCTTCTTCAAAGGGTTCCACAGCCTCCAGCAGGGATCGGATGTTGTTGATCTTCGTTGTCAGTACCTGTGAAAGCATTTTTCCTTCCTGCCTGCGGAAAGCTATTGCTTCGTCCACTGCACGGTTTACTGCCTCTTCAATGATATTCCATTCTTCGTCGCTCAATTCTTCCTGTTCCTGTTTCATCACATCGGGAAGCCGTAACAGGATCGGGAACCAATCTCCCGGCTCGGGAATACCCAATTCAACCGCCAATCCTGAAATCTCCCGGTGATACTGACTTAACACATTGTGATCGATTTTCGATGTCACATCTTTAGCAATCACCTCCACATTCATGGAGAGATCTACTTTTCCCCGTACCAGGAGGCGGGAGAGCGAGTTTCGCAAAGCGATTTCTTTTTCGCGATAAGCCAGAGGGAGACGTGTAAACAAGTCGAATTGCTTGCTGTTTAACGACTTTATCTCAATGGTTATTTTCTTGTTCGGGAGTTCTGCCACGGCCTTGCCGTATCCCGTCATTGAATGTGTCATACTGTGAATATCACTTATGCGTTTTCGATTCGCTTCTTTTTAAACTCCTCTTCTTTTATGCTGCGATCGACTTTATCCTGCGCATCGGCCAAACTGAGGAGCTTACGCATTTCTACCAGGTTGGATACAAGGAGTATCACACAGGCGACAGAGGCAAGGTACTGTATGATACCCGGAACAAACGCCTCGACGGTAATAATGATCCCCAATATCAACCGTACTTCTGTAGGGCCAAAAATACCTGAATCAATGGAATATTGACCACTAATCTTATAACGTAACTGGGCAGTAACCATCTCCCATCCGTACATTACGACGAAGAAGAAACCGGCATATAACCACCCGCTGTGTATATAGTCTACATGATTTATATAAATCATGAACCCGAGTCCGATAAGGAAAGTGCCAATCCAGTCTACTGTCACGTCAAGAGAGAAACCATACCATTTACGGGGTTTGTTACGGTAATAGGCGAGCCGACCGTCAAGTGAGTCTCCCACCCAGTTGACAATGAATCCCAAAATACACAGAAGTAACCAATAACGGTTCACGAAAGCACCCAGGATAAAACTGGAAGCAACAACCATATTACCGAAAAAACCAAAAATAGTGAGTCCGTCGGAAGAGATCCATGCAGGGACTTTTTGTACCAGGTAGGCTATTGTTTTCTGTTCCCACTCACGAAGTATATTTGTTCTCTGGCGATCTTTCGCGATCAATCTAAGAGACTTTGCCATTTCACGTCTATTATTCTTCATATGACTTCTTTTTTAATCTCTTCTGTACATTCTACAAAAGTAGTCAATTAATTTAATGTTGCGAATTTGTGACGGTAAAATTTATTGGAAAAAAAAACCACTCCTTTTCGGGGTGGCTTTTTTGTGATCAGATAATCAATTTGTTATTGTTCTCCGTTCTCTCCGTCATCAGTGGGAACGATCAACTTATATCCCTTACCGTGAATATTGATAATCTCAATATTGGGTTCTGGCTTCAATAACTTGCGTAATTTGGTGATATACACGTCCATACTACGGGCATTGAAATAAGTATCTTCTTCCCATATCTGTTTCAGTGCGTGATTCCTTTCAAGGATATCATTGGCATGTGCGCAAAGGAGCGAAAGCAACTCAGACTCTTTGGTCGTCAGTTTTGTCTGGCTATCACCAATCGTAAGAATTTGCTTTTGCGTGTCGAAAGACATCGTACCAAAGCTATAGACCTGTTGCTCTTTGCTCTTTTTACCTTTCACACGGCGGATGATGGCTTCGATACGAAGTACCAGCTCTTCCATGCTGAATGGTTTGGTGATATAATCGTCGGCACCTGCTTTGAACCCTTCCAGCACATCTTCCTTCATGTTTTTTGCAGTCAGGAAAATTACCGGGATGTCCGTATTGATGGTTCTTATCTCTTTTACAAGTGTAATTCCGTCTTTTTTAGGCATCATTACATCCACAATGCAAAGATCATATTTTGTCTTTACAAATCCTTTGAAACCGGCTTCCCCGTCGGGAAACAAGTCTGTGTCAAACCCTTTTGCCTGGAGATATTCTCGTAGCAACATGCCAAGATTCTCATCATCTTCGCATAAAAAAATTTTTAGCTTCTCTTCCATATCATTTTTGTGTTATTACGGGTAAACTTATTATAAATTTGGTTCCTTTTCCTAATTCACTATCGGCACGTATAGTGCCGTTCATATCAGTCACAATTTTTTTCACGTATGCCAGCCCTAAGCCAAACCCCTTCACATCATGACGGTTGCCGGTCGGCACGCGATAAAACCGGTCGAATACTTTCTTCGAATCTTCCTTCCTCATTCCTATCCCATTATCTTCGATGCTGATAATGATCTTATTCCCTTCGTTACGGGTCCGGATCATTAACTGCGGAGGGATCTCCTTTTTACGATACTTCAACGCATTATCCAGGATGTTGAAGATCACATTGGTGAAATGCATCTCATCCACTCTGATGGTCGATTCTTCCGCCTGAAGATCTATGTCGAGGGTACCCTCCAGTTTTTCTACTTTCAACACATGCGTATTGGCCACACTCACCACCAGATCATTTGCATCGATCTCCTTCATTTTCAACGTAGCTTTCTGTTTGTCGAAAAGTGACATCTGCAGCACTTTCTCTACCTGAAAACTGAGCCTTTTGGTCTCATCATGGATCACGCCGGTGACATGTTTGAATACTTCGGGTGACTTCAGTATCGATTCATCTTTCAGCATCTGGGATGCCAGCGAGATGGTAGAGACAGGCGTTTTCAACTCATGTGTCATATTGTTGATAAAATCATTTTTCATTTCAGACAAACGCTTCTGTCTGAAGAGTGATACCACCGTGAATATAAACGTTATCAACAGGATAACCGTAAATATAAGCGACGGGATAAAGAAAGAAAGTTCGCTGTACACAAAATTACTTCTCGTCGGGAAATAAACCCTCAGCTTGTTTAATTTTGCCGATGGATCGTTGGGAAAAAGAATCTGGGTGTAAATTGCATCTTTCTGTTTGGTGGAAAATCCCGGTGACGAGTAGACCACTTTATTATTGAAATCCACAATCTGAAAACTGAACGGTACATTCAATCCATTATATGCCAATTCATACCGGATATGCTGCTCCGTCTTCTTGAAATCCAACCGCTTTTCAATCGGTTCGTCGCTGGCACGACTCATTATTTCCAAAATGACATTGTCCAGCAACTCTCTTTCGTGCAGATAACGTTTCTTCAAAGATTGTTGCATATCGTGCTGCGTTCTGGAAATAGTACTGGAACCTCGGTTAGGCGATAAAAAGACACTTTCCCTCTGTTGTTTCGGACGCAACGATTGTTCCGTTCGGCTCAGTTCAATTCTTGTTTCACTTCCATCGGGCCGAGTAATGATTGTACTACTGCTTTGGTTCGTGATGTGCTGTGAAATCTGTGATTGATTGTACTGCGAATATCTGTTTTCCGACTCAGTCATATCCTGTTCAAGATATTTCCGTGTCTGATCTTGTTCCAGTTTCCTCATCACATTATACAAACTTCTGTTTACCTGCTCGTCAAACTGTTGGGTACGGATATCCAGACTGGTCTTCATATATCTTACCTGTAGGAACAGCAACACAAGAAACGCAGTAAACATCACAATAGCAAGCAGCCAGATAGTTGATTTTTTCATACTTTTCTTTTACTTACCTCCGTTTTAGTGATAATCTTATTTCAAAGATCGTCTTTCTTCATTTTTAATTTAACAAATAAACCGCTTTTTTGTTTAACACTTGTCCTTAAAATTAAAAAAAAACGTAAGGGGGTATCTTTTACAACATTAATTAATAGAATAACCGCTCTTGTGTTTTCTTTTTAGGATTTGTTTAATTCGTTGGAGAACCAAGATTCAAGACTTATAGAACCAAGACTTATAGATTCAAGACTTGGAATTGGGATTTTGAACAACCCCCTCTCCATCCAACCACCTAATCACTGGTCCATACTGAACTTCAGACTTATTCCGGCACTGGTGGTAGCGGTAGGGTAAGAGCCTGATGAGACAAGCGGTCGATATATCACTTTGTCGAAAAATGCACGTAAGGTAACCAGTCTGCTTAGTGAATAATCGGCAGAAAAGCTTATAGTGGTAGTTCTTATGCCGCTCGTAGCCTGTGTGAATTGCTCTTCAATCTTCCTGATCAAGGCATGGGTAGTCTTCCGTGAAATATCAAGACGGATGTTCAGATCGTTACTGAATGTTGAGACTCTTTCTGTTTCCGTTTCGCGGTTCAATGCTTCTTTCGTGGAGTGGCGCCGCTCTTTGGTGATGGTGTTTGATCCGAAGCCGATGAGACGGTTGAAGTGCTGGATGCGGTATCCCATGCCGACTACAATATCGCGGTCACTCGTCTCTACGATCTGGTAGGAGGCAGTATTAAGATTGAGCGCCCTGCTTTTATTGATCCGGAGTTGGAGACTCAGGTTGTTATCCCATACCCCTCGGGCTTCAATTAGAGGATTGAAACTCTCCTGGATACTCGCAGAAGAAATATTGAAAGGAGTGGATGGAATGGGTGCGCCGGAGACCGCGTCTCTGATATACCCCAAATCGCTTCTATCGGGGAGAGGTACCCAACTCATGAAGGATTCGAATGAACCGACCCTGTATTGGGAGAGGTATTGATGTGTGAGGGTGAGTGACTGCATATGTTCTCCCAGTTTGGGAAACAACCTCATCAGATTGTAGGAGACAAACCAGTTGGGCAAGAGTGCAGATATATCCGGGAAAGGAGTCAGCCCGATCAATGCAGGATCTTTGCCTGTATAGGCAGAAAGGAATGCAGGGATAAGCACATCGGCTGTATTTAAGCCAATATCGCCGATGTTTTTATCGAACGGCTTACCCGCGTAATCACTGCCCTTAAGAAATCCTCCTGTAGGGTAATTGGTGCCGGAGTATTGTAGTCTTGTCCGTTCTGCAATAACCTGCCGGTTTGCGAGGAATTTTCCGAATGCGTGTGAATGGTAATTATTTCCTGCATTAGACGTTTCAAATGCCGAAGAGAGACTGTGAATGGTCATGGCGAAACTGCCGCCTCTCTTTTTCGGCATATCGTCGAACATGTACTGGATTTCGGTGCGGTGATTCTTTTCGTATAATGCGTTCAGATCAATTTTTAGTCCCGGAAGAGGCTCTATGGAGGCATCAAGCCGCAGGTTTCGGGTTTCGTTATAAATTGCCGGTTTGATATTATTTTTGTTCATCACAAGGAGATTATCCGATTTCAGTTTTTCGACGAACCGATCACCACCTTCAAATCCGAAAGCGAATTTCCAGCCAGGCAATATCCCGACCGGTGTATCAGACTGTCCAAAGAAGTCACCGATCATCCCGTCAAAACCGGGGATATCGTTGCGTGTTCTGTATCCCCAGTTTATGTTGATACTCCGGAACATCATTAGTGTCTGTACTGCGTAACGGGTGATGTCATGTCCCGCATTGTTTCGTGTAGCGGTTGGATTGCCGGTCTGCTGTGGATGCCATTCACTGCCGAAACGATTATTGATCTCTTGTAAAAAAGAAATTTTGTTGTATAATGATACCAGATTAAAGCGGTTATTGAGTGTGAATGAAAGGTCGTTTTGCAAAAAATTACCGATCTTCTCGTCCTCTATCATGGCTCCCCGTTCCCACCGGTAGCGGGAATGGTATGCAGCACTCGATCCGATCCAGTCAAGCAGTGGAATATGAGCGAACGGCAGGGTATAAGTCACATCAGCTGTCTGTGCATAGTTCAACGGTTTTCCCAGTTCGCGGATACTCTGTATTACAGAGTCTTTCCATATGGCGTAATCGCTCCTGTTGAGTTCTTTATTCACTTGGAGATAAGGTTCTTCTATCTCGGCGACAGTACCCGAACGGAAAGTGGTTTTCAGGTTGTGGGTCAGATCCCAGGCGATAGAGATATCCCTGTTCCAGAAGAAATTCCGGCTGAACGACAGATACTTCTGGTCTGCTGGCGTTGTTCCTTTTACATGGGCGTTCAAATCACGCAGTTGCACCTCCTCATAGTGGCGTACGAGATCGGAACTGAGCCTTATATTGTTGGGGAGGTAGTTGAAATTTATTGTCCCGAGCGGTTTTTTCCAACCGGAACTGGTATCGCTGTTTTTGAATGGTTGCCAGGTTTTTGTCAGTGGAGTGTAGTCGTAATTTGCCTGTATCCTGAAATCTTTCAGTGTAGCGTATTCAGTATCGGGACTCCGTCGTTGGTTTTCATTGCGGGCGTAGGTGAAATTGAAATTGGCCGGATCGTATGGCATCGGCTGTTTACTTTTGATATCCATCTTCATATTGCTGAGACTGAAACTTACGTCCTTGATGCCTGTGGTAGCGATCCGTTGTATGGAGTCGCGCAGGAGCTGCGAAGTGGAGTATTGGAGTGATTGCGAGAGCAGGATGTCCCGGTTGAAAGGGTCGTAGAGTGGTGCCGTGAGTTGGTTAGAGTAGGAGAAGTGGAGTGGGGCCGACAATTTGAGTTGTTTAGGCAGGAAACGTCCTATTTCCAGATTTAACGAGAGTTGTACCGATGTGTAATCGTCATCGCGGCGCTCCAACAGACTCTGGTTGAGTGCTCCGAAGCCGGCTGTCTCTTTCCGGCCGGAGAAGCTCACCGTTCCTACGTCGGAGAGTGCCAGTTGCATGTGCCCCTGTGTTGCCCAGCCCCCTTTCTCGTCAAATTCGCTCATCCGCAGCTCATTGACCCATATCTCTGCCGAACGGTAGCTGTCAGTATTATTCCTGATGCCGATCATCACTACCTTTACTTCAGCCAGTGATGGATTGCCGGTGATGCCAATCCTATTTTCCGGCTTATCGGGATCAGGACGCGAGTAAGGTATAAAAAAGGATATTCCGTCATCATGCTGTTTGTCAGCATCGCGTGCTAACTTCAGGTTGGTGAGCAACTCAAGGGGAAAGTCGAACATATTCTCTCCCGGCCATACTTTCTCCTGATCCGGCAGGTTGAGGTTGCTGTATTGCCCCTCAGGAGTGAGGCGCAGCGGTATCTCGTACTCGTAGTAATTATTCCTGTAGTCCGACCCTAATCGCAGGAAGATAGAGAGGTCACCGTCTTGCAGTGTACCGGGATCTTCCGGTAACCGTTCTGCGTGTACGAACATCTGCAGTCGCTTATAGCGTCGAAGGTCGTACATACTACCCTTATAGATTGCCCGGCTGTCGTTCGGATCGAGGTCGGTCACTTTTAGAGAGAGAGACTGTTCGTTTTCCTGGCGTAGTTGGGGTTGCCCCGGATCGAGAATTCGGGTGACACCTGGGGGTAGGACGTAATTGACCGGTGTGCGACGTCCGTTCTCCTCGATATTGACCGTCGAGATATTGAGGTTACCCGATCCGGTGACTGTCCCACCGGAGACGAGGTCGTTCCGGTAGTTCCGCCATTCGCTCCGTTTCAGTTCCAGTGTAGCAAAGCGCAGGAATTGCGGCTCTTCAAATCCGGTAAGGAACATCCGCATAAAACGGATGTTATTGAATCCCTCCATATTTCCCGTCTTTACCTGATATTCCCGGATAGGGATTTTGAATTGGTACCAGGTAACTCTCCCATCTGTGCCGTTTCGTAACCGTACACTCGTTTCCCGTTTGTCGGAGATGAAATTGCTTCCCACTTCCATTGCGTCGCGACGGAGGGAAATTTTGTATTGATAGTAGGACTCATTCTCGTTGAGCGTGTTGTCGTTATCGATATCCTCAATATCGGGTGTAGCCCGTGAAGCAGTTAAATAGGGATTTCCATCTTCGGGTGAGAGCGAATTCCCCTCTGTACCGTTAAAATATTTGTATCGGTCGAGAATACTCAGCCGCTGTCTGTCCTGTTCCGTTCCGCGGTAATGACGGAAGCTGTCCCCAGCCGGATCATTCAGCGGAGAGTGGCTCTCTTCCTGCATTTGTGAAAGGGTCTCACCCGACAGGCGGGTCCGTAATGTTTCCAGATAATCCCTGTAGGCGGGATATTTTTTTTCTTCCTCGCTGCTCAACCCGTTCAGCCCCACATCCTGTAACAGGCGGGACTGGTCACCGCGGGAGTTGTCGAAAGCATAGACAGTGGACTGCCGCTTAGGGTACTTTCCCCATACCGTGTAGCCTACGGCGGTGGAATCTCCGTCGACGGGCAACCCGTTCTCGAAGAATTTTTTACCATCTTTCAATACATCTTCCGATATTTCTCCCAGGTTAAGATAGAGATCTCCCCCGCGTGAGGTCTCCAGTGTATCGTTTATAAAAGGATCCATCAGCCAGACTTCTATATATTCGATATTGGCGGCCTCAAAGTCATGGATGTCCATCCGACGGGTGATACCTCCCCAGCGATCCCGGGGATTGAGCAGTCTCCCCTCACTGTCGACGTTAGTGTCGAGGTTGTAAGGCCCACGCTCGTTGGGATAGTAAGAGAGGTTGAGTACCGGGATGGTAGCAGGCTGCCCGAA
This sequence comes from Proteiniphilum sp., assembly GCF_034927365.1. Classification (GTDB taxonomy): domain Bacteria; phylum Bacteroidota; class Bacteroidia; order Bacteroidales; family Dysgonomonadaceae; genus Proteiniphilum. The sequence goes on along the minus strand of NZ_JAYFQD010000015.1, from coordinate 6,991 downwards.
ATGAGCCTCCCTGCCAGGAAATATCTCCCGTTCATAAACCTCCCGTACGCGGTGATCAGAGAGTTGTTCGGTATCGTTTTTTATGTGAGAGGGCGTAAGCCCCGAGTTCCTGTAGGTGAACATACCATCGATATGGAACCAGGCAAGCTGTGCCCGGTTTTTACCATATTCGGTGTTGTTGGAAAGAGCTGCTTCGGGGAATAACCCGGTAGAGGTGTTGTTGTAAGGAGTGGCGGCAAGCGACCATCCGTAGGGGTTGCGCAGGTCGATACCCGAAGCGGATGTTTCGAAATCATCGAGATAAGAGTAGCTACCTGTGTATTTGTTTTTATAATGCCCTGCGATCAGATAGGCAAATTCCATCCTGGCTGAGAGTTGTGAAGGGGCACTTGCTTCGACGAATGGGAGCAGGTTGAGGAGATTGGTCAGGATGATAGATTCTTTTTTATAATCCAGGTTAAACCCCCACAAGGTGTTTTTTGCCGATTCATCCCCGAAGACGGTTTTCATGATGACTGGCTTCTCGTAATAGTGCATCAGCGTAGCTCCTGCGGAGAAATCTTTCGAGAAATTGTAGAGCAGGTTTACTCCCATCAGTGTTTTGCGTTGCATTTGCGATGCCATCCTGTTTTCAAGTGTGACACTTATGGGGGTGCCTGCATCGATGATCGACCGGTTGATGATGCGTACTACGCCGGAGAGGTAATCTACGGAATAGTCGACTCCTTCTGTGAGGGTATTACCGCCGGCAGTCACCCGTACTGAGCCTCGGGGGACATTCATCGTATTGAGGTTGATCTCTGCCCCTGACGAACCCCGGTATTCACCGCTCATCCGGAATTTGTTCTTTTCCGGCACTTGTCGGGCGACGGTGAGTGTGGAGTCATACAACTCCTGATAGACAAACCTGTTTGCTACGGCATCGTTGGCGATCATTTCCCGCAGGTGGGAACCGAATGGCTCTACGACCGGAAAAATAATACGTCCATTTTCCCGGTCTACCGTATAGCCCTCTACAAAATCGAAAATACCGTCAGGGTAGGGATCGTTACGTGCATTGATCCTGTCGAGGTTCATCACCTGTAGCAGCAATTTCTCTTCGATACCGCTGTTGGGAAGGTAATTCAGATAGATACCTGTGGTGTCGCTCTGGTAGGTGATCTGCAGTTTAAAATGTTCTTTTTGCAAATCGTAGGCACTGTAACCCACGGAGTAGATATTTTTCATCATCAGATCCCATGTATAGGCCCGGGGGGAAAGAGATACCGGTTTCAATAGTTTTACGAAGAGCGCTCCGTTGCCTGTCTGGCTGTTTTCCCCGGCTTCTTTTCCTACATCATCAGAGAATTCACCCACCTGATATACTTCTCCGTTTCGGGTATACTCGAAGGCGACCGCCAGTACTTCGTCCGCCTTCAATGGCATTTGAAGCGAGATATAACCCAATTGCGGCTGAAATGTATATTCAGACGGATTGAGCAGGCGCGCATTTTCGAGTTTCTCATAATCGATACCACGAAACATGTTGTCCGGTAAAATATTGTCGGTGATGGTGATGTCTCTTGCTCCGGAGTAACCGGAGACAAGTTGTTCATACAGGGTATTGGCTCGATTATGAGGGTATTCTTCACTTCCCTGTGCTGTCCAAAGAGGGTTATGTATGGTATTAAACTCTCCCAGGTCGGCAAATGCGATCAGGTTTCTTACCTGATCGTAATGACCCTGTTTGTTGGTAACCCATACCTGTAGCCGGTTAATAGATACCGGTGATTGGATGTAGGGTAACTTACTCAACGCATGATCGTATGATTCCCGAAAATAGTACCCCAGAAAGAAGTGCCGGTTCTCATCATATTGGTCGGCATTGAACTCGAAAGGTGTTGTCTGTACCCCTCCCCGGCTGTTCACCGTCTGCGTTTCCGATTGTTGCTGGGAAAAGAGGGTGTTGACATGTAGTTTCCCGAACTGAAGGTCCGTTTTTATACCGAACAGAGCCGTTCCACCGTTGATAAGCGAATTGGTGGTAGTCATACTTACGTTCCCTGCCTCAATATTGCGGATGATTTCATCCTCATCACCCCGGTAAGCCAGCTTGATCTGGCGGGCATCCAGGTCGAAAGTGGCGTCACTGTCGTAGTTGATATTGAAGTCGATTTTATCTCCTACTTTCGCGTTCATGTTAAACCGGATCTGCTGGTCGAAGTCGAACCGGTTGCGTATGCGAGCCCGTTGCGGCAGGGTGGGGTTATCGGTCACATCCCTCTTTAATCCTGTCGATATCTCTATAGATCCTTGTGTGGTGAGGCGTATCCCTCCCGGACCGAAAATGGAGGTACCCTGGTTATTCCTGTTACGTTGAAGGGAAAGGGGAGTGGGACGAATGGGAGGAGGTGTGCTGTTGCCTGAAGCGTTACGATACCTGAAATGACTATTCTGCATTTGCTTCAACCTGTATTCCATATACTCTTTTGGAGTCATAACAGAGAGTATTTCGACTGCCATGTCGCCGATCATCCGTTCAAAGATATAGAGGTTGGTTTGGTGGTCGTAGCGCACCTCAGTCCGTACTGTGGGGGGGGGCTGAGAAACAGGGAGATGGGGAGGCTTGGGGACGGGGAGACTGGAGGATTGGGGTGATAGGGTGGTTGGGGAAAAGGGGCATACCAAATAATACGTGCACAAAATGGCAAGCACGCGGATTTCATACGGCCACTGAGAGAGAAAGTGAGTGATTACCGCATGGACAAGAGAGAATATGTTTGTTTTTTTTCTCAGAGAAACAACAGCTTAACAGGATTCATATTATCAAATCCGTATTACGCAATCAGCCTGTTATTATCTCTTCAAAGTGTTTATATGATTGCAACCAAAAAGGTTATAATCTTTTCAATGCTTCTTTGATCACGCTTTCTACCGGTAAAGCGGGCGATTCTTTTAAAATTTTCGATACCACTTTCTGTGAAGCCGTCTGTACGAATCCAAGCATTACCAGAGCCGATACTGCGGAGTGGCCTGTTTCGGAAAGGTCATTTTTCGTGGGCAATTGAATAATGCCGTTCTCATCGGTCATTTTGATCTTGTCCTTCAGATCGACAATGATCCTTTGCGCTGTCTTGGCCCCGATCCCTTTTACTGATTGCAGCACGGTAGTATTCTCGGTGACGATCACATTTTCCAGTTCTCTTGAATTGAGGGAAGAAAGAATTATTCTTGCAGTGCTGGGACCTACACCTGATACCGAAATGAGGTGTAGGAACAACTCCCGTTCGTGTTTGTCCCTGAAACCGAACAATACGTGGGCATCTTCACGGATGGACTCATAGACATACAGTTTTGCCGTAGACTCCTGATTGATTGCACCGTAGGTGTTCAGCGAGATATTCAACTGGTAACCGATACCATTACATTCCAACGTGACGTTGGTAGGGCTAAGCTCTGCTACAACTCCTTTGATATAGTCTATCATTTCTTAACAGGTTGATTACGTAATACCGCTGTTATAACGGCAAAATTTATAAAAAAGTATATCGGGGCACAAAAACCTTCCTTTTTCTTCACCTCCCTCTTCAAGCCTCCTCGTCTCTCATTCTCCCCTTTTCTTCGTTCCCCGGCCTCCTCGCCTCAAGCAAACAGGTGCCCCTTCGCCAATCCTCCTTCACCGGTCTCTTTGTAGAGTGAAGGCAGGTCGTGGCCGGTCTCTTTCATCACATTCACTACGCGGTCGAATGAAACGCGGTGTATACCATCGGTAAACGATGAGTAAAGGTTGGCATCCAGCGCTCTTGCAGCAGCATAGGCGTTCCTTTCGATGCAGGGGATCTGGACCAGTCCGCATACCGGATCGCAGGTCATCCCCAAGTGGTGTTCCAACCCCATCTCCGCTGCATATTCTATCTGGGCAGGACTTCCACCGAAGAGCTGACTGGCAGCTGCAGCAGCCATAGCACAGGCAACCCCTACTTCTCCCTGGCATCCTACTTCGGCACCGGAGATGGATGCATTTTCCTTCACGATATTACCTACCAAACCGGCGGTAGCCAGAGCACGGAGCATCCTGTTCTTGCTGAAGCTACGGCTCTCTTCAAGATGATAAAGCACAGCAGGCACCACTCCGCAGGAGCCACAGGTAGGTGCCGTAACAATCTCTCCTCCCGAAGCATTCTCTTCCGATACCGCCAATGCATAGGCAAATACTCGTCCCCGTGATTGCAGTGACGCTTTATATCCCTTGGCTTTGATGAAGTAACTTGCGGCTTTGCGCTGAAGGCTTAGAGGACCAGGCAACACTCCTTCATTGTCGAGCCCCCTTTCCACGGCAGCCTTCATCACATCCCACACCTCTGCCAGATAATCCCATATCTCTCTGCCTTCATGTTCTTCCACGTATTCCCAGTAGCTCTTGCCCGTCTTCTCGCACCACTCCATGATCATCGTCATGGTGGTCATCGGGTAAATATCTTTCCCTTCATTACCTGTGACACCGATGGTTTTTTCTCCATCGGAGATCTTTCCGCCGCCTACGCTATAAACCGTTTGTGAACCGATGACAACTCCATCGCTGTTATATGCCTCTAGTTTTAACGCGTTGGGATGAAAAGGGAGGAATGTTCTTGGTAACCATTCAATGGTAGCGGGTGCCACCGGTTCCATCACCTGCAGGATGGCTTCGTCGGTCAAGTGCCCTTTGCCGGTAGCGGCCAGGCTTCCGTAAAGAGTAACGACGAATTGTTTCGCTTCCGGATAATCCTGGGCGAACATGGCTGCAGCTTTCTTCGGACCCATAGTATGACTGCTGGATGGGCCGTTGCCGATACGGTACAGTTCTCTGATCGATTGCATGAATTAAGAATGAAACTGTTTATACGCCACAAAGGTAGGATTTGTTATGCATTTTTTTTTGATTGGTATCAATTTTTTTCGAAGTAACATTGCAATAGTCAAAAGTCTAATTTCTTCGATACACTTCTTCAAAGGGAACTCGACATCGTTCGCTCCAAATACCGTCATTACCTTTTCTGATGCCACAGGCTACCACCATATTCACTTCTGCACCATGGGGCAGTTGTAATTATGGTGAAATTCCCACAACTGCATATTGGAACTGCTGGGAGCCAGAGTCGCTAACTCCAGACACTTTTTTACTTTTTCAGCATCAATGGGTTTTTCCCTATCATATACCCGCACGGAACGGCGGAAATTCAATACTTCTTCTAAATGCATAACTTAATTTTTAATTGAAAGATGCCCTGAACTCTAAAGGAGAAGCAGAAGTGCGGTTTTTGAACAGGCGATGGAAGGATTGAGGATGTTCAAATCCTAAATAATAAGCAATTTCAGATACGGACATTGATGTTGTAGATAGTAGTTCTTTTGCTTTTTCAATCACTCTGTTCCGAATGTGCTGCTGCGTAGTTTGTCCGGTTTGTACCCGAAGCATATCGCTCAGATAATTAGGGCTTAAGTGTAGTTCTCCTGCAATGTATTGAACGGTAGGAATGCCCTTTTCAAGCATGCGTTCGTTTTTGAAATAATCGTCCAGCAACGCTTCGAGCCTGATCAGCAGATCCGTATTGGCTTTTTTCCTCGTTAGAAACTGGCGGTTATAAAAACGGTCGCAGTATTTCAGCAATAAATCAATGTTAGACACTAACAAATCCTGTGTGAACGCATCCATATTGGCATCTATTTCACGACCTATGTTTCCTATAATGTCCATAACGGATTGTTCTTCCCTTTCCGAAAGGTGCAATGCTTCATTACTCTGATAGGAAAAATAACCGTAATCCTTCATTTTTGAAGCTAACGGATAGCTTTGCAGAAAATCGGGATGAAATACCAGCACAAATCCTTTTACACCGTTCAGCAATACATCTTCAAACTGCAATACCTGGTGCGGAGCAATGAAGTACATTATTCCCTCATCAAAATCATAATACTGCTGGCCGTATTTGCACTTGCCGCCCACACAATCTTTTTTCAAGGCAACCACATAAAAATCAGTAGTTATGGTACTTAAAATAGTTTCCGGCTCTAAGTTTACCTCATCAAAATTAAATACACTAATCAGCGGATTGGAAGGCTTTTTCAACCTCAAAAACTGATGCAGTGCACTGATAGATGAAACTTTTACCGGAACTTTCATTTGTTGATTATCTGATTTATACATTGTAAAAATAATTCAATTTCATTAGACTATTTGAGTTGCCTTCGCTCCTCGATTGTTAATTCTACGCTCAACATAGTTAAAATAAATTTTACCTCTGTGTTCGCTCAACGAAATAGTTCTTTTATTTCTGTAATGAAAATTGGTCGTTCTTAATTTGCTCCATTCCTTTTCGATAAGTTGTTACTTCAAAATCCGGGAAACGCTTTCTGAATTTGGAATCATCGAAAACATTATTGTGTTCATATCTCGGCAACAATTCCTGCAACTCTTTTACACTTTTATTAAACATTGCACCGATCTTAAAAATGAATTTCGGCACTACCGAATATTTAAGTTGCTTGCCGTAAACTTCTGAAGCCAACTCAATAAACTGCTTGTAAGTGGGGTGGCTCTCATCCACAGGCAGATGCCAGGTCTGGCCGAAAGCATCGGGCGTATTGCCAATCAAAGCTGTGGCGTTGCTTGCATCGGGAGTCCAGATCAGGCTTCTCATTTTAGCATCACTTAGAGGTACTTTCAGTTTTTTACCCTCTTTGATGTTATTGAAAATTAAAGTATTGGTTATGCTTTGCGTTTTTCCCGGACCGTAAAATTCGGGAGCACGGCAAATCACCGCTTCCAATTCCCCCGACTGCATTTCCTTCAACACCATTTCTGCCATTTCCCTGCGGACTTTCCCTTTTTTTCCTACCGGATCGAAAATCGTCTCTTCGGTAAGTACCCGGTCGTCCTGTGGATACATATAGGTATTGTCAAAAAACACCAGCTTTGTCCTGTTTATCTTGCAGGCATCAATCACATTTCTTACAATAAGCGGAAACTGCT
>NZ_JAYFQD010000010.1:0-436990 GCF_034927365.1 Proteiniphilum sp. | reverse complement strand
GTCATTCTTCAACTGGCTGAATGAAAAAACAACTATTCAAAGAGCGCAAAAAGTAAGATCCACAAAAGGATTACTTATACATACGATGGGAAAAATCGCCATCGCATTCATTTATCTAATTTTTTAAATACTGATTCGCATTAATAACTATATTGTACGGGACAAATGTATAATAAAACATTGTACTATGCAATGCATAATACTGTTGGGTTTTTAATTTTAACCTTATTTATTCTTTTAAGATAAGTAGACAGGTAGAGTGAGGAAGAATAGGTGGAATGAATAATATTAATTTTTTATTGAATAAAGTTTATTTTGTGTTTGATATTATTGAATATTTGTTTTATATTTGCGAAAAAAAAGAGTATGCTACCTTCTAAATGTCCGAGTTGTGAGGCACAATTAAAAGTAAAAAGTCTGATTTGTACATCGTGTCATACTGAAGTATCCGGTTTGTACGAATTACCGTTATTGGCTCAATTACAGCCTACTGAACAGGCTTTCATAGTGAAATTTGTAAAGTCGAGCGGTAGTCTGAAAGAGATGGCAAAAGAGCTGTCGCTGAGTTATCCTACCGTAAGAAATTTATTAAACGATATAATCTCTAAAATGAACGACTATGAGAAATAAATTTAAGTGGAACTTGCTCTTTAATCCTTTCACCAGAATTGCAGGTTGGCAGGCTTTTGCTTTGGGAATGGTGTTCGTCTTGCTCACAGGGGTAATTGGTGCATATGCCGGTGTTGCTTTCGACGGGGCATTGGATAGCCATATCACTGAAACAGTCAGTATGAGAGACTCATTCCTGTTTTTGGGAATCGACGTGGTGTCGATAGTAGTTATATTATTTATCGCCGGTCTGATTATCTCTAAGCAACTACGTTTTGTAGATATTCTGGGTACAATGACGCTAGCCCGGGTTCCAATGATCCTGCTTGTCTTATTGGGATTATTTGTAACACCTGTCTCAGTCGAAGAGATCATGGCTAACCCAATGATTGTATTGTATAATCCCGGTTTGATTATTTTTAGTATATTAGGGGTTGTTACCCTAATCTGGGTTGTCGCATTGATGTATAACGGGTTTAAGGTGTCTACCGGGGCTAAAGGCTCAAAACTGATTATCGGATTTATTATCGGATTAATTGTAGCCGAAGTAGCTTCGAAAATATTGATTTACCAGATATTCTGATCATTGTCAAAAGGATGACCTGGTCGCAATCGTGTTCCTTATAAATAAAACTACCGTATGAAGAAATGTATCATTATCGCTCTTTGCGTTTATTTCACAAGTTCTCTTTTTGCCCAGGATATAACCGGTTCCTGGGCCGGAAAACTACATATTCAAAATGCAAAGCTTGCAATCGTTTTCCATATCGTGAAACACGATACCATTTACGAAACAAAGATGGATAGCCCTGATCAGGGTGCCTTTGGATTAGCGACAACTAAAACTCTCTTTTCGGGTAATAAACTGGAAATATCGGCAAGAGGTATGGGTATTTCTTATACCGGAATTTTTCAGGATGATTCTATCACGGGAATATTCCGTCAGGGTGGATTACAATTGCCGTTAGTTTTAAAACCGACTCAAAAAACAACGTTGTCACGTTCGCAGGAGCCTAAGTCTCCTTTTCCATACCTGACAAGAGATATCACTTTCCTGAATGAGGTTGACGGGAATATATTAGCCGGTACCCTGACGATTCCCGACTCAACGGGGATATTTCCTGCTGTAATACTGATCGCGGGAAGTGGACCTAATGATCGGGATGAAGCCATTTTCGGGCATAAGCCGTTTTTGGTGATTGCCGATCATCTCACACGGAACGGATTCGTCGTCTTGCGCTATGATAAACGAGGTATAGCCAAATCGAATGGTGATTATGTGAGTGCCACTACTGAAGATTTTGCTTCGGATGCTGCTGCTGCTTTCCATTTCCTCAAGTCTCAAAGTAATATCGACAAAAGTCGGATAGCCTTGATCGGGCACAGTGAAGGAGGAGTGATTGCGCCGATGGTGGCTGCCAACGATAAAACGGTTGGAGCTATTATACTGATGGCAGGGATGGGAGTGGAAGGAAGTAAACTTCTCAGGCAGCAGAACATTGATTTAATGAAAATGGGACAGGTGCCGCAGGATACTATTGATCAGGTTATAACTACCCTGGAAAAGATCTATGTGAGCCTGAAAGATTGGAAAGGTACTGTTGATGAGCAAAAAGAACTAAGTGATGAATTCGGTATATTATGGGAGTCAATACCTGCTTCAATCCGAGGAAAAAGCAGTAGGGAAAATTATATTAAAGGTAATATGGGAGCAATGCTTTCGCCATGGTACCGATCTTTTTTATCATTAAATCCTACCCAATATTTAGAAAAAGTGAAATGTCCTGTGTTCGCTGCTAACGGGGAAAAAGACATCCAGGTGGAAGCCCTGCAAAATTTGCAGGCGATAAAAGAGTCACTGGAAAAGGGCGGAAATAAAAAATATACTATCAAATCATATAACGGTCTAAATCATCTTTTCCAGGAATGTGAAACCGGAGCGATAGATGAATATGGGAAAATTGAACAAACCATTTCTCCCCAATTTCTAACAGATATGACCAATTGGCTTAAGGAGTTGTAATTCAACTCCCGAGCTGCTTTGTAAAAATGGGTTGCGGATCGGTAAATCCGTTATCCTGGTTCGATTGTCTGGCAGGAATTAATTCGAAGGTATATCCCTCTTCTTTCAACCATTCTATGGCAAGTGGAAGAGCGTATTTCATGTTTTTCTCTGCTTTGAGTGAATCATGAAATACTATGATGGAACCGTCTCGCACATATTTTTTTACATTTTCCAAAACCTGTTCCGGTGTCGTATAACGGCTGTAATCTCTTGTCACCACGTCCCACATGACCACCTTATACCCCGCTTGCTGCAATGCTACATTCTGCGGAACACGCATATGTCCGTGAGGAGGACGGAAAAGGGTTGAATCGATCAGTTCAGCTGCCTTATTCGCATTCCTTAATAGGAAGGACGTGCTGTTTTTCCAGGCTTGTACATGATTAAAGGTGTGATTTCCTGTCAGGTGACCCCTGCCAAGGAGCTGGTGGTACAGGTCCGGATATTTACGTACGTTGTCTCCTACACAGAAGAACGTAGCTTTTATATCATGGTGATCCAATAAGTCCAATACCCAGGGAGTAACTTCGGGAATGGGGCCATCATCGAAAGTGAGGTAGACCGTCTTTTGGCCGGCTACCTTGATCTGCCAGAGGGCTTCCGGGAACAGAAGCCTGTATAGATGGGGTGGTTGCTCAATTAGCATGAAATGTGAATGTAAATTGAAAAGGGATACGGCTGTGAGTCGACTCACAACCGTATCATTATCTTTTACTCTGTCGCTTGATATTGTTGAAGTAACCGGGGACTGAATTGTTGCATCATAGCAAGTGCTTTTTGCATCGTTTTTTCTTCTGTCGCCCTTAGTAAAGTGTCACTTTTGTCTGCAGTATAATAATTCTGTATTGCACCGTTGGTGACTTCTTTCAGAAGTGCATCCCCGAAAAAGGGAGCCCCCTTCACATAGAAGGTCTGCGCCCATTCCAACAACTCGTCGACCATCACCCCGTATTTCTCGTTATCATGTTGTTGATAGATATTTGAGATAAGTACTAAGGGACTTATATTCTTGCTTACCACGTTGTAATACGTATTCGATAACTGTACAGGGGTGAGCCGTATATACCAGTCGAGATTCCTGTCTATCCTATCGGTAATTTCGGCTATGAGAGCCTCTCCCTTTTGTGTCTCTCCAAGGAGATAATAGGCTCTTGCAAATATTACACCTTCTACACCATAAGGAACGGCGGAAGAAGGAATCATAGAGGTGATCTTATCGAGGGCCGTCAATGCTTTCTGTTTTTCTCCCGCATCAATAAGCGCCTCGATGAGTTGGGCGAAATAATTGCGGTAACCCAAAAGCATACCCCTACAGGTTTCGTCAAGATAAATATCGGGATTTTTCTCCAATCCACCCCACCTGAATTTATTCACCATGTTATCATATGCCGCTTCTAAATTCACCGCGTCATTGAGCGGAGTCCCGGGCACTATCTGGAAAGTGGCGCCGTTGAGCGAAAGGTTGCGGTTTTGCAGATTCATATAAAGCGCCTGAGTGACTGTCGCCGCGAAATGGATCGGACGCTGCCAGTTATCCTGGTTGATGTTTTTGAGCATTTCCAAAATCATCAGTTCCTGTCGCGTCAGAACCGATTTACCTTCCAGGCTGATATACATTTTGTCGGATGGTTTCGAGTTGATAGCCTTCCAGTTTACACGTGCAGTATCCACATTGAGAGAAAGTATTTTGCCGGGGATAATCTTTATGTTACCGAAATAAGAAATGGGATGGGTAGGTCTTGCATTTTCTCCAGTTCTTAAATTATCCATGATCCGATCGAGTGAGAGGGTGTCTTTGTACGCATTCACATCGTAATAGTTTCTGTAAGAGAGGAGAGGTATTTCGTTCTGTCGAAGTACATTCTCTATATCCTGTCTTGTGAGAACACGTACCATATCTCCCGCTTCACCGGTATATTGCGGGCGCGTCCACTTGATGGGTAACGGTTCCGATTCATATGCCTGGCGTAAAAGTTGGTCTATATACCATTCCGTATAGAGAAAGCTTAGGTTGGCAACCCTCACGTCGGTACGGAATCCTTCGGTCTCCTGTACGTACCAAAGCGGATAGGTATCATTATCACCGTTGGTGAAGATTATGCCGTTTTCACCTACACAACTCAGGTAGTTCATACCTGTGTCCCTGGCCAGTGTTCTTCCCGACCGGTCGTGATCGTCCCAATTCTGTGATATCATCTGCAAGGGGACGAAAAGCGTGGCGATAGTAGCCAGAGCGGTAGCTGTGGGGGTATTCTTTATATATTTCCTTAAAAAGAGGCCGATACCTGCAACTCCCATCCCTATCCAGATGGAAAAAGCGTAGAATGAACCGGCGTAGGCGTAATCGCGTTCCCTCGGCTCAAATGGTGTTTGATTCAGGTAGAGGATAATGGCCAGTCCTGTCATAAAGAAAAGCAGAAAAACGATTATAAAACTTTGCATACCCCTTTTTCTCAGCTGTAACTGATAAAGGATCCCAATAATACCCAGCAGCAACGGGAGCATGTAATATTTATTATGGCCCTTATTATCTGCAATATCAGGTGCGATGTTATCCTGGGGACCCAAGCCTAGCACTTTATTATCAATAAAAGGTACCCCCGTGATCCAGTTCCCTGCGGTCATATCTCCATTTCCCGGAATATCGTTCTGTCTGCCGGAGAAGTTCCACATGAAGTAACGCCAATACATATGATTTAACTGGTAACTGATGAAAAATCTCATGTTCTGCAGGAACGTAGGTTTTTTATTCATATCGGTCACGCCTCCCCACTGTTTATATCCATTACTATGGAGGTTGAATGACTGATTGTTGGGGGTAGAATGCATCCTGGGAAAGAAGGCTGTATTGGTATACTTATAGTTGTATGACGTTGTTTTTTCATACCGGTCTTTCTGATCGGGAGAAGTTTTCACGATCTGCTTATAGGATACTCTCTTTCCCTTTCTGACCAGTGATCCATCCGCATTCTGCGACAGTTGTGAGGCATAGGTAGTACCGACGATCAGAGGAGGACCTTCTCCATATTGTTCACGGCTTAACACACTTCCCAGCGAGAAGATATCTTCCGGCGAATTCAGGTCGAGAGGAGGATTGGCACTGGACCGGATGGGAATTAAGGCATAGGCTGAAAAGCCGACTATTATGACCATCAGGCAGGTAACGCTGAGGTTGATAAACTTAATCTCCAGGTTTTTGTACTTTAATGTAAAATAAGCGCCTGTAGCAATAAGTAGCACCCATAACCATGCGCTGCTCCCGATGAACAATATTCCAGTCATACCCAAACTCAGAAAGAAAGAAATCCGTGCTTTCTTTTCTGTGCCTTTCCGCGATAATGTTTCATAGAGTGACCATGCGATCACACCCACTAAAAGGATCAGATAAACAATCACACCTGTATGATAAGGAAGGCCGAGTGTGTTCACGAAGAAGACTTCGAACCATCCTCCTACTTTTGTGAAACCGGGGATAATCCCCCACATTAACACGATGATCAGTCCGAAAGATAATAGGAGAGCTTTGGTTATACCTTTCCATTCGGGTGTCTTGTTTTTCTTGAAATAATAGACCAATACAATAGCAGGGATACACAACAGGTTTAGCAGGTGTACGCCAATCGATAGTCCCAGAATATAAGCAATCAGTACTATCCATTTGTCGGAATGGGTTTTGTCCGCATTATCCTCCCACTTGAGGATCAACCAGAATACCAGGGCGGTAAGCATGGATGAAAAGGCGTATACCTCACCTTCCACCGCCGAAAACCAGAATGTATCGGAAAAAGTATAAACCAATGCGCCTACAAGGCCGCTACCTATCACGGCAATGGTTTGCCCTACGCTAAGTTCGCTTTCCTCCTTTGATAAAATCAGTTTGCGGGTCAAATGAGTGATCGTCCAAAAAAGGAACAGGATGGTAAACGCGCTCAGCAACGCCGACATGCTGTTGACCATTTTTGCTACCTGGGACGGATCTTGGGTGAACTGCGTAAAAAGATTACCCACCAGCATAAAGATTGGAGCTCCGGGCGGGTGTCCTACTTCCAACTTGTAAGCTGAAGTAATGAATTCGCCACAATCCCAGAAACTTGCCGTAGGCTCTATCGTGAGCAGATAAACAATTGCTGCTACGGCAAATACAATCCAACCTGTAACATTGTTGATAAGTTTGTACTTGATCATTATTCTTTTTTTTGATGATTGATATATAGTCTCAATTTTAACTCGAATCGTGCTGATTGATTGCGAATTTTGGGCAAAGATACTGAAATCTCTTTATTCCGGTTGAGGATTGAAACTGCATTTTAAGATTAGCGTATTAAAAAAAGTAAAATTCCGGCTATGAACTTCTTTTTGTTGTAAAAGCATCTCTCTTTTTCTGACAGTAGGAAAGTTGCGGTAAAATGGTTAATAATTGTCTATTGTGCTTAATATCAGTAAAATATGTTGTAAAACATATTTGTGTGTAAGTGATTGTAATATAGAATGATATCGCTATTTTTTGCTCTTTGTGTGGAAATTATCCTCAAAAAAAGATGTTGATAATTTGGATTAGAAATAATAAAAACTTTACTTTGGAGATGATTTAAAGAAAAAAATCAGTAATTAAAAGGTCATTTTCATTCATAGTTTATCATTTTTATCATTCATGGAGATTACATTAGTAATTCTAAAACCATCTGCTATGCAACGCGGAATCATGGGGGAAATTATCTCCCGTTTCGAAAGGAAAGGAATCCAGATTGTCGGTATGAAGATGGTAGAATTGACCGATGAAATTTTGAATGAGCATTATTCACATTTGGCTGGAAAATCATTTTTTGGTCGTGTCAAAGCCGGTATGCAGACCAGTCCGGTGGTAGTGATGGCTCTTAAGGGATTGGATGTGATAAACGTGGTGCGAAAATTGGCCGGTGTTACCAATGGGAGAGAAGCAGAACCCGGTACTATAAGGGGTGACTACAGTATGAGCGTGCAGGAAAATATTGTGCATGCCTCCGACTCCCAAGAAACAGCACAAGCCGAGTTGAAACGCTTCTTCTCAGAGAAGGAGATTTTTAATTATTCACATTATCTCATTCCGTTCTTATATGCGAATGATGAGATATAATGACAAGAGTGTTTTTTAATGGATTACCAAAAAATTCAGTGAAACAACAATGGAGAGAAATCAAATTTTAGCAAAAGCAAGCCTATTGTTATCTGCAAGCTTGATGTTCGTTACATTGAACGCATTTTCACAATTGTCTCCGGAATCAAGCGGAAATACCAAACCCGATCTTATATATAAACAGTTACACAGTTCCACTTTGAGTGAACAGTCAGGTCTTTTTGCCGATGGATTGAAGCTTAAGTTGGATTTGTCTGTTTTGGATGAAGTGGAAGAAGATAGGTTTGAAATTGATCCGGATGCGATCCCGGCGGATGATATTTATGGTGGAATGTGGTCGAATAATTATGTAAATATGTACGGTCATCTGGAAAATGTACCGGATACATTTATGGTGGACCTGGATAATTTCACCATGCCGGTGGATGGATATATGACATCCAATTTCGGTAGGCGAGGCAGTCGCCGTTATCACTATGGTATCGATCTGAAAGCACAGACCGGTGATACTATCTATGCCGCATTTGATGGTAAGGTGAGGGTAAAGCAATATGAGAGAAGAGGGTATGGTTATTATCTCGTGATCCGTCATTTGAACGGACTAGAAACGGTATATGGTCATCTTTCCAAATTCCTCGTAGATGAAAATGATTTTGTCAAGTCGGGAGAACCTATCGGGCTGGCGGGTAATACCGGACGTTCATTTGGCTCACACCTTCATTTCGAAACCCGTTTTCTTGGTAAGCCGATCAATCCCAATTTCATTATCGATTTCGAGAAAAAAGATGTGCATCAGGGAGAGTATTTGGTGACTAATTCGAGCTACAGGAAAACAACCAATAGCAGTAAGGTTACCGTCAATAGAAATGCGGGAAATACGGGTAACGCATCAAGTGTCAGGCCTCCGGTCAATCAGGGTGCAACCAATAAATATGTTTCGGGTGAAGTGAGTTATCACAGGATCCAGAAAGGAGATAACCTGGGAGCTATAGCCAAACGTTATGGTACTACTGTAAGTAAGCTCTGTTCATTAAATAATATCACTGCAAAAACGATATTGCGCGAAGGTAAATCTATCCGCGTTTCATAAATTGTAAGGCCGACAGGTGCATAGAAAAAGGTACAGGATGACAAACTTGTACCTTTTTTTATTACCTTTGTTCGTGCAATTAATTTAAACGAAATGGATGTAACCCACCTTCAATTTGACGAAATACTCTCGATTTGTCGGGATATATTTGCAAAAAAACTGCATGATTACGGGGCGGCATGGCGTATCCTTCGCCCCGAGTCGGTGACCGATCAGATATTTATTAAGGCGAAACGTATTCGTACGCTTGAAACGACGAAAGATAACAAGGTAGACGAAGGTATCTTCCCGGAATATGTCGGCATTGTAAATTATGGTATCATCGGGCTGATCCAGTTGGAACTGGGATATGTGGATGTGGTGGATATTGAGGCTGAGAAAGCATTGGAACTTTATGAACGTTTTGTGGCTGAATCGAAAGCGCTGATGGATGCAAAGAACCATGATTATGGAGAAGCATGGAGAAGTATGCGGATAAGTTCCTATACAGATCTTATCCTGATGAAGATACAGCGCACCAAGGAGATTGAAGCCAATGAGGGACAAACCCTTATTTCAGAGGGGATTGATGCCAACTATAAGGATATGATCAATTATGCCGTTTTTGGGTTGATTAAGATGAAGTGGATAGGTGGTCAGGTGGTCAGGTAATTGGGAAACAGAGGGATGAGTGCAAATAATAAAACAGTAAAATTCCTGGTCGAATTCTCCCGTATCATTGTCGGGGCTACATTCCTGTTTTCCGGATTTGTGAAGGCAGTCGATCCGCTGGGTTTTACGTATAAGATACAGGATTATCTGATTGAATTAGGCCTCACGGTGTTTTTTCCGTTGGCCTTGCCTGTGGCAGTATTTATGGTGACGGCCGAATTTGCCCTGGGTATTTTTCTCTTACTGGGTATTTACGGGAAATGGACTGTTCGTTTCATCACGTTGTTCATGCTTTTTTTCACGCCACTTACGCTGTGGATTGCCATCACAAACCCCGTGAAGGATTGTGGCTGTTTCGGTGATGCATTTATCATCAGTAACTGGCTGACTTTTTATAAAAATATAGTGCTCCTGGCGGGTACGATTCTACTGATTTTAAAATGGAGATTGATTACGCCGCTGTTTTCCAGGAAGATAGAGCCCGTAGTAGCTCTGTCAATATTACTTCTTGGCATATTCTTCTCCCTACATAATGTATACCGGCTCCCGGTACTGGACTTCCGGCCCTATAAAATAGGTGCTAATATCCCGCAACAGATGTTTATAGATCCGGAGAAAGCGGATGTGATGGAGACCGTTTTTGTCTACAGCAAAGACGGGATAGAGAAAGAATTTACCGAAGAGAATTATCCTTGGAATGATTCCACCTGGGTATTTGTAGATATGAAAACGAAATTGGTGAAGGAAGGGGAGAAGCCCGCTATCGAGGATTTTTCCGTAGAAGCATTGTATTACGATGAAACTATTTCTTCATGGGATATTGGTGGAAATATCACCGATATTATCCTGTCGGAACCATCATATACCTTCCTGATGATCGCCTATTCATTGGAGAAAATGAATCTGAAACACCTCGAAAATTTTAAGGAGGTGAATCGCTATGCTGCTGAGAAGGGGTATTCGTTTTATCTCCTTACGTCATCGTCCACTGAAGTAGTCGAAGCGTGGGAGCAACGCCACCAGACCGGATTCCAATTCTGTCATGCCGATGAAAGGGTGTTGAAGACTATGATACGGGCAAATCCGGGATTGATGTTGCTCAAAGAGGGAACGGTGATGGATAAATGGCATGGCGCTAATGCGCTTCATGCAGTAAAGCTCGATGAGAATGTGAAATGATAGGGAGACTTGGAGATTATGAAATCTAAAATCTCAAATCAGAGATCTTAATTTTTTAAATATATATATATTATTTGTATGAGAAAGAACATTGTAGCAGGGAACTGGAAAATGAATAAAAACCTGCAAGAGGGAGTAGAATTGGCTAAAGAGTTGAATGAGGCGTTAAAAAATAAAAGCGTGAATTGCGATGTGGTGATCGGTACGCCTTTCATTCATCTGGCAAGTGTAGTAAGCAGTATCGACACAAATAAAATAGGTGTTGCTGCACAGAATTGTGCCGATAAGGGATCGGGTGCATATACCGGTGAGGTTTCGGCCGCGATGGTAGCTTCTACAGGTGCTGGATATGTGATCCTGGGACATAGCGAACGTCGTGCCTACTACCACGAAACTCCTGAAATACTGAAAGAAAAAGTGAAGTTGGCACTTGCAAACGAACTTACTCCCATCTTTTGTATCGGAGAGGTGTTGGAAGAGAGAGAAGCCAATAAACATTTTGAAGTAGTAAAATCGCAGATAGAAGAATCATTGTTTGAGCTTTCAACTGAAGATTTCGCGAAGATTGTACTGGCTTACGAACCAGTATGGGCGATCGGCACCGGAAAGACGGCTACAGCTGACCAGGCACAGGAGATACACGCTTTTATCCGCAAGACAGTGGCTAAGAAGTATGGTGAGGATATTGCAGACAATACTTCTATCCTTTATGGCGGAAGTTGCAATGCAGGAAATGCAAAAGAATTGTTCTCCAATCCTGATGTGGATGGCGGCCTTATTGGCGGCGCTTCGCTGGGTGTCGATAAATTTATGCCCATTATCGAGGCATTCTGAATCAGTTAACAGAATTTTACCACAGATCTGCTTCGGGTCTGTGGTATTTCTTTATCTTTGCGATGTTAATTTGCTAATATGAGTAATATGCCAATCCCGATAAATCGGGACAAGTAATGCCAATGTGACTAATGGAAAAGAAGCCTGAAGCTAAGAAGTGGATAGGTGGACAGGTGATTAGGGAACTGAAATTCTTAAATCCTAAATCTCACATCTAAAAGTCTTGGTTCTTGGCTCTAAAAGTCTAAAAGTCTTGGTTCTTGATTCTTTTATATATGAACTATCTTTATCACAATACGATCCTCTTGCTGTTTTTGTTGGTATCCGTAGGCGGTGCCTATGGACAGTTATCATCTCAGAAGAAAGAAATACTGAAGGATCTGAATTCACCTGTTCCCGGTAAGGGACGTGTCACCGTCTATGAGGATGAGAGTATTTCGCACGTGTTGGGACGTCCGATGGCACCTTCCAGAACGGTATATACCAGTACTGACGGAACGAATCAATTCTACAGGGTAAGGGGTTATAAGATACAGGCTTTTTCAGGAAATGACCAGCGTACCTCCAAAAATGAGGCACACAAAAAGCAGCAGGTAATCAATAATTCATTTCCTCAGTATGAAACGGTGGTCCTTTTTGAATCACCTTTCTGGCGTTTACGGGTTGGAAATTTTGAAACCAGAAGCGAAGCCGAAGAGGCATTAAAGGTGATGTCAAAGTCGTTACCCTCTTTTGGCAAAGAGATGTATATTGTGGTGGATGAGGTTAAAATACCTGTAAACCAGTCGAATAGTAGTCAGGAGTGAACAGGTAACCTACAATAATAAACAGAGATGTCTTCCGAAGAACTAGAGAAAAACAGATCGGTGATTGCCGATCACATGCGCGATATTCTTTCGCTTTTGGGTGAGGATGGAGCCCGTGAGGGACTGATAAAAACACCGGACCGGGTTGCAAAAGCCTATCAATATCTCACAAAAGGGTATTGGCAGGATCCGGAAGCGATTCTACGTTCTGCCCTGTTTAAGGAAAACTACCGGCAGATGGTGATTGTAAAGGATATCGATCTTTTTTCGTTGTGCGAACATCATATGTTACCGTTCTTCGGTAAGGCGCATGTGGCCTATATCCCGGATGGCTATATTACCGGCTTGAGCAAGATTGCCCGTGTCGTCGATGTATTCGCCCGACGGTTACAAGTGCAGGAACGCCTTACTACCCAGATCAAGGAATGCATTCAGAAAACATTAAATCCCATGGGGGTGATGGTGGTGATTGAAGCACAGCATATGTGCATGCAGATGAGGGGTGTAGAAAAACAGAACTCCATAACCACCACCTCCGATTTCACCGGAGTATTTCGCGAACAGCGAACCCGTGAAGAATTTATTGCACTGATAAAGAAATAATGCCGGGGTTAAAATATAGTGTCGATGACTTATTTCCTCATCGTGCATTTGCGGTCGTCATCATCCGGCAGAAAAAACTTTTACCCCTGTTGGGTTACTCTTCCAAACCTTACTTTTTCCTCACGATACCTACCGGGAGAAATACCTTGTTTTTCCTTGAAAACCCGGTAAAATGCGCTTACACTTGAAAAGCCCGATATTTCGGAGACTTGCAGTGCCGACAAGTGGTTCTGTTTGGGGTCA
Organism: Proteiniphilum sp.; assembly: GCF_034927365.1. Classification (GTDB taxonomy): domain Bacteria; phylum Bacteroidota; class Bacteroidia; order Bacteroidales; family Dysgonomonadaceae; genus Proteiniphilum. Next base: position 423,797 of record NZ_JAYFQD010000010.1, on the reverse strand, counting down.
TTCATTATGTTTACAGCATAATCGATCCGGTAACTGTTTATCCAATCGCAAAAATTTGTCTCCATTTCCTCGTTCACGATACGTGAAATATATGTCCGGTTTGTTCCCAGTATCAACGCTATATCTGTAATCCTTAATTCGGGGTTAGTAAACAATTTTTTCTCTTCCATCAATTGAATGAGTTGTCGTTTGGTTATCTTATTTTTGAAAGAGATATTCTCTTTTTCCTCCTGAAAAGTTTTTTGATTCCTGTAATCATTCACATCCTTCATGAAGTGCTCAATAGTGAAATCCTGATGGTATCCCACATAGCCGATAAAAAATAAAAACAGGGAATGTGTAATGGAAGGAATTGCCAGTAAGGCTGTCTTATTGATGAAAAAATCTTTTCCGATCACGTTGGAAAGAAGAGAAATAACCGATGCGAAAAGGAATGCGAATAACACCCATTTTACCGGACTGAGATCTTTCCTGTCGGTATTGGAGTAAAATCTCCTGACATTTTTGTTATACCTGATAATGAGCCGAAACCCGAAATAGACCGACAAGGCTACCTGTATAATAAAGATAATCTGAAACAGGAACATCCTTAATATCTGTAATCCTACCAATTGTGGATAAGGTTCGGTGTAACCTGCCTCGTGATACATTACTCCATGTATAAACATCTCCAATTCATCGGGTGACATGGCAAAATAAATGACAAATGAAAAGAGGGACAGCAGGAAAGAGGGAGCCACGATCCAACTCCATCGCCAGTTGATTTTTACATCATGGGTCAGTAAACGGATATAGTAATAATAGAGCGGATATCCGGCAAGTGACGTAAATACCCACACGTTGTCCATAAAAGCGAACAATTTATACTCATAGTTAAAGAACGCCGCATGTGTAAAATAGTTGATTACTGATAATGACAGGAAGAAAGCTAAATATCGTTTCGATAAATTTCTCTCTCTTCCGCTTAAGAGTAGAATTACCCAGAACAAGCAGACAAACATCGGCATCACCGAGAGGATCAAGGAAAATAACATATTTCAATCTTTTTTATGACAAAAATAGCCTTTTTTTTATATCAATAGCTCTTTTTTTTATGAATTAGTAGGGATTTTTACCAATCAGGAAAAGATTTTTACCAATCAGGAAGATAATCGTATGTTTTGAAAATAGGTGACTGTTATTTGTCTATAAATTTGTGAAGTAGTAAATAATGAGGATGATTACCGATTCCTGATTTACCGGATGCTACATTATAAACTATATATAAATAATAAATAAAATGGAAACAGAAAAAACATTCAACAAACGGGAAGAACAGGCCGAAATATATGAAAAACCGGCTATCGAGATTATTGAAATGGAAATGGAGGGCATCCTTTGCGGCAGTGCCTACACAACCACAACGGATATGGATCTTACAGGAGAAGACTGGTAAACGCATAATATAAAAATATGGCGATCATGAAGAGTAAATTATACCTGTTGGCAACCTTCCTGTTAGTTGTCGTAACTGGCTGCGATAAAAATGAAATTATTGAAAAACAACCGGATCTGACTGATAACCGTTCTCTTACCCTTACTGCTTCCATGCCCGATGAGAGTGCTACCCAAACCCGCGTTGCATTCACCCAGGACGGAAAAGATATTAAACTGATATGGGAGAACGAGGATCAGATTCAGCTTTGTTTTATTCAGGGAGAGACGAAAGAGAAACGGACTGTAACGGTGAAAAATATTTCTTCTGACGGGAAAAGGGCCGATTTCGATATCAACGTTCCCGAATCATTTGCTATGGGCACTTTTGACCTGTACGGCGTATATGGCGGACAGGGATTGGACGATACTGATCCCTCCATTGCAGTTTTGCCTGCAACACCCTGGCAGACCTACACTGGACTGGAAGGCGTCCAGTCGCGTAAAGACGTGATGATGACCTTTAAAGCCACCGGCTTGGATGTCGATGCTCCCTCTGCAACGGTGAGCTTCCGGCATATAGGCTCTCTTTTTTGTGTGAAATTAAAAAATGGCAGTGCCGGCAGTTGGAACAGTATAGCGCGCGTACAACTGACTGCCGCTACCGACGGGTGGGCCTATAACAACAGTGGAGATGAGGGAGCCAGGTATGACTTGCAGGCGGAATCATTCGTAAGCGGAAGTCCTACAAATTCGGCCATCCTTTTCGATAATAACTCAAAAGATATGGGGCTTGACGAAATAAACGAATTCTGGGCATGGTATCCTCCGGTACCCGATGTAAATTGGCCCGAACTGAGATTGGAGGTCTATAATCCGGAATCGGTGAAGATAGCCTCAAGTGCCAACCGTAAAGCCGCCCGCGTCGCGCCCACGGCCGCCGGGAAAGCATACTATTTCTATGCGTTTTGGGACGGCTCCAAATTGAATTTTACAGACGACACTTTTACTCCTCCTCTTTCTATCGATGATTTGACGGCAACCGGCAACCTGATGCATGCCGCTTCTGCCGGCCACGGTTTTATCGGCATGGTCTATTCAAAAGGTGATAACAAGGTCTATTACAACGCCGCGCAAACCAGCGGGACATGGAGAGGAGAGGTGGAGCTGGGCGCAGGAGCCGAGGCGCGCCTTGCAATCGACAGGAGTGGATACCCGCATGTGGTTTATACATCTGCGGATAATAAGATTGCTTATCTCAAATACAACGGAACAGAATGGAGTACGGCTGTTTATATCGAATCCATGAACCATGGAGGAACAGGAGCATGTAAGAAGCCCGATATCGATGTGGATGCAAGCGGATATGCACATATTACATATACCGATACAAGGGGCAGTTCGGGAGATGCGTGGTTTAGGGATGATATCATGTATGCCGTTAACAGTTTGGGAGATTTTGCAAAAACATTGATTTTTCGTGGTTATTACGAAAATTGGGGTGGAAGCGCTTATTGGGGAGAATATTATAATAATGGTTCCTATATTGCCTTGAATGCTTTGGGAGATTATTATATAATGGCTCATCACCAAAATTATGACAGATCGGGAGGAGGGACTGCCTATAACACTTATACTGTCGAGATCAAATCGGGTACAGGTGCTTTCGGCAAAACTACCGGAACCAGTGGCAACCAACATGCTATATATGATTTAACGTTCAATGACACCGATGTAATAGCTCTCTATAAAGCTGCTAACACGAACTATTCGGCAACCATCTCGGTAACCGGAACGGTCGCCTCCTTTACCAATGTGCAAAGTATTACAACGGCAGTTACACCTCACTCCCTTTCGGCTACATCGGGCTTGTCGGGCGTTACCACTATCGCGGGATTGGCTGCCTCTTCAAAACTGTTTACAAAATACAATGCGTACGAATTCACCGATACCGGTGTAACGGTCAAGGCAAACACGAAAGTGATGGCAGCAAATGTGGGTGGTGTGTTCTATTCGGTATATACCGATAATGCCGATTCAAAGATTAAAATAAAAGCTATTCCAACCGGAATTTGACATTTTTCCCAACCGGAGGCTTTACCCATGGGTGAAGCCTCCAGTGGTTAATCCCTCATTAACCCTGATTTGTAAAGGATATGTATGATATGAAAAAATCAGTGATAATACTCCTCTCAACCGTAGCGCTGCTTGTCGGCTGCGTACATAACGAAATACCCGATAATACGACTCTCGCCGGCGATCGTACCTTTACTCTCACGGCTTCCACGCCCGGCGACGACGGTGGGAGCATCGCTACCCGCCTTGCCCTGAGTGAAAGCGAGGAGGGAATTACCGTGAAGTGGAAAGAGGGCGACGCGCTGAATCTCTGTTTCGTAAGCGGCGGCGGAGGGGTGGTAAAAACAGTAAGTGCCGTCCCCGTTACCAATATCCGCAACGGCGGCAAGACGGGTGATTTCGCCATTGATATTCCCGTTGGAATAACCGAACCGTTCGACCTTTACGGCGTCTATGGTGCGGAGTTCACAGGGGCAGATTCCAAGGAGATCCTGTTTCCCGCAATGCCTTCTGGAGCGGCATTGAGTGACGCGGAACCTGTCTGTATCCTGCGTTTCGAAGCGAAAAACCTCACGGGCACAACTCCCGTTTCGGTATCTTTCTCGCACCTTGGTGCGTTGCTGGGCATATCGTTGATCAACGGTTTGGAGAGTAGTTATACCGTCAACAGCCTATCTGTTGCGAGCAGTGGCAGCAACTGGCTATTCAATGCCACGGGACAGGCAATTTACGATATTGACACCGGTGAGTTTACGGATAACAAAGAGGGCAATGCGCTCTTCTTTCCCGCCATGGCCACTACCATTGCCGGGGGAACATCGGAAAAAGCCTATTGCTGGTTTGTTCCTGTCGTGCCTGCCAATCCTGCAGGGAACATAACCGTTACCCTTAACGGGACGGCCACGACACAACCCCTTCCTGCCAAGACCTTCACTGCGGGCAAATATTACCGGCTTATGCTGGCATGGGATGGTGCGGAATGGAAACATGCAAGAATGCCATCGGTAACCGGTCTGGTTGCGCATTGGAAATTTGATGGTGATGCCAATGACGCTGTCGGAACCAACGATGGGACTGTACACGGAGCAACCCTTACTACCGACCGGTTTGGCAATGCAAACAGTGCGTATAGTTTTAATGGAACGAATAATAATATACGTGTGGCTAATTCGGACATAGCGGCGTTTGGTACACAGTCATTCTCATGTAATGTTTGGGTGAATGCCTCTTCTTCAGGCGGTAATTTTCAGCATATTGTAACTCATGATAATTGTTATGATGGTGAGGGATGGTTTATCCGATTTAATTCCGGCAAGCTTGATATATGGGAAAGCAGAAGTTATGGGAGGAGTTATATATCTGAAAAGACATATAATGATGAGACATGGCACATGGTAACGTATGTGCGTGATGTGGAGCAAAAGAAAGGCTTGTTGTATGTTGACGGCGTTTTTGTGGGAAATTATGTTTTAAGCGCTATCCCCTATCTTTCATCCGGAAAACCATTACGTTTCGGCTCTTGTGCCGAATGTTGTCATTATTATAACGGTAAAATCGATGATATCCGTCTGTACAATAACGCATTATCGGCAGAGGAAATCATATATTTGTACCAATCGGAGTCAATCGGAATGGTCGTGAATCCCCTCTCGCGCTTTGCCACCCATAACCTGGATGTACTCAATACATTCACGGCAGGCGATGAACAGACCACCAAGGGGAAGATGTATCAATGGGGGAGAAATATTCCATTCCCCGCGGAGGGAGATATAACAATTGTGGGTGGGATTGCTGCTTCGTTGAATGATCCCAAGATATGGAGCGACGATTTTATCGTTAGTGCTGCAGGTTCATGGCACCCTTCCCCCAATAGAACCGATACATGGAGATCTCTGATTGCTCAGGCTTCATCGGCGCCGGAATCCTATCGGGGGACAAATACGCGCTACCCGGGAGATCCCTGCCCTGACGGATGGCATCTTCCCTCGCCTGCGGAGTGGACGGCTATCCTGCCTTTCAGCGGTGCCACCTACGGATTTTCGTTTAATGATCACTCCGACAGAAGCGAAGCGATAGACCTTGATAACGACGGGACGCCCGAAAATTGGCTTGCCGATTACAGGAAGATCACGGACAACTCCATGGTGGGTTTGAAATATAAAGGAACCTCGTTGGCTACCGCCTTTAAATATGAATGGATAAGTGCAACCAACGCGATGAAGATCTCCGCCGTCCGGGCGAATGCCTTTACGACCATCGGGCAGGTGAGGGACGCCTCCTTCGATTGGAGCGGCGCTGTTGTCCGCTATTTTCCCACCGCGGGGAACCGTAGTTTTGGCTATGGGACAATAGACGCGATATATGGTAATGTGGGTTTTTACTGGACATCGGAAGCCGCCCCGGACGCTACATATGATATCTGGCTGGCTTATATAAAAAATACAACGGCCTATATAACACGGGACGATGCCGGTAGTATCTTGGCAAAGCGTGGAAACGGTTATCTGGTCCGCTGTATAAAGAATTAATGATCTAAGGTTTTGGGGCATGCCTGCCTGCTTGCACATGTTCGCCGCCGGTATAATCGTTGATATAAAGAATATCGCGGCAAGATTTCTATCTTTCTTTGGAAAAAATATCAGATGGATCGAAAATATTATTCTGTTGCCGGGCACACGTTTTGTCTCGTAATGCCCGAAAGAGACCCGCTATGGGCAATGCTTACCCCTTACGCGCCGTTTGAATGCGCCGCTGCCCGGGACGCAGTGCTTTTCACCCTTATCGTGGATGAAAAGGCAGCCGTGCCGTCGGCCGACGGAGATTTTGCCGGTAGTTTCGGCGTGGACGGTTCACGGATGGATGTATACCGTACCGGAATAGGTTATGCCTATTACCTGGCTGCTCCCGGGGAAACGGGTGTCAGCCGGATATTCATGCCACACGGATGCCGGGAAGTAACCATCGTGCCGGCAGGTAAAAAGTTGTCCCGTTTCTTCGCGCTGAATAACGCGCTGATGTTAATGTACGCTTTTGCCTCGGCCCCACATGATACCCTGCTGATGCACGCTTCCGTCATCAACCGTGGCGGCAAAGGGTTTCTCTTCCTGGGCAAAAGCGGCACGGGCAAAAGTACCCATAGCCGCCTGTGGCTGGAGCATATCGCGGGCAGCGGACTGTTGAACGACGATAATCCCGTAGTGCGCATCATAGACGGTCAGCCGTGGGTTTTCGGTTCGCCATGGAGCGGGAAAACATCTTGTTACAAAAACGAAAGCGTTCCGGTAGATGGTATCGTGAAGTTGCAGCAGGCGCCGGAGAACCGCGTTGAAAGACTTTCGCCGCTGAAAGCGTATGCCGCCCTTCTACCCGCCTGCTCGTGCATGAAGTGGGAGGAAAATATAATGGGCGGCGTACATGATACAGTGGAAAAGCTGGCTGTCGGCGCGGGATGTTACCGGTTGTGCTGCCTGCCCGATAAAGAGGCGGTAATATTATGTTGTTCTACAGTAAGCGACACCTGAATGAAAACCGTGACTTTGCCTAATGAAAAGTTGCTGGCAGAGGTGGCGATGCTCCTTTCGGAAGGAAGGAGCATCACCCTCAGGGCCAAAGGCAATAGCATGCTCCCTTTTATCGTGGGGGAGCGGGACAGCGTGGTGCTTCAGAAGAACGGCCGTGTACATCCCGGTGATATTGTACTGGCAGAGATCACACCGCGGCAATTTGTGCTGCACCGCGTTATAAGAGTAAAGTACGGGCACATCATCCTGATGGGGGATGGCAACCTCTCCGGTACCGAGGAGTGCCGGGAAAAAAATGTTCACGGACGGGTAGTTGCTGTCATCAGGAATGGCCGCTACATTGCCTGTGATGAAAACAGCGAACAGGTAAAGGTGCTGATATGGCACCTGCTTTTACCGGTGAGAAGGATTTTACTTGCCATATACAGGCGGATCATTCTCAATTGATGGATAAAAAATCAAATAATCGTATGCGAATAAAACAGGGATTTACACTTCGTTCCGTTGCCGGAGAGTATATTGTGGCGGGTGAAGGGCTGCAACAGGTCAATTTCAACAAACTGATCGCACTCAATGCTTCGGCTGCTTACCTGTGGCGGGAAGTGGAAGGCAAGGAATTTGATATTGAATTGCTTGCCGGTTTGTTGATGGCAAAATATGGCCTCCCTGCCGGCCAGGCAATGGGCGATGCTTCGGGGATCGCCGGAGAGTGGGTAAAATCCGGAATAGCAGAAACATGAACAAGCCGGAACAACAGTTCTTCGCTTTATTGCGTTGTGGATTGTGGGGCGGTTTGCCGGATAAGGGGCTGTTTTCGGGCGCTACCGATTGGGACGCTATCCTGGCTATGGCGACGATGCAAACCGTCAGGGGAATTTTGTTCGATGCCGTGATGGAACTGCCCGCCGGGTTACAGCCGCCTGCCCAATGGATGCGCGAATTGCACCGGGTTGTGATCCGCATTGAACAAAGCCATGAATTATTGCACCGGCGGATAGCGGAGGTTGTTCCCTTGCTGCAATCAGCAGGTATCCGCCCTGTTTTGTTGAAAGGGCAGGGGGTGGCCCGGAATTATCCCAACCCGCTCCGCCGGCAGTGCGGCGACATCGATCTATATGTAGGGGAGGAGGATTATGAGAAAGCATGCCGGATCGTAGATGGTTGGGGGAATGTATCGGGAAAGGAGTCGGAAAGCCTTAAACATGCCCATTTCCGGCGTAACGGTGTGGTCGTTGAAGTGCACCGTATTGCAGAACGATTGTACCGTCCTGTACTGGATAATCGCTTTCAGGTGTGGACGAAAAAACAGCTTTCAGGCTCCACGTTAAAAGTATTGAATGTGAAAGGTGTGGATATTTTTTTGCCTCCGGTCAATTTTAACGTGTTGTATATTTTCAACCATGCCTACCATCATTTCCTTTGTGGTGGTGTGGGATTGCGGCAATTGTGCGACTGGGTCATGTACCTGAATGCCTTTTCGACGGAAATTGACAGCTGTCAGCTGGAAACCGACCTGAAGGCGTTCGGCCTGTCACGTGCCTGGAGAATTTTTGGCGTTCTTGCCGTGAACGAACTCGGCCTGCCGGAAGAAAAAATGCCGCTTTATTCTCCCGTGCATGGCAGGCAGTCGCGTAAAGTACTCGAAAAGATACTGCAATCCGGGAATTTCGGCCAGTATGCCTCCCGTCGGATGCGACGGCCGAAAGGATATTTCCAGGGGAAATGGCACTCCCTTATTTACATGCATACGCACTTGGGCGCTATTGTTCTTCTGTTCCCGAAAGATGTAGTTGCCTATTATTCCTATTTTCTGTATAACGGAGTGAAACAAGTGGTACTCGATAAATCAGGGAAACAATATCCGGCATGGTAAGAACTTGTATGCAATGGCTTTGGAATAGTTCGCACGGCATTCGTTCCCATATTATGTTGAATGGGATCACAGGAATTTTGCGCGTGTGCGCTTCGCTGTTGTTCATATACGTATGTAAGCAGCTTGTGGATATGGCTACCGGTGTATCGGCCGGCCGGTTGGAATATTATGTTGGCCTGCTTATCGTGGCCATCGTCTTGGAGTTGCTCCTGTCGGCATGGAGTACGCGGCTGGAGAATAGAAACGGTATTTGGTTGAAAAACAGATTGAGGTTCCGGCTTTTTTCCCAACTGATGGTTGGGTGTTGGGATGGCAAGGAGCGTTATCATAGTGGCGATGTGGTGAACCGTCTGGAAGAAGATGTGCGTGTCGTGGGCGAACTGCTCAGCAAAACATTCCCTTTGGTTTGTATCACGGGATTTCAACTGCTTGCGGTGTTCTTTTTCCTTTCCCGGTTGGATAGCCGGTTGGCATGGATGCTGTTGTTGATCATGCCCCTGTTTCTTGCCGTCAGCAAGTTTTATATGAAACGTATAAGGCTCATGACAAAAGAGATTCGTGCCACCGATAGTAATGTACAGGCGCATTTACAGGAAAATCTGCAACATCGTCCACTGATACAAAGTTTTGAACAAAGTCCGGTTGTGACGGAAAAGCTTGGCACACTCCAGGAGAACTTGTTTTCACAAGTGATGAAGCAAGCCAATTTTACATTGTATTCACGTCTGATGGTATCGGCCGGGTTTGCTGCCGGGTATGTGACGGCTTTTCTCTGGGGAATAAAAGGAATGAATGAGGGGGCTATCACGTTTGGGGTCATGACTGCCTTTTTGCAACTGGTAGGCATGATTCAGCGTCCGATTGTTGAACTGAGCAGGCAGATTCCGGTTTTTGTCCAGGGGATGGCATCCGTGGAGCGGTTGGGCGAACTGGAAGAATTGCCGGTAGAAGAGCAGGGGAAATCGCTGACAATGAAGGGTGAAGTTGGTATCCGCCTGGAAAATGTCTCGTTTGCCTATCCTGATGGAGAGAGGAACGTGATAGATCGATTCTCGTACGATTTTATACCGGGCAGCCGGACGGCTATCATCGGCGAAACAGGGGTGGGTAAAAGTACCCTGATACGCTTGATGCTTGCCCTGCTACGTCCGGAAAAGGGGGTTATCCGGTTATACAATGATAATACCGAAATGGATGTGACAGCGATGACACGAAGTAACCTGGCTTATGTGCCACAAGGGAATACATTGATGAGCGGAACTGTTCGGGAGAATCTGCTGCTGGGAAACCCCGATGCCACTGATGAAGAACTGCGGATGGCGCTTTTTACAGCTGCCGCCGGGTTTGTGTATGAGTTGCCCGAAGGACTGGATACCCTTTGCGGCGAGCGGGGAGCCGGGCTGAGTGAAGGGCAGGCTCAACGGATATGCATTGCTCGGGGGGTATTGCGTCCGGGAAATGTGCTGCTTCTGGATGAATTCAGCGCTTCGATCGATGCCGCGACCGAACGGCTATTACTGGAGCGGCTCGCACTACAGACTACCGGAAAAACGGTAATCTTTATCACCCATCGTGAAGTGGTCACTGAATTCTGCGACCGTGTGATACGATTGGAAAAGATTTTTACGAATCAGGAAGATAAATGTATGTTTTGAAAATAGGTGCTTGTTATTCGTCTATAAATTTGTAAATATACGTGAGAATAACGGATGAATTATTCACAAGAAATGAACCGATATCATGTTTAGCTTATTTAGATTTCTGTTTTTGTCAAAAAATAAAATTGTTTACCGTTCCATTGCGTGTGAATGTCAAACTAATTCACTCCGTGTGTATCGATTGGCGCACGGAAAAAGAGCGAAATGTAACAAGGATTATCAGGTTTTGCAGAAACTCAGAAAACAGGAAATCATTAAGGGTATGTCATACTTGATTTAGAGAATTCTTTTATCCTTTCTTGGAAATTCGTTTGCGGTCGTTTTCATCAAGCAGTATCTTGCGGAGGCGCATGTGTTTGGGTGTTACCTCCACATATTCGTCTTCTTTGATGTACTCAAGTGCTTCTTCGAGGCTGAAGACGATGGGTGGCGATAGTTGTGCCTTATCATCACTTCCCGATGCACGTACGTTGGTCAGTTTTTTCGATTTGGTGACATTAACTACCAAATCACCTTCTTTACTATGCTCACCGACCACCTGTCCTTCATATACGTCTGTTTGCGGTTCAATGAAAAACCGGCCCCTGTCCTGTAATTTGTCCAAAGCATAGGCGTATGCATTTCCCGATTCGCCTGCAATAATGGATCCATTCTGACGTTTCTCGATCACTCCTTTCCATGGGCGGAATTCCAGAAAACGGTGCGCCATGATGGCCTCTCCGGCAGAGAGGGTGAGTACGATATTGTTCAATCCGATGATACCTCTCGACGGGATTACAAACTCCATGTGCATGCGGTCGCCCTTATTCTCCATGGTGAGCAGTTCTCCCTTGCGGCGGGTGATGACATCGATAATCTTACTGGCCGACTCTTCGGGGAGATTCACCGTAAGCTGTTCCATCGGCTCACACTTTTCTCCACCGATCTCCTTGATGATCACCTGTGGTTGTCCCACCTGCAATTCATACCCTTCGCGGCGCATGGTTTCGATCAACACCGAGAGATGCAATACCCCTCTACCAAATACGATCCATGAGTCGGCACTACCTGTTTCTTCCACGCGGAGTGCCAGGTTTTTATCCAGTTCCCTCATCAACCGGTCGTAGATGTGACGGGAGGTTACATATTTGCCGTCCTGACCGAAGAAAGGTGAATTGTTAATGGTGAAGAGCATCGACATAGTCGGTTCGTCGATAGCGATAGGGTCGAGTGGTTCCGGTTTTTCCAGATCGGTAATGGAGTCGCCGATATCGAATCCTTCGATCCCAATCAGGGCGCAGATATCTCCGGAAGTTGCCTCGTCTACTTTGACGCGTCCTAATCCTTCGAAGAGGTTCACCTCCTTGATACGGATTTTTTTGATACTTCCATCCCGCTTGCAGAGGGCGTAATCCTTGTTGGCGATGATTATGCCGCGGTGCACACGTCCTACGGCAATACGACCCACATAATTGGAATAATCGAGGGATGTGATCAGCATCTGTGGCGTTCCTTCCAACACTTTGGGTGCGGGAATATATTTGATGATGGCATCTAGTAGGGGAATGATACTGCCGGACGGTTTTTTCCAGTCGTCGGACATCCATCCCTGCTTGGCTGAGCCGTAGATGGTGGGGAAATCGAGTTGTTCTTCGGTGGCGTCGAGACTAAACATCAGGTCGAATACGTTCTCCTGCACCTCCTCGGGGCGACAATTGGGCTTGTCAACCTTGTTGATCACCAGGATGGGTTTTAAACCGATCTCGAGCGCCTTTTGCAATACGAAACGGGTTTGTGGCATGGGACCTTCAAAAGCGTCGACCACTAACAGGCAGCCATCCGCCATATTGAGCACGCGCTCCACTTCTCCACCGAAGTCGGCGTGTCCCGGCGTATCGATGATATTTATCTTGACATCGTTGTATCGTATGGAGACATTTTTTGAGAGGATAGTAATACCCCGTTCCCGCTCCAGGTCGTTGTTGTCGAGGATCAAGTCTTCGGTCGGTTGGTTGTCTCTGAAGAGATGACCTGCCATCAACATTTTATCTACCAAGGTGGTCTTGCCGTGGTCAACGTGAGCGATGATGGCTATATTTCGTATATTCTGCATGTAAACAATCTTTTTAGGGGCGCAAAGATACGGATTTTCAACGAGAAATTGATGATATGATTCACTTTAGTGATAATATATCTCATTTGTTTTTTATAGGATAGTGAAAGACCAGGGATAATTTGACAATTGAAAATTGAAAATGGTAGATGGTATAATGTGTGAACAACTATTATATATAATTTTAAACTGTTATTTATAGTTATACTTACAATATATATAGTTGATGGATGGATTATTTCTCTACATTTGTAGGGTGGAATCTTTAAAATACAACATGAATATGCTGAAAGGTAGCTCGATTGTTTCGAATTATGAGTCTGACATTGCCGGCGATTATGGTAGTTCTTGTAATAAATATAGAAGATGCTCAATGAATTACATAAAAGTATTTATATTCGCAATTCTGATTGTGGGTTGTACCAATCGTTCAGGGCAAAATATGCATGAAAATGAAGTCGAATTTTATACCATTGATATTGAGCAATGTTTAGGAACAGAACAGACGGTATTGATGTCGGATATTGCCGACACGGTTGAATATATTGTTCTAAAAACACCGGATGAAGTCGTGATTACCGGCATTCGTCAGGTTATCCCTTACGGTAATTATTTATTTATTCGTGCGCGCGGGGTAATTTATAAATTTCGTAAAGATGGACAGTTTGTCCGGCAAATTGGCGCAAGGGGACAAGGCCCTGGTGAGTATTTAATTGCAGCCAGCTTTTTTATAGATCCACAAAAAAAGGAGATCGTAGTAGGAGAACCCAACCAATTATTGTACTACTCCATAGAAGGCAATTATCTTCGCCATATAAGTCGGCAGTTCAGTGAATTTGCACTATCTGATTCTTTGATATGGATTGCCAACTATCCGGGGCATTGGGAAAAATTTGAAGCCCTTTCACTTACCACGACAGGGGATACAGTGTCATCTATTCCAAATAAAGTTTATGGGACAGGTCAAGACAATGGTTATCAAGTTGCTGTTACATCAAGAATGTCCGCACCATTCTATCATTACAATGGCCACGCATTTTATAAAGGTTTTGACGACAATGATACGATTCGGAAGCTTTCGGGCGCTCAAGCAACCCCATACGCTTTTATCGATTTTGGGAAGTATAAATTACCGCTTGAATATAGTCCTGGAACATCCGGATTTGCAACATATGGTTATAAGTATTTAGGAGTGCCTTTTATTTCAGAGGATGCAGATTACTTTTTCTTTGCTCCTGAGAATCGTGCTACTGGAGCATCTGATTTTTGCTTGTATAATAAAAAAAGCAAGTGTGGGTTTATTGTGACAGACGAAAACGGGCAAGGAATAACCGATAATATTTTAGGGGGACCCAATATTAAGCTGTTTTGGATTACAGGGGAATATAAAATTGGTGCTATCGAAGGCTATCAGTTATTGGAAAGTATGGAACAAGGAGAATATTCACCAATTCCCGCTTTTAAGAAACAGTTGTCGGGAATTAACGACGATACCAATCAGTTAATTATTTTGTGCCGTAATAAACAAAGCAAAAACAAATAAATCAAAAGTGTTATTCCAAAGGAATGAGAATTATTATCTTTAGGATTGGTTAATTATAAAAATATATAATAATGAGACGATTGACAGAGAAAGAAGAAGAGATCATGCAACACTTTTGGGATAATGGTCCCCTGTTTGTACGTGAAATACTGGATAAATATCCTGATCCGAAACCTCATTACAACACAATATCCACTGTCGTGAGGTTGTTGGAAGAAAAAGGTTTTGTCGATCACAAAGCGTACGGGAGCACTTTCCAGTATTTTGCTGCTGTCTCCCGTGAGACCTATAAAGGCAAGGCATTGAAAAAAGTGATTTCAGATTATTTTGATAATTCATACACCAATGTAGTCTCTACCCTGATCGAGGAAGAGAGCTTGTCGTTGGATGAACTAAAAGGATTGATTGAGAAGATAGAAAAAGGAAAGCAAAGATGATAGGAGCATTCATTCTATATCTGGTAAAAGCGACGGTTTGCTTTGTGGCCTTCTCCCTCTTTTTCCGTCTGTTGCTGATAAGAGAGACTTTTTTTCGTTTTACGAGGGTCGCTTTGATCGTGGGATTATTGATCTGCTCTCTTCTTCCGTTGATAAAGATAGAGATAAAACAACCCCATATGTTTCAAAAGCCTATCGAAAGGTTGGAGAAGATAGTTGCCTCGTATAAAACTTCTGAAAATGGTTTTGCCGGTTTGGATGCAAGGATGGGAATTCCCGAAGGTGGGGAAAGGAGCCTGATTTCTGAAGGGATCGGTTTGACAGCACCGAATCAAAAGATGAGAAGTAGCGAAGAGGGGGATAGAATTATGCCTTACGGCAAAGAACCCGTTGTAAGTCAGAGAAAAGGTTTTTCCTTCATTTATATTGTCTTTGTCATATATCTGCTGGGATTGTCGGTCATGTGCATACGATTGGTTCTGTCGCTACGGCGGTTGTGGCTCCTTTTCCGGAATAGTCCGATCACGGAGTGTGAGGGATACCGGTTAGTCATTTGCCGGGAGGATATTGTACCATTCAGTTTTTTCAACTACATCGCGCTTTCGGAGGCAGACTATCACTCTAATGCCCGGGAGATCATCCTCCATGAGCAGATGCATATCAGATATCGTCATAATATAGATGTTATGTTCTCTGAACTATTGTTGCTGATACACTGGTTCAACCCTGCGGTTTGGTCGCTCTATAACGATTTACGGGAAGTACACGAATATGAGGCCGATAACGGGGTAATAGAGCAGGGGACAGATGCACGGGCATATCAACTTCTATTAGTAAAAAAAGCGGTTGGCGAAAGGCGCTTCACTTCCGTCGTCAACAGTTTCAATCAATCAAAAATTAAAAACAGAATTACTATGATGTTACGAAAAGAATCGAATTCGTGGGCACGACTGAAGGTTTTGCTAATCGTGCCGTTGATGGCGGGAGTGCTTCTCGCGTTTTCTCATCCGGAGAAAGAACAAAAGATGGAATCTCTCCTCTCACAGGACAAAGGTAAAAGTATGGCGGAACAGGTACAGGAAAATCCTTTTTTCTATTGGGAAGAGCTACAGCAATTTTGTAAGGAAAAAGGTATTGGTCTGAAAGAAATGGTAAGAAAGACTCTGCCAAGTAATCAGGTTGTGCAGATACAGATCAATTCCGAAAATCAGATGATATATGAAAACCATCTCTCGAAAGTAGAATTTAAAACTCCTGAAGAAGGGAACAGTGCAGAGTCTCTCCGGGCCTTGAAGAAAATTATTGTGGAGGCGATGGACAAAAATAATCCAGATCCGGTTTATTTTACATTGTTGGATGATGGTTTGGCTTCTACCCGATTTGTTTTCACATTTTTGAATTCCACGTTGCCTGCAGCTTATGAAGCAGCACTGAATGATATGTCGGAGCGGGACAATATTCCGGTTGTCAGCTTGAGAAAAGAGAAGCCGTTATTGCTATTGTATGGCATTCCTGAAAATGAGAAGAAGGAAGGTCGCGTAGAAAAAAAATGGGAAAAACTGAAGAGTGATAACATCATTCTTCGTACGTCGGCGATGAAGGATGGTAAAGAAAACAATCTCTTTTACTCAGTGCATCGCAGCAAGAAAAATCAAAAAATGGGAGTTGTCGAGGTTCTTCGTATAGAATCTTATAGTGAACAGGGAAAAGGGACACAGATGTCTTATTCCTCATCTTATTCTGCAGCATCGTTGTTCGACTCTGTGGATATAACCCTGGTTGTTACGGGCAGCGAGATACCTATAAGCGATATTGAAGAGACGAAAGAGATACTCGATAATAAGTTAAAAACAAGAAAATCTATTTTTGTGATGAGTATGCCAATACCATAATAGTTATCTTTAAAAGCAAGCGGTTGGTATAAGGTGCTTCACTTCCGTTACCAACCGCTTTTTCGTGGAAAAAAGTAAAACAGAATTACCACGATTTTCACAAGGACAAAAATATAAAAAAGTTTGTATATTTGGGCCTATGAAAGATTTACTCTTCACACATTCTTATGTAAGGTGTTTATCCTTATTCATTTTAATACTTGTTTCATTTCCAAAGATAGATAGTCAGGATCTATCAGAAAAAAACAACACTATTTCGTTGCCTTTCATTGAACTTACTTTTGATGAAACAAAAGGCGAGATTGCACATAACTCCGGCACTGCCGGCTCCAGGTTTGATGCCGTTGTTGGGTAGCCTGAAAAATAAGCCGGTAGGTATTTTACAGATAAATGCCGGTAATCATCAAACTTGGTAGGAACTGTTTATTGATTTAGATAGAACGATTGCAGGGAAGCATGACAAAGTCTATTTGTTATTTAAAGGTAATGGTAAAGCAAACTCCTTTTTCAAAATCGACTGGTTTATTTTTCGATAAACTGTTTAAATAGTGAATTTCCTTTTATTTTATTTATAAAATAAATTGTGCTGGTATGGAGAGTCGTATCAGTTGATTTACGAAGCGACAGATTTATTTTAACTGTTTTGTTTGTTTGTGAATTTTATTCCTTATATTTGTTGTGATCATATTCTAATAATCGAATTAATTACATGTGATTTGCTGTGAATAAATGAAATATTGAAAGCAATAATATATTAAATCTAAAAGAAAAGGTATGAAAAAGTTATTTTTTATCGGAGTTTTGGCAATAGCTTGTTCTTGTTCATCATCCAAAAAAGTGGCCGTAGATAATCAGCCATATTCGCCATCAGAAAGAGTGTTGGTCAATAGTCAAACATTTCTATTGACAGAAATTTCGGCTGATAAGAGTTATGGTTATACAGAAGATAATCCTATAAAAGTGGGTGGTGTTGACAAAAAGGAAGGACCTTTGAATGAAAGGAGATTTTTGAACGCATTGGCTGGGCCCCAAGGCGAGAAAGTGAGTTATTACAGGTTAGGTAGCTGTTGTATTTTTGATACCGAGAACGGCCTTAATGGAAGAGGACTCCTCGATAATTACAGAGTAACCTGGGAAGGCTCTAAAGATACCGTTTCCATCTATATCAATATGTATGACTATGGGCAATTAAAAGCCCCCGTTGGATTTACCATAAAGAAATAGTAACAACCGTAAATGAAATTCATATTAAAATTTTTTTAAAGATTAGAGTTTATATCGAATAAGGTTTAAGATGCCTGATTTCAATGGACTCATTCTTTAATCAACATAATGCCTATTAGACCTAAAATAACTTAGTATGTATTGGTACCTGAAAGTTATAGAACATTATACTGATTTTTATGGGCGTGCAAGAAGGAAAGAGTATTGGATGTTTTTCCTGTTCAATATCATTTTTATAGTTGCAGCGATAATTCTCGATAACGTGTCGGGATTAACTTTTCGACATTTTCATGGTTACGGCTGGTTTTATCTGATGTATAGTTTGATTGTATTTGTGCCTTCTTTGGCTGTATGTGTGCGTCGTTTGCATGATACCGGGAGAGGCGGTTGGAATTATTTATACTCATTGATACCACTGATAGGCTCTATTATGCTCCTCATTTGGATGTGTGAAGAGGGCGTGACGGGTGAAAACGAGTGGGGACCGGATCCGAAAAATTGATTATGACTGGAATATGGTGTGGTGCAACACAGCAAAAAATAGAGTTGACGTGAATATCATAATTGCAATATTAAATGTACAGTAATGAATAAAAGAATAACACTGCTGGTTTTGGGTTTGGGGACATTTTTTTTGATTTATTTGCTAAAAATGATACAGTTGGACAACTACAGATTCTCGAAAAATGGGAAAAGGTAGATAGTGACGACCCTAAACTTTTTGTTGCTACTTCAACTATTATGAATTGACTATTGAATATGGGGATGAACAAGCGAAGAGATTTGCAAAAAGACAATTAGACGAACTTAAAAAAGTTTATCCATAGCCAAAGCTTTTGCTTGTATCGATTCGAAAAAAATTATTTGGATATTTATCGAAAAAATATTTTCTTTGCGAAATTTTTTTAGTAGCAATTATTTTTAATGGAACCAATTTGTCGGTTAAAAGACATATATAAAGCACTTTATTCTTACGAGAAGCAGTTTGCAGAGGAAACAGGTATCACGATCAACGAGGCGGCATTGCTTTGTTGCCTGAAAGATGGTAAGCCAAAATCGGCCAATGAACTATCTGATTTTATCGATTTGTCCGGTTCGCGGGTGTCGCGTATTATCCACACAATGGAAGAAAAAGGATTTATCCTGAGGGAAATCGGGTCATCCGACAAACGGCAGATGATTTTTACACTGACGGCTGCCGGGAAGAATAAAATAAAAGAGATGGGTACGTTCAATGTTGATGTAAATTCTTTGATGGACAAATTGAATGCTATTGCCAAAGAATAAATTTTTTGACAATATGGTTGCTATTAACAAATATATGTATTGACAAACAATTAACACATAAAAATGAAGATTATTATTATCGGGGGAGTAGCCGGAGGAGCTACTGCGGCAGCACGTCTCAGGAGATTGGATGAAGAGGCGGAAATTGTGATTTTTGAGAAAGATGAGTACGTATCGTATGCCAATTGTGGATTACCCTACCATATTGGTGGAACCATCAAAGAGCGGGACGAACTGTTTTTGCAGACTCCGGGAGGATTTAAAAGCCGTTTCGATATTGATGTGCGTGTAAAATCGGAAGTAATTTCTATAGATCCGGAGCGGAAAACTGTCACTGTAAAAGATTTGGAAACAGCAACCCAATATGAGGAAAATTACGATAAATTGGTTATTTCTACCGGAGCGAAACCTATAAAGCCACCCATTAACGGCATAGAGGGCGAGAATATTTTCTCATTACGGAATGTGCCGGATATGGATCGGATCAAATCGGTTATTGCTACGAGGAAAGCTACTTCAGCCGTGATCGTAGGTGCCGGCTTTATCGGTTTGGAGATGGCTGAGAATCTGAAAGAGGTGGGATTGTCGGTGACGGTCGTTGAGCAGGCTGATCAGGTGATGGGTGTCGTGGATTATCCAATGGCGGCTATGGTTCATCAATATCTCCGTACGCGAAAAATCAATCTTTTGTTGAAAGAAAAAATAACGGCATTCGAATCGAAGCGAGATCGTACTGTTGTGCATATGGAAAGCAAGAAAATCATCGAAGCGGATATTGTCATATTGAGTATCGGAGTCTCGCCGGAGAATGGCCTGGCCAAGAATGCCGGTCTGGAAATCGGAACCCTCGGAGGAATCAAGGTGAATGACTATATGCAGACTTCCAATAAAGATATTTATGCGGTGGGTGATGCCATCGAAGTAAACCACCTTGTTACCGGGAAACCTGCCCTTATCCCGTTGGCAGGCCCTGCGAACAAACAGGCGAGGATCGCTGCCGATAACATCGTCTACGGAAATAAAAGGATTTATAAAGGGACTATCGGCACTTCGGTGGCCAAAGTCTTCGATATGACGGTCGTTGCTGCCGGTGCTTCGGAAAGATTACTTGCCCGGGAAGGAATCGAATATAAGACGTCGATCAGCCATGCCGGTTCGCATGCCGGTTATTATCCCGACGCTTTGCCGTTGACTGTGAAGATCAACTTCGCTCCCGACGGGAAACTGCTCGGGGCGCAGGTGGTAGGCTTCGACGGTGTGGACAAGCGTATTGATCTGTTAGCACAGGTCATCCGTAACGGGGGAACGGTTTACGATCTTCAGGAGATAGAGCATGCCTATGCACCGCCCTTTTCATCGGCAAAAGATCCTGTGAATATGGCTGGATTTATTGCCGAGAATATCCTTGCCGGACGCGTAAAGGTGATCCAATGGGATGATATGCTGAAGGTGAAACCCGAGACGATGATCCTTGATGTAAGGACCAAAGAAGAGTTTGAATTCGGGCATCTCGGGAATGCGGTGAATATTCCCGTGGATGAATTACGAAGCAGGCTCTCCGAAATCCCGACCAATATACCGGTATATGTCTATTGTGCAGTAGGATTACGTGGCTATACAGCTTCCCGTATTCTTTTACAGCATGGTTATACGGCTATCTATAATTTGTCGGGAGGATATAAAACCTATTCCTGTGTGCTGCAGGATCAACTGAGTGCTTCCGGGGGAAAAGGCATTGAATGTGACTTCTTTCCGGTGATCAAAGATGATGGTGAGATAAAGGTAGAACCGGAGAAAAAAGTGATCGTGGATGCTTGTGGGTTACAGTGCCCGGGTCCTATCCGGGAATTGAAAAAGCATTATGATACCTTATCGACCGGACAGCAACTGACGATCAAAGTAACCGACCAGGCTTTCGGACAGGATTTGAACGCCTGGTGTAATATGGTCGGTGCGAAACTGATCGGTATGGATCATATGGGAGGAGTGATTACGGCTATGGTAGAAAAAACGGAGTCGAAAAACCTTGCTGTTTCCACGAATCGCGATGCAATGCAAGGTAGTGATACGAAAACACTGATTGTTTTCAGTGATGACCTTGACAAAGCATTGGCAACATTCGTGATAGCGAATGGTATGTTGGCTGCGGGTAAGAAGGTGAGCATATTCTTTACTTTCTGGGGATTGAGTGTGATCAAGAAACAGGATAAACCGGCTGTGCAAAAAGATCTTATCTCCAGGATGTTTGGTATGATGCTGCCGTCGAACAGCCGTAAGCTGGGATTGTCGAAGATCAACATGATGGGAGCCGGTGGGAAGATGATGCGCTCAGTGATGAAAGATAAGCATATAGACAGCTTGGAGAATCTGATGCAGCAAGCCATAGAGGGTGGGGCAGAGTTGATTGCCTGTTCCATGTCGATGGATGTGATGGGCATCAGGAAAGAAGAGTTGGTGGAAGGCGTGACTATCGGAGGAGTAGCCACTTACCTTGAAAGGGCTGAACAGTCGAATATCAATTTATTTATATAAAATCAAATTAGCATACATAATAGACAATAGAATATGGGATTTTTTGGAAATATGTTCAAATCGTCGGGTAGTGCCGAATTAAAGGAAAAGATTCAAAATGGCGCGATGTTATTGGACGTGCGTGAAGTAGACGAGTATAAATCAGGACATGCGAAGGGATCGGTAAATATTCCGCTTTTCCTTTTGCCGACTGAAATGGACAGGCTCGATAGGAGCAGACCTATTGTGGTTGTCTGTCTGAGTGGTGGGCGAAGTGCCCAGGCAGTGGGTTTGCTCAAAAGGCGGGGATTTGAAGCCTACAATGGTGGGGGATGGCATTTGTTTGCATAAAGCATAGTTGGATATAGCAATGAACACCGATTGGAATAAACGTTATTCTTCGGAGGAATATGTTTACGGAAAGCAACCGAATGATTTTTTCCGGACAATAATGGAAACGTTATCTCCGGGAAAAATTTTATTACCTGCAGAGGGAGAGGGGAGAAATGGCGTATATGCCGCACTCAAAAAGTGGAATGTTACAGCGTTTGACAGTAGTGTTGTCGCCCTTCAAAAAGCATTGAAGTTTGCACGGGAAAATGATGTTCAGATGATTTATCATTTATGTGATTATCCGGATTTCAATTGCCATGAAGCTGATTTTGATGTGATCGCATTTATTTATGCTCATGTGCCATCCCTACAAAAATCTGCCTATTACCGGAATCTGTTACCTTGTCTGAAGCCCGGAGGTAAAGTAATCTTCGAAGCATTCAGTAAAAAACAGGAAAAACAGCAACAAAATAATCCCCAGGCAGGTGGACCAAGGGATTCGGGTATGCTTTTCTCTCTTGAAGAAGTTGAAGAGATTTTCAGCGGTTTTCGTATCCTCAGATTAGAGGAAAAAGAGATCTTTCTGTCCGAAGGATTTGGACATACAGGAACTTCTTCAGTGATCCAATGCATTGCTGAAAAAAAATAACTTACCATCGTTGATCGCCTTTTAATACGGTTGCGTATATTTGCCTTTTACAACCAATTATACAAGATGGTATATGTGGACTCCCGCAAAACAATTCGAGACACCGGTTAGTTCAGGATTTACTCTTCCGGTTAGATTACCTTATGTGGATTTCAAATGCCCTGATTTTAAAACAGATCATGAATAAAATAGTAACGATATTTGTTATGATAGGCCGTATTTTATGTTGGCACAAATTTATAATGACTTGAATGATAATGAAAGTGCATTGGATACATTTTATGTGGCAAAATCAAGCGTCTCGAAAGAGCCAAATTTATATATAAATATCTTGTTTAATATAGGATTATTGGAATCGTTAAAGGGTGTAACCACGACAAAGCCGAGCCTGTATTCATTGAACTGTTTGAAAGATATATGAAATAAAAATAAATTATGAAAAGAATATTTTTGTTCAAGTTATTTGTTCTGATTTCTGTTTCTTCTTGTTTTTGTAATTCATGGGAAACTGTTAAAGAGAGAAGATGGGAGGGATGGATTTATGATCTTCATTCTTTTAATTTTGATCCTGATCCTGATCCAACCAATTGCGGAATAGATGATAATCCGATATTGACTGAATTGGAGGCAGTTTTTTTGAATGAGTATTTGAAAAATGCAATTAAATTGAATGACTTCAATTTTTATAGCAAGAGAATTTTGTTTGTTACAGGCAGTGGTGGTGGAAAACTTGGATCGAAGAGTGAGTATTTTGATAAAGTTAGGGAATGGAAAGAAAAACATAACGCCAAGATATCAACGGGGCTTTTTCTATTAGATGAAAAACAGAAAGAAGAATATGGATATGATGCAATTGTAACATATTGGGTAAAAGTACTAACACCAAAATCCACCAAAAAACTATTAGAGAAGACAAAAGAGAATTTTCAGGATGTCATTGCTTATCTAATTGAAACCACGACAGAATTTCCAGGAGGCGATGATGCGATGTATGTAGAATCTAAAAGCCATGATGTTTTTTCAGACAGCATCAAATTTACAGAATATATTTACACCAATATACATTATCCTTTGATTGATCTTGTTAATGGTGTGGAAGGAATGGCAGTCTATAAATATGGGATTGATAGTGTGTTGAACATACGTCAAATAGAAATAGTCCGTTCGAGTGGCAGTAGTTCTCTTGATATGGAGGGAAGGCGCTTGCTCTGGACAATTCCAGTGAAAAAGGATAATTGGCCTGCACATGATATTACTATCTACTTTAAATTGGAAGATAACAAAATATACAGGATGGAGGAAGTATTGGAAGATATACCTGTGTTTCCCGGAGGAGCTGAAGAGATGGTGAAGTTTATTTCAACCAATTTAAGATGGCCTCTTGAGTATGCAGAATCGGCTATCGTAGGTACTATAATTTGTGGAGTAATTATAGAGAAGGATGGGTCAATTGGTGCCGTTGAAATTGTAAGACCTTTAGAGCGGTATATTGACGCAGAGGCAATGAGGGTTATAAAAAGAATGCCGCAATGGAAACCGGGAAAAAAGGATGGAAAGCCTGTTCGGGTATATTATCTTGTCCCCCTAAGAATACAACTTTTGAGTTAAGATTCAAAAAATCCAATGAAAAAACAAATACCGAATTATCTCCTAAAAATTCGACTGAACTGTATTATTTATGTATAATAATAAAAAGTAATGGATGGATGGTGATGAAGCATCATATATAGATTTATGTCGTAAAGGAGATACTGGAGCATTCCGATATATCGTTACCGAATACCATCAACTGGTATATACACTACCGTAAATCTATTGATGAGGGATTTGAAGATGTACTCCCTCTTTTAACTTGCCTGCCAATTCTTATTTCACTGTAAGTATTGTTTTTGTTAAATTATTGAGTAAATTTGTGCGTGCACAAGCTGTAACATGATTTTACCATATTAACGAGGGATTTAGTCCCACAACTATGTAGTTCTTAAAGATTTACCATTATTAAAAAAGAAAGTGATGAAAAAAGTATCATTGATATTCACTTTTCTCTTAACAACTCTGTTAAGTTTTGGACAGAGTGGCCATTTAATTCCTGCAAGAGATTTCAATGCTTATGAGGGGCAATTAAAAGGGTTTTACGATAAGGTGTTCCCATTGCTTCATACCGGGTTTTCTCAAAACCCGTATGCACGGTATGCTTCTATGCCCTCTTTTGACAGTGAATATGCTTTCTCCGTGGAGAAAATTGACGGTAAATATTTTATCCTCTCGAACACCCTTTCAGAAAATTATTGGTATGCCAGAAATAGAATGGCCGTTAAGGTAGTTACTTGTAAAACGGAAATCGATAAAGGGTTGTATCTGAAAATTGGTGAGTTATTTAGACTATTGGCAAATCAGACTAAAGCGCGAGTGCCGAAAAAAAATCCATGAAAATTGACGGAAAAATGGTTGAACTTGAAGAAAATGAGGTGATTATGGATGGAACAAGTTATTATTTTGCAACTACTGACAAAAAAGGAGCAATTAAAACAGGTGAAACCCATTCTCCTCGTAAAGATTCTAAAATGGACAGGGTGGTCAAAATGTGTGATAAATTACACGCTATGACAACAGAAGATATTCTTTCGCCAAAAGATATTGACGCTTTAATCAATGAACTAAAACAATAGGTAAATATGGAAATTAAGCCGGTACATAATACTATAAAGCCCAACTATCCTACTCTTGAGCTGTTTATGCTATACCCTGAATTGTTATCCCGCAATGTCCCGGGTAGTTGGCTCAGAAACAAATTCGTGGCAACATCACTGATGGCTTTTTTGCTTTCCGGTTGCGGGACGAATACAACCAAGAAAAGTGAAACAGTAGAAATCGTCGATTCATTGGAAACCAATCTTTCCAGTGCAGGACAGACTGTTGCAAATCCAACTGATACTAAAAACAGACTACAGAAAAAAATAAAAAACAAACTTGCGGCAACAGAGGTCGCACCTGTTTTCGCTCATGGAAGTGGTAGTGGTGCAACAGGCTGTGTCGTAATGTCTCCCCCTGTCTTTTTGTCGGAAGATGAAGCCTTGGAAATCATTCTGAACGAGTTAGCATTAGAGGGTTATTCTCTCAGTCGGGAGAACTGTCCTGTCTTTCCATTTAAAGTACCACCCATCGCGAATGAATGTGGTGAATACGATGGAAGAGCAAAGATTCAATTGGAGATGGATGCCTATAATCCAAATTCCAATTGGGTGATTCAATTTATCACGACAGATGATTTCGCCAAATTTAAAAATGATAATTGCATCTCTTCTGTTTCAGGTTATGATACCAAACAAGCGGCTGAAATCATCAATGAACAATTGAAAAAACAAAAGAAAACCAATGCCGTTGTTTTTTATGACCCTGTGACGAGGATAGATTTTAGTAAACCGGGGGACTTTCATATGCATATAAAGTTAGCCAAAGAAGAGTCACAAAATCTATTAATCGCGCAAGTCAGAGATTTTATTCAATGGCTAAAAAGTAATAATATAAAGATATAATATGCACGTAACTCTGCACATTACAACCGGTTGCAATCTGAATTGCAGCTATTGCTATTCGCCGCCTGCGAAACGTGACGATATGTCGCAGCAGGTGGCTTTCCAAACCATTGATTTCATTGCTGAAAAGTACCCCGTCAACACAGGTATAATCTTTTTTGGTGGAGAACCGCTATTGAAAAAAGATTTAATCCGTGAAACCATTGCCTATAGCCATACAAAATCGGGTTATTTTCATTATAAAGTAACTACTAACGGTATTTTTCTGGATACCGACTTTTTAGAATACGCAAACAAAGTGGGTTTACAGATTTCGTTGAGTGTCGACGGGAATGAACAGGCGCATGATACCTATAGACGTTTTCCGAATGGTAAACCAACCTTCTCTATATTGAATGAGAAAATGGACTTGCTTTTACGGTATCAGCCTTATGCCAAAGTGCTGATGACCGTTTCCCCCGAAACCCTTATCTATTATTCGGATTCGGTGGAATTCCTGTTGCAAAAAGGGTTCAAGTATATTATCGCCTCACTCGATTACTCTTCCAACCATTGGAATGACAAAGCAATCGGAGAATTAAAGCGGCAATATGAACGAATCTCCACGATTTATGAGAGACATATCCTGAATGAGGAGAAATTTTATTTCTCGCCGTTCGAAATGAAACTGGCAAGCCATATCCGCCGTAATAATTTTGAGTGTTATCGGTGCCATTTAGGACAAAAGCAGATTTCGGTCGCCTTCGACGGGTTGATTTACCCTTGTGTACAGTTTGTAAAGGATGGTGTGTCAAATCGTCAATATGCGATTGGCTCGGTAGTGGGTGGAATTGATGGTAAAATGCAAAATCAACTTTACCAGGAATCGCAGACGCAAATAGAGAGTTGTGTGAAATGTGACTATAACCTGCGCTGTAACAACAAATGCAGTTGTTTGAGTTGGCAGCTCACAGGGGAACTCAATCAGGTCTCTCCGGTTGTTTGTGAGACTGAACGTATTTTGATCCCGATAGTCGACAGGTTGGGTGAGAAACTATTCAAAAAGGGATCGGCCATGTTCATCCAAAAGCATTACAATGCGATATATCCCATTTTATCAATGATTGAAGATATGCATTGAAAAGAAAACAAGTATGGAAATTAAACCGGTACATAACAGCCGTAAGCCCGATTATCCCACAATCGAGTTGTTTATACAATACCCTGTCTTGTTGTCCCGCCATATCCCGTCTAATTGGCTCAAGAATAAATTTGTGGCTACCTCACTCATGGCCTTTCTGGTTTCGGGATGCGGGACAGGGACAACGAGAAAAAGTGAGGCGATTGAGATCGTCGATTCATTAGAGGCATACTATTCGGATGATGACGATTCTCTTGCTGACATACCCCAGAGTGTGGTTACCAATGTTGCTCCCATCTTTGCACACGGGAGTGGTCAAGGTTCCACCGGCTGCATCGTAATGTCGCCGCCAGTCTTTCTTTCTGAAGAGGAGGCCATAAAAATCATCCTGGATAAATTGGCTGCCGAAGGTTATTATTTCACCCGGAAAAATTGCCCCACATTCTCATTTGATGGGCCACCCAAGGTATATTCCATAGACGGTGTTGTTGAAAATCCGAAAATTGAATTGAAAATGGATGCTCATAATCCAGATTCAGAATGGGTGATTCAATTTGTGACGACAGAAGATCATTACAAATTCAAGAGCAATTTACTTCTCTCCAGTATTTCCCGTTATAACACCAAGCATACTGCTGTAAATATCAACGAACAATTACAAAAGCAGAGAAAAATGAATGCTGTTATTTTTTACGATCCCATCCCGCAAATTACGAACGACGATTGGCAGGAGGGAGAGAAACTTGCAAAAAAAGAGGCCGAAAAATTATTGCTGGCACAGGTTAATGATTTTATTAAATGGTTAAAAAATAATGATATAAGAATATAAACAAACAGATATGAGACGGATATTTATTGTTTTCTTTTTATTCATCTCCTCTATTCCTCTGTTTTGTCAGGAAAAGGGAAAAGCATATTCAATTTCAAATGATTTTGAGATGGATGATAGCGGGAAACTCTCTCTGAACAAAGTTGTGGAATACAGAAGAATTTCAGATGACTCCTCCTGGGGATTTATCGACTCAATCGGAAATATTGTGATTCCGTTGGGAAAATATAAATTTCTGAATCCTGTGGATCATGAAGGAATGATACTTGCACATCAAGGGGAGAAAAAAGGTTTTATAGATATCAATGAGAATATCTTAGTTCCTTTTATCTATGAGGATATAGGTGTCTTTTCACCATGTGTGGGACTGGCTCCGGCAGTGAAAGATGAAAAATTAGGATTTATAGGCAGGAAGGGTGAAACCGTCATTCCATTTGAGTACGATCCTCATATAGGATATTTCTATGAACCGGGGATTGCCATGGTAGCAAAGAATGGAAAATATGGCGTCATCAGTGCTGAAAATAAGATAATTATTCCTTTCGATTATGACCGGATGAATTATCCACAAAATGGAGATTTGCTTTTTGTGTGGAAAGCGGACAAATGGGCTTGTTTTTCTACTATAGGAGTACAGTTGTCCGGTTTCAGCGATTATGAAATTGCGCTTGGCATCACCTCCTATTTTTTGCCGGAAGATGGTAAAAATCTCCCTATCCTTGTAAAGACAAGAGAGAATGGTACATCTCAATCAACTTCAGGAAGTAATTCCGTAAATATAAAGACAACATCATCTGCTGAGATAAAATATGCATACCTGAATAAAAATCACAAAGAGGTAGTCCCATTCGGAGTATATGATTATGCTGAAGAATTCAGGTTGGGACGAAAAGCGATAGTAGCCAATCAAAAGAAGTATGGGATTATAAATGAATATGGCAAATTGGTATTGCCATTGGAGTATGATTTAGTGGTACAGCCTTCTAACTATTCTAAGTACGCTGATATCTTTGTGGCAACCAAAGAAAACAAAGTCACGATATTCGATAAAGAACTGAATATCATCTCTGATGCAGAGATTGTCTCCTATATGAACGATAATGGAACCCTTTTTATGACCGATCATGAAAATAAAAAAGGAGCCATAGACTATCATGGAAAGCAAACAATTCCATTTCTGTATGATACATTATACTGTCCCATGCCAATTTTCGGAGTTAAAGGATATATCGCGAAAAAAGATGGCTGTTATGGAGTGGTTACTAAAGATAACGAGATTGTTCAACCATTTGATTATGACTCTATTTATGCTGTGAGAGGGAACATGGTGTATGTCGACCAAAATAAGAGGGTGGGTATTTATGGTGAAGAGGGAAAAGTAGTGATCCCCTTTGACTATAGTGCAATATATGATACTCATTATAATCATTCATGCCATGAAACTATGTTTCCGGATATAGCACATATATATATCGTTGAAAAAGATGGGAAGATGGGTACGATTGATGATAAAAATAATATCATTATTCCGATTGTCTATGATGGTTTGTCGGGGTGGGTGGAATATGGTCCTGAGGGTCATTTTGTGAAAAAGCATGGCAAATATGGAATCATGTCTCCCAAAGGTGAGATTATTATACCCATTGAGTACGACTATGTAGGCCTGCCAAAAAAGGATATTACAGTCGTGAGGAAAAATGGGAAGTATGGAGTTCTGTCTTGCGAAAATAAAGAAATATTACCTGTATCTTGTGATAATGTGATTTTAGATATTTCCAGGTTCTTGAAAGAGGTATCCGATGGTTCCTGGTCGAGGATGGAAGATAATATCTCACGATCAAAAATAGTGGTATTACAACAGGGCACCTGGAATTATTATAGCCTCGACGGAAAACTTTTGCAATCGAATGTGCCTTTGAAAGAGATAAATGAACATTATGATTATCTTCTGGAAAGGGATGAACCCTCCAATGAACATCCGGATTTTCATATGAAACGAAAAGGAGGAGTACAACGATAATGATCCAATAGTTATTCTAATATTAATAAAGTTTTGTAACATGAAATCAAAAATTCAATTCCTGTTTTTAGCAGCGCTATTGTTAGGCGCCTATTGTTGTTCCCCCAAAGGGGATGGCTCTGTAACCGAAATTATGGTCAATGGAGATAAAATGTATGCTTTTTCGCTGAATGAACTGAGATCCGATACCAACATTATTGCTCTCAGTAGTTTGGTAGAAGATTGCGATTTAGTGCAGCTTGAAACTAATGACGATACATATGTTAACCCGTGGTTTACTACAGTGACCGATAAATATATCGGAGTAAGACAGCGTGATAACAGACCTTACATGCTATTCGACCGCTCAGGAAAATTTATTACTAATGTAGGTTCACAAGGCGGAGGTCCCGGCGAATATACTATTTCTCTTTATGATGATATTATCGATGACAAAAACGAGTTGGTATACCTGACCTCTATGAATAGTGATAAGATAATGGTGTACAATACATCGGGGCAATTTCTCCGGGATATAGTTGCACCTATCAGGCTACAAAAGCCCAAAATGTTTCTCGAGGATGGTATTCTGACTGTTATACATATGCCTTTTGGAAATCAGGCAATAGCAGCACAGTTCAATGCCAGTACAGGTGAGGTGTTGAGAGGGTTGACATCACCCTCACATTTGGTTGTGAGAAGTTTTGATGGTGAAATCTTCAACACAAGGAATGTACCAGGGGTGTTCGATTTTCTCCATACCAGCAGTGATACATTGTATCATTTTGACGTAAAAAATAATAAGATAAAGCCCGGCTTTATGATGACGTTCGAATCATCTGAGAAACCCTTCAAACAGTATTACCAGGTAAATAAAGAGCTTTTGTTGACCTTTATTTTCGGTAAAGGGTTGGTAGCCACAGATCTGAAGAATAAAACATCTTCATGGGTTAAGGTGGTAAATGATTATTACGGGAATATGCCTGCCCCAACCTTTATTACACAACTTCGTAACGGATATTGGGTGTACAACCTTCAGCCGGAACAGTTGATTGAAAATATTGAAGATCGCCTTGCTAAAAAGGATTGTTCTGAGAATGACAAAAAGATACTCAATAAGACACTTTCTACTTTGGAAGAAGGAGCCAACAATGTGGTGTTTATCGGAAAACTGAAGAGTGAAGTTAAAAACAGAATGTGGTGATTTTTTATGTTGATTTTTGTACCTTTGTGATCAAATCAAAAAATAACACAATTCAGCGTATTTAAGTCAGATGGATATACCCAAATTTCTCTTTGCTCTCGCTATATCTATGGTTGTTGGAACTTTTGTAGCGAACCAATCAGTTATTGTGGCGCAGGAACCGCCAGTTTCGAAAAGTGATAAAATTATTGAGAATCCCGATGTGGAACCGATGTACACGGGCGGAAGTGCCGAAATGCACCGTTTTATTGCAACTACATTGAAATATCCTCCCGAGGCGAGAGAGCGCGATGCGCAAGGGTTGGTAGTATATACTTTCGTTGTGGAGAAAGATGGCGCACTTTCCAACTTTAATATTATCCACCGTGCAGATCCGCTTTTGAATGAGGAAGCGTTACGTATATTACAGTCAATGCCGCCCTGGCGTCCTGCCCGGCATAAGGGAGAGATAGTACGCTCCGAAACATATGTGCCCATGTATTTCAAACTCAATAAGGAAGCAATTGCCAATGGAGCTGCTGTGCAGCCTACCCGAGATTATTCCAAAAAAGATGCTTCTTTAATCGAAAATAATACGATTTATACTATCGTAGACAAGATGCCGGTCTATACCTATGGAGAAAAGGAATTATCAGATTTTATAGCACATAATATCCGTTATCCGCGTGAAGCCAGACAAGAGGGGATTGAGGGGCGAATCCTTTGCTCGTTTATTGTAGGCAGTGACGGCTCCATCTCGAATATTGAGGTAGTGGAAGGATCGAACAAAGCACTCAATGAAGAAGCTGTACGCGTACTGGGACTTATGCCAAAATGGATCCCGGGAGAAAATAATGGTGAGAAAGTGAATGTGAAATGCCTTTTGCCCATAGACTTTGTAATAGACGAAGAGCCGATACCACCGTTGAATTAAAAATCCAGTTCGAATACACGCATTCCTGTGTAGGTGTTGATGAAGAGGCGGAAGGGAGTGGGTGAGTTGTCTGCTTGTCTCCGGAGATCGCTGAGTCGAAAGGAGCTATACATTATCTTGGGATATCCTGCGGGATCATTCTCCCTTGAATGGCTCAAATATAGATCGATAGACTCGGAGGATGTATCGCGTAGTAAGGCAATACTATGTTGGATGCTATGATATTCCGTTTCAAAGATCAGATTCAGGTATTCTCCGCCTACCCATACACTCTGTATTTTTACCGGGTCATCTGAATATTTTTCCGGAAAACCATCCGGTTGAATAGTCCCTGTAAATATATTGGATATAAAATTAATCCTGATAGCATCTCCTTCAAGGGGAATATAATTGAGAATGACACGCTGTCCTTCTTGCCCGGAGTAACTTTTTACATCCTGGGGAATAAGTAGTCTGCCATTATCAAGCCTGAAACGGTAATTCGAGTTTTCTTTCACTACTGTGGCAAATTCCACAAAATAATCTTCTATTCTTTCCGAGTCCTTTTTACATGCAGAAAGAGAGAGAAGCAGAGATGCCAGAAGAATTGTTGTATAACTTTTCATTGTCCAATCACTTGTTTCACATCCAGATTGTTTTTGACCGTATTTCCATACATTTCTATTAATTTCATACGAAGGAAATCATCATCCCTGTTGGGTATATCTATTTTGTTGATCTGTCCTTGCAGGTAAGTATTGAATTTTAAACGCTCTTCGTCGGTATATTGCGATGAGAACCGGCCACTGCCGGTCATCAGGTCGTATGCTACATAATTGAACGGGAAAAAAGTGTAGTTGAGGTAGATCTCCCGGTCGATAAGAGAGGCAACTTCCTCCAGCAATTCATTCCTTCCCGTCGTTTCGGGAATAGTGTTGATTGCGTTGTCGATGCAATTTCCAAACCGGAATGTGACATGTCCCTTGAAACCCGTAATTCCGATGTACATGTTTTCAATGTCGTCGGCTTCCGTTTTTTTGTATTGCGGATTATCCCGCTTGAGTTGAAACTCTTTGGCTTTGAGATAGTCGCAGGGATCCAATTCATAGGAAATGGAAAGGGGTACGATGTGCAGGCTCTGCAATTCCTGTCCTGGTGCAGAACTATCATGTAGTGTGAGCATTTTCAACAGACTCACCTGGGTCTTATCGTTCGAATCCTTTGCCCGTCCTTCACGTTGGGCGATCCATGCCGATTCCGCTCTTCGGTTCACCGTATCATGGATATAATCAGAGAGATGTTTCGACACCTCCAGCATCTGACGTACGGACACACCCCGTTTGACGATAAAGCTCTTGTTGAGGCGCACCAGTTCTTCTATCCAGGGGTATATCAATAGATTATCCCCAATGGCTATTTCAGTGGTGGGCCTCTTTTGGTCGAACATGAGTATATTCAGGAAGGCGGCATCCAACACAATATCACGGTGATTGGAAATGAAAAGGCATCCTTTCCCCTCGGGTATATTCTCCCATCCCGTGCCACTCATCTCGGTAGTGGTCCTGGCAATCAGTTGTTTCATTGCCGGATAGATAATGTGAAGCTGAAAATCGTATTTGGTTCGGCATTGGCGTATCATCTCCACAAACTGTTCCCACGGAAGGGGTTTTATGAAAGATTCGGCTGCCCGCCTGAAATAGGTATTGGCGAGAAGCCTCTCGATCGTTTGCGATACCTCGTTGTCGGGTATCGGGCTGATATCATTGAATCGGTTGATCGTTTCTGTCATCGCATTATAAGGTAAAAGGGGATTATCTTTTTATTTGATCCGGTGTTGTCTCGATGATCTCTGTAATGATCTCCGTCATGGAGAGTCCGGCAGCATTCACCTGTTGAGGGATAAAACTGGTGGAGGTCATTCCCGGTGTAGTGTTTACTTCCAATAGTACGGGCTTATCGCCGATGAGGATATAATCGACACGGATAATCCCTTTGGCGCCAATCAGGCGATAGATCCTTTGAGTTTCCTTCTGAATGATCAATGTAGTCTCTTCAGGAAGGCGGGCAGGGGTGATCTCATCTACCTGACCGTTGTACTTGGCGTCGAAATCGAAAAACTCGTTGGTGGTAACCACTTCGGTCAGCGGTAACACCGTCATTCCTTTATTTGTCTCAAAGCAGCCACAGGTCACTTCCGTTCCTTGCAGGAAACTCTCGATGATTACTTCAGGTGCTTCCCTGAACGCCTCTTCGACAGCACCTCCGAGTTGTGATTGCTCCTTCACCTTGGTAGTGGCAAAGCTGGATCCACCCAGATTGGGCTTCACGAAAACGGGTAATCCCAGGGTGGAGATAATCACGTCACTTTGCCAGTAATCATTCTTGCGCAGAAGAATTGAATTGGCCACCTCAATCCCGAAATTATTCAGAAACCTGTTACAGATGAACTTGTTGAATGTCAATGCCGATGCCAGTACACCACAGTTGGAGTAGGGGATACCCAACATATCGAAATAACCCTGAAGCGTTCCATCTTCGCCGGGAGTCCCATGGATCGTGATGTAGGCGAAATCGAAAAGGATACTCCTGCCATCGCCATCAGTGAAACTGAAATTATTTTTATCTACAGGATAAAAACTTCCGAGATCCTCCACTTCCCACGAAGTGCGGCCAATCCTTACCTTGTAGGCGTTGTATTTCTCCTTGTCCATAAAGGAGTATATACCGGCAGCACTCTTCTCAGATATTACAATTTCTGAAGAGTACCCCCCCCATATAACCGCTATATTTTTTTTCATCGTTGAAACAATTCTGAATTACCAACTATAAATTACTTTCCATTTAATTATTAATTACCTTTTCATTCTTCACTCTTCACATTCCCACTTGTCCACCTATCCACCTACACTTCCATACGTTCTCCATTTATCAATAACCGAAAGCATATCGTCAGGGATATCACTTTTAAAATAGAGTTCTTCTCCTGTAGTTGGATGTATAAAGCCTAATGTTTGCGCATGAAGGCATTGACGGGGGCATAAGACGAAGCAATTGGATACAAACTGTTTGTATTTCGTGAAATGAGTGCCGCGTAGGATTTCGTTGCCTCCGTAACGTTCATCGTTGAAAAGCATATGTCCTATATATTTCATATGTACCCGTATCTGGTGCGTACGACCTGTCTCCAGGCGGCATTGTACCAATGTCACATAACCGAATCGTTCCAGTACGCTGTAGTGGGTGACGGCAGGTTTACCGTGATCTCCATCGGGAAAGACACGCATAAGCATACGGTCATTGAGATCACGTCCGATATTTCCCTCGACGGTCCCGTGGTCATTTGCCGGGTTTCCCCATACCAAGGCGGCATAGAGACGTTTTGTCTCTTTCCGGAAGAATTGTCCCGAGAGATTTGTTTTGGCTTCCGGTGTCTTGGCTACGAGCAGCAAGCCCGATGTGTCTTTGTCGATCCTGTGCACCAGTCCCAGTCTCGGATCGTTCATGTCTTTGATATTATCCCTGTTCAGATGGTATGCCACCGCATTGATCAGTGTCCCCGTGTAGTTTCCATGACCGGGGTGTACTACCATACCGGCAGGCTTGTTGATCACCATCAGGGCATCATCCTCATACACAATATCAAGCGGGATATTTTCAGGTATAATTTCCAGTTCTCGCCTGGGACGATCCATCACTATGGAGATCACATCAAGCGGCTTTACCTTGTAACTCGATCTTACCGGTTGTCCGTTCACCAGGATACAATCTGCCTCGGCAGCCTGCTGAATACGGTTTCTGGAGATACCTTCTATCCTGACAGACAAAAATTTATCGATTCGAAGCAGGTTTTGTCCCTTATCTGCCACAAACCGATAATGCTCGAATCGTTGATTTTCTTCCAGGGATTGGTTGGCTATTCCTTCATCATCCTCAGCTAGAAAATCGATATCGTCCAAATCCTGTTCTGTCACAAGCAATCAGTTAGAAAAGTGAATCGTCTATCGCTCCGTCACCTCCCGATTGAAGGTTATTACTGTTGTTCTTCTGTTCGGTCGGTACGGTATAACCGTTGTCAATTGTCAGTGAGTCGGTAAGGACTCCACTGCTGGTAACAATCAAAGTGAGTGGAGATCCGACAGGTATCTTTTCTTCGGCTACCAGTCTCTTTCCTCTGTACTCTACAGCCACTACCAGGCCCGAGTATTCTGCCGGCACTTCCTGTATTGAAATCTGGGTGAATCCCATTGAATTGAGTAGTGCGGAAGCCTGACGTGTGGAGTAATCTGTCAGTTCAGGTATCGCAACCAACTGAGGATTTTTTGAGTAGACCGTCAGATAGATAGCACGTCCCTCTTTCACCTTATTACCGGCTTTGGGCTTCTGGTCTATAATAGCTCCCGGTACGGCATCACGCTGGTAAATAGAATCCACAATCTCTGAATGAAGTCCTTTGGCCTTGAGAATAGTGTTTGCTTCTACAATCTGAAGATTTTCCAACGAAGGTACAATCACATTTTGTCCGTGTCTTGTATAAATGTTCAGGGACAGCAATGACAGTACAACAAGCAGTATACCGCTCGCAATGATCATCAGCAAATTTTTTATGATGCTGTTCTTTAAGATGGATCTTTTGGCCTGTTTCTTACTCATTACAATAGTTCATATGTGTAAAAGCATATACAAAGATACAAAAGTACTAAAAATAATAAGAGAGGGAGAGTTGAGACATGGAAAAAGAGTGGTGAAATATTTGAAAGTGTGCAGGGAGAATAAAAAGACAGGAATAAGATTACTTATTCCTGTCTTTTTAAAGAAAAAATCTTTAATATTCGTCTGATACGGTTAGTCTGGCCCTGCCTTTTGAGCGACGGGCAGCAAGGACTTTCCTTCCGTTTTTGGACGCCATTCTCGAACGGAAGCCGTGTTTGTTCTTTCTCTTTCTGTTAGAGGGTTGAAATGTTCTTTTCATATTATAATATTGTTATTTATTTTGTTTCTATTGTTCCTTTCGACTTCTTTTACGGGCTGCAAAAATAGATAAAATATTTGAAAGAAACAATTCAATAAAGGATAAAAATACTTTTTTTCTCTCTTTCAGCTCTTTGACATGGTTCGTGAATAAGAAAGAGAAAAAAAATGAAGAAAATTGAAAGAAATGTTTTGCGCTTTAAGAAAAACGTTCTATATTTGCACCCGCAATTGAGACAGCAAGATCTTTAACAATAGGGTTCACGCCCGAAAGGGCCCATTCGTCTATCGGTTAGGACGCAAGATTTTCATTCTTGAAAGAGGGGTTCGATTCCCCTATGGGCTACATTATATAGAAAAATTTAAACATATTCGTCAACAGAAATGGCAAATCATAAATCATCTGTAAAAAGAATCAGACAAGCAAAAGTTCGTCGTCTGGCAAACAGATACGTGTCACGCACCACAAGAAATAAAGTGCGGGAATTGCGTACAATCACTTCCAGGGAAGAAGCTCAGAAGATGTATCCCGAAGTTTGTTCGATGCTCGACAAGTTGGCTAAGAAGAACGTGATACACCGTAATAAAGCCAATAACCTGAAGTCGAAGCTGGCTTCTCACGTGAACAGCCTGAGCTAAGATGATAAAGCATCTGGTATTCTTTAAACTGGCTGAAGAGGCTGAAGGGAATGCTAAAGCTGAGAACATACTCCTTGTCAAGGAAAAATTAGAAGCGCTAAAAGAGTTGATTCCTGTAATCAAAAAGATAGAGGTCTTTCCGAATCATCCTCAAGCTTCTGTTGAAAATTATGACATTCTACTCGATAGTGAATTCGATTCGCTGGAAGATCTGAAAACATATGTGGTACATCCTGAACATTTGAAAGTGGGAGAGTTTATCACAAAAGTAAGGATCGGGCGTGCAGCCATTGATTACGAAGTATAAGATTTATATTACTTAAAATTACATAAAAGCAGACGACCGTCTGCTTTTTTATTTTTATAATCTTTTCGTTTATTTTTAAACTCTATGAATAAATATTGGTTCACCTTTAAAATTACTATGTGACTTAGGGAGCGTTTATCTTTCGGTATAATGTCAAATTCTAAATCTTTTCTCTTAGGAGTCTCTCCAAAAGGGCGATTTTCTCCTTTTCCAGTTCGAGCATACGTTCATAGAGAACCGTCTTTTCATTGGCTAACTCAATAATACGATCAATGGGACTGTTGTTTATGTTATTCTTATATGCACCACTCCCCCCTTCAAAAGTATTATTTTGAATGATTACTGTCACTGGGTCTTCCTCTAATTCTGTAATGAGTTCAGGTGCTACATTCAATGCTTTGGCAAATTTTCCTATCATATCATCGTTAATAACTTTTCTTTGTTCGTAAGTAGATACCTGGGTTTGACTAAGACCCATTATAGATGCCAGAACATCCTGCTTCATCCCCAGGGTATGTCGAAAACGTTTAATGGCATGCCCATGGTGAGTGTTTTTTTTAATCATATGCTTTAATTTCTTATTTTCATTTTCGACAAATTTACGAAAAATCTTTATTGTCCAATAATTATTGATGGAAAAACAATAAATACCGTATGGATTTATAAGTTCAGTTTTTCAAAATCTTATTTACTTTGAATTTTAAAAAAATATTAGATTAATTACTATTTATATTGATTAGTTTATGAATTTTTTAAAAAAGTCACTTAAATTATTTCTAAATCAATAATCTATGAATTTTAGGCAAAAAAGTGAAATCAGTTTATTTTCCCGACTGCGAAAAGTCGTTTTAATGTTGTGCCTGTTTGCCAGTACAGGATATATGATGGCACAGGATATTACGGTTAGCGGTGTGGTCAGGGATGAAAGTGGAGCGGTCCTGCCCGGGGCGGCTGTGGTTGTAAGGGGTACCCAACGTGGTGTAACTACTGATATTGATGGTGAATTTTCTATTAATGTAAAATCGACCGATGTATTAGAGGTTTCTTTCGTTGGATACGAGACTGTTTCCCTTGAAATTGGGAACAACCGTAAGTTTGATATATCCCTCCAATTGGAATCGGTTGGTATTGAGGAAGTGACGGTCGTTGCTTTCGGTCGCCAGAAAAAGG
Source organism: Proteiniphilum sp. (assembly GCF_034927365.1). GTDB lineage: Bacteria > Bacteroidota > Bacteroidia > Bacteroidales > Dysgonomonadaceae > Proteiniphilum. The sequence continues at coordinate 384,624 of NZ_JAYFQD010000010.1, read as the reverse complement.
AGAGTGTTGTAGCATCTATCTCGACTGTAAATGTGGATCAGTTGAGGGTGCCGGCTTCGAACCTTACCTCTGCATTGGCAGGACGGATCGCGGGGGTTATATCTTATCAGACCACCGGGGAACCGGGTGCTGACAACGCCCAGTTTTTCGTGCGTGGTGTAACCACTTTTGGTTATAAGACATCTCCACTGATCCTGATCGATGGTTTCGAATCGACCACTGACGACCTTGCGCGTTTGCAACCAGATGATATCGAGAGTTTCTCGGTAATGAAGGATGCTGCAGCGACGGTTATGTACGGTGCCCGAAGTGCTAACGGTATTATCTCTGTAGCGACTAAAGCTGGACATGAAGGTAGGGTGAAGGTCAGTGTAAGAGCCGATGTGAATATTTCCACCCCTACCCGTAGTTTGGATTTTCTTGACGGTGTAAGCTATATGAGGCTTTATAACGAGGCTCAGATTACGCGTAACCCGTTGCTGGGAGCTTATTATGATGAACAGAAGATCCAGGCTACCATGCGTGGTGAAAATCCGATGATTTATCCCAATGTGCAATGGTATGATGCGTTGTTCAACAAGTCTACTGCAAATGAGAAGGCCAATATTAATATTTCAGGTGGTGGTAAGGTGGCCACTTATTTTGTATCGGGAACTTTTGAACATGAAACCGGATTGCTGAAGGTAGATAACCGGAACAATTTCAATAACAATATTGATATTACAAGGAGCCAGGTACGTAGTAACGTTATCTTCAACCTTTCACCGACTACTACATTAGATACGAGGATCACAGGACGCTTTGAGCGCTATAACGGCCCATATGAGTCGGCGAGCAATATATATAATCAGATCATGTGGTCGAACCCTGTTGATTTCCCGTTTACTTTTGAACCGGACGAAGCCAATAAATATGTCGAGCATATTCTTTTCGGAAGTACGCTAGTAGGGGGAGCAACAAAAGTGAATCCTTACGCCAGTATGGTCCGTGGTTATGAAGACCGCAATGAAACGACTGTAACGGTACAAGGTACACTTACCCAACAACTGGATTTTATCACACCAGGTCTTAAGGCGAGTCTTAAAGCTTCGGTAAACAGTTGGGGTAAATATACCAGTCGGCGTACCTATTCTCCTTACTATTATGCATTGGAGAATTTCAATCAGATTACCGGGGAATACACGCTGTTTGCGTTAAATCCCACTACTGGACAGCCTTATCTGGGTGATGTGGAGCCGGGGCGTGATGCCAGCGGACAGTATTACTATGAAGCAATTTTGAATTGGAACAGATCGTTCGGTAAAAATAGTATAGCGGGTTCCCTGGTAGGTTATTTACAAGAAAATCTGCTGACGGGTGGAAACAGTCGTTCAATATACGAAACCCTTCCTGAAAAGAATGTTATTACTTCGGGCCGTTTTAGCTATGATTACGACACCCGCTATTTCGTCGACTTTACATTCGGCTATAATGGTTCGGAAAAATTTACCGGTGAGAAGCAATTCGGGTTTTTTCCTGCTTTTGGTACCGGGTGGCTGGTGTCGAACGAAGATTTTTTTGAACCCTATAAGGATATAATCAGTGCGCTGAAGTTTAAATTCACCTATGGGCGAGGTGGTAACGATGCTATTTCCAACCGTTCAGGACGATTCTTCTTCCTTTCGGATGTTGCACTGAGTGGAGGATCGTATCGCTGGGGTAGTACCTTTATGAACGCATACCCGGGTTATACTGTTTCCCGTTATGCCAACCCCAATATTACCTGGGAGGTTTCCACAAAGTATAACGCAGGTTTTGAATTGAGTCTGTTGAAGAGAGAGTCAATACGAATCCAGGGAGATTTCTTCCAGGATTATCGTGATAGAATTTACATGGTGCGTGAGAATTTCCCGAGTTCAGCCGGACTTGAAGCAAGTATCAGTGGTAACGTGGGTAAGGTGGAATCTCATGGTTTCGACGGTTCTATCGATATAGAACACGAGTTTAACAAAGACTTTTGGTTGACAGGCCGTGGTAATTTCACCTATGCTACCAACAAATACGTGGAGTTGGATGAAAAGAACTATCCCGATGCGTATCTGAAGCGCAAAGGACATAACATTAACCAGCAGTGGGGTTTGATCGCCGAGCGTCTTTTCGTGGATCAGGCTGAAATTGACAACTCACCCAGACAGGACTTTGGCGAATATATGGCGGGTGATATCAAGTATAAGGATGTCAACGGTGATGGAGTGGTCAATGACAACGATCGGGTACCGATGGGATATCCTACCACTCCTGAAATTCAATATGGATTCGGTCTTTCGGGAGGTTACAAGAAGTTTGACCTTTCTTTCTTCTTCCAGGGAAATGGACGTGTATCGATGTTTATCAACCCCGGTGTGGGGGGGGGGACCGATGGTGCCGAAGGTATTGCCCCGTTTGTAAATAATCGTAATGCACTACCTCTCATTGCGAAAGATTATTGGAGTGAAACAAATCCTAATCCTTATGCTTTCTGGCCCCGGTTGTCGACTACCACTATTGATAACAATACTAAACAGTCTTCCTGGTGGCTTCGCGATGTTTCTTTCATGCGTCTGAAGACGGTGGAAGTGGGGTATAACTTCTCTGTTCCCACGCTCAGGTTGCAAAACTGCCGGGTTTATCTGACAGGTGAGAACTTGTTTGTATTTAGTGGCTTTAAAATGTGGGATCCTGAAATGGGACGTAAAGGTATTGGTTATCCACCCAACAGAAGATTCAATTTTGGCTTGAAATTAGATTTTTAATTTATAAAAAGAAAACAAATGGAAATTACGATGAATCGAGAGCAAAAACTAGGATTATATAGGCTTTTGTCGAGAGTGAGTAATTTACGCTGCAAACAGGCGAAAATTGCGATTTACACAAACATGATAGTTGCAATGGTGTTGATCTCTTCCTGTTCCGATTATCTGAATGTGGTTCCCGACAATACATTGAAACTGGAAAACATTTATGCCACCAAGGATGACGCGTATAATGCACTGGCTAAAATATACAGTTATATGCCCACTGATTGGGAGACGCATTCTACCATGTGGGAATTGGGTGATGAATACATTGGCCGGATTGATGCCTCTGTACAGAACAGCAGCGGCAACCTGCGCGCGGAACGTATCATGCGCGGTTTACAGGTAACCAGTAATCCTGGTCCCCTGTTGGGAAATTGGTCCGGTTCAGGTGGTGGTAAACATTATTACCAGGCAATCCGCTCTACCAATGTATTTCTTGACTATATAAAAAATACCCGTAACCTGACTGAGACCGAACGTGCCGATTGGATAGCACAGGCTACTTTCCTGAAAGCATATTACCATTTCTTGTTGTTACAGAAATATGGGCCGATTATCATTTCGGACAAGGCGGTACAACCCGATGCCATGGCAGATGATTTGTTCCTTGCCCGTTCGAAAGTGGAGGATTGTTTCGATTATATTGTCGACCTGATGCACAAAGCGATCCCCAACCTGACCGAAAGGGCGGAAGAAATTAACCTGGGACAGGTGGATCAGATTGCTGCCAAGGCAATTCTGGCGCGGGTGCTCTATTTTCGGGCCAGTCCGTTCTATAGTGGAAATAAGGAGTTCTTCGGTGATTTTTATGATCCGACCGACGGTGAACCCTTCTTTCCCGTGAACGACACGCCGGAGCGTACCAAAGAGAAATGGAATGAAGCGCTTACCGCTATTAATGATGCGATAATTACAGCCACGGATAATGGAAAGGGGTTGTATTCATACCCGAAAGAGGTTTATGTGAAGGACCGCGATTTTTACGCACTTAATCCCGACAGGATGAAGAAATACTATGACTTGCGAATGATTATCGCTGACCCCTGGAACAAGGAGTTGTTGTGGGCATATTCGAATGTGGATATATACAGTCAGGGTGAGTTGGCACATTCTACCAACATGAGGCTTCCAGCCGGTTTTGAAGGCGACGTGAATGCTGCCGGTTTTTCATGGCAATGGATGGGGGCAACCTATCAGATGGCAGAGCGGTATTACACCGAGAACGGACTTCCTTTACAGGAGGATCTTACCTTCAACTACAATACAAGGCACGATGCATATCTTACGCCGGGTGTGGAAGATCCCGACTATCCGAAAATTGCCGGTCTGATGCAACCCAACCAGCCCACCATTAACTTGTATATGAATCGGGAGTTACGTTTTTACGCGAATCTGGCCGTTACCGGAGGATATTATCGCTCTCACTTTGAGATAATACCCATTTACATGATGCAGGGTACTAACGGTGGATACAATCCAAGCGTAAATGGTACTGACTTCTATTGTACAGGTATTGGCCTGCAGAAAATGGTTCATCCGGAGTCAAGGTCTTCCAACTGGCAACGTCAGGTGAAATTCCCATATCCGGTAATCCGTATGGCGGACCTCTATCTGATGAAGGCGGAAGTGCTGAACGAGATAAAAGTTCAGCCTGATCAGGAAGTGTGGGATGCTATCAATTTGGTGCGGGTAAGAGCTGGTATTCCTAAAGTGGAGGATGTATGGTCGAATTCCACATTGGCCCGTACCCATAACAAGCATAAAACCCAGGCAGGCATGCGCGATATTATTCTTCAGGAAAGAGGTATAGAACTGGCATTTGAAGGTATCCACTTTTGGGACATGTTGCGTCATAAACGTGCACATATAGAATTTTCGGTTCCTATCCAGGGATGGAACTATCGCGGAACTGCCCCCTCTACTTTCTTCGTGTTGGGTGTGGTACAGGCCCGTCGATTCACCCTCAGAGATTACCTCTGGCCAATCGACCTAAATGAAATGAATACGAATGGTAAACTGATCCAGAATCCGGGATGGTAACAATTGATTTATTAATAACTATAAATATATGACGATGAAGATATATAAGTGGATGTGGGCATTGGCTATCATAATATGGTTCGGTGCCTGCGAAGAAGGTTCAAGGTTTCAAACATCCGGGAGCGATACCACTCCTCCCGGGAAACCCACAATACTCCGATGGGAGCCACTTTATGGTGGGGCGAGATTTTTCTATAAGATCCCTTCCGATGAAGATTTATTGAGTGTAAATGCAGAATATACCAACGATAAGGGAAAAACGTTCTATTTTACCTCATCATTCTATACCGATTCACTTGATGTTGTAGGACTGGGTAATACTGATCCGAAAACAATAAAGTTGTATAGTGTAGACCGTGCAGGAAATCGTTCTGAAACAGTTGATGTTGAAATTGTACCATACGAGTCTTCCATCACCCGGGTTGCCAAAACGCTGAGTGTTAAATCGGGATTCAGTTCTTTCTTGGTTGACTGGCAAAATGAACTGGAACAATTGATAAACGTGTATATATCATTCAAGTATAACGATGGAGGACATCCTCGTGACCTTGTCTCGGTATTCTCTTCAAACGAGATGAAAGAGCGAAGATTTATAGAAAATCTGAATCTTCCTTCTACTGAACCGGTAGAAGTAAGTGTACGGGTTGAAGATCATTACGGTAATTCAACAGAGAACATTCCTTTTGGAGAAATATTTCTTTTAGAGGACGAAGCGCTTGACAAGACGAAATGGATCATTCCCAATGCCAATGACTCTACTGTAACGGTTAATGGTAAAAAGATCAATACCGGTGTACCCGCCATGTTCGGTGATAACCTCGAAGGCCGTATGACGAAGTTGATTGACGGTATTATTGACCGGGGCGACAATCTGAACTTCTTCCATACCGGAAGCCGCGGCCGTACAGGTTTTTCTCGTGACGGAAATATGCCCTGGAATATTATTATTGACTTGGGAGATTACTATGAACTTAGTCGGGTTATTACCGTACAACGCCATACCGGTGGACTTGCCAATATCGAACGGGGACAGTATTATCGTGCTGAAAACTGTGGCGAATTCCGTTTGTATGTATTCAATGATCAGACCGAGCAATGGGATTCAATCTCTACTCAGCGGACACCTATTCCGCAGGGGGTGAGCGACCTACAGATAGTGAAATTAGGTGAAGCGGGTGATATGGCTTACTTCTATCCGGATGATCCGCAATATACCCGGCCCACGCGCTGGTTCAGGTATGAGGGGTTACATTGTTTCGACGATAACTATTCGTCAACCGGAGCCAACTGTATGTCGGAATTGACGCTTTACGGGAAAAAGGCGAAATAGTGTAATACGTTAAAAATAAAAAAGTTATGAAACATTTATCACTTACATTTTTGACTTTAGCTGTGTTGATTCTGGCATCATGCGGTGATCAATACTCCAATATAGAAGAGTACGCAGGAGAGGTAATATACCCCGCTCGTTTCGACACTATCGTGGGCCATATAGGTTACGAAAGAGTTGAAATCGACCTGATGAAGGCAGGACGCATTCCATCCAGCCAGCTTAAACTGGGTAAGGCGGTCAGGACCGTAGTAGAGTATGATGGTGAAAAACATCCTATCGACTCGGTATGCTCCTGGGTGAATATTACGGGATTGACCGAGACCAAGTTGTATCGTTTTAAGGTCTATACTGAAGACGAATTCGGTAACGCATCGGTACCCCAGGAGATCGCCTTGATACCTTTTACAAAGTTAGACAGGGATTTATTAGGTATTGCTTCTCCCAAACTGACGGTTTCACCGTCGGCCATGGTTGTGGAATGGCCTAACGGACTCAATTCGGTAGTAATGGAATATCACGGTCTGACATATAAGTATACCGACAAGGATGGCGCCGTGCAGAGTGGACAGGTAACCACTCCGCGCTTCTATTGCGGCAACCTGGCTACAGGGCAGGAGTTGACTGTTGATGTGGATTACAAGGTTGTGCCTATTCAGAGCGACGGGACCAAGATTCTTGATACGGTGATAGTGTCTAAACCGCTGGTTCTCAATATACCTACACGTGATACCCCGTTCTCCCCCTCGGAGACATCGGTATTGCAGGCCAATGGTATCACTACCTTCACTGCAGCGGCAGTTGAGAATGTTACTAAACTGACCTATCCGCTTCACACATCCACTTTCTCCGACCTGTTCTATTTCCCGAGTTTGACGGAACTTGACCTGACCGGTGCCGGCTTGCAAAATGTGCTGCCTACGCTGGATTACGATCGAAATGGAGTAAAAACCCGATGTGGTGGAGGGGCATGGCAGCCGTTCATGCTTCGTGTTGAAAAACCGGTAGATATAAAAATATCGAGTATTGCTTCTTTAAAAGATATCCTCGAATCGGGACAGTTGAAGAAGGTGCGTTATATCCCCAAATCGATGGCACTTGACGACGTTTTAGCACCTTACGTGGCAAGTGGTGTGGTAGAGCTTGTGAAGGATGACGATCCTTTATATCCCAACGAAGTATTTATTGAACCGCAATTCTTTGTGAAAGGACAGGTGGTGGATAATAACTGGGAGATGTATAACGCCTATTCAGGTAGTTTCCTTCCAAGAAGTGGATTTACTGATATCACAAAATTTGATCCGAAGAATGAGAAAGTGAATGGCCAATCGGTAGATTTGCATCTTGATCAGTTGATACAAAGTGATGGTAGCAACATCTACAGGAGTGTTATTCGTATGAGAAGCGGTTCATTTGCCATGGCTCTTCCGAAGGAATACCGTTACGATAATCAACGTTATAAGAGGTTGCGTTTCAAGATGTTCTGTGGGAGCTCCCCGGAAATTATGGCCGGTAGTAACAATGTCTTCCTACAGCCTTGGATCCGCCCTATGAATTATATGTGGAACTTCGGTAATAACAGTATTTACGGACAACAAAACTGGGATGTATCGCAATCACAAAGTAATTGGATACAAACGGCGCAGATACAGAACGAATGGCGGGAATATGTGATTGATATGACACCCAATGATGGTGGAGATACTTCGAACCGTAGAAACAGGGTAATTGTGTTTAATATCGGCCATGAACCTGCTTCGTTCACTTATGATGCCACTAAACAGGTAGTGATCTATGTGGCAGATATCAGGTTTACGAAAAATTAAAAAATGGAGCATCTGATTATGTAAATATAGATCTATTTTCTCTTTATCGGATTGGTATTCCGGTAAAATTGGAAATTGTATCTTATGAATGTCGGCAGGCTTTCGGTTGAGAAAGCCTGCCGTTTTTTTGAGAAAAGGTTTCCTGATTTTATTCTTTTGTTTTAGTGAAATGCCCTAAAAAAACAAAAAGGGGTTGGAAAAAAGACTATTTTTTCGTACTTTTGTTTGTTTTTGGAAGAATCCGTGGATCCCTTGTAGGGAGCTAATTCGAGGGTGTTTTAACAAAGAATAAAAGAAATGTCAGAAGAAGAGAAGAAAAATGGTAGCGGGAACTATTCCGCGCAAAATATTCAGGTGCTCGAAGGGCTTGAGGCGGTACGTAAACGTCCCGCGATGTATATCGGGGATGTGAGCGAGAAGGGGTTACACCATTTAGTGTCTGAGGTGGTTGATAACTCCATTGATGAGGCCTTGGCCGGATACTGTTCGGAAATCAATGTGACGATCAATGAAGATAACTCCATTACCGTAAAAGATAACGGACGGGGAATCCCGGTAGATTATCACGAAAAGGAAAAGAAATCGGCCCTGGAAGTTGTACTCACTGTATTGCATGCCGGTGGTAAGTTCGACAAAGGCACTTATAAGGTATCGGGCGGGCTTCATGGTGTGGGTGTTTCCTGTGTGAATGCTCTTTCTATCTATCTGAAGGCTGAGATTCACAAGGAAGGAAAGATTTATGTGCAGGAATATTCGAAAGGTAAACCTTATGCCGATGTAAAAGTGGTAGGTGAGACAAAAGAAACCGGTACCATTATCACTTTCAAGCCGGATGATACCATTTTCACCACACTGGAATACCGGCACGACATCCTGGCAACCCGTCTTCGTGAATTGGCTTACCTGAACGCCGGTATTACCCTTACATTGACCGACAAGAGAACTCCTCATGAAGATGGTAGTTTCAGAATAGACCGTTATTACTCGGAAACAGGACTGGAAGAATTCGTGCGCTATATCGACAAGAATAAGGAATCCCTCATACCGGAACCCATCCATATCGTAACAGAGAAAAGCGGTATCCCCATAGAAATTGCACTTACTTATAATGATACTTACAACGAGAATATCTATTCTTATGTAAATAATATCAACACCATTGAAGGTGGTGCACACCTTACCGGTTTCAGACGCGGTCTTTCCCGTACGCTGAAGAAGTATGCCGAAGACTCCAAGATGCTTGATAAGGTAAAAGTAGAAATCAGTGGCGATGATTTCCGTGAGGGTATCACAGCCGTATTGTCGGTAAAAGTAGCCGAGCCTCAGTTTGAAGGCCAGACAAAAACGAAACTGGGAAACAGCGAAGTGATTGGTGCCGTGGATCAGGCTACCGGTGAGGCCCTCAGAAATTATCTGGAAGAGCACCCGAAAGAGGCACGGGTAATCGTTGAGAAAGTGATTCTGGCAGCGACCGCCCGCCAGGCTGCCCGCAAGGCACGTGAAATGGTGCAACGCAAATCACCGCTGTCGGGTGCCGGATTACCCGGGAAGTTGGCCGACTGCTCCAGTAAGGACCCCGTACAGAGTGAGATTTTTCTGGTGGAAGGAGATTCTGCCGGTGGTACTGCTAAACAGGGGCGTAACCGCATATTTCAGGCTATCTTGCCGTTACGCGGTAAAATTCTTAACGTGGAAAAAGCGATGCCTCACAAAGTACTGGAAAGTGACGAAATCAAAAACATATATACCGCTTTAGGTGTTTCTATAGGAACCGAAGAAGATTCCAAGGAACTCAATATCGGGAAACTGAGGTATCATAAGATCATTCTGATGACGGACGCTGATGTGGACGGTAGCCATATCGATACCCTTATTCTTACTTTTTTCTTCCGCTATATGCGATTGCTGATAGAAAACGGATACGTTTACATCGCCACTCCGCCCCTCTATCTCTGCAAAAAAGGCAAGATAGAAGAGTATTGCTATAACGATCAGCAGCGACAGGCTTTTATCAACAAATATGCCGATGGTAACGAAAACGCTATCCATACGCAAAGTTACAAAGGTCTTGGTGAGATGAATGCTGAGCAGCTTTGGGAGACAACAATGAATCCCGAGAACCGTACACTGAAACAGGTGACAATTGAGAATGCTGCCGATGCAGATATTATCTTTTCCATGTTGATGGGAGAAGAGGTAGGTCCACGCCGGGAATTTATTGAAGATAATGCAACCTATGCCAATATCGATGCATAGATGAGAAAATAACAAGATGAAGCGACCGCCGTCACTGCAGTTTAACGATAGAGCCGTCATTATTTCTCCCGCGGGGAAAATAGATGGGTATATCGTGCAGGGGGCAGCCGCTGTGCTGGAAAACTGGGGACTCCGTCCGGAAATCAGTGAAAATGCCCTGTGTGAAGCCGGGCGATTCAGCGGTTCGGTAGAGCAACGACTGTCAGATCTGCAAAAAGCGTTCGACGATCCGGATATAAAACTTGTCTTCTGCTCCCGTGGCGGTTACGGCGTGGTACATCTACTTGAGAAACTTGACTTTTCAGGTATAAAAAAAAATCCGAAATGGGTCGTAGGTTATAGTGATATAACCCTCCTACATGCTACACTACAAACCTGTGGTATAGCTTCCCTTCACGCGCCGATGGCTCAACATTTTTCAGATGAGGGTTCGGAAGATATAGCAGTGCGCTATACAAAAACTGTGTTATCAGGACAACCTGTGAGCTACCGGATTCCGGTAGCAAAGAGTTCTCTTTTAAATAGAAAGGGGGAATCGTCAGGTAGGTTGTTCGGTGGGAATCTGTCGGTATTCTGCAGTTTGCTGGGATCTCAATACGCCAAAATCCCCAATGGAGGTATATTATTTATAGAGGATATCGGTGAAGTGCCTTATCGGGTAGACCGGATGATATATCAACTGAAAATTGGAGGCGTATTCAGTAAGATCAATGGTCTGATTATTGGTCAGTTTACCGGTTATGAGGAGGACCCGCAGATGTATTCTCCATTGTTTGAATCTATCAGGGAGGCTGTTTCTGAATACGATTTCCCTCTTTGCTTCGACTTTCCTGTAGGACATGTAAAGCTGAATTTCCCGCTAATTATGGGGGGAACAGCCGACTTGAAAGTGGAGGAAGATTTTATTTCATTCATACAATAAAACTATCATATAAGATGACGATAAGCCCTGAATTGTTATTATTGGTAGGATCTATCCTGTTTTTTATAAGCATGTTGATAGGAAAGGCAGGCCATCGTTTTGGAGTTCCTGTTTTACTCCTTTTTCTGATAGTGGGAATGGTTTTTGGATCCGACGGGTTTGGTCTGGTCTTTGAAAATGTACAGACTGCGCAGACCATCGGAACGATCTGTCTGACCATCATCCTGTTTTCCGGTGGATTGGATACCAAGTTTTCTGAAATTAAACCGGTCATCTGGCCCGGAGTTATTCTTGCTACTTTAGGCGTTTTTATTACCGCTATAATAACCGGCCTGTTCACTTACTGGCTGTCGGGACACCTGTTTCCCTCTTTGGGAATTAGCCTGTTAACTGCTATGTTGCTTGCTTCGACCTTCTCTTCAACCGATTCTGCTTCAGTGTTCGGAATATTGCGTTCTAAAGGACTCTCTCTTAAGAATAACCTGCGCCCGTTGTTGGAGTTGGAGAGTGGAAGTAATGACCCTATGGCATATATGCTCACCATCGTTTTTATGGGAATCATCCAATCGGGGAATGATCCCAATATCGGTATGGTAGCACTTACCATTGTGGTACAACTGGTAGTGGGTACGGCAGTAGGTTATTTTCTGGGAAAAGGGGCGGTGACCATTATCAACCGGATCCGAATGGATAACAGCTCCTTATATCCAATTCTTTTACTGACCTTAGGTGTATTCATCTTTGCAGTTACTTACTATTTGAAAGGAAATGGATATCTTGCCGTTTATATCGCAGGATTGGTGATAGGCAATTCTAAGTTCTCACATAAGCGTACCTCCATGAAATTTATGGACGGTTTTGCCTGGATGAGTCAGATATTGCTTTTCCTTACACTCGGTTTACTGGTCAATCCCAATGAACTGGTCGATGTGATTGTGCCGGCATTGATTATCTCTGCTTTCGTGATATTTATAGGGCGACCGCTGACTGTTTTCCTGACACTGATCCCATTTCGTAAGATAGGGTTCAAGGACAATCTTTATATTTCTTGGGTAGGACTGAGAGGGGCAGTACCTATTATATTTGCGATTCTGCCGTTGGCTGCCGGTATCCCGGACTCACGATGGATATTTAATATGGTTTTCGTGATTACTATCGTCTCTCTACTCGTACAGGGAACGTCTTTGCCCATCGTGGCAAGATGGCTGAATCTGGCCGAGAAACCAGAAGAATATAAAGCTTTTGAGTATTTCGACGTAGAGTTTGCTGAAGAAATCAAATCGGCAATGACTGAAATACTGATCACTGAAGATACTTTGCAATACGGGAAAAATCTGATGGAAATGCCTTTGCCGGATAAGACGCTGGCAGTTATGGTGAAACGGGGTGAACGCTATTTTGTACCGTCCGGACAGACCGAGTTGCATGCAGGAGATAAAATACTGGTTATCTCTGATGACGAAGAGGCGCTCAGGGAAACTTACCAAAATATAGGTATTTCCAATTTCTCGTATCAGAAGAACCAGTGATGATTTGTTGATTTACTGATTCCGATAAAGCGGAACAGGTAGTAATGATTGATTAATGAGCCAATGATAGACTAGGAAGATGAGGAGATTGGGTGATTTTTTCGTATTGATCCTGTTAATAGCCGGAGTGCTATTTTCCATATCGTGCAACTCTTGTCAATCCAATAAGAACGTGGTTCTGTCGGAACCATACCTGCAAGTTTCTCCGGAATTCAATGCCGATAGTGCTTACTTTTTCGTGGAGAAACAGGTGGATTTTGGTCCCAGAGTACCAGGTTCTTTAGCACATAAATCCTGTGGCGATTACCTGGTGGCAAAGCTGGCCGAATTCGGTGCAAAGGTTACAGAACAACATGCGGATATTACGCATTACGATGGAAAAAATATTACCATACGCAATATCATCGGGAGTTATCATCCCGAAAAGGAAAAAAGAGTATTGCTCTTTGCACATTGGGATTCGCGTCCGTTTGCAGATGAAGAATCTGATCCCGCCAGACAGCGTCAACCCATTCCGGGGGCTGATGACGGTGCAAGTGGAGTGGGGACACTGCTGGAAATTGCCCGTAACCTGCAAAAATTTCCGGTGGAGGTGGGTGTTGACATTATCTTTTTTGATCTGGAAGATTGGGGACAACCCTCATTCGATAAGGAGTCGATAGAGGGGGAATGGTGGTGTCTCGGCTCTCAGTATTGGGCAGAACAGCCGCATGTGGAAAATTATAAAGCCGAATATGGTATTTTGCTCGATATGGTGGGAGCAGCAAATGCGACTTTCATGAAAGAGGGATACTCCATCCAATATGCATCGGGTGTGCTTGACAAGGTGTGGAGTACCGCTGCAAAATTGGGTTATAATAACTATTTCCCGACGAAGGGTGGAGGGTATATTACAGATGATCATTTGTCGGTAAACCGTTATCACCGCGCGCCAAGCATTAATATAATCAATTTGAAGAATGATACCCATACCGGTTTTGTCCCGTATTGGCATACGCATAAGGATGATATGCGTAATATCGACAGGAAAAGTCTCAAGATAGTAGGACAAACGGTGATGGAAGTGATTTATACAGAGAAAGGAATATGATACAGACAATAGATGAAGTACAACAGGAAATTATTGACGAGTTCAGCATTTATGATGATTGGATGGATAAATATGCCGTTATTATTGAACAGGGAAACGCCCTGCAACCTCTCGAAGAGAAATATAAAATACCCGAAAACATTATTGAGGGATGTCAGAGCCGTGTATGGTTACAGACTGATTATCGTGAAGGGATACTCTATTTCCAGGCAGAGAGCGATGCCATCATAGTGAAGGGCTTGCTTGCGTTGGTGTTGAGAGTATTCAATGGACGTACTCCCGATGAGATTATCAATACCAATCTGCGATTTATGAAAGAGATCGGGCTTACAGATCACCTTTCACCGACACGCTCCAATGGCTTACTCTCGGTGATCAAGCAGATTCGTTTTTACGCTATCGCATATAAAGCCAAAGAGGAGAAGAACTGATTTCCGTCCGGGCAGGTTTTTCAATTTCCGTCTTTACTCATTTCTTCCGATCTTTTTCTGGCTGCATCAAGTATTCCTTCGAAGTGTTTTCCAATCTCATGTGTGCGGAAATAATCCAGACCGGCTTGGGTTGTGCCTCCCTTACTGGTGATATTCTGTATCAACTGTTCGATGCTGTAACTCTTCTGGTTTTGGGTGAAATAGAGAGTGGTTCCCTGCGTAAGTTCCAGCAATAATTCGTCGAGAAGTGCTCCGGGGAGGTTAAATTCCTGCATTTTATCCTTGAAGATCTGGATAAAGGAGAGGATGAAAGCGGGTCCGCTTCCGAAGACAGCAGTAAACAGGTCGAAGCCGCTCTCTTCTAATTGTACTGCTTTCCCCAGTTTTCCCAAAAGAGTGAAAATCTCTGCTGCATTCTCGTTATCAGGTTGATTGGTGGCGAAAGCAGTCACCGATTTACGGTAAGCCATAGCCAGATTAGGCATGATACGCACGATCAGTTGTGTCTGTCCGAAATAACGTTCAATAAAAACTATGGTTCTTCCCGCGACGGGGGAGACAATGGTCTTGCCAGTTCTGTCGAGTGGTTTCAATTCTTCCAGGACAGAGGATAAGTCCTGTGGCTTTACCATCAGCCAGATCACATCTGCAAAAGCAACCAAATCTTCAATCCGTTCGTAATAGGGTATAGCTGCTTCCCTTTGGCTTCTTGCAAAGTAAGCAAATTCTATATTTTCTTCCTCTTTTAATCCTTGATAAACCGCCTTGGCAAGATTACCAAAACCTATAAAACCATGTTTCACTTTCATATTTTTTTAGAGCCAAGACTATTAGACTGTCAGAGCCAAGATTTTATTAATTGATAATTGACAATGACTTCTTCACTTTAGACTTCTTTTCTAATTATGCACATTGGCATATTGGCACATTAATTAATTCATTTCTTCCCGAAGAACCGGGTGAAAGGGATACGATTACCCATAGCATTGATGATATAATTGGCACGTTGCCCGTTCACTATCCACATTTCTACACTGTGCTGCATACATATTTCAGCAGCGTGTACTTTGGACGACATACCGCCGGTGCCGAGCATGGATTCCTTCTCTTCGATATATTTGTAGATCGAATTCAAATCGAAAACTTCTTTGATCAATTGTGCATCGGCATGGAGATGAGGATTCCGGTCGAAGATGCCATCGATATCGGAGACAAGGACCAGTAGATCTGCTTCGGTGATTACTGCCACCAACGCTGATAGTTTATCGTTATCACCCAACACGATCTCTTCGATAGAAACCGTATCGTTTTCATTGACGATAGGAATATAATCGACCTGCCAGAGACGTTTGATCGTATTACGGGTATTCTCGTTGGCTACCGGATTTTCGAAATCGCGGTAAGTCAGCAATATCTGTGCGATATTCAAACCGAAAGTGCTGAAGATAGAGTCGTATAGTTCCATCAATTTGGTTTGTCCGATAGCTGCCAACGCCTGTTTGGAATCGACATGCTTATTGAAGCCGTTGATTTCGACAAATTGTCTTGCGGTAGCAATGGCTCCCGATGAAACGATTACGATATCATATTCTTTTTTCAATTCCACGATCTGTCGGGCCAGGCTTTCGATCACTGCAAACGATATTCGGTTTGTTCCTGCTGTCAGTGTGGAGGTCCCTATTTTTATAATCAGTTTCTTCTTCATTCTCCCTTGTCTTATCTTCCCAGTTCTAACTTCTTAGTTTTTAGTTTCTCACTCCCTTATCTGTCCATTTCCGAATACAAACCACTTGTTCGTCACTAATTGCTGGGCACCCAAAGGACCGCGGAAGTGGAGTTTTTGAGTGCTAATGGCGATTTCTGCACCTACACCAAATTGTCCTCCATCGGTAAATCGGGAGGAAGCATTATGGTAGACCGCGGCACAATCAACCTGTTGCATAAATTCGACAGCCTGAGTGGCATCATTAGTGACGATCACGGCAGTATGTCCTCCGGAATAGCGATTGATCATATTGATGGCATCCTGAGTTCCATCAACAAGAGAGAGGTATAGTTTGGGTGCCAGGTATTCTTCACAAAGCGTAGCAGCATCGTTTTCTTCTTTGATGTCTGTGCAGAGGGAGACTATTTGTTTGTTTCCCCATACTTCTATACCTTTTTTGGTAAGGTTTGTCATCAGATCGGACAGTTTATCCTTTAATCCGTTTATATTTTTGTGTATCAGCACCTTGTCTATGGCGTTACATACGCTGATACGCTTTTTCCCGTTCAGCACCAGTCGGATAGCCATTGCGAAATCAGAATTGTCATCCACATAAAGAAAATTATTTCCTCTGCCACTCACAATCACCGGTACCGAGGCGTTCTCCTGTACAAAACGGATCAATCCTTCCCCTCCGCGTGGAATAATGAGGTCTACCCTATGGCTGTTTTCTTTGATTAGGACTTGTGTCTCTTCACGTGAAAGATCGAGATATTGTATATAATCCTCATTGGCGTTTTGTTCAGCGAGTGCCTGTTTCCACAATCCTGTGAGCAATAGATTGGTCTGACGTGCCTCTTTACCTCCTTTGAGTAAAATACGGTTGCCAGCTTTGAAGGCAGTTGCCGCCGCTTCGATGGTCACATCGGGGCGTGATTCGTAAATGATCAGGATTGTGCCGAACGGTACTGTCTGATTGACAACGCGCAACCTGTCTTCCCTGACAAATTCATAAAGGATTTTTCCCTCCGGATCAGGTTGTGAAGCCACTTCCTCCAATGATTGAATCATCCCGTCGATCTTTTTGTCATCCACTTTGAGGCGGTCTTTCATTGAATCGTCCATCTCTGGAAAGGCATTTATATCTGCCTTATTGGCCTCTTTGATCTTCTCCCTGTTCAACTCCAATAGTTGTGCAAGAGAGAATAATACCTTATTTTTTTGTTTATTATTCATTTTGATAGTGTTTTGACTTCAAAGGTAGCAAATTATTCTCAAAAGAATTGATCTGCTGTTTAATTTGAAATATGATTATGAAGATTTAAACCCTTTTCTATTTGATGAGTCCAATCCGCAATGATTAACAAAGAAACTTACAGCCAATCGTTTAAAGCGCTTTTCCGGAACCTTGTACCCTTTGTAAAACCCTATAAAAGGATGATAGCCGGAACCTTATTTCTTACACTGGTCGGATCGTTTGCCGCTCAGGTAAATCCACTTTTGGTCAATGAGACAATCAACCGTGTAGAGGAGTTGCTCAGGTATCCCGATCCATTTGAACATGGGGTACGGTTGTTGCTGATTATTTCGGCAATCATGCTGGCCAACGAGTTGTTGAACATCGGTATCCAGTTCGGACAGAAATATTTTGGTGAGAAAATCCGTATCAAAGTGGGAAGTGACTTGTCTCAGGCGTCGGTTGAGAGGATACTGAATTACAAAATGTCTTTTTTCTCCGAACCGGAAAATCAGACAGGATTATTGCAAACCCGGATCAACAGGGGAATAGAAAGTCTTATCGGATTGGTACAGAACTTCTTTCTCGATATTCTACCTCTTTTCTCCACTGCCATTATCGCCCTTGTGGTGATGTATAATGCAAATCTTTATGTAGGATTGCTGGCGACGATCATCGTACCGGCTTATTTCTATGTGAGCCAGCGACAGGCGGGACGGTTGAAAGGATGGCGTATTCAGTTGCGTGGACAATGTGAGCGTAAAAATCACGGATTGATCAATATCATCGACTCTATCACGGTGATCAAGAGCTTCGTACGGGAAGAGCCGGAAGGAAAGAAACAATACGACGTGCAGATGGAGATGCTCAACAACCAATTGCAGACCCGCCGGACAAGCTATGTGTACGAAAGCCTGAAATCGTTTATCCAGCAAATCGGGGTGGTGTTGATCATTATCCTTACCGTGTTCCTTGTACTCGATGGACAGATGGGCATCGGTGCTATCATGATGCATATCATGCTCTTCCGGAACGTATCGGCCCCCATCAGCCAGTTACACCGGATTTATGACCAGGTCAATGATGCACTGATATATGCCGACGGTTTTTTTGAAGTGCTTGCCAATGACGATGCGGTAGAGGTGGGCGGTAACGTGAAGGCGGAGAATGTACAGGGGCAGTTTGAAGTGAAGGATGTGACCTTTACTTATCCTAATGGAAAACAGGCGCTTTCGGATGTGACTCTCTCCCTGGATAAAGGTAAGACGACCGCTATCGTGGGATTGAGCGGTGCCGGTAAGAGTACCCTGATCAATCTGCTCTGTAAATTTTATAAACCCGATAGCGGCGAAATCCTGCTGGATGGGATCGATCTGGAAGATTATGAGAATGGTTCGTTACGGAACAATGTAGGATTGGTATTACAGAAGAATCATATCTTTAAGGGCACCATCTACGATAATATCCTTTATGGGAAACTTGATGCTTCAGACGAAGAGGTGATCGAAGCGTCGAAAAGGGCTTTCCTGCACGACCAGGTACTTATGTTGCCGGAGGGTTACGATACCGATGCTTTCAACCTGAGCGGAGGCCAGCAGCAACGGATTGCCATTGCCCGGCTGTTCCTGAAGAATCCGCCTGTGATTTTCCTTGACGAGCCTACTGCCAGCCTTGATGCCATTGCTACCGAGCATATCAAAATGAGCCTTGATGCCATTAAAGAAGGACGTACGGTAGTGATTATTTCGCACTCTTTGTCGCAGATTGTGGATGCCGACGTGATCCATGTGTTGAAAGATGGGCGATTGGTAGAAACCGGAACTCATGAATCACTCTACAAACTGGGTGGTGAATACCGCAAGATATTTGATGCTTCCGCCCGTAGTCTCAACCTCGACAAGATGATGGATACCCTTGCCGGTTAGGCTGAAGAAGATTTTAAAAGAGGGAGAGGTATTTCGCACGCTGCTATTAAAAGGAAGTAATGGTGATCAATAAAATGAAAGACATATATCTTTAATCAAACCTGATAATAAACCGTGTCCAACCATCGGAATAGGTACGCAGGGAGTATTGGAAGTCGTGTTGGGTGAGTACTTCGCGGATAAAAAGTAAGCCGATCCCTTGTCCTTGCGGTTTGCTGGAGAAGAATGGATTAAAAATCTTTTTCTCTATCTCTTTGTTGATTCCTTTGCCATTATCGGCTATGACCAGCATTTTTGGCTGGGAGCTTATGGAGATGATAATCTCGCCATCTTGTTCGATACTTTCTACCGAATTTTTGATGATGTTGAGCAATCCCTGCCCGAAAAGAGAGGTATCGAGTTGTACCGGCTGCAAGTTTTCATCCGGTTGAAAAGTGAGTTGAATGTTCCTGTTGAGGCACATCACTTCCATAAAACGGGTCATGTTGGCAATTAACTGGTTCAGATCTACAAGTTCCGGTACTGCTTTGGGGATCTTCACCACATCTGCGAAGTTAGTGATGAAACGGCTCATCCCATAACATCTTTCTACACAGATCTGCATCGCCTGGCGCATATCCTGTGTCTCGGCAAGAGGAGCCAGTTCTTCAATCACAGTATCGAGGGTAGAGGTAATCCCTGCAGTGGTGTTGTTCACCTCATGCGATATCATTCGGATCACTTTCTCGTATGCTTTCTTCTCTGCCCTGCGCACCTCTTCGGTAAGGCTTTCTATCAAATAGAACGGACGCGGGAATCCCCGATCGATAAACGATTCCAGCGTACATTTATAGACGGTTCCGTTGCTCAAGCCGATAGAACGGGTTTCATGCATCGGTATTTCCGAAAGGTCAATTGGCAACGATTCCCCTATTTCGGAGAGTTTTTTGCCTTGTACCTGATCTGCATTTTCCAAATCCATCAGTTTGATTGCTGCTGGATTCAGGTCGGTGATCTGATGGTCGTAGTTCAGTACGATGACTCCCATGGGGGAAGCGGTGATGAGCAGGTCGAGGAATTCATTCTGTTCCCTGAGTTGGAGCCGTTCGTTCTTCAATTGCGCCATCATCCTGTTGAAAATAGCAACTACCCTGTCGGCTTCATATTGTCCCACTTCCCTGAGCTTGGAACTGAAATCCTGCTCTCTGAGCAGATCCATACCACTACTGATGGTTTGTAGTGGGCGCACTGTTTTACGATAGAAGATGACTAGGTATGCCAATGCTACCAGAATAAGTCCTTCCAGTACTACTGTTCTCCACGACAATGCATTCAGATTCTCGTAAAGCGTAAATCCGAAGATCACCAGTAATAGAAATACCAGGATATAGAAATAGACTTTCAACTTCATTTTTATTGTTGAATCGTTTAATTGTTAAACAGGTAAATCGTTAAACCGTCGTATTTTATTGGCACATTGGCATATTGGCACATTAGACATCACAACCCATATTTCTCAATGCGCCGATAGAGGGCAGTCCGACTTATTCCCAACGTTTTTGCTGCTTTTGACAGATTCCCGTTATGCTGTTCGATAGCATTGCGGATGGTTTGCGCTTCCAACGTGTCTAACGTCATCCCTTGGACTGTGGCCGATGGAGTCACTATCTCCTGGATCGTTGTCTGGCCGCGGAGGTCGTCTGCTGTGATACGATTCTTCCCGCTAACAAGGATTGTGCGTTCCACCAGGTTCTTCAATTCCCTGATGTTTCCGGGGAAGGGCAGAGTCTGGAGCAATTCGAAAGCGTCGGATGTAAATGATATGGCAGCCAACCTGTTTTGTGCCGATTGCCGGTCAGCGAAGAACTGTGCCAGCAAGGGGATGTCTTCTTTGCGTTCACGGAGGGCCGGCAGATGGACTTGTATCAGGTTGATGCGGTAGAAGAGATCTTCCCTGAATGTTTTTTCACGTACCATTTGTGGAAGATCGGCATTGGTTGCACTGACCACCCGTACATCCACTTTCCGGGGAGTACTGTCGCCCAGCACTTCAAACGTCTGGTCCTGCAATACACGCAGTAGTTTCACTTGACAAGTGGTGTCGAGTTCACCGATCTCGTCGAGAAAGATAGTACCCTTGTCCGCCAGCTCGAAGCGTCCGGTGCGGTCGGCTTGCGCATCGGTGAACGCCCCTTTCTTGTGGCCGAACATCTCGCTTTCGAAAAGGCTTTGCGATACACCGCCCAGGTTAACCTTCACGAATTGCTGTTTTTTTCGTGGACTGTTCTTGTGGATGGCCTCTGCGATCAACTCTTTCCCTGTGCCACTTTCTCCCGTGATCAGTACAGATGCGTTGGTGTTGGCAATGCGGGCAACCGTAGAGAGCACATTGATCAACGCCTCGGATTGGCCTATGATCGAAGAGAAGTCATATAGAGCATCCAGTTCACGGCGGGTTTGTGGCAATCCGTTAATCGTTTTCCGTGTTCTTAACTCGAGTGCCGTTTCTATCGAACTCAACAGTTGGCGGTTATCCCACGGCTTGGTGATAAAATCGAATGCCCCGGCTTTCATACCTCGTACCGCAAGTGATATCGATCCCCATGCCGTAATCAGTATGACCGGGACTGTGGGACAAAAGACCTGTACTTTCTGTAACAACTCTAACCCCTCTTCTCCTTTGGTCGTCAATGAGAAGTTCATATCCATCAACATCAGGTCGGGTGAAGTATGCCGTACGAAATCCAATGCGGCTTCAGGTGATGCCAGCGCTTCTGTCTCATATCCGGCACGTTTCAGCAATAGTGAAAGTGAAGAGCGCACAATCGCGTCGTCGTCAATTATCAGGATCATCATGCTTGCAAAGTTACTATTTTTTGTGCATCATTGGTTTTCTTTATTGCTGAAGCGTTAAACTGTTGATAAACAATTAAACGCTTCAATATTTTTACAATTACACATTTTATTCCATTATCAACCTTTCAAATTCCGCATCCATATCCATTCCTTTTCCAAAGTCGTGTAGTGTGAGGCTACGCAGTTGGTAGAGATAATACCAGTAGAGATGCATTTCCGACACATATTTGGCACGGGCATTGTCTTTCGAGAGTTGCGCATCATTCAGGTCGAGGGTATTGATCTTGCCGATCATAAACGATTCAACGGAGGTGTTGTAGCGTTTCTGTGCGATCACATCGGTTTCCCGGGCAATGCGCAGTTGTTCGGTTTGGTTGTTGTATTGTTCCACCAACAGGAAGATGTCCTGGTTGAAATCCATCTGTTCCTGTTTGAGACGGGAGACAATCACATCGCGGTTGGACTCCGCCACCTTTACACGCCCTTTACGCTTTCCCCAGTCGAGGATGGGGATCTTTACCCCCACCTGTACGACTTGGTAGTCCATCAGGTTCTGGTATGCGGTGCGGAACGCCTGATCCTGCCCGGTATACCCTATGGAGGCGAATAGATCGACTTCCCGTTGTGCCCCTTTGGCTTTGGCCACTTCATAGTCGGCTTCCAACTGCCGGCGACGGATATTCTGGGCAAGCGGGTTGTTCTGTTGTGCTTTTTCGAGTACTTCGTGGTAACTGATTACCGGATATTGTATCATCTCCGGGATGACGGGATCGATAGTGTCTGTCTCACTTAATCCTAAAAATGATCTTAGGCGGAACATCGCACCGTTGAGGGCCGACTGTTCCTTGGTAAGATTGGAGGCTGCCTTGAGAGCCGAGAGTTCCAACTGTAGGAGTTCGTTCTCCGATATCTGTCCCATTTTACGGCGAGCCTGTGCGATCTCATAAATACGGTCGGCATTTTTCTTGTTCTGTTCGGCGATATGCAGATTCTCCTTGGCAAGCAACAGTTGGAAATAGTAAGTGATGGTCCGGAGGGTGATGATCTCCACGTTTTCTAAATAAGCCGCTTTGGCTTCCTTATACCGGATCGGTTCAATACGGCGTTTCCATTTCATATTGTTTATGCTGAAGATAGGCTGTGAGTAAGTTATCCCCACCGGCACGCTCATATAGTACCGTTTTGCCCCGGTATTATTCAACGGATCAATAAGTTGTGCAGAAGTGTTGAGTGATAGTTTTCCCCCTGTCAACCAAATATTCTGGTCGATGGAGATATCTCCTGTTGCTCTCAGTGAATTGGTCCTGACGAACTTATAGGTTCCATCGTCGTTTTGATACAGGTTATAACTTCTTCTATAATCGGGAAGGGTAGAGGTGAAATTCACTTCTGGCAGAAGATCAGCCCGGTAAGTACGGTATTCCCAGTACGAAGTTTTCAATTCATTGAGCGCCACTGCGGCATCCACTGATTGTCGCCGTGCTATCTCTACGGCCTCGGAAAGCGTCAGCACCTGTTGTGCCGACACTTCCGTTGCCAGAGAAAATAAAAAAAGTAGAGTTATAAATTTTATTTTTTGTATAATTATCCTCATTAATCAAATCGTTAAATTATCACATTATTCATATTGGCATTACTTGTCCCGATTTATCGGGATTGACACATTGATTCATTGGCACATTGGTCACTCATCCCTCAACGCCTCCACTGGATGCACATTGGTCACTCATCCCTCAACGCCTCCACTGGATGCACTTTGGCCGCTTTATACGCCGGAAGCCATGCGCTGAAGAGGATAATCATTACGAGCAATAGATAGGTCATCAGGTTTGCTATTAAAAAGCGCCAGGTGAAATGTTGGGTTATATAGGGTGATCCCGGTACGGTTTCATATTTCCTGTGAAGATCTATATTGAGTTCGATCATTCCTGATCGAGCAATCACGTAGTTGATGATAAGTGCAGGAATAACGGCTAAGGTAAACAGAAGAATCGCTTCGGTGATAAACTGCCGCTGTAATGTTGTGCGTGGGCTTCCCATCGCCATCCGTAAGCCGATTTCGCCGAGTCGGGTTTCATTGCGGAACCAGAAGGTAGCGATGATTCCCAATCCAATATTCAGCAGGAAGAAGATCATCAACGCTGTACGGGTACGTACTTCGTTGGTGATGCCGAGTTCATATCTGAGATTTTCTTTCCGTTGGAGGAACGACTCTATATTTTTCAGGTAAAAATTTCCGATATGTAACTGTTTGGTCATCTCCTTGCGGAAATCAAGTATAAACTGTTTTTCGGGGATTCCCTGTTTCACCCGTAGACAGACACCAAAGCCTGTCAGATTATCCGGTGAAACCAATGGTGATCCGCCAAATACCGCGCCCTCCGGCAATCTGTAGTCGAACCGTTTCTGATCATTCAGGACATCTGCTACTACATACTTTTTTGCTCCATCACCGATATCTGCCGTAACGGTCTTTCCAATAGCCGACTCGTTTTTGAATAATTCCCATTCTACTTTTCGGGTGATAAGGATCGAGTTGTTCTGGTACAAATCAATACTTGCCGGCCGTTCCCATGAGGCATCTTTTGTCGATGTATAGCGGAAGATACGGAAAAAGTCACCCGAGCTGACATATTTTGTTTCGGCAAATACTACGGAGAAATCATCATTCTCTTTTGTGACAGATGTTCTGTTCTGCCCTCCTGAAAAGGGAATGGATCCCCAGGCAAGATAGCTCAGGTCTGCATATTCCACATTCTTATACGCTTTGATCTTACGGACGAAAAGATCCAGATTTTCCATTATTTTTACCGAATCACTTTCCGCAGGATTATACCGACTGGTTTCATCACCGTAGATGCCGTAAGTTACGAGATAGGTGTCGCTTATATCGAAACCTTGTGGAATGCTTTTGTTGTGTAGCATCACAAAAGCGTAGTCCGTCAGCACCCAGACCAATACAAAGACGACCATCAGTTCGATGAAGATCCAGCCGTTGTATCTGCGTTGTGCCCAAATCTGCTTGAAAATATGATGTATCATGGTCAGTTGTATTTAATATATATAGAGTCTGTGATTTGTTTTCGTAGTGATCGGTAGACCGGTATCAACGCAGAGAGGATATTCATCACAAGGCATACCAGCAGGACGATAAGGAATATCTTGCCATTGAAGAGCATGGTGGCGGAGAAATCGACGGTTGTTCCTTCCGGAAGTGAACCTGAGTATTGCGTGCCTATATCGAGAATCCAGTTTCGGGTGAAGAAAAGGATCAGGTAGGAGAGTATCAAACCGGACAATCCTCCTATTCCGGTGAGCAACAGGTTTTCGGTCAATATTTGATTGATGAGTTTCGAACGGGATGCACCGAATGCCTTGCGTACGCCCATCTCGCCCAACCGCCGTTCCATACGGGTACTGTTCATTCCCGACAGATTGAGTGCAGGCACAAGCAGAAGCAGGAATATAACTAGCCAATTCTGAATCTGGATTTTTCTCATATCGGGACCTTCATTCGCCCAAAGTCGATGAATTTTCACCGATTGGATATCGGGTTGTCCCATCAAATCGGCTTTCCAATCTGTTGCCTGTGCGTTGTAACGGCGTACATTCTCGTTGACCTCAGCACGGATGGCTTCAAAATCGGACGGTGAGTGTACTAGCAGGTAAACGGCATGTACGCTACCGATCATTCCCCCTCTTTCTGGCCACTCCTTGTCATAATCTTTGATACAGGTATAGGGTATCCATATTCGGGCATAAGTCTCATTCATCAGATACGATACATCTTTTACCACACCCGCAATCCGATAGGGTTTAAAGCCATATTCAAGATATTGGCCTACCACATCGGTCGAACTGAAAATCTCTTTTGCCAATGACACGGTAATTACGGCGACCTGTAGTCCTGACTGGAAATCGGCATCAGAGAATGGTTTTCCCGACAGGAAATGAAAATTAAATATATCCCAGTAATTGGTATCGACAAATCTACTTTTTACGTTGAGAAGATTGTCGTCATTCGGCAATGAAACGAAATTGGATCCTGACCTCATTACCGATATCTTTTCGGGAGTCTTTAATGGCATGAAAAGTAATCGTGCAGCCTTAAAGGATAATGAACCGGAATTGGTATATTTAAACCGTGCCGTATCCATGGGGATCATACTGATCGTCTGCGCATACATCATCCTGTTCCGATTATATTCCGGATAGATATTGGCTGTTTTGATATGATTCAGTATAGCCAACACCATCACCATCGAGATACCCAATGCTGTTCCAGCCACGTAAATGGAACTGAAAAGTTTGTTCTGCTTTATCAGTTGCCACGCCTGTTTGAAGTATTGTTTAAGCATTCTTTTAGACTTTTTAGACTGATGGACTTTTAGACTTATAGACTTATAGACTTTTAGAACCAAGACTTTTTTAATTGAAAATTGACAATGGACAATGGAGAATGAATTACAAATCGACGTAGTCACTTCTTGAGTTCAGACCTCTTTTTATTAGTCTCATTGGCATATTGGCATATTGGCACATTGGCACATTGGCATATTAATCACTCATCTCGTAGCGCCTCCACCGGATGCACCTTCGACGCCTGGTGGGCGGGAATCCATGCGCTGATAGCGACGATAACGGCAAGCAGGATATACGTGATTCCGGCTGTTATCAGGAAACGGAGCCATTTGTTGGCAGTAATAAGACCGCTATCTGTAGAATAGGCTCCCAATGTTCCGATCAAATCGGCTTGGACAGCTCCAAAAATTATCAATAGCGCCGGTATCATGGCAGCCGTGAGCAAGAGGACTGATTCGAGCACCAATTGGAATTGTAATTTCTTGCGGTTGCTGCCCAAAGCCATACGCAATCCGATTTCACTTTTACGGGTCTGGTTACGGAACCAGAAAGTGCCGATCACTCCCAGTCCCATATTCAGCAGGAAAAAGATCATCAGGGCGGTACGTGTCCTTATTTCGTTGGTGAGTCCGTCCTCCATATCTATCCTTATCTGGCTGAACGAATCGATACCATCAAGATATAGGTTGCCGATCTTGAGTTTGTTGTTCATTTCATCATAAAACCGTTCAATGAACAACTCTTCGGGAATATCTTCTTTCACCCTTATCGCGATGGCGAAGTCACTGAAATTTTCGGGAGTGATCGCTTTATAGACAAAAGCAGCCGGCTCCGGCTGGAAGAAATCGAATCTTTTCTGGTCGTAGGTTACTTCTGCAACTATATAGTGCTTATCATGCATTTTGACCGGCTGTCCTATGGCAG
Organism: Proteiniphilum sp.; assembly: GCF_034927365.1. Lineage (GTDB taxonomy): Bacteria > Bacteroidota > Bacteroidia > Bacteroidales > Dysgonomonadaceae > Proteiniphilum. The sequence continues at coordinate 357,396 of NZ_JAYFQD010000010.1, read as the reverse complement.
ACCCTTCGGGAAATAACTTTCGAGCTGCATATTGGGAGATGATGAGTTTATTGCCGGTTCTCAAATCTATCTGCGCCAATCTTTCAAAAGAGTTGTCCTGTAAAGACGTAAAACGGAAAATGCGGAAATAATCAGTAGACTGTATGTTCCGCATATGTATATAAAATTCTGAAGAATCAATGCCAATACTCCCATTAGAGTAACTTCCGGCATAAGGATACGATCCGGTGTATTGGTCGACGAACGTGCTATATTCTACTCCCGGAAATGCGCGTACCGCATCCATAAATCGTTGCACGTTGTCAAACATGGTAATAGGATCGGCTTCTTGGGGATTGTATTGGCGGGAAGAATTCGGAAGTACATCATACCTGATTAAAAAAGTGTTTTGGGTATCGTATCCTTCCGGGATAGACCGGTTATACATCAACACGAAGCTATAATCCACAATATACCATGCCAGCACAAAGACGAGGATCAATTCGATCAGAATCCAAGTGTTGTATTTCCGTTGTGCCCAGACCTGTTTGAAAATATGGTGTAACATGATCAGTTGTATTTTATGTAGAGTGAATCGGTAATGCTTTTTCGCAATGAGTGGAAGACAGGGATGAATGCCGAGAGGATATTCATCAGGAGGCATACAGCCAATACGATGATGAATATTTTCAGGTTGAACAGCATCGACATGGAGAAGTCGACAGGAATATCCTTAGGAACGCCAGAACCAAATGTGTATCCAATATTGAGCACCCAGTTGCGCCCCAATAAAAGGATGGCATAGGATAATAGTAGTCCGGCCAATCCCCCTAATCCGGTAAGCAGCAGATTTTCCACCAGCACCTGATTGAGCAGCTGTGATCGGGCTGCTCCGAAAGCTTTTCGCACCCCCATTTCTGAAAGTCGTCTCTCCATACGAGAACTGTTCATCCCCGATAGGTTGACCGCCGGAACCAGCAATAGCAGAAGGATGACGACCAGTTGAAACAGTATTGTAGAGGTTCTATTGAGCGGTTGATGCGCAGAGAGTCGTTGTGATACGGCATAAATATCATCGGGATATCCTAACAGATCCATTTCAAAATCCTTGAACCCACTGTTATACCTTCCTACCTGCTCGTTCACTTCTTCCCTGATAGCCGGAAAATCTTTTTTTGATTTGGCCAGTATATATACCTGATATGGGCCGAGGAATCCGGATGGATGGCCATTGTCATTCTTGTAGTAACCCAAACAGGTGTAAGGCCTCCACAATTGGGCGTAAGTGCGCGACATGATCGTAGATACATCTTTCACTACGCCTGCTATCCTGTATTCAACGAAATCGTATTCGATGGTTTTTCCTCTCGCTTCATGCGTGCCAAACAGTTTGCGTGCCAATGATTCGGCAATGACTACCGAGTTTAATCCTGATTGAAAGTCGGCTTCGCTAAATGGTTTTCCATCGATGAAAGCAAAATTGAAAACATGCCAATAGGCAGCATCCACATCCCTTACTGAAATTCTGGTACGTGGTTTCCCATCGGGCATGGAAACGTATCCGCCGTCGCCTCTTCCAATCTCTGAGGCGACTACTTCGGGTGTTTCCAGGGTGAAGAAGATCTTTTGCAATCCCTCGTAAGAAATAGCGGAAGACCAGAATTTCATCTCGTCGGTTTTAGGTCTCATTGCTGCACTTTTGACGAATAGCATCCTGTTGTTATCCTGTTCGGGATAGACACGCAAGGTTTTAAAGCTTAATACCAGTATCAATACCATCACCATCGAGATTCCCAATGCCGTTCCGGCCACATAAATGGAACTGAAAAGTTTGTTTTGCTTTATCAGTTGCCACGCTTGTTTGAAATATTGTTTGAGCATTCTTTTAGACTTTTTAGACTGATGGACTAATAGACTTTTAGACTTATAGTACCAAGACTTTTTTAATTGACAATTGACAATGAAATGCAAATCAACGGAGTTAAATCTTAACTTCAGGCTTCTTTTTATCATTAGTCCATTATTCTTATTAATCATATTGATACAACTTCCCGACAAGTCGGGACAAGTTATCCCGATTTATCGGGATTGGCATATTAATCACTCATCTCGTAGCGCCTCCACCGGATGCACCTTCGATGCCTGACGGGCGGGAATCCATGCGCTGATGGCGACGATAACGGCAAGCAGGATATAGGTAATTCCGTTTGTGATCAGGAAACGGAGCCATTTGTGGGCGGTGATGTAGCTGCTACTGTCTACTCCTTGGCCTAACGTTTCAATGATGCCTGCCTGTAGGATGGCTATATTGATGAGAATGGCGGGGACCGCAGCCAATGTGAGGATCAATAAGGCTTCTACCAGGTACTGATTTTGAGTTTTCCTGCGATTGCTCCCCATTGCCATGCGCAAGCCAATTTCACTGCGACGTGTCTGGTTGCGGAACCAGAAGGTGCCGATGACCCCCAGTGCGATGTTGAGCAGGAAGAAGATCATGATGGCGTTCCTGATGCGGACTTCTTTGGTGATTCCCCATTCAAATTCCTGGGCGCGTTGCACGTCGCGGTAGGATTTAATATCCTGGGTCACTTCATGCTTGAATTGTTGCAGCGAGAAATTGGTGCCGGTACGGATAGATATCTCCGGTGTCGATAAATTGTTCTCTCTGTCGGGATAAAAAACTACATAACCCGGTTGGTCATGGTCGACTCGTTTTTGGTTTTCTACTATATCGGTAATCCGGTAGGTTCTTTTCTGAAAATAGACTGTTTTGCCGATAGGGTTTTCTTCTCCGAAGAGTGATTCTACCAAGTTTTGGGTAAGCATGATGGTATTGAAGTCCGATAAGACCAACCTTGCCGGTTGGCCGGTGATAACCGAGCGGATATTGAACACATCGAAATAACTGTTTGAGCCAACCAATTTTTCCTGTACGTGATAACTTTGGGAAGTGGAATCCAACTGAATCACGCTTCCGTTATACGAACCACTGAAAGGGGTAATATCCCACCAGGAGGTGACGAACAGATGTTGTACTCCCGGAAACCGTTTGACTTTATCGACAAAACGGTCGAGATCGGCCGGATCACCTTCATCCGTACTTTTGGGATATGTGATTTGCCAGGTATCGGTGATATCGTATCCATTCGGGATCATCCGGTTGTGCACCAATACGAATGCGTAATCGACAATGTACCAGCACAGCACGAAAACCAATAATAATTCTCCAAAGATCCAGCTGTTGCGGCGGCGTTGTATCCAGATTTGTTTGAGTATATGTTGTATCATTATCTTCAGGATTTAATGGGTGTAATTCTCACTTAACGAGTCGGTGATATTCTTTTTGGTGAAACGGTAAGCCGGGATAATGGCTGATAGGACATTGATAACAAGCGCACTCAGGAATGCCCAGAAGAAGACGGTGAAATTGACCAGCATTCCCGGGGCGATCCCCGTCGTGTTACCGGTGATAACCTCCATGTCGGATGTCATTACCGAAAGCCCGCCGAGAAACATATCACTGAAAAAGGTGACCAGCAGATAAGAGACCAGCAAGCCGACGAATGCTCCCATCAATGTGAGTAGGAAGTTCTCTATAAGGATCTGGTTCAGTAAAGTGATGTTAGGCGCTCCGAATGCCTTGCGTACACCCATCTCCGAGAGCCGTTTTTCCATACGGCTACTGTTTAAGCCCGACAAGTTGATGGCCGGTACCAATAGGAAAATCAATAGCACGAAACCAAACTTTAAGAGAATGTCATTGATATCCAGAGGGCGGTTTCCCAGACGGAAATAACTCGCAAAGAGATTGTCCGGTTGCCCCAGCAGGTTGATATTCTGTGTGAGACCGGCGCTGTATCGTTGTATGCTGGCATGGATTTCATCACTTACTACACGGGTGTCGCCGGCGTCTTTCATAAGGATTACGACCGTCATATATCCCAGGATATCATCTCTGGAAAATGTTTCCAAATGGTCGGGGTGCAGCGTATAGGGTAGCCAGATATGGGCGAATGATTCCGAAAGCAGGTAAGAGCCATCTTTTACCACACCGCTTACCTTGTATTCTTTCTCATTCATCATGAAATGGTTTCCGGTTGCCTGACCGTCGGGAAAGAGATATTGTGAAAGGCTTTCCGAGATCACCACCGATGGAATCGCGGAATCGAATTCCTCTTGAGAAAAGGGCTTGCCTTGCAAGAAACGGAATTGATATATCTTCCAGAAATTGGCATCGGTATACTTTGTATGCACTTTCCTCTCTGCCGTCGATCCCAAAGCATGTACCCTGTAGTTATTCTTGAAGGTAAAGAGTATGGCTGATACTGTTTCGGGAGATTGTAGACTGTAGAAACAGTTTTTTACCGTCTGTAATGAAAGGAGTGAACTGGAATTGGAGGTTTGGGTAGTGTCTTTGGGCGTTATTTCCGCCATTTTGACGAATAGCAATCTATTCCTTTCCAGTTCGGGGTAAATATTTCCTGTCATCAGGTAGAAGAAGATGGCAATCACCATCACCATGGAGACAGCCAGCGCCGTGCCGGCTACATAAATGGAACTGAACAGTTTGTTTTGCTTGATCAGCTGCCACGCTTGTTTGAAATATTGTTTAAGCATTCTGTTAGACTTTTAGACTGATGGACTAATAGACTTTTAGACTTATAGTACCAAGACTTTTTTCATTGACAATTGACAATGAAATGCAAATCAACGGAGTTAAATCTTAACTTCAGGCTTCTTTTTATCATTAGTCCATTATTCTTATTAATCATATTGGTACTACTTCCCGACAAGTCGGGACAAATTATCCCTTTTCATCGGCATTGGCACATTCTCAAGAAATCTGCCGCCCGTCGAGGAAGCGGATGATGCGTGATGTTTCCTTGGCCTTGCTTTCGTCGTGGGTCACCATCACGATGGTGCGACCGTCTTCCTTGTTCAGTTTGTGAAGCAATTCCATCACTTCGGCGCCCATTTTTGAGTCGAGGTTTCCGGTCGGCTCATCCGCAAGGATAATCGACGGGTTTCCGATTACGGCACGGGCAATGGCTACGCGCTGGCATTGTCCTCCCGATAGCTGGGTGGGGAAATGGCGCATACGATGGGATAAGCCGACACGTGTGAGTGCTTCTTCCGCTAACCGGCGACGTTCACGTGCTCCCGTCTTTCGATAGAGTAGAGGTAATTCCACATTGTCGAGCACATTGAGTGAATTGATCAGGTGGAAGCTCTGAAAGACGAACCCCAGGTTCTCATTACGGAACTTGGCCAGTTCACGGTCTTTCATCTCGGCAGTTTCCTTACCGTCTATAATTACTTTACCGGATGTGGGAGCATCCAGCAGTCCCATCACATTGAGCAGTGTTGATTTGCCACATCCCGAGGGACCCATCACGGCAAGAAATTCTCCTTTCTTCACTTCCAGGTTCACATTTTCCAACGCCACAGTTTCAATCTCTTCAGTACGGTAAATCTTGTGTACTTTGTCTAATAAAATCATTGTTTCCATTTTTTGTTTATTTTTAAAGCCAAGAATAAACTAATGTGCCAATTCATCAATATGCCAATGTGCCAATTAATTATTCACACTGGTCCATTATTTTCATTAACCTCATTCGCACACTAGTCACATTGGCATATTAATCCTATTCCGAGACCTTCACCTTATTTCTGTCCTTGTACCGGCTCATATCGGATACCACTACACGGTCGCCCGGATCCAATCCGGATATCACCTCCACATATTGATAGTTGCTTTCGCCAAGGCGCACTGTACGTTTCTCGAGCGTGTTGCCGTTTAGTATGAACAGTTCGTATGTGCCCTGGCCGCTGTAATAAGGACCATTCGCAATACGCATTACCTCCTCCTTCACTGCGTTCATCACATAGACATCGGTGCGTAGTCCCGACCGTAACCGTTGATTGTCGGGATCTTCGAGTTGTACGGTGAATTGGATCACACCATTTTTCGATAGGGGAGTCACATTGCTGACAACCCCCGTCAGTTCATCGCTACCAATCCTCACCACAGACTTGCTGCCTACAGAAATGCGGTCTCCATAGCTATCCGCAATCTCGCCGTCGATACGGAACTGGGAGAGATCCGATAGGATTGCCACTTCCGTTCCCTGTCCCACGCGGGCACCTACCTGGTTGTTGATATAGGTGAGGATGGCTTTCCGGGGCGAACGGATCTGTGCATCTTCGAGGATGCGTTTGGTTTCGGCAAGTGTCTTGCGGAAAATCTCGAGTTCCAACTCCTGTACACGTAGTTCTGCATCAGCCACTTTACGGTTGTTCTCCGATTTCTTACGTGCTTGTTCTTGCTCCAGCTTTGCCACGTTGTATTTGATTTCTACTTCGCGTACCTTATCTGTGGTGCCTGCGCCTATGCTGTCGAGATATTTCTCGTTGACCACTTCTACCGCCATCTTGTCGATCTGCATCTCATTTACTTTCAACTGCATCTCCGTATCGCTGAGGCTGCTGCTGTTTTTGATCCGTTGTTGCCCGATACGGTACTGGCGCATTTGTAGTTCATCCAGCATCTTGCGATAGTCGGTTTCGATGCTTTGCAGGTCAAGTTGCAATAAGGGGGTGCCTACATCAACGGAATCACCGGCCCGTTTGTAAACTGTCATGATACGGCTCTCGATAGGAGCGATAACGGTCTCTTCAAATGCCGGCATCACCTTTCCCGATGCACTTACGGTGACTTCAATCGTTCCTTTATCCACAGAAGAGAGTTGGATATTTTTCAGAGGGATACTGTCCTGGAGCAAAGAGATGATCAGACCGATGACCAGTATGAAAGAGAGAATAATTGCACCGTATTTGATCCATCTTTTTCTCTTTTCTTTCCGGAGAACATTTGGAGGTATTTTTCTGTCCATCTATATCGTTTGTTTTACCTTCCCAAAAACAAAACGTGTGCCATTTTTTTAATATTCTGATAATGAGTGTGTAGTAAAATCACCAAGTGTCCGATTCCGAACAAAGTTGTTCGGAATCGGACACTTGGTGAAAATGGAAGACAATAGGGTGAATTGGATTAGCTGATTTTATTCAATAGTTGCAGTAGTACCAGTGCATGTGTATGCTTCTCATCTTTCCCTGCATAAAGGAGTGTCACATTGCCATGCTCTTTCTCAATATCTTTTATCCGGTCCAGGTTTTCTCTCTCTCCGGATAGTTCTTTCCGGTATCGTTCGCCAAACTCTTTCCATTTCTCAGGATCGTGCTGGAACCATTTTCTTAATTCTGTGGATGGAGCGATCCCTTTCAACCAAAGATCCACATGTGCATCTTCTTTGGATACTCCACGAGGCCAAAGCCGGTCTATCAATATACGATAACCGTCATCATCGCCCAATTGATCATATATGCGCTTAATCTTGATCATAATATTTTAGTTATTAGTTGGTTATTCCTTTATTTATTAATTGTGCTACATTGTCACTGTATAACAAAAGGGCATATGGAATGTTCAGTCTTTTTTACTGATGGCATGTCATCCCTGATAGTTCAAATGGCTATTTCTGTGATTTCATGGTATTTTTAAAAAAATCATGTAATTTTGCCATGCGGATCCGATAAAAGAATCAATATGATGGTGAAATGTTTCGGTAAATCGGACGATTGAGTAAGAAGTAATAAATAAATCGCATGAGACATGTTAATTTGATGATTGTAAGTGCTGTCGTGCTTATGATCGCATCGTGCAATCCAAAAAAAGAAGAAGTGAAAATTTTGAAACAATCCGATTTTCCTGCTCCCCCGGTAGCGGAAGTGAACCCCGATACCTTTGTCAATTTCGGGCAAGAGCGCATCGACAACTATTATTGGTTGAAAGACAAGAATAACCCGAAGGTTATTGATTACCTGAATGCAGAAAATGCTTATACCGACAGTGTAATGGCTTCCACCAAAGTACTTCAGCAGACCATTTTTGATGAGATCGTGGGTCGTATGAAAGAGGATGATGAGAGTTATCCTTCGTTCAAGGATGGCTATTACTACTACAGCCGTACCGAAAAAGGGAAGCAATACCGTACCTACTGTCGCCGAAAGGGTACTATGGATGCCCCGGAAGAGATTATTTTCGATATAAACGCGATGGCGGAAGGGAAACCTGCATTTATCTTCAGAGGCTACTCCATCAGCCCCGATAACAGTAAAGCTGCCTATTTTTATAATGAGACCGGCTCGTATGCCGAATTTACGATGAAAGTAAAAGACCTGGCCTCGGGTGAAGATGTGGGATTCTCTATGGATGGCGTTGCTTCCGTGGCTTGGGCAAATGATAATAAAACGCTATTCTACAGCCTTATTGACCAGACATTACGGTCATCCAGGATATACAGACAAGCATTGGATGCCAAGACAGGTGAACTGGTTTATGAAGAGAAGGATGCCCGCTTCGGCGCTTATGTGTATGGCAGCAAGACCAAACAGCATATCTTTATCGCCTGTGCAAGCTCTACTACATCGGAAGAGAGGTATATCTCTGCCGACCGGCCTACCGATCCGTTCAAAGTGTTCCTCCCTCGCGTACAGGATGTGGAATACAGTGTTAACTCGCATAAGGATAAATTTTTTGTCCGTTATAAAGATAAGGAGAACCTTAATGGAATGATCTATGAAATGCCTCTCACGGGCTATGAAGACCGTGCTACCTGGAAACTGTTTATGCCGCATGATAAGGAGGTTCGCATAGAGGGGATAGATATCTTGAAAGATTATGTGTTATTGGAACTGAGGAAGAACGGATTGGCTGAAATTAAGATTAAACCGGTTTCAGGTGAGGGAGAAACAGAGACCATCGCTTTCCCCGAACCGGTTTATACAGCGTCACTTGGTGGAAATCCCGAATATGATGCTGTCACCTTCAGGTATTCATATACGTCGCTCAATCGTCCCACTACGTTATATGAATATAATATTGGAACCAAAGAGACGGAAAAACTGAAAGAACAGGAAGTTCCTTCCGGCTTCAATCCCGACGAATATACGGTGGAACGTTTATGGGCGACCGCTCCCGACGGAGTGCAGGTGCCAATGGCTATCGTCTATAAAAAAGGAATGAAGAAAGATGGCAGTAACCCGGCACTCCTCTATTCCTATGGTAGTTATGGCAGCAGTTCCGACGTCTATTTCAGTGCAGGCATGTACAGCTTGATTGACCGCGGTTTTGTGTATGCCGTCGCCCAGATCCGTGGGGGAAGCGACTTGGGTGAGCAGTGGTATGAAGACGGAAAACTACTGAAGAAGAAAAACACCTTTATCGATTTTATCGCCTGCAGCGAGAAACTGATTCAGGATGGTTATACTTCGCCCGATAAATTGGCTGCTATGGGGGGTAGTGCGGGAGGACTATTGATGGGTGCCGTGGTCAATATGCGTCCGGACCTTTACCAGACCATCGTGGCACAGGTACCCTTTATCGATGTGATTAACACCATGCTCGACGATACATTGCCGCTCACTACGGGTGAATATGAGGAGTGGGGGAATCCTAACGACGAGGAGTATTACAATTATATGCTCTCTTACTCACCCTATGATAATATCAAGGCTCAGGATTATCCCAATATGCTGATTACCGGCGGAATCAACGACTCGCAGGTACTTTTCCATGAGCCAACCAAATATACCGCCAGACTGCGTGCGCTGAAGACAGATGATAATATCCTGCTGCTTCATATGAACATGGATTCAGGCCATGGTGGCGCTACGGGGCGGTATGACGGTATCAAGGATATTGCATTCGAATTCGCCTTTATCCTGAATCGTGTAGGAATCGGTCAATAGGTAGAATTGAGTTATGCATGCACATCATCATCATCACGATCATCACCATGGTCATAATCATGGACATCATCATGACCACGGGGATGTAAAGAATATCAGGGCAGCATTCTTCCTGAACCTCTCGTTCACCATCATTGAGTTTGTAGGTGGATTGATAACCAATAGTGTGGCGATCCTTTCGGATGCGGTACATGATTTGGGTGATAGTTTCTCGCTGGGATTGTCATGGTACTTCCAGAAGGTGGCCAAGAGGCCTCGGACAAAAGAGTATACCTACGGTTACAAACGGTTTTCGTTGTTAGGTGCCGTGATCAATTCCGTGGTGTTGCTGGTGGGAAGTATCCTGATCCTTGTGCATGCTGTCCCTCGGCTATTTAACCCGCAACACCCCGATGTGAAGGGGATGTTGTTGCTTGCTGTCCTTGGTGTGATCATCAATGGGTTGGCGGTCTTCCGGTTACGTAAAGGGAGTTCTATTAACGAGAGAGTCGTGTCGCTGCATATGCTGGAAGATGTGTTGGGTTGGTTGGCTGTGCTGATCGGGGCGGCTATCATGTATTTTGTCGATGCGCCTTTTATTGATCCGCTGCTTTCCATCCTGATTTCTCTGTATATCCTGTATAATGTCTACCGGAATATTCGCCAGAGTTTGCGTATCATTTTGCAGGCTAGTCCTTCCGAATTGGACATGGAAGAGGTGAAGCGGTCGTTGCAGGAAATTGAAGAGGTACAAGGTATACACGATCTGCATGCATGGTCGGTGGACGGAGAATACAATGTGATGACTATTCATGTGGTACTTCGGAGTGCGCTTACGATGGAAGAACAACACCGGCTGAAACTGATGATTCGCGACAAGCTGCTGGCATTAGGGGTACAACATTGTACCATCGAGTTCGAAGTGGTTGATGAGGAATGTGGAATGGAGTCTTGTTGTTGAAACGCGGAACAACGATAACACTAAAAAACGAGCCGACGGAATTTTTATCCGTCGGCTCGTTTTTCTATAGTTGTACTCCTGTAGCTTATTCCAGATAGGTGTAACCATACAGGCCTGACCGGTAGTTGGAGAGGAATTCTTTCCCTTCTTCCACCGATATCTTTCCCTGTTTTACCGAACTCATCACCCAGGTCTCTACGGTACGCACCAGTTTTTTTGGATTGTACTGCGCATATTCCAGCACTTCCGCCACCGACTCGCCGTCGATCACCTGGTCGATCTTATACCCGTTTTCTCCCGTCGATACATGTACTACGTTGGTATCGCCGAACAGATTGTGCAGGTCGCCCAGGATCTCCTGGTATGCACCCACTAAAAACACACCTATATAGTAAGATTCGTCTTTCCTGAGTGAATGAACGGGGAGATAAGCAGACCGGAATCCGTCCTGCGAAGCGAAGTTGGATATTTTTCCATCCGAATCGCAAGTGATATCCTGCAGGGTGGCCGTCTTGTCGGGTTTCTCATCTAAGCGGTGTATCGGGATGATGGGAAATACCTGGTCGATAGCCCATGAGTCGGGGAGCGACTGGAACAACGAAAAATTGCAGAAATACTTGTCCGGTAGCAGGGTCGATAGTTGCCTTAGCTCTTCGGGTGCATGTTTGGCCCGGTTAATGGTGATGTTAATTTCCCTAATAATGGAGAAATAGAGCTGCTCCATCTGTGCCCGCGTTTTCAGGTCGAGCATGCCGAGACTGAAAAGGTCGAGCGATTCTTCCCTGATCTGCTGTGCGTCATGCCATGCTTCCAGCATCCGTGCCTGGGTGAGCGTATCCCAGATATTGTAAAGCTCTTTCACCAATTCATGATCATCCTCGGATATCTCCTGGTCTTCCGGCCATTCCGGTAAGGTGGCTGTTTCCAGTACCTCGAAGACCAGTACCGAATGATGTGCCGTAAGCGCACGTCCCGATTCGGTGATGATGTCGGGGTGGGGCAAGTCGTTTTTATTGGCTGCATCCACGAAGGCGAACACCGAGTCGTTTACATACTCCTGGATGGAGTAGTTGATGCTGTTTTCTGTGAAGGAAGAACGCGTACCGTCATAATCCACGCCTAATCCACCTCCAATATCTACATATTTGATCTTGAACCCGAGCGAATGTAGCTGTACGTAGAACTGGGCCGCTTCTCGCAACGCCGTCTTGATACGGCGTATCTTGGTGATCTGGCTTCCTATGTGGAAGTGGATAAGCTGAAAGCATTCATCCATCTTACTTGTTTTAAGCACCTCCATCGCTTCGAGCAGTTCGCTCGAGTTGAGTCCGAACTTACTGCCGTCGCCTCCCGATTCTTCCCATTTGCCGCTGCCGGAACTGGCCAACTTCACACGGATGCCGATATTGGGTTTTACTTTTAGCCGCTTGGCGATCTTGATGGTCAGGTCAAGTTCATTCAGTTTCTCCACTACAATAAATACCTTTTTTCCCATCTTCTGGGCGAGCAGCGCCAGTTCTATATAGCTTTCATCTTTATAGCCATTGCATATAATCAGCGAATCGTTGTCGGTATTGATCGCGAGCACAGCATGCAGTTCCGGTTTGGAGCCGGCTTCAAGGCCGATATTGAACTTCTTCCCGCTCGAGACGATCTCTTCTACTACCTGTCGCATCTGGTTTACCTTGATCGGATAGATGATATAATTCTGGGCATTATATTCATATTCTTTCGAGGCGATGGCGAAACTTTGAGATATCTTTTCAATACGGTTATCCAGAATTTCGGGAAACCGTACCAATACCGGTGATGAAACATCACGCAGGTACAACTCACGCATCAGCTCGCTCAAATCTACACTTTGAGAGGCATCCTTGCGCGGGGTTACCTGTACATGTCCTTTTTCGTTGACGGAAAAATAACCGTTTCCCCAACCGTTGATATTATATAACTCTTCCGAGTCTTCAATACGCCATCTTCTCATTCCGACAGACAAATATTTAAAGGTGATACATAATAATCTGATCCATCAGTATACAACTTGCTGAATCAGCAGGCAAAAATACGCATTAATTTTGTTATTTGCAGTTACCATCAGGAAAATGATAGGGAAAACGTCCAATCACCCCCATCCACCTATCCACCTTATATAACTTTTTTTAAATATTTCCTTGCAACAAATCCTCTTTGAAAAACATCATATTAATATAAAACAATCAATGTTCACTTAAATATAATCCTTATGTTATCGAAGATCAACTCACTACTCCTGATAATCGTAGTAAGCCTGTTTATGGCAGTGTCATGTGATAAAAGCGGCAGTGATATAGAGTCCGGGGATTTTCCGGATCCTATCCAGATAGAGTTACGTTCTGACGAAAAGGAGATGGTACGTGCAGACCAATCTTTCGCATTTGAATTTTTTGAACAATTGTTTGTGGAAGAATCTCTCGATAAAGATAAAAACTTTATGGTGTCGCCGCTGAGCTTGAGTATGGCGCTGGCAATGACCTGGAACGGGACGGCCGGTGAAACAAAAGAGGCGATACAGAAAACGCTGAAGATGGATGGTTTTTCTGATGATGAACTCAACGGTTATTATAAAAAGCTGAAAGAGGCTTTGTTGAAGACTGATCCTTCTTCTAAATTGTCGATTGCCAATGCCATCTTTACCAATCAGTTTGTCACCTTCAAACCGGATTTCATCCATACCAACCAGTCATTTTATAATGCAAGCGTGAAGGCGGTAGATTTTGGCAAATCCGAAACGGTGAATGTTATCAATCAATGGGCATCTGATAATACCAAAGGTTTGATAAAAAGTGTGATAGATATGACATCACCTGATGACCTGATGTATCTGCTCAATGCGATCTACTTCAAAGGTATCTGGACTTCCGAGTTTAAAAAGAAAAATACTGTCGATAAACCGTTTACTTATGAGAACGGCACACGTAAAAATGTGGCGATGATGCATCAGACGGCGAAATTCAATTATACGGAAGACGAAAATCTGAAACTGGTGCAACTTCCCTACGGGAACCAGGCTTTCAGTATGATGGTGTTATTGCCTACAGATGGGAAAAAGCTAAAAGATGTTGTATTGTTGCTCCGGCAGGAGGGCTATTGGGAAAGATTGAGTTCCCTATTACGTGATACAGAGGTCGAACTCTCACTTCCTAAATTCAAAACTGAATACAGTAAAGTACTGAATGAAATACTCACAAATATGGGGATGGGGATCGCTTTTACAGGTAGTGCCGATTTTTCACGAATGAGTGATATTTCAGCAGAAATCAGTTTCGTAAAACAGGATAGTTATATCAGTACCGATGAAGCGGGTACCGAAGCAGCCGCTGTAACGACGATAGGCATAGAGGTGACCGCACATCCCGATAAGATGATATTTAATGCCGACCATCCTTTCCTTTATCTTATTCAGGAAAATTCTACCGGAGCTATTCTATTTATGGGGGTTGTGAAAAATTTTGACGAATAGATTTTATAGCACTATTTTATTATTAGGTTTATTTGCTAAGTCTCCAGGATGGTTATCACTCAGCGGGTTTTGCCTGCTGGGTGATTTTTTTATTTACATTTCTTCTATACTTTATCTTTTTATCTTAACTTATTTATTTGTTTGAATTTCAGTATTGTTGTGCAAAATGGAAAACTTTTTGTCTTTATTGAAAAGTTAATATATTTATTATCAGCTTGCTGTTGTTTTTTATGGAAAACTTTTGAAATTTGTTGATAAAAAAAATGGTAAATATTTTGCATTCTTGGAAACTTTCCCTAAACTTGCAAAACCAAAATTTTGCTTTGAAAAAAATGGGAGGGCGATTTGGAAAATAAGTGAGCATTATAGAAACTTTTATTTATTATATAATTTTTTCCTGATGAAGAAAAAGAAGACATATACTTTCGACGAAGCCTATAAAGCCTCGTTAGGCTATTTTCAGGGCGATGAACTGGCTGCCAAGGTGTGGGTAAGTAAGTATGCCCTTAAAGATAGTCAGGGTTATATCTATGAACAGACGCCCGAAGATATGCATTGGCGACTGGCCAAGGAGGTGGCACGGATTGAGAAGAAGTATGCCAATCCGTTGAGTGAAAAGGAGTTGTTTGATCTGTTTGACCGGTTCCGGTATATTATTCCCCAGGGAAGTCCGATGACTGGCATTGGGAATGACCACCAGGTGGCATCATTGTCGAACTGCTTTGTGATCGGGATGGATGGTGACGCCGATTCGTATGGCGCAATTATCCGTATCGATGAGGAGCAGGTACAACTGATGAAACGCCGTGGAGGGGTGGGGCACGACCTTTCTCATATCCGACCGAAAGGATCGCCGGTAAAGAATTCAGCACTCACGTCCACCGGTTTGGTTCCTTTTATGGAGCGCTATTCCAATTCTACCCGTGAAGTGGCACAGGACGGACGTCGTGGCGCCCTGATGTTGAGCGTATCCATCAAGCATCCCGATTCCGAAGACTTTATCAATGCCAAATTGGAGCAGGGCAAAGTGACCGGCGCCAATATATCGGTAAAGATGGACGATGCGTTTATGGAAGCCGCTTCCGAAGGGAAGCCTTATGTGCAGAAATTTCCTATCAACTCCGATAATCCGAAATATGAAAAGACGATCGATGCGGATAGGTTGTGGAAAAAGATTGTGCATAATGCCTGGCAGTCAGCCGAGCCAGGTGTGTTGTTCTGGGATACCATCATCCGTGAGTCGATCCCAGATTGCTATGCTGATCTGGGATTCCGGACCGTATCGACAAACCCCTGTGGTGAGATACCGTTGTGTCCTTACGATAGCTGCCGCTTGCTGGCCATTAACCTCTATTCCTATGTGGTAAACCCGTTCAAGGAAGATGCTTATTTCGATTTTGAACTATTTGGCAAGCATGTCCGCCTGGCGCAACGTATTATGGATGATATCGTGGATCTGGAATCTGAAAAGATCGACCTGATCCTTGAAAAGATTGAAGCTGACCCCGAATCGGAAGAGGTAAAATATTCCGAACGTAACCTCTGGAAAAAAATCCAACGTAAGACCCTGCAAGGACGCCGTACCGGTGTGGGTATCACTGCCGAAGGGGATATGCTGGCAGCACTGAGTATCCGTTATGGCACGGATGAAGGTAACGACTTCTCGGAAAAGGTACATCGTATGGTGGCACTCAACGCTTATGCATCCTCTGTGGAGATGGCAAAAGAACGGGGTGCGTTTGAGATCTTCGATATCGAAAGAGAGAAAAATAATCCCTTTGTCAATCGCTTGAAAGAAGCCGATCCTCAATTATATGAAGATATGGTGAAGTATGGTAGACGCAATAT
Source organism: Proteiniphilum sp. (assembly GCF_034927365.1). Lineage (GTDB taxonomy): Bacteria > Bacteroidota > Bacteroidia > Bacteroidales > Dysgonomonadaceae > Proteiniphilum. The sequence continues at coordinate 341,320 of NZ_JAYFQD010000010.1, read as the reverse complement.
TGCCCTGCTTACCATCGCTCCTACAGGGACAACCAGTCTGATGTCGCAGACCACGTCGGGGATCGAGCCGGTCTTCCTGCCGGTCTATACCCGTCGTCGCAAGGTGAACCCCAACGACAGGGATGTGAAGATCGACTTTGTGGATGAGAACGGCGATTCATGGGAAGAATATACGGTTTTTCATCATAAGTTCGTCACCTGGATGGAAGCTAACGGCTATTCCACGACCAAACGCTATACCAATCATGAGATTGATGAGTTGGTTGCCAAATCACCCTATTACAAAGCTACCTCCAACGATGTGGACTGGTTGCAAAAGGTGAGAATGCAGGGCCGGGTACAGAAATGGGTGGATCACTCCATCAGTGTGACCATTAATCTGCCGAATGATGTTTCGGAAGAGTTGGTCGGCGATTTGTATATGGAAGCATGGAAGAGCGGCTGTAAAGGCTGTACGGTTTATCGTGACGGATCGCGATCCGGTGTACTTATCTCCAACGGTGACAAAGATGAGAAGAAAAAGGACGAAGATTGCTATGAATTGCCGGCAGTGCTTACCTCCCGTCCCGTTGAACTGGAGGCCGATGTAATCAAGTTCCAGAACAACAAGGAAAAGTGGATCGCTTTCATTGGGTTGTACAATGGCAGACCGTATGAGATCTTTACCGGTATTAACGATGAGGATGATGGCATTATGTTGCCAAAGACAGTCACTTCCGGGAAGATTATCAAGGCATACGACAGCGACGGCCGGAAGCATTACGATTTCCAATTCCAGAACAGACGTGGTTACAAGGTGACTATCGAAGGGCTGGATGGAAAGTTCAATCCCGAATACTGGAACTATGCCAAGTTGATTTCGGGTGTGTTGCGTTACGGGATGCCTATCGACCAGGTGATCAAGCTGGTATCGGGACTGGAACTCGACAGTGAGACCATCAACACCTGGAAGAACGGTGTAGAGCGGGCGCTGAAGAAATACTTGCCCAACGAAACCGAAGCCAAAGGACAAAAATGTCCGGTTTGCGGCCAGGAAACATTAGTTTATCAGGAAGGATGCCTCAAGTGCCGCAACTGCGGTGCGTCCAAGTGTTAGTGGGATGCCTATCCGATAGGTTTTAGTATATCTCACATAATTTTTTACCCGCCATTCCGGTTCAATCCCCGGTTTGGCGGGTAAGTTTAGTGACAGTCAGTAATACTATAGTTACTCCACTTGGAGTATCAATTTGTGAGCCATTCAGAGGCAGAAACCATGGATATTTTGTCTGGAAGTTGCTCTTTATATCGATCTTCAAATACGATCAGTGTGCCTTTTGGGATCTTGTATGTCTCCATCGATTCTTGTAATCCTGCTATTTCGCGAAGAGCATTTTCTTTATTCAGGCTATATATCACCTGTATCGCCTCCATGATGTTCATTCCTTCTTTTATCAGGAAATCGCATTCGTGCTTTTGTGAGAAATAAAATATTTCACAGCCTCTTCTTTTTAATTCTAAGTAGATACAGTTTTCCAATAATCGACCTATATTATCTGAAAACCGGAATCCCAACCTGTTGGCTATCGCGTTGTCTATGGTGTATACCTTTCGGGAGTTCGCCATCTGTTTCTTAACAGAATAATCAAATTTCCGCAAGTAAGCAAAGAGGTAGCTTGATTCATAATAATGCAGATAATCTTTAATAGAACTCAAACTTTTGGTTCCTGATATTGATTGTAGGGTTGAGTATGAAAATAGTTTCCCGATATTGGAAGCTAAGAAAAGTCCTATTTGTCTTATTTCTTCCACGTTCGTGAGTTTATAACGTGCTACTATATCTTTGTACAAAATATCTTGAAACAGGCTATGTGCAATATCTAAGTCATTCTCTTTTAATACCAAAGGAAGTCCTCCTGTTTCCAGAAAAGTATTTAAATCGTTTTGCAACAGTGACTGCTGCTTAACAGACAAATAAGTCATATCATAACTCCGACTTTTAAAACGCAAATACTCAGAAAAAGAGAACGGGTATAATTCAAGTACTTTATTTCTTCCCGTGAGAGAAGTTGATATCTCTGAACTCAATAATTGTGCATTGGAGCCGGTTACATAAATTTTTTTCCCTTGCTCATACATCCGATTTATAAATTTTTCCCAATTTGGAGCTAATTGAATTTCATCGAAGAAAAAAACCGGTTCCTTGCGATATGTTTCCAGATGAATTGTATATACGTCGTTCAGTGTTTGTGTACTGGCAACAACTCGTTCATCGTCGAAGTTACAATAACAAAACTCATCTGGATTTAGCCGCATTTTTTCTTTTATGAGAAACAGCAATGATGATTTGCCGCAACGTCTCACACCCGATATCACCACAACTTGTTGTGTCGACAAATATGAATCCAAGGGGATCTCCCGTTCAATAAGCCCTTTCCGGTTCAGAAAAATCTCTTTTTGGTCGATAAGTATTTCACGCAGAATATTTTTATCCATATCGTGCTTTTATTAAAAAACTATTCCAATAGCAAATATATAAAAGTATTTGTTGATAACAAACAATATTCTATGAAATTGTTCTCTGTCAAAGAATGAAATATAGATACCGTCAGGTAAAAAAAACCACTTTCGGACGATCCTTTTTCATTTCCTGTCCCGGATTGATTTCCAGCTCCGAAATTGTATCCGGTTCCGAAATTACTCCCCGTTTCGGAGTGTTTTCCTGCCCCGCAGCTGCTGAAACAAAAAAGAGCAGAATGAAAAATAAGAAGAGTCGGCGCATAACTTTCATAATGAGTATGGACAACAAAAATATTGTTCTTGCTCTATAATTCCAAACAAAAGGTAATTTTTATTCATTACCGCTTTTCTTTATCCAAATAAATAAATAAATCACTGCATAAATAAATCATTGCCAAATGTTTTGGATCTCAATATGTGATTAGTATACAGATATTTTTGAATATCCGTTAAAGAGGATTATTTGCGTATAATTATTGATAAAGGAGAAGCTGTAAAAGGAACATTATTTGAGTAGATATGTTTATATATCTGTATCGTAGTGTATTATAAAAAGAAAGGAGTTGATATGGCTAAGTACTCGAAAAAAGCCCAGGAGAAGATCGGCGAGGTTATGCGTGAATTTAAAAAGGGCAAACTGAAAACTTCAGCCGGCAAGAAAGTAACCGACAGAGACCAGGCTATTGCCATAGGAATCTCCGAAGCAGATCAGGCTGGATATAAAGTTCCACCACCGCCCGATAAAAAAGAATCTTCGAAGCAATCCGATAAGAAAACATCTTCGAAAAAGAAAAAAGGTTCATAGAGGATTAAAACAACTACGCCGGCATTATGCCCGTTTCAAGCACTTTTACTATTTTTGCGGTATGGACGACACCTACAAGACCGTGATCCGGCCTGCCGAAGGGTATATCACCGAAAAGAAGAGCAAATTTATCTCCCATATCTTTCCGGTAAAGAGCGCTGATGAGGTGAAGGAGATTTTGGAGGAACAGCGTAAAAAATATTATGATGCCCGCCATATCTGCTGGGCCTATATGCTGGGGTGGGAGAGACACGAGTTTCGCTCAAACGACGACGGAGAGCCGTCGGGGACGGCCGGAAGGCCTATCCTGGGACAGATCAACTCGGCAGAACTGACCGACGTGCTGATTACCGTGGTGCGCTATTTCGGCGGTACGCTCCTGGGAACGGGCGGATTGATCAAAGCATATAAGGAAGCGGCGGCCGATGCCATTACCAACGCGGAGATCGCGGAGAAGACGGTGGATGATATCATTGAAATAGCTTTCGACTATACCTTGCTCAATGAGGTGATGCGTGTGTTAAAACAATTGGATGCCGTGCGATGGACGCAGGACTTTAGCGATAGCTGCCGTATGCGCCTGGAAATACGCCGTTCATTGGCTCCGCAACTCACGAACATGCTGACTTCTATCCACGGGGTTGCAGTTGTCCATCTATAAGGTAGAATGGATTATTTCCAAATATCCTTGTTTAATCCTGTCTGAGAGCCAAATGCAGATATAAAGTCAACCATTGTTTTAAACATAAAAACACCTTAATAAATAAGGAATTTCGGAAAAAATTGTTGTTCCTTGCACAAAATTAGTACTTTTGCACCCAAAATATAAACTTGTCTGGATTGTGGAGAGGTGTGAGGGAAGACGAAAAAGTTGGAAAGAAATAGTTTAATTTTAGAGAAAACATTCCGTGTATTGTAAAAAAAGAAAGAGCATTTGAATGGATAAAAACCTGGTTATCGTTGAGTCGCCTGCGAAAGCAAGGACAATTGAGAGGTTTCTCGGAAAGGATTTTCATGTCATGTCCAGCTACGGACATATTCGTGATCTGAAGAAAAAAGATTTTAGTATTGATATCGAGAACGGTTTTATGCCGATCTATGAAATTCCTTCCGATAAGAAAAAGGTTGTCACCGAACTGAAAGCGGCGGCGAAAAAAGCTGAAACGGTTTGGCTCGCTTCCGATGAGGACCGCGAGGGAGAGGCCATTTCATGGCATCTCTATGATGCGCTGGACCTGAAAGAGGATACAACCAGGCGTATTGTATTTCACGAGATCACCAGGGATGCTATTCAGCAAGCGATCCAGAATCCCCGAAAGATAGATCAGAATTTAGTGGATGCACAGCAGGCACGAAGGGTACTCGACCGTATCGTAGGGTTTGAGCTTTCACCTGTGTTGTGGAGAAAGATAAAACCCGCCCTGTCCGCCGGACGTGTGCAGTCGGTGGCCGTACGTCTTATCGTCGAGCGGGAACGGGAGATACAGAATTTTAAATCGGAAGCGGCTTACAGGATCGTAGCTCATTTTACCAAGCAGGAAAACGGCCATCAGTATGAGATCAAAGCCGAATACAACAAGCGGTTAAAGACCAAAGCCGAAGCGCTTGCCCTACTGGAGAAGCTCAAAACATCGACCTTTACGGTGGGAGATGTGCATGTGCGTCCGGCGAAGAAGTCGCCCGCACCCCCATTCACTACCTCCACCCTGCAACAAGAGGCATCGCGTAAACTGGGTTTCTCGGTGGGGCAAACCATGATGGTGGCGCAGCGGCTTTACGAGTCAGGAAAGATCACCTATATGCGTACCGACTCGGTGCACTTGTCCGCATTGGCAATCGGAACGGCCAAGACGGAGATCAGTGGGCAATACGGAGAGAAATATATCAAAAGCCGTCAGTATGCTACCCAGTCGAAAGGTGCACAGGAGGCGCACGAAGCCATCCGACCGACTTATATCAGTACGCATGAGGTCGATGGTACTGCCCAGGAAAAACGGCTCTATGAACTGATCTGGAAGCGTACCATCGCTTCGCAGATGGCCGATGCCGAATTGGAGCGCACTACTGCTGATATCTCTATCTCGAACAGTGACGGTAAGTTCGTAGCCAACGGTGAAGTGATTAAATTCGACGGTTTCCTGCGGGTTTATCTGGAAGGTACCGACGAAGAAAACGGAGAGAATGAAGAGGGTATGCTGCCTCCCATGAAAAAAGGTGAACAGCTCGCCATGCTGGAAACCAATGCCACAGAACGTTTCACACAACGTCCCCCAAGATATACCGAAGCGGCGTTAGTGAGGAAGATGGAAGAACTGGGTATCGGACGCCCCTCTACTTACGCACCGACCATCTCTACCATCATTAACCGGGAGTATGTGGAAAAAGGAAATGTGGAAGGAGAAGAGAGAACCTATAATATCCTTACACTCAAAAAAGGTATTATTAAAGACACCGATAAGAAAGAAATTGCCGGCGCCGACAAGAACAAATTAATACCGACTGATATCGGTATGGTGGTAAATGATTTTCTGGTGGAGTATTTCCCTTCGATCGTCGACTATAACTTCACCGCCATGGTGGAGAAGGATTTCGATAAGATCGCCGAAGGTAAAGCGCAGTGGAACAGGTCGATTGCCGATTTCTATAAACTGTTTCACCCCATCGTGGAGGAGACATCACAAATGCGTACCGAACACAAGGCGGGTGAACGGGTGTTGGGAACAGATCCCAAGACGGGACGCCAGGTATCGGTGAAGATCGGACGTTACGGCGCTATGGCGCAGATCGGGACGCAGGATGAGGAGGAGAAGCCGCTTTTTGCCTCGTTGCAGAAATCACAGTCCCTTGAAACCATCACCCTCGAAGAGACACTGAAACTGTTCGAACTGCCGCGTACGCTCGGTGAATTCAGGGGGAAAGATGTGGTGATTGGGGTAGGCCGCTTTGGTCCCTATGCCCGTCATAACAATAAATTTATTTCCCTGCCGAAGGGTGTCGACCCTTTGGAGATACAACTCGACGAAGCCGTCGAACTGATTGAAGCGAAAGAGAAGAAAGACCGGGAGAAGATCATTAAGACTTTTGAGCAGGAGCCTGATCTGCAAGTGCTGAACGGACGTTATGGTCCTTATATCGCCTATAAAAAGTCGAATTACAAGATACCAAAAGGACAGAAACCGGAAGAACTTTCATTAGACGATTGTCAGAAGATTATTGCAGATACCGACAAGGGGAAAGAACCTACACCAGTGAAGAGTACGACTAAAGTAACCACAGCTAAAACAAGCAAGACAAAAACGAAGGCAGTAGGAAAAGCAACAGCAAAGAAGAAGTAAAGAGAACCAAGACACGGGAACGTAAATATCTGAACTACGGTATTTAAATGACAGTTATGATTACCCGGATACGACCTACCACCCACGAAGACCTGCCGGAGGTGATGAAGATGTACGATATTGCCCGTGATTTTATGCGCAGTAACGGAAATGCTATACAATGGGTTGACGGGTATCCTTCTGCAGCGTATATTACGGAAGAGATTGAAGCAAACCACAGTTTTATCTGTGAAAATGACAAAGGAGAATTGGTTGGCACTTTTTGTTTTATTATTGGGGATGATCCCACTTATGCGAATATCTACGGAGGGAAATGGCTCAATAATGGGCTTTACGGAACGATACACCGTATCGCATCGGCAGGAAAAGAGAAGGGAGTCGCCGAAGCCTGTTTCAGGTGGTGTTTTACACAATGCCCCAATATCAGGGTGGATACGCATCGAGATAACCGGGTGATGCAGCGGATACTGGAAAAACTGGGATTCACCTACTGCGGGATTATCTATGTTGCCAACGGAACAGCCCGACTCGCTTATCAGAGATTGAAGGAGATTGAGAAAGATTGAAAGAGATTGAAATGGAAGATATAAACCTCAATATTGATATCGACTACAGTAGTGATCCGTTTTATACCGAGATCTGGTTTTTGATCGTGATCGCGGTATTGCTCCTGTTTCTGCTGGTGTTGCTTATCCGGGGCGGAAAGAGGAACCGGATCAAACAGAAGATGGATGATGGAGCAAAGGAATCAGCGATATCAACAGAAGATATAAGAGAGTCAAAAGGTCCCTCAATATCAGAAGAAGAAACAGATATATTTCGGGAATCAATAAAAGATAAAGCCGGCCAGGCCGGAGAGGAAGATTAACAGTATCGGATCAACTTTTTTAATAGACGCCACTAATACTCCTGCGAAAATAAACCAGCTTTTATAATCTGTGAAATTATGGGGTGTCATCAGTATCAGTGCAGCTGAGGCAATCAACCCGATAATGGCCGGTTTGAGTACCGAAAGGGAAGCCTGCATCCATGGATTTTTCTTGAGTCGGAGGAAAAATGCGGTGACCAGCGTCATCAGTATCAATGAAGGGAGACTTATCGAAAGGGTACAGATGGCAGAACCAAGAATACCGAATCCCGACGCATATCCCAGGTTCATGACGGAGGTGTAGCCGATAAAGGTGGCCGAGTTAAAAGCAATGGCTCCCGGAGTAGTCTGCGAGATAGCGATGATATCGGTGAAGTCGCTGACAGAAACCCATTGATGCATATCTACCACCTCATGCTGTATAAGCGGCAGCATGGCATATCCTCCTCCAAAACCGAATAATCCGATCTTGAAAAAGGAGATGAATAGTGAAAGATAGAGACCTAAGAGTTCCATATTATTTGTTGATTCTCTTTTTCAGATAGACAAAATGGAATATTCCCAGGAGGATAGCCACGAGCACGATATAGATGGGGGAGACGTGCAACTGCCAGACTGCAAGTGCCACCACAACCGGAATCCAGAGATTCTTCCAATTCACCCCGGCCGACTTACCCAGACTCAACAGGGGGGCGGCAATCAGCGCTACCACCGCTGGGCGGATCCCTTTAAAAATGCGTACTACTACCGTATTATCCTTAAATTGTGTAAATAGTACGGCGATAAGCAGGATCAGGATAAAAGAGGGCAAAATTACGCCGGCACCCGAGAAAAGGCCGCCTTTGAAGCCGAAACGCTTGTTGCCCACAAACAATGCCGTATTCAACGCGATAGGACCGGGCATAGTCTGGGCGATGGCTAGCATATCCACAAATTCTTCATCTTCCAGCCACCTTCTTTTATTGACCACCTCATTGCGGATAATGGGAATCATGGCGTAACCACCACCAAAAGTGAAGGCGCCGATCTTGAAAAAGACAAGAAAAAGTTCCCAATATTGTTTCATTATTTTTTATAAAAAGTGGGAAAGTGGCAAGGTTCTTAAGAGATCAAGTCCCCAAAATAGTTGGGTCCCAACTCCCAAATTCGATATACCAATTCCTAATTCCTACATCTTAAATCTTACGTCCTATATCATATAAAGAAAAGCAGATTGCAATAGATATTATCTTCTTGCTAATCTGCTCTTTATAGAAAAGCCGCATCGGTGGAATAAGACGAAACTCCTTATGACAGGATTTGAGTGTCAAGATATCTTTGTAATCCGCTGTCCCGATAAATCAGAATCCCGAAGGCTGCGGCCCGCCATTGATACCATAAACGAGTCTCGGTTCATAAAATGTAATTGATGAGTTTCCCAATCGACCAATGCGGCAATGGCTCATTCAATTTGTATATCCAAAGGTAGGGGCTAAAAATGAAACTTCCAAATTATTTTTGTTATTTTTTGCCCTTTTTCTACCCTTATTCCCCATTGCGTTTATTCTCATATGACTAAGATATTTATTTCTAAGGTGTCATATGGAACATTTGTGAGATTATGATTCTGCCAGGAATTTCGCGATCTCTTCGTCGGAAACCTCGTGATTGGAGAGATCGCCTGCCAGATATTGGTCGTAGGCAGCCATATCCACCAGCCCATGTCCCGAGAGATTGAACAGGATCACCTTCTTCTTGCCCTCCTCTTTCGCCTGTAATGCTTCGCGGATGGCCACAGCAATGGCGTGTGTCGATTCGGGAGCAGGAATAATACCTTCAGTACGGGCAAAGAGGATACCGGCTTCAAAAGTCTCCAATTGCCTGATGCTGACCGCTTCGATCAAATTCTCTTTCAAGAGCTGGCTTACGATACTGCCGGCACCGTGATAACGAAGTCCTCCGGCATGGATATTAGCCGGTGCAAACTTGTGGCCGAGTGTGTACATCGGAATAAGAGGTGTATAACCGGTCTCGTCTCCAAAGTCGTAACGAAATTCACCACGTGTCAGTTTGGGGCAGGATGCCGGTTCTGCAGCGATAAAGCGCGTATTGGTCTTTCCGGCGATGTTGTGGCGCAGGAACGGGAAGCTGAGGCCGGAAAAGTTGGAACCGCCACCGAAACAGCCGATCACCACGTCGGGGTGCTCATCTGCCATCGCCATCTGTTTTTCTGCCTCTAATCCGATAATAGTCTGATGAAGAGATACATGATTTAATACACTTCCCAAGGCATATTTACAGTTAGGCGTCTGCATGGCCAATTCAATCGCTTCGGAAATGGCTGTACCCAGGCTACCCTGGTAATTGGGATGATCGGTGATAATTTTTCTTCCCGCTTTGGTGGACATACTTGGAGAAGCGATTACCTGTGCTCCCCATGTCTGCATCAGTGAGCGTCGATAAGGCTTCTGTTCGTAGCTGATTTTCACCATATAGACCGCCAGTTCCAGGTCAAACGCCCGGGTGGCGAATGCCAGTGCTGTACCCCATTGTCCTGCTCCGGTCTCGGTGGTGATGTTAGTCGTACCTTCTATCTTATTATAATAGGCCTGTGGTAATGCCGAGTTAAGCTTGTGTGACCCGACCGGACTTACACTTTCGTTTTTGAAGTAAATATGGGCGGGCGTGTCGAGCGCCTTCTCCAATCCTGTAGCACGTACCAGCGGGGTAGGACGGTAAATCTTATATTTTTCCCTTACCTCTTCGGGGATATCGATCCAAGCATCGGTCTGGTTCATCTCCTGACGCGACAACTCTTCGGCGAACAGGGGATAGAGATCTTCTGCCTTCAACGGTTCTTTCGTCTGCGGGTTGATCATCGGCTGGGGTTTGTTCTTCATTTCTGCCGTTACGTTGTACCACTGTGTGGGAATCTCTGCTTCCGGGAGAATGAATTTCTTTCTTTTTTCCATCATTGCTATTTATTGTTTAGTTTCAATATTTCATTTTTTTCTCACAAAACGCAAGGGGGATGCAACCTGAGGCCTATTCAATGCTTGAGAGTGCTGCTTATTTTTCGCCAGACCTATTCGATCCGTGTGAGATGGTTGGTTTGGATATTTTCTTCCACGATTGCGTCAATCACAGCTACTGCCACCATATTGACGATATCGCGTACGGACGTTTCCACATCAAGGATATGTACCGGCTTATTCAGTCCCATCTGGATAGGGCCAATGATGTCTTTTGTCCCCGTTTCTCTTAATAGTTTATAAGCCGAATTGGCCGAACTGAGATTGGGAAATACCAATGTATTCACATCCTTGTCATGCAGTCGGGAGAACGGGTATTTCTTGTCGCGCAGTTGTCTGTTGAGTGCATAATTTACCTGCATCTCACCGTCTACCACTAATTCCGGATATCTTTCGTGGAGGGTTTCCACTACCTTATGTACACTGGCGGGGCTTCCCACGGAGTCGGCGCCGAAATTGGAATAGGAGATCATGGCGATCACCGGGTCATGCGCGAAAAACTTTACGGTGGCATTGGCCAATCTGGCGATATCTATCAGCGCTTCGGTGTCGGGGTGGCGGTTGAATAACGTGTCGGCAAGGAAGAGTACTCCCTTTTTCGTGTTGACGATATGCATGGCACCGATATGGTTCAGCCCGTCACGGATACCAATCACCTCCTTGGCGATGGAGATGGTATCGGCATACTTGCTGAATACACCTGAGATCATCGCATCGGCATCGCCTGTCTCCACCATCATCATGCCGAAATAATTCCGCTGGAACATTTTTTCTGAAGCCTCGTCGAAAGTCATACCCTGCCGTTTCCGTTTTTTGGCAAGGATTTCGGCATAACGTAGCCGCCGTTCCTCTTCCCGGTCGTGCCGCAGGTTGACAATCTCGATTCCTTCGAGATTGATCTGATTTTCCTTTGCTACGTTGGCGATCTTCTCTTCATTGCCCAGCAAAACCGGCCTGCAGATACCCTCGGCATACGCTGTTTCTGCAGCCTTGAGCATATTTAGGTGGTTGGTTTCGGAGAAGACTACCCGTTTGGGGTTCTGGCGTGCCATTTCGAACAGTCGGCGGATCATCTTGTTGTCCAATCCCATCAGGTCTCGCAACTTATGGTCGTATTCCTCCCAGTCGGTAATCGGCTTGCGGGCCACGCCTGAGGCCATGGCTGCCTTTGCCACTGCGGGTGCGACGGTAGTGAGCAACCTCGGATCCAATGGTTTGGGAATGATATAGTCCCTTCCAAAGCTCAGCTTCTTGATGCTGTACGCAGCATTCACCACGTCCGGTACCGCTTTTTTGGTCAGTTCTGCCAGCGCATAGACGGTGGCAACTTTCATTTCTTCATTGATACAGGTAGCCTGCACGTCGAGTGCCCCGCGGAAGATATAGGGGAATCCCAGTACATTATTAATTTGGTTAGGATAGTCGGAACGTCCCGTGGCGAAGATAATATCGTCTCTTGATGTCATCGCCAGTTCGTAGGAAATCTCCGGATTAGGATTGGCCAGTGCGAAGACGATCGGGTCGGAGTTCATCGACCGCAGCATTTCGGGAGTGAGCACGTCCGCTACCGAAAGGCCGAGGAACATATCGGCATCTTTTATTGCCTCCTCGAGGGTGGAGATATTGCGGGTGGTGGCAAACGGTTTCTTGCGGTCGTTCAGGTCAGTGCGAGAAGTGTTGATCACACCTTTTGAATCGAGCATCACGATATTTTTCAATTTTGCCCCCAAAGCGATATATAATTGTGTGCAAGAATTGGCAGCTGCCCCGGCACCATTCACCACAATACGGATATCTTCGATTTTTTTGCCGTTCAGTTCGAGTGCATTCAACAACCCACAAGCCGAGATAATTGCCGTGCCATGCTGATCGTCGTGCATGATGGGGATATCCAGTTCTTTTTTTAGCCGCTCTTCGATCCCAAAACATTCCGGCGCCTTGATATCTTCCAGGTTGATGCCGCCGAAAGTAGGCGAGATGGCTTTCACCACTTGAATGAATTTTTCAGGATCTTTCTCGTTTACTTCGATATCGAACACGTCGATCCCGGCGAATATTTTGAAGAGTAGTCCTTTCCCTTCCATCACCGGTTTACCAGCCATGGCTCCTATATCACCCAGGCCCAATACGGCGGTACCGTTGGAGATCACCGCTACCAGATTCCCCTTTGATGTATAATCGTAGGCGGTTTGCGGATCTTTTTCTATCTCCAGACAGGGTTCTGCCACGCCCGGCGAGTAGGCGAGTGAGAGGTCTCGTTGCGAACTATGGGGTTTTGTGGGAATGACTTCTATCTTTCCGGGGCGCCCTTGTGAATGATAAGCAAGAGCGTCGTCATGTAATTTATTATTTGCCATTTTGATTGTTATTGTGTGGTAGGAATATAAATTCGCACAAAAATATAAAATAATCGTGACAGATTATAATTTTTTGGTTATATTTGATATATCCATAAGGTATTTTCCAAGATTGCTCTTTTAACAGAAATATTCATACATTCGTCGGGAAAAAACAATATATTCATCGATTTTCTATTCCGGCCTCTTCTTTGAATAGCTATCTTTGTCGAAAATAAAATTTGAATATATGGAAACTTTTTCTTCTTCATCATCCCATGTTACCAGAACGAAAAGTGTTCTTTTCGGACTGTTACTGGTTGTAGCGGGTCTGTTGTTTCTTTCCTTTAACTTCGGATGGATTGATCCTGCCTTGAGACCGGTACTTTTTTCGTGGCCTATGATTTTCATTGTGATCGGGATTATAGGATTCTCCAAAAGCAATTATATTGTCTCTCTTTTCTGGTTGATCCTGGGTATTTTTTTCCTGCTTCCCCGTATCGCGGCGGCATATCCGGATAGTATTCAGGGATTGAATAGTGACTTTGCCTATACCTACTGGCCGTTGCTACTTATATTCCTTGGAGTCGCACTTATCCTAAAAGTACTATTTGCGAAGCACCGGAAAAAGGAAAGAGATCCTTACCGCTATGCCGAAACAACTGAAAGAGTAAGTGGTAGTGCAGAAGGAGGAGAGAACGGACGTATAGAGAGAAGTGTTGTTTTTGGAGGATCGGAGAGTATTTTTCTTGATCCGGTTTTCTATGGTGGTGAGATTAGCGCCCTGTTCGGCGGGGTGGTACTCGACTTACGAAGAACGCAACTTCCGGAGGGGATTACCTATCTCGACGTAGATGCTGTTTTTGGAGGTGTGGAACTCCATATTCCCGGCGACTGGTTGGTGGAAACAAAATTCCAGACGATATTGGGAGGAATGCAGGATAAGCGGTTGGTCTCACCTCCCGATAATTCACGAAAGTTAATCATAAAAGGAGACTTAATATTTGGAGGGTGCGAAATCCGTTGATAATATAGTACGGAATGAAACTTTCATTTTCATATATCCCTTTCCGGTGGCTGCTCAGCTTGCTGTTGTGCATCTTGTACGCTCTCATGCAGGCAGTGGCATTACAGCCGGTTGTCTCTTTTCCTTTCCCGCTTTTATTGCTCAAGAGCGCTCTCGATGCGCTGACATGGACCGGGATAGGAGAGTTGCTGGCAGTGGCCATTCCATCCTCCAATTATGTGAGGCTTGATCCTATCCAGCGGTTTGTCAATTTCTTTGCGTTAGGGTTGGGAGTGATGCTGGTATGGATGACGTTGTTTTTCCTTTCCTCACAATTTGTCTTCAGTAATGCAAGGCCTGCGGAGATACAATCACTATTACCCTTGTCTCTCTTTATCGGGATACTGGTTTACATGGCACAAGTGCAGGTGATATTGCGCCGCATGGTAGCCAGGGAAAAAGAATATAACAATGAACATGGCGAGGATGAAGATGTTGTTCCGGATAAGGTGATCCGCCAAGCGAAAGGGCCTGAAGGAGCTGAAGCGCTGGAACGTATAGCGGTAAAAGTTGGACAGAAAATACATGTGATTCTTGTTCCTGATATTGTCTATATTCAGTCCGATGGAGATTACGTGCAGATAGTAACCGATCAGAACAGGTTTCTCAAAGAAGAAACCATGAAATACTTCGAGGCGGGGTTGCCCTCTTCTCAATTTGTGAGAGTACACCGTTCCTATATCGTGAATGTGGAAAAGATTCTGCGTATTGAGATGTACGAAAAACAGAATCAGATGCTTACTCTTAAGAATGGCGACAAGATCAGAGCCAGTATATCCGGTTACAAAGCGTTGCGGGCAGTGCTGAATCTATGATCGTAACAGATTCTTAACGGTAAAGTTTGTTAAAACTTAGAAAACTGATTTGTGTTTTTGAGTTTTCGGCTTTACCTTTGGACCGCTTTTTTAAATATAAAAATGGAATTAAAGGAACGAATTATAGAAAAAGCGGGCGATCTGTTCCGGCAATATGGTATAAAGAATGTGTCGATGGATGAGATAGCCTCCTCGATGGGTATTTCCAAACGAACTCTTTATGAGAATTTTAAAGACAAGGAAGGTATTCTGTTGTCAGTACTGCTTCACTTCGCTGATAAACGAAAAGAAGTGTATGACACTCAATACACACAATGTAATAATGTGGTGGAGGTCTTTATCAAACTTATCGAAGAGAATGAGAATGTTCCCGAATGCAGTGTAAAGTTCTTCGAAGATATCCAGAAATATTATCCACGGGCTGCTAATCTGATTAGGAAGCATATCCAGATCAGTAATATTCATCTGAGAAATTTTCTGCTACAGGGGATTAAGGAAGGATATATCCGTGAGGATTTGAATGTGAATGTAGCAGCCTTTCTGGTTGAAGAAAGTACCTACACTTATATCCGCGCTTCCTATCTCGAGAAACCACCTTTCTCTTTTAGTGAACTTTTCTACACAATGATGATCAATTTTGTGCGGGGAATCATGACCGGTAAAGGAATTGAAATTATAGACGCCTATTTAAAACAGCGAAGAATAAAAAATTAGACAGACAATGAATTTACGAAGTGTAATACTATTATGTGTGCTGCTGCCGGGCTTAGCTGGTATACCGACGGTAAAGGCACAGCAAACCGACAGTTTGCAGATCGATTTGAACCGTGCATTGGAGATCGCCTTGAGCGAGAACCCTACCGTGAAGGTGGCTGATATGGAGATTACCAAGAAGCAGTATGCGAAGAAATCGGCTTATGGGGCGCTTATGCCGCAAATGGACCTGATTGGTCAGTACCAGAGGGCTATCAAAAGACAGACCGTTTATTTCGACGAAGGTTTCAGTCTGATGGGTGGGGGGATTGATCCCTCCCAATTGGATCCGGAGGAGCAGAAAATCCTTGGAGTCCTTAGTAAGTTGATGGGTGGCGGTGAAGAGACCAGCAACAACAGTGAAGGGATCCAGATGGGACGTTTCAATGTCTGGTCAGGAGGATTGAATGTAAGCCTACCGTTGGTGGTGCCATCTCTTTGGAAAAATATCCAGATGAGTGAAGTAGACATCCAGCTTTCTGTAGAACAGGCCCGGGCATCGCGTATAAATCTGGTGAATCAGGTAAAGAAATCTTTCTTCAGCCTCCTATTGGCACAGGATAGTCATGATGTTTTCAGAAAAACTTATGAGACCGACTCCATCAATCTTGAGAATATACGTAACCGGTATAACCAGGGAGTGGTGGCTGAGTATGATGTGATCACCGCTGATGTACGGCTGAAAAGCCTTATACCCAGCATTCTCCAATCGGAGAATATGATGAAGATCGCTGAATTACAGTTGAAAATGCTTATGGGTATCGATGGAGAGATACCGCTGCGGGTGATAGGTTCATTGGATGATTATGAGAAGAGTATGTTTGATGCCATTATTCCAGCTGATACATCGCTTGTAAATAATAGTGATATCAGACAGTTCGACCTGCAAGCCGAACAGGCGAAAAATGCATATGAGATGCGCAAGTTGCAGTATGCCCCTTCGCTGGTGACCACTTTCAACTGGACTTATATGAGCCAGAACAATAATTTCAAGTTCAATACTTATCGCTGGGATCCATACTCCATGCTGGGGGTTACCCTTCAGGTGCCTCTTTTTAGTGGTGGCCAACGTTATCATAATGTGAAGCAGGCCCAGATCCAACTATGGCAGCTTGATGAACAACGCAAGGATGTGGAGAGAGGGCTTAAATTGTCGATCAGAAACAACTACGATCTTATTCACAAGAATATTGAACAGGTGGTGGCCACACAGTCATCCGTGGAGCAGGCCCGTAAAGGTCATGAGATCACCTTAAAACGCTATGAGACGGGAATGGGTACCATCGTAGATGTCAACGCGGCAGCATTGGCGGTACTGAGTGCGGAATTGCAGTATAGGAATGCTATTTACGATTATCTTTCGGCCAAAGCCGACCTGGAAAAGGTGCTGGGGTATGATATTAGTCCGGTAGAAAATTAAGAATTAAGAATGAAGGATGAAGAGTGGAAAATTGAAGTTTAACGATTTAATAGTTCAACAATTTAAAGTAAGAAACAAATACATTAATAGATATATGAGACGATACAGTTTATTGAGAATAACTCCTTTTCTTGCAGTTGCATTGCTTGCTTCCTGTGGAGGAGCGGAACGTACCGGGACAACCGAAAGCGAAGCCCCACAGAAGACAAAGGTACGAGTAGAACAGGTGCAGTTGGTGCCGATAGAGCAGATATCTACCTTTACCGCAACGGTGGAGGCCGATCAGGTGAATAACATTGCTCCCGCCATGGGTGGACGTATCCGTGAAATCAAGGTAGATATAGGCGCACAGGTGCGTCGGGGACAGGTACTAGTGATTATGGACAAGGTAAACCTCTCGCAGCAACAGACGCAGGTGGCCACCATGAAACGCGACTACGAACGGTATAAAGAGCTGTATGAAGTGGGTGGAATTTCCAAACAGCAACTCGACCAGGCTAAAGCGCAACTCGATGTGGCAGAATATGCCCTGAACAGTCTGGATGAGAATACTACCCTGACCAGTCCAGTGAATGGAGTGGTGACTGCCCGTAATTTCGATCCGGGTGACGTGGCCGGACAACTTCCTATCCTCACCATAGAGAGTATCAATCCCGTAAAAGTGAAAGTCAATGTTTCCGAATCCTATTATAGCCAGGTGGTGAAAGGGATGCCGGTAGAAGTGTTGGTGGACGCTCTTGCTAATGAATCATTCCAGGGAACGGTATCGTTGATTCACCCTACACTTGATCCGATTGCACATACTTTTACTGTGGAAATATTGGTGTCTAACAGCGACCAGCGGTTACGCCCCGGTATGTTCGCCCGCGTGAAGATGAACTTCGGTACTAACGAACGTCCGTTGCTCTCCGACAGGGCCGTATTGAAGCAGGTTGGCTCCAACGACCGTTATGTATTCGTCGAAAAAGAGGGGAAAGCGATTTACACTTTAGTGCAATTGGGAACACGTATCAATGATAAATATGAGATTGTTTCCGGGTTAAATAATGGAGACAAGGTGATCGTGCAGGGTAATACCGGCTTGATCGATGGAACTGAGGTTGAGATTGTTGAGTGATCTTTCAAATCCTACATCCCAAATCATAAATAAAATAATAGTATGAAGATATATGAAACCGCGGTGAAAAATCCCGTGGGAACATCACTGATATTCATCGGTATTGTATTGATAGGGCTCATGTTCTACAGGCAGTTGCCCGTGGACCTCTATCCCAATATCGACATAAATATAGTCTCGGTTATGACCTCCTATTCGGGAGCAGGTGCTGAAGACGTGGAGACCAATGTAACCCGTCCTCTTGAAGATGTGTTGAATTCTACCGAGAAATTGAAAGAGATTACTTCACGGTCGATGGATGGTATGTCGATGATCATGCTGGAGTTCGAATTCGGCACCGATATGGATGCTGTGATGAATGATGTACGTGACAAAGTGGCGATGATATCGGGCTTTCTACCGGATGGTACGGAAGACCCCATGATCCTGAAGTTCAGCTCCGACATGATCCCGGTAGTAGTTCTCTCTGCCACGGCAGAGGAAAGTTCCGGTGCACTTTATAAGATACTCGACGAGCAGGTGGCCAACCCGCTTAACCGTATCGCGGGAGTAGGTACCGTTTCGGTCAGTGGCGCACCAGAAAGGGAGATACAGGTCAATGTAATCCCTGAGAAGCTGGAAGCATATAATCTCTCACTGGAGCAGATTGCCCAAGTGATCGCTACTGAAAACGTGAACGTGCCTGCCGGTAATTTCGATATCGGTACGCAGACCTATATGTTGCGCCTGGAGGGCGAATTCAAGAACAGCCGTGATCTGAATAATATTATCGTAGGGAATAACCAGGGACGTGCTATCTATCTAAGGGATGTAGCATCGGTGAAAGATACCCTTGAGTCCCGTGTGCAGGAGAGCTATACCAATGGACAGCGAAGCGCTTCCATCGTGGTACAGAAACAGTCGGGAGCCAATACCGCAGCCATTGCTGATGCGGTGAATTCTCAGTTGCGAGAGCTTGAGAAGAATCTTCCCCCTGATATTAAGCTTGTCACGGTGATGGACTCTTCCGATTATATCAAGGTGTCTATTGCCAGTTTGATGGAGACGATCATTCTGGCGTTGATCATCGTAGGTATCATCGTACTTCTCTTCCTGGGACGGTGGCGTGCTACCATCATTATCATGGTGAGTATCCCCATTTCGCTGATCGGGTCGTTTATTTATCTCTATCTCACCGGGAATACCATCAATGTGATTTCACTCTCGGCTCTGTCAATCACTATCGGTATGGTGGTGGACGATGCCATTGTGGTGCTGGAGAATATTACCACTCATATTGAACGCGGAAGCCGCGTCAAGCAGGCAGCCGTGTATGGTACCGAAGAGGTATCCCTTTCGGTAATTGCCTCCACACTGACTATTATTGCGGTATTCCTTCCAATGACCATGGTAGGTGGTTTTGCCGGTGTGATGTTCAAACAGTTGGGATGGATGGTGACCATTATTATTGCACTGTCGTTGATCATAGCCATGACGCTTACCCCGATGATGAGTGCTGCGATGATGCGGTCTACCAAAGATGCAAAAGTATCCCGTTTCGACAGGTGGTACAATAAAAGAATACTTCCATTACTCAACGGCCTTGATCATTCGTATGCGCGGTTGGTAAACTGGGTCTCCCGCAGGAGAGGCTTGACTTTGCTGGCTATTCTGGTAATTTTTGTGATCAGTGTGATTGTGAGTGCTATCACGTTGAAGACGGAATTTATGCCGGCGTCGGATAACAACGAAATCGCGATGACTGTCGAAATGCCTACCGGAACTCGTATGGAGGTAGCCCGTGAGACAGGGCATACCATTGCGGATAACTTAGAAAAGAAATATCCGGAGATTGAGATTATCTCTTTCAGTGTAGGAGCCGCTTCCGAAGACAATACATGGGCCGCCATGCAGGAAAATGCTTCCAACATAATGACCTATACAATACGTCTTACAGAGGCAAAGAACAGGAAAAAGACCATCTATGATGTGTCGGATGAAATACGTCAGGATCTTGCTAATATGCCTGAATTGTATCGGGTTAAGGTGCAGCCCGGAGGTGGTGATATGGGAATGACCGGAGGAAGTAACGTAGCCTTGAATATATATGGTTATGATCTTGCAGTTACCGACCAGCTTGCGGCAGAGATAAAATCCAAGTTGGAAAGAGTGAAGGGTTTGCGTGATATTACGATATCGAGAAAAGATTACCGTATGGAGTATCAGATCCAGTTTGACCGTGAAAAGCTGGCTTTGAACGGACTGAATATGGGTACGGCAGCCGGTGCTATCCGAAATAGGATCAACGGGCTGGTGATGTCTCGCTACCGTGAAGAAGGGGAAGAATACGATATCCGGGTGCGTTACGAGGAACAGTATCGTCAATCCCTTGAAGATATTGAAAATATATTGATATATAACCCGATGGGGGTAGGAGTGCGCGTACGCGATCTGGGAAAAGTGGTGGAAACCTCTACCTTGCCGCAGGTCGACCGTAAGGACCGCCAGCGTATTGTCACTGTGACCGGAACCATCTACGGGCGTGCCCTGAGTGAGGTGGTAACCGATATAAATACTGTCGTGGCCGGCGTAACACTTCCGTCGGGCGTACAAATGGAAATAGGCGGTTCGCTGGAGGATCAGCAGGAATCATTTTCACAGTTGGGACTTCTTCTTATGATCGTTTCCCTGTTGGTATATATCGTGCTGGCGTCTCAGTTTGAGTCGCTTACATATCCGTTTATGATTATTCTCACCGTACCGTTCGCCTTTACCGGCTCTATCCTGTTCCTTGCCCTTACAGGTGAACCGCTCGGTATTATGGGATTTGTGGGATTGATCATGCTTGTAGGGATGGTGGTGAAGAATGCTATCCTGCTGATCGACTATATCAACCTGAACCGGGAGAGAGGAATGTCCATTATTACGGCAGTAGTTCATGGTGGCCGGTCGAGGTTGCGACCCGTATTGATGACCACTCTTACCGTAATTTTGGGTATGATCCCGTTGGCGGTCGGTACAGGTCAGGGATCTGAGATGTGGAAGTCGTTGGGTATCTCTATTATTGGGGGTATGACTTTCTCTACGATTATCACCCTTGTGCTGATCCCGGCGCTCTATTCCTTGATGGCCGGTTACGGAGTACGCAGGAGACGGAGGAAACACCGTGAGGCGTTGGTCGGTTAAAGTGAGTAGTGAAAAACTAAAAACTAAAAGTTAAGATGAAGTATGAAATCCAAGAATCAAGACTATAGAAATTTCTGGATTCTTGGACTTCTCCTCTTCTTCTAACTTCTAACTTCCAAAATAAAAAGAAATGAAAGCAGTAATGATAACTTTGGACCAGGCGCACTACGTGGAGATTGTAAGTAACCTGACGTCGCTCAATATAAGAGGCTTCACCGCATGGAAAGATGTACGTGGTCGGGGAAGCAAGAAGGGGGAACCACATTATGGAACCCATGCGTGGCCGGCAATGAATAATGCCATTCTTACTGTCGTGGAAGATGACAGGGTGAAATTGTTACTCGACTACCTGAGAAAGCTTGATGAGGAATCGCCCCACTTGGGTCTGCGTGCCTTTGTGTGGAATGTGGAAGATATGATATAATTCGGTCTTAATGATTGATTCTAGGAAGGCGCTGCTGAAAAGTGACGCCTTTTTCTTTTTCCCTCTTCATACATATCTCGATGAGCAACTTTTGAGTATTGATTTTATACAGTTGGGTAACCAAAACGTTCGTTTTGGTAAATTTGTAAAAAAGGGTGCGAAATTGTACTCTAACTTTGTATTATAAAAAATAGGGATCAAATGAAACAAGGATTAAAAATAGTCATTGTATCTACCGCATCTGTAATACTGTTTTCAATTATGAGTCTTACAGGAATAATTTTAATGAGACGGCAGATCATAAGCAAATCTTGACTGAATACATATGGACGGCAATCACTTTTTTTATTTTAAACCCTGGCACTTTCTATCAGGGATCATCGTATTCTATATCTTGACGAGAGTCGTTGCAGGCATAAATGTACATTATATTCCGGAATCCGATGAATTACCATCTATCTTAATGGAAGTGGATAAGATTAATCTGAACAAAGAGGGAAAGACCTTTCTGTTTTTTTATCGGAAAGATTCCGGATTATGCCGGAAAATGCGATACAATATAGAACAATTAAATGTAGAACACCTTCAGGGGATTCATTTCTATGCTATCGATATCGAAGAGAATAGCGAATATTATTATAAGTATAATATTTCGGGTATTCCCAATTTATTAATATTCAACGGAGATATTGAAGCAAATCGGGTCATGGGAGTTGTATCCACCAATAATTTAGAGAAGATAGTGAATAAGATAAACCACTGAAAAAGTTCCATTTTTGTTCCCTAATGAATCCGCAAGGTATAAATTATTGGATGTTATAGGAGATATTGCACTCACAGGCAAGTTTATCAAAGGGAAAATTATAGCGAATCGTCCCGGCCACCGAATCAATAATCTTTTCGCGAGGAATATAATTGAGCAGATCAAAATGAAACCTGTCTTTGAAATGGATGAAAATTTTATATAGTAAGCGATCACTGGTATGAAAGCAATTGTCTTATTTTTCAGAAGAAACATGACCTCTTTCCTTGGTATGATCCTGGGAGCGATAGCCGGATATTTTTACTGGCAATATTATGGAATTTTTGACGGTACCTTTGGCTTTTCTTCGGAATGGTGGGCCAATAGTATATATGGCTTATTATTGGGAGGATTGGCCGGCAGTTTTGTCCCTTCTCGGATGGGTCGCAATACAGACGAATCCGTAGTAACTGAAAATGATATTTGATAAAATTGGGTTCAGCATTAGTTTCTTTAAGTTAAGCGTGCAAAACAGCCGTTTGAGTAGGGAGGTGTAAGCAGAATGGAAAATGGGGCCATATCTTTACATTATCAAACAAGAGAAACGATGCGCAATCAGTTGGTACCCACTATCGCTTCTAAATAGATATTGACAGAAAAGGGATTGCCCCAATACTCGACAGTCTACACCCCAACCATGCAGGATTGCCGGCAATAGGATTGCATCGCACGCTTGATGAGATAAAGGAGGAAGTTGGACAGGGGCAGTCTCCTCAAATAGGGTGAAGTATAGTTTCTTCTTCTTCTTCAAAACTCAACGGGCTCCGGATATTATTTTCCGCTGCTCGTTGAGTTTACATACTTATTTTTGTAAAAGTCCGATTTTGATTATATTTGTACCCATCTCATTGAATTATAAACAACTAATCTACTCTTATGTCCCTAATGTTTCGGCAAACAGAATTTCCTATCATCCAATTAAACAAAAAAACGGCATTTTTTTCGGCGTTGTCCATAAATATATTTTTTGTTTTTGTGCAACTTGTCATCTTAACGTACAGTTACTATATGGGAGAAAATATAGGAGAAAGATTTTCTCAAAGAATTTCCGGATCAGAATATTATATAAAACCTGTAACCCTTTTTTTCGAGCCTGTAATCTTGTTTTTAGTAAATACGTTTTTACTCTATATCTTTTTTAGGATTGAATTTTGGATCATTAAAAATTTCTTTAATAATCGGAGAAAGTCGTGGTTGTCGTTCTTCGCTTTATTTATTTTTGTAGGTGTTTTGAGTACTATCCTGTCTCAACTGTTGGGAATTTGGTTCAAGGGTGGACTGACGGCATATCAATATTCTATTATTCAGTTTGTCAAAGATTTGATGTTTTTTATTTCTTCCGTTTTTGTTACCTATCTGATCTATCTGATTATTAAAAATCAGGAAAGGATGGAAGAAAACAAGAACCTCACCATTGAGAATTTCAGGAACCGGTACAATGCATTGAAAAATCAAACTGATCCCCATTTCCTTTTCAATTCACTTAACTCGCTCAACGGATTGATCGGCTACGACGATGAACGTGCGCATGAGTACGTGATGCAACTCTCGTCGGTATTTCGCTATACTATACAGGAACATTCGGTAGTATCACTTTCCGATGAACTGGAATTTACCGAATCCTATATCTATCTGATGAAGATCCGGTATGGGGATGCTTTCTCTGTCAACATCCAGATACCGGCTGGTCATCCGGAGTACTATATCCTGCCTTTTGCTATACAGACATTGGTGGAAAATGCGGTGAAGCATAATATAGTCAGTTTACAGAAACCGTTGAATCTGATCATTAAAATGACGGAAGATGAAACAATAATGGTGGAGAATAATCTACAACCGAGACAGGATGTGAGAGATGGAAACGGTTTGGGTTTGTCAAATCTTAATGAGCGTTATTGGTTGATGTTCAGGGAAAATATCAATATGCAAACCGACGATTCTCTCTTCAGGGTAGAAATCCCATTGATAAAAAACCTGGAGAAGTATAGCGATAAAATTATCAATTAAAATACTTATAACTTCTAATTTCTTATTTCCAACTTCTAACTTCAATCATATGAACGCTGTCATTGTAGAAGACGAATTTGCTGCTGCGCAGAATCTTGAAAGACTTTTAAAGTCGATAGACGAAAATATAGATATTATTGCCGTATTGCAAAATGTGGATGAGAGTATAGAATGGTTTTCAACAAATAAACTACCCGATATAATCTTTATGGATATCCATCTTGCCGATGGAGATTCCTTTTCTATTTTTAAAAGCATTGAAATTCGTTGCCCGATTATTTTTATAACGGCTTATGACCAATATGCATTAAAAGCATTCGAAGTAAACAGTATCGACTATTTACTCAAGCCGGTCAGTAAAAAAAGCCTTGAAAAAGCCTTGACCAAGCTGAAAGATTTCTCGCCCAACAATAATAACTCCGATGTGATTGCGCAGATAATGAAAAGTATCCATCAGGCTGGTAGAACCCACAAAAAATGTTTTCTCATCCCGTTTAAGGATAAATTGATACCTGTTTCTTCCGACGATATTGCCTATGTTTATTCACAAAATAAAAAGGCAGTGATTACCTGCTTCAATAAACGTGATTACATGATGGATACGTCGCTCGATGATTTTTTGAAGCAATTGGATCCCGATCTGTTTTTCAGGGCAAACAGGCAATTCATTATTTCACATCAGGCCGTAACCGACCTGTCTATGTGGTTCGACGGGAAATTAGCCGTGAACCTTTCCGTTGCCACGCCCGAAAGAATTATTGTGAGCCGAACCCGAAGTGCCGATTTTAAGAAATGGTATATGAGATCGGATGATTGATATATTATTCATTCCCATCAGGAAAATAGTGGTTTTTTCAATTCTGTTAACACAATTGACGACATACCGGGCCTATGGTTACAGTCGCTATAGGTTCGGTATCGTTTTTTTACATTTCAGCGCTTAAAATAGCCATTTAGGAATTATCCTCTCTACAACCTGCACCGTTGTAGTATTACTTTGCATTGTCAAAAACGTAAATGGACTTATCCAAACAATGTTAAGAGAAAGAATAATTCAACAGGCAACACTCCTTTTTGGCCGTGATGGTATTAAAAACGTTTCTATGGACGATTTGGCATCGTCTTTAGGGATTTCAAAACGGACTATCT
Source organism: Proteiniphilum sp. (assembly GCF_034927365.1). Classification (GTDB taxonomy): domain Bacteria; phylum Bacteroidota; class Bacteroidia; order Bacteroidales; family Dysgonomonadaceae; genus Proteiniphilum. The sequence continues at coordinate 315,748 of NZ_JAYFQD010000010.1, read as the reverse complement.
ACATGAACTTTAAAAATAAAGAAGATATTTTGAAGAATTGTATTCATGTATATCGGGAGAACATAAGCTGTACAATGAATGAGATCATGGGACAATCAGAAAATATTATTTGTGGATGTTTACAAATTATCAATCATTATAAATACGTTCGGCTACCTGCGGCTATATTCTGGGAGGATGTCTACAAATATTATCCGGAAATTTATCAATCCATCGTGGAGGATGCAGAAAAGAGTAGTGTCTGTTTGAAACGATTACTGAAAGAAGGAATAGAAGATAATTATATCCGAAAAAATTTAAGTCTTGATGAAACTATTTCCCGGTTGGACATAAGTACTTTCATATTTATTTTCATTACTGGTATGTATTCAGTAAGTTCTTTTCTACTTCGTACAGATCTTATTTTCAATATAATGACTAATATGCTCCGTGGGATCTCTACCGATAAGGGCATCGAAATCATAGATAAATATATTGCCAGCTTACCCAATTCAAATAATTAATAATATTTTATGAGAACTACAAAAATTGGTATCGCCTTAGTGGCGATTTGTGGATTGTTCAGGTTATCTGTAGCAAATGCGCAAGAGCTCGATTCCGGGGTATTGCGTTTAGACCTGGAAACGGCTGTTCAAATTGCTTTGAGTGAAAATCCCCTGGTCAAAGTGGCCGATATGGAGATTGAGAAAAAAAACTATGCAAAAAGAAGTGCTTATGGGGCATTATTTCCTCAAATAGATCTTATTGGACAGTATCAGCGCACTTTAAAACGCCAGACGATGTACCTGGATACGGATATGAGCAGCCTTTTCGGTGGTGGCTCCATGAACCCGGGAGATCTTACTCCGGAAGAGTTAAAAGTGGCGGAAGTACTGGGAAAGTTGATGACACCCGATCCTGATAGTGCTAATGATGGTATTCAGGTAGGACGAAAAAATATATGGAACGGAACCGTGAATGTGAGCCTGCCGCTTGTTGTCCCGTCATTATGGAAAAACATCCAAATGAGTAAGGTCGACCTGGAGATGGCTGTGGAACAGTCACGCTCATCGAAGATCGACTTGACACATCAGGTAAAAAAAGCCTTTTACAGTACATTACTGGCCAAGGACAGCTATGACCTGTTCAGGGAAACCTATAGGACCGACTCATTGAATCTGTTGAATATCAAAAATAAGTTTGATCAGGGTGTCGTCGCCGAATACGATGTCATTACCGCCGATGTCCGTCTCAAAAGTATTATTCCCAATATCCTGCAATCAGAAAGCATGGTGAAGATCGCGGAGCTTCAATTGAAAATGCTGATGGGTATCGACGCCGAGCTACCGGTGGAGATTATAGGATCGCTTTCGGATTATGAAAAATGGATGTTCGAAGCCATTGTTCCCTCCGATAATAATCTGTTAGATAATAGCGATTTAAGACAGTTCGACCTACAAGCAATGCAAGCGAAGAATGCTTATGAGATGCAAAAACTCCAACGTTTGCCTACCCTTACCAGTTCTTTCAATTATTCCTATATAAGCCAGAACAACGACTTTAAATTCAATACATATCGTTGGGATCCTTATTCTGTGGTAGGTGTGACACTTGCCATCCCTATCTTTAGCGGAGGGCAACGGTATCACAATATCAAACAGTCCGAAATTCAACTGGTTCAACTGCAAGAGCAACGACATCACCTGAAACGCGGCCTGCATCTATCCGTAAAGAACAGCGTAGAGCTCATCAATAAAAGCATAGAACAGGTTGTTGCCGCCGAATCGTCTGTACAGCAGGCAAAGAAGGGATACGAAATTACCCAGAAAAGATATGAGATAGGGGCGGGGACTATCGTGGATCTGAATGCCGCCGCACTTGCGGTAACCAATGCCGAATTGCAATATCGTAACGCGATTTACGACTATCTGTCATCCCGGGCCGATTTGGAAAAAACGCTCGGCTATGACATTAACGCGATAAATTAGAACAAATAAATGAGAATAAATAATTTTAATCCGATGAAACGAAAAGTATTTCTAACATTTATGCCGCTGGCAGCCCTTCTGACACTCTCTTCATGTGGTGAAGGATCAGAAAAGAGTGAACAAACAGAAAACGTAAAAAGGAATGTTATAGTGGAAGAGGTCAGGCTGGTGCCCGTAGACCAGTTATCTTCCTTCACTGCCACTGTGGAGGCAAAAACTGTAAACCACATTACTCCCGCTATGGGAGGACGTATCAGGGCTATTCATGTGGATGTTGGCAGTCGTGTGGCCAAAGGACAGACTGTAGTGACAATGGATGCTGCCAATTATTCACAACAAGAGACACAACTGGCGACTCTTAGGCGCGATTATGAAAGATACCGTGAGTTGTATAAAGTGGGAGGTGTCTCCCGGCAACAGTTGGATCAACTGAAAACGCAGCTTGATATTGCGCAGACTGCGCTGAACACTATTGGAGAAAATACCGGATTGATAAGTCCTATAAGCGGGATCGTAACCGCCCGTAACTTTGATCCGGGTGATGTGGCTGGCGGAATGCCGATCCTGACGATCGAGAATATCAATCCGGCCAAAATAGTGGTCAATGTGTCGGAATCATATTATAGTAAAGTGTCTCAGGGAATGCCCGCTTCAATAGTAGTGGATGCATTGGAGGGAGAGACTTTCGAAGGAAAAGTGTCTCTGATATATCCTACGCTAAACCCTGTTTCCCGTACTTTTCCCGTGGAGATTGAAGTGAACAACGCTGACCAGCGCCTTCGTCCGGGAATGTTTTCACGTGTAACGCTTAACTTCGGTACCAATGAGCGTCCGCTCGTCACCGACCTGGCCGTCTTGAAACAATCCGGGTCCAATGACCGGTATGTTTTTTTGGAAAAAGATGGAAAGGCCCTCTATACAAAAGTAGAGTTGGGAACCCGAATCGGGGATAAATATGAAATAGTATCGGGCTTACATATTGGTGACCGTGTGATCGTACAGGGAAATACCGGATTGATTGAAGGGACCGAAGTTAGAGTAACACAATGAATTTGAAAAGAAGCGGAGAATTTAGGAAGCGGAGAAATAATTCCCGAATCTCAAATCCCAAATAAAATAATCGTATGAAGATATATGAAACCGCGGTCAAGAATCCTGTCGGGACTTCTTTGATCTTTATTGGTATCGTGCTTATCGGGATAATGTTTTACCGGCAGCTTCCGGTTGACTTGTTGCCCGAATTGGATGTGAATATGGCATCGGTGATGACTGCTTATCCCGGTGCAGGTGCGGAAGATGTGGAAACAAACGTTACCCGTCCGTTGGAAAATGTGTTGAACTCTACAGAAAATATCAAACAGGTTACTTCTACTTCGAAAGATGGAATATCCGTGATAATACTTGAGTTCAATTGGGGGACAGACATGAACAATATCATGAATGATATCAGGGATAAGTTGGATTTGATATCCAGTTCCTTACCTGCCGGTACCACTGATCCCATGATTTTAAAATTCAGTACTGATATGGTGCCGGTAATAGTCCTCTCTGCAACGGCAAATGAGAGCGCGAATGCATTATATAAAATCCTTGATGATCAGATAGCTGCTCCTCTCAACAGGGTATCGGGCGTAGGAACTGTTTCCATCTCCGGAGCGCCGCAGCGTGAAGTGCAGGTGAATGTGATACCCGAAAAACTGGAAGCATACAATATTCCCCTGGAACAGATCGCCCAGAAAATTGCTGCGGAAAATGTGAACGTTCCTGCCGGAAATCTCGAAGTAGGATCGCAAACCTATATGTTGCGCCTTCAGGGAGAGATAGCCGAGAGTAGAGAGTTGAATAACATAGTGATCGGAACCAACCAGGGGCAATCCATTTATCTGAAAGATGTAGCCGTAGTACGCGATACCGTTCAGTCAAATATAATGGAGAGTTATACCAACGGGCAACGCAGTGCGACTATCATGATCCAAAAACAGACAGGAGCAAATACGGTAGCTATTGCGAAAGCAGTGCGACAACAGCTTCCTGAACTTCAGAAGAATCTCCCTCCCGATATTCAACTGGTAACGGTAATAGACACTTCGGATAACGTAAAGGTTTCCATCAACAGCTTGCTTGAAACCATCCTGCTTGCCCTTATTATTGTTGGCCTTGTCGTCTTATTATTCCTGGGGCGATGGAGAGCTACTGTAATTATCATGGTCGCCATTCCCATTTCACTCATCGGCTCGTTCATCTATTTGTATATCACGGGAAACACCATCAATATTATTTCGTTGTCGGCTCTTTCGATCTGTATCGGTATGGTAGTGGATGACGCAATAGTGGTGCTGGAGAATATTACCACTCATATTGAACGGGGTAGTCGTCCCCGGCAAGCGGCGGTATATGGTACTGAGGAGGTATCGCTTTCTGTAATTGCTTCTACATTGACCATTATCGCGGCTTTCCTGCCGATGACTCTGGTCGGCGGTCTTGCAGGGATGATGTTCAAACAACTGGGATGGATGGTGACCATCATCATCACTCTTTCAATGATTATTGCCTTGACGTTAACACCGATGATGAGCTCCAAAATGTTGAGATCGACGAAAGAAGCGAAAGTGAGTAAATTCAATAAATGGTATAACAGGTATATCCTTCCGTTACTCGACAAATTAGACATAGCTTACGGTAGGTTGGTGAACAGGGCGGTAAGAAAACGTGGCCTGACATTAGGTGTGATCATAGCCGTATTCATAGTAGGAACTATAGTATCGGCAGTGACACTTAAAACCGAGTTTATGCCGAGCTCCGATAACAATTCCATTGGAGTGACCGTGGAATTGCCTACAGGGACAAGGATGGAATTAGCCCGTGCCACGGGTCAACGGATCAATAAATTAATAGAAGAGGAATACCCTGAGATAGAGATCAACTCTTTTACTGTGGGACAGGCGGATGAAGATAATATTTTTGCATCCATCCAAGATAACGGGCCGCATATTTTAAGTTTTAATATCCGCACGAAGGAAGCCAGGTTCAGGAAAAGATCTATTTATGATATTTCGGATAAGTTGCGTAGTGACCTTGCCGCTATTCCGGCAATCAGCCACTTTGTAGTGACTCCCGGAGGAAATATGGGGGGCATAGGTGGCGGGAGCACGATAGATGTGGAAATTTATGGGTATGATTTTACTGAAACCGATCATCTTGCCGCAGAAGTAGAATCTAAATTACAAAATATACAAGGATTACGTGATGTGGCCGTCTCCCGTCAGGATTATCGTATGGAATACCAGATTGAGTTCGACAGGGAAAAATTGTCACTCAATGGGTTAAGTATGGGAACTGCTGCCGGCGCTGTCAGGAACCGGATAAACGGGCTGACAATGACACATCTCCGTGAAGAAGGCGAAGAGTATGATATCCGTGTACGCTACGATGAACAATCGCGCCAATCCATAGAGGATGTTGAAAATATATTGATATACAATCCAATGGGTGTGGGTGTACGTGTGCGGGATTTGGGAAAAGTGGTGGAAAATTCTTCACTGCCTGAGATCGACCGTAAAGATCGCCAGCGGATAGTGACTGTGAGCGGTTCTATCCATAACCGAGCGTTGAGCGATGTAGCCGCAGATGTGAATAACGCCATTTCAACATTGGACATTCCAACGGGAATACAAGTGGAGGTCGGCGGCTCGATTGAAGACCAGCAGGAGGCATTCTCCGAGTTGACGATGCTGATAGTTATCGTTATCCTGTTGGTGTATATTGTAATGGCATCCCAGTTCGAATCGCTAACATATCCCTTCATTATTATCCTATCCATTCCGTTCGCGTTTATAGGTTCATTGCTGTTTCTTGCGATCGCCGGTGAACCGCTTGGTATTATGGGACTTATTGGACTGGTCATGCTTGTGGGGATGGTGGTGAAGAATGGTATCTTGCTGATTGACTATATCAACCTGAACCGGGAGCGGGGAATGTCTATTATCACAGCAGTGGTACACGGCGGTCGTTCGAGGTTGCGTCCCGTATTGATGACTACCCTTACCGTAATTTTGGGGATGATTCCGTTGGCTATCGGCACTGGCCAGGGTTCTGAAATGTGGCAGTCGCTTGGTATCTCTATTATCGGGGGGATGACATTTTCAACGATTGTAACACTTGTCCTTATTCCCACACTCTATTCGGTTTTCGGTGGAAACGGAGTGAGACGGCAACGTAAAAAGCATTACGAGAGAATTTCCAGACACAATCAAACCCTAACCATTATTAAACAAGGAGAAAAATGAAAGCAGTAATGATAACATTAGACCAGGCGCACTACGATGAGATTGTGGGCGACTTGAATTCACTCAATATACGCGGATTCACTTCATGGAAAGAGGTGCACGGACGTGGAAGCAAGAAGGGGGAGCCGCATTACGGTTCACATGCATGGCCGGCTTTGAATAATGCTATCCTCACTATGGTAGAGGATGACAGGGTGAAGCTGTTGCTGGACTACCTGAGGAAGCTCGATGAAGAGTCGCCCAACCTGGGACTTCGTGCTTTTGTCTGGAATATTGAGGATATGATGTAATTGAGTCTTAATGATAAATCTCGAGGGGGCGTTACTGGAAAGTGGCGCCTTTTTCTATTATCGTATTTATAAGGAGGAAGAAGACACTGTGGAAAGTACAGGATAGGATTTGATTCAACCGGTTCGGTGCTGCTATTTTCAACTTTGGCAGGTAAAAATCCAGTTTGGGTAACATTCTGGAGCTATAGCCGGAAATGAGGCTATATCTTTGTCTCATTAAACAAGAGAAAAGAAAATAGTTTTATTAATCACTTAATTATTTAGAAAAATGAAAAAGATGTTTTTAGTATGCTTGTCAGTATTGATGATAACAGGGTTGGTAACAGTGAATGCTCAAACTCCTATATTTTATGGTGTGAAGGCCGACGCAAATATGTCGAACTTTTTATTGACCGATTTGGATAATCAGTCAAGCACAATGAAATTAGGACCTGCACTCGGTGGATTTATGAATATTGGCGTACATCAGAATTTCTCCATCCAACCCGAAGTGATGTTCTTCTACCGTAATTCCAAAATGGAAACCGGAAATGTAGAAGATGATTTCAGACAATGGGGAATACAGGTACCGGTTTATTTCCTGGGACAAACCCATACTGGTAATGGTAAATTTTATGGTGGTGTAGGTCCCTATCTGGGATTTGGTTTCGATGCCCGTTACAAAGATGCTGATAAAGACCTCTACAAGGAGGTGAATGACAAAACTGATATGAACCGGTGGGATTTTGGACTGGGAGCGCTAGTAGGTTATGAATTCAATAATGGTGTTCAGATTAATGCCGGATACCAGATCGGATTGTTGGATCAATTAGATGCCCTCAAAGACGACGCCACCATGCGTACCCAGACCGTAAGCCTTGGCATTGGCTATCGCTTCTAAAGAGATCCTGACGGAAAAGAGATTGCCTCGATCCTCAACATCAATACCCCAACCATGCAGGATTGCCGGCAATAGGATTGCATCGCACGCTTGATGGGATAAAGGTGAAAGTTGGAGTAGAGGCAATTTCCTCGAATAGGAAAGAATGTTAGTACTTATTTCATCCGATGATATTACATATGTTTACTCGCAGAATAAGAAGGTGGAAATTGTCTGTTTCAGTAAACGGGAGTTCACCATGGATAATTCGCTCGACGACTTTTTGGCACAGCTCGATCCGGAGCGATTCTTCAGGGCAAACAGGCAATTCATTATCTCGCACAAAGCGATAACCGACCTGTAGACGTGGTTCGACGGGAAACGGACTGTCAACCTTTCTGTTGCCCCCCGAAAGGATTATCGTAAGTCTGGGCCGTACCGGCGATTTTAAGAAATAGTATATGAGAACAGAAGACTGAATTATGATCAATCTGTCCACCACTTTCCGGTAGGATGAACGAAATGAACCCATCTGACGTTTATCTGTAAAACGTTCAAAAAAATATGGCAATCATCAAAAGTATCCTCGATACTGATTTGTATAAATTTACCACCGGTTATGCCTATTCAAAGCTCTTCCCCAGGGCTTACGGCGAGTTTGAATTTATCGACCGCAGCAACGGTGATTATCCGGAAGGTTTTGACCTGCTGCTGAGGAAGGAACTGGAAGAAATGTCGCACCTCACGCTCACCAAAGAGGAGGAGGCGTTTGTAAGGCGACAGATGCCTTACCTTCCGCCCATTTATATCGATTTTCTGAAAGGGTTCCGTTTCGACCCTTCTGAAGTGGAGATTTCCATGGAGGGAAGCAAGTTGCATATAAAAGCGCTGGGATTACTTTACCGTGTGACCCTTTGGGAAACGCCTATCCTGGCAACGGTCTCCGAACTCTACTTCCGTGAGACGGGGCGTTATCCCGACCTGAAATATATGGAGGAAGTGACTGTGGAAAAGGCGAAAAAGATGCAGGAACATAATCTTACCGTCTCTCTTTTTGGTATGCGGCGGCGATTCAGCGTCGATGTGGAGGACCGGGTGACGGGTCTGCTGAAACAGCATGCCGGCACCAGCCTCTACGGCACCAGCAACGTCTATATGGCGTTTAAACATAATCTGAACGTGTCGGGCACCCATCCACACGAATGGGTGCAGTTCCACGGGTCGATCTACGGTTATAAGATGGCTAACTACATGTCGATGGAGAACTGGATCAATGTCTATGACGGCGATCTGGGTACCGTGCTGACCGATACCTATACTACTGATGTCTTCCTGCGTAACTTCAGTAAGAAGCACGCGTCGCTCTTCACCAGCCTCCGGCAAGACAGTGGTGAGCCATTGGTGTTTGTTGACAAGGCAATCCGACGTTATGAGGAGCTGCGGGTCAATCCCAAACTGAAATATATTGTCTTTTCCGACAGCCTGAATGTGGAAAAGGCCATCCAGATAAAAGAATATTGCGGCGACCGCATCGGCGCCACTTTCGGGATCGGTACCAACCTCACAGCCGATGTGGGGAACGAAATCAAAGGGATGAATATCGTGATGAAACTGTTCCGATGCAAGATGACGCCCCGGGAGGAGTGGCAGGAGTGCATCAAACTGTCGGATGTGGAAGGAAAGCATACCGGCAGCGAACGTGAGATCGCCATTGCCCAGGCGGTATTGGGGTTATAAATGAGTTATTTTTCGCATGTCGTATAATTATCCTATTTTTGTGCATCATAAAAAAACTTTGGGATGTATAAAATATTACAAACAGGACTAATCTGGATATTGTTATTGGTTACTGCATCTTGTGCCAATAATCCTTCGAAAAACGAGGGCGAATACCGGGTACGTTTTAAAACCACGTCGGGAGAGATTATCGTGAAACTGTACGAAGAAACACCTGCTCACCGGGATAATTTCATAAAATTGGTCAACAGTGGTTTTTACGACGGAGTTATTTTCCATCGTGTCATTAAAAACTTTATGATTCAGGCGGGCGACCCTTTGACCAAAAACGCCAAACCGGGTGAAGCTGTTGGAGAGGGTGAAGTCAATTATACCATTCCCGCCGAATTTGTATATCCCGCGCGTTATCACAAACGGGGAGCATTGGCTGCCGCAAGACACGGCAATGAAGAGAATCCGGAAAGAAATTCGTCGGGTTGCCAGTTTTATATCGTCTGGGGGGAGAAGTTATCGGAAGAGGGATTGAATGCTGAAGAGAAAAAAATATTTGCCCGTGAGGAAGAGAAACTTTTCCGTGTCAAAGTCGCTGCAAAGCAGGAAGAGATAAACCGTTACCGGTCGGAAAAGAATCAGGAAAAACTGGATGAATTGCGCGACAATATCTTATCGGAGGTTCATCACGAACTGGACAGTACACAGATTTACAAATTTACACCACAGCAACGGATCGATTATACCAAACAAGGAGGAACGCCCCATCTGGATAATGAATACACCGTGTTCGGCGAGGTGGTGAAAGGATTGGACGTGGTGGGCAAAATTTCGGATGCCGGTACCGATGAAAAGGACAGACCGCTACGGGATGTGAAAATTATCTCCGCAAGAGTGATAAAAAGCAAATAGACCCATTAATAGAAAAAGCTATACATGTACTCGCTTCTGTTTCCTGCTCCGTCAACGGTATTAAAAGTGAATACCTGCTGTTGCCCTTTTATCAACCGACTGTCATCGAATTGGTAGGTATAGACCGATGATTTGCTGTCGTGTGTGAACAATATATAATCACCATTGATTTCTCCCCTGAACGATGCGATGCCGCTCTTGTTGTCACTTAACCGGATGCGGATCCGTTTCTGCGCTACCCATGCGTCGGGTTCAATGGGTGTTATTGCAGGAGAAATAGTGTCAGCCGATATGGCATACCGGTCGCCCAGTTCCCGGATGCCCACCGAAACACCTCCACGTACATACTCTCCCCCAATCCAGCTCTCCGATCCATTGTCGTTGACCCTGACGATACCATAATTGTTTTTGTTGATCAATGTATCGGTATGCATGCCGATCCACATGGTCGCACGATCGTGTAACGGTACGGGAGTGTTGTTTACCCGGTGCAGGTCGGAGTAATGGCTTTGGCTTCTGGCGGCAGAGTATGAAAAGCAGATATCATCATACAGGTTCCCTTTTGGAATTTGCAACTGAAAGCCGGTGCTCATATAGGAATTATAGAGGTTCCATTCCATCCACCGGCTACATTCGGGTCTGGGAGGAATGAGCTGTGATTTTCCGTTGACGGTGAAATAGTAGGTGAGCCTGTTCCCGTAATGATCCTCCAATTCATACCGCAAGCGGTAGGCTCTCTCCTCGTTTATATCGATATATCCGTTGTTTTTAGCTTCATAGAAGGAAAGGGTATTGCCGGGTTCGATAAACGATTTCATAAAGAAAGAGTTACGACTTCTCCACTCTTCAAAGTCTACAAAACTGTTTAGCATACGTGTATCAGCGAATGAGTATCGATTGATGGTACTGCTGAATATTTGTTGATCATCCAGGAAAAGACGAATATGTTTCACTCCATAAATATTGCTTTGGCCATCCATCCGGTCGTAAGCTTTTACTGCTATGCCAATCCGTCCCCATGCGTCAATACTTGTTCCCAATGCGGAAGGGTTGCCGGCTTTGTCTTTACCGATATTAAGCCTGACAGGGTTAGTACTGCCATTGATCACCCCTTTTTCGATTGCCGGATAGAAGGCGATCCCCTGCACAACCGGTTTTTGGGTGTCGGGTATTCTGGACAGGAATTCCAGTGCGTCCATAGGATCTTCCGTATGAGTATCCCGGATTTCAAAGTGTAAATGTGGCCCTCCCGAACTGCCGGTATTACCGCTCAAAGCGATCTGTTCTCCCTTTTTGACCGGGAACATGCCCGGCTCGGGGTAGAGGGTAATATTAAATCTCTCCTGCAGATACTGCTGTTCCTTTACCCATTCCGTAATCTCTCCGGAGAAACTGTTGAGATGGGCGTATACACTGGTATGTCCGGTGGCGGGATGATCGACATAAATAGCCAATCCATATCCACCTGCTGAGACGCCTATACGGGATATGTACCCGTCCTCGATGGCGACAATCGGTTTATCAACCACCCGTTGTGTCTTGAAATCGATTCCCGAATGAAAGTGATTGTTCCTCAATTCACCGAAGTTGCCGCTCAATTCCGGTGGAATAGTAACGGGATTTCTGTACTGCTGTGAATAGGATAGGAGGGAACCGGTGAAAAAGAGGAAAAATATGAGTGGTCGCATTATGATAAAACTAAAAACTAAGAGTAAATATTAGAACCAAGTATTCCAGAACGTTTTTCTCCGTTCAAAAAATGCGTTGGAACATTTTGTTTCTTAAGAGAATCAAAAACCAAGACTTTGTAAGTGAAAAATTTATTTTTGACTCCTCCACTTCAGACTTCTAATTTCTTATTTCTAGCTTCTGTAGTTTCAAAAATCGTATCAATAATATCCTTCGCCACTTCGCTCTTTGATTTTAGTGAAAACGACTGCTTTTTGCCGTCGCGGGAGAGGATTGTCACTTTGTTGGTGTCATGTCCGAAGCCGGCTCCCTGATCATTCAGGGAGTTGAGTACAATAAAGTCGAAATTCTTTTCCTCCATTTTTTTTATCGCGTTAAATTCTTCGTTGTTGGTCTCCAGGGCAAAGCCGATGGTCAGCTGGTACGGTTCTTTTATTTTTCCCAGAGAGGCCGCGATATCGGGGTTGGAAGTAAGAGTGAGTGAGAACTTCTCCTTTTCCGATCGTTTTATCTTCTCTTCACTCATCTTTTCCGGGCGGTAATCAGCCACAGCAGCCGAAAAGATCGCTGCATCCACTTGTGGGAAGATATTGAACGCGGCGTCATGCATCTCTACTGCAGACTCCACATTCACCCTGGTTATATTGGGGTGTGAAACCGATAATACTGTAGGACCCGTGATTAGGAATACTTCCGCACCCCGTGAAGAACACTCTTCCGCCAGGGCAAACCCCATCTTCCCGGAAGAGAAGTTACCGATAAAACGTACCGGATCGATCCGCTCATAGGTCGGCCCGGCGGTGATCATAATTTTCTTATTGAGGAGATTGTTTCGGGTGGAGAAGAATTGTTCCAGTATGGCTACTATGTTTTCCGGCTCTTCCATCCTGCCCTTTCCTTCAAGATGACTGGCCAGTTCTCCTTCAGTGGCGTCAATGATCCACGCTCCATCATTTTTCAACTTCTCTATATTACGTTGGGTGGAAATATGTCTGTACATGTCGAGATCCATGGCCGGCGCCACAAAAACGGGTGCTTTCATCGAAAGATAAGAGGTGATCAGCATATTGTCCGCAATGCCATTGGCCATTTTTCCGATAGTGGCAGCTGTAGCCGGTGCTATAATCATCAAATCGGCCCATAATCCCAGATCTACATGGCTGTGCCAGGTGCCATCACCGGAAGTGAAAAACTCGCTGATGACTGGTCGGTCCGATAGTGCGGAAAGCGTTACCGGGGTGATAAACTCCTTTCCGGCCGGAGTAATCACAATCTGCACTTCTGCCCCCTTTTTTATCAGAAGCCGGATGAGATGGGCCGATTTATATGCCGCAATGCTCCCGGTGATCCCTAATACAATATGTTTCCCTTGAAGTGACATAAATTCTGATGTGTTGATTTACTGATTTATTGATAAGATGACGATTTGGTGATCCCGACGATTCGGGACAAGTTTTGATGATTGATGTACAAAAATAGCAAGAATCAGACTGGAAATAGCTTCATTCGGGCTACATTATTGCGTTATAATGTTAAATAAATTTAATATAATAAAAATACTTGGTACTTTGTATTGCATAATACCTTGCTTTAGGTATCTTTGCGATATAAAATGCTACAGAGATGAATATAGAAAATACGCAAAGCCAGATGAGAAAAGGAGTACTGGAATATTGTATTCTTTCCATCATCAAAAGAAGCGAGGCTTATCCCGGCGATATTATCGACGAGATGAAGGAAGCGGGGTTGCAGCTTTTGGAGGGAACCCTTTACCCTCTTCTGAATCGCTTGAAGAATGCTGGAATACTTACCTACCAATGGGTGGAAAGTACCTCGGGTCCTCCTCGCAAATATTTCCGTTTGACGGAGAAGGGCAATGAGTTTTATATCCTCCTGCAGGCTACATGGGATGAGTTGGCAACCGGAGTTAATACCCTCACGCAAAAGAGGGATGAGTCACATGAAAATCAATCAGTATAGAATCCATATGAAGAAAGTAATCAACATTAATTTTCAAGGACAGGTGATTGCCATAGAGGAAACTGCTTATGAGATACTGGAGCAGTATATTGGTAGTCTCAAGACCTATTTTTCGCGTGAAGAGGGTGGCGACGAGATTGTAAACGATATTGAATGCCGTATCGCTGAACTGTTTGGCAACCGGTTGAAGCATGGCATCAACTGCATCACCGATGAAGATGTGAACGCCGTGATTAATAGTATCGGCAAGCCACAGGAATTTGATTCGGATTATGAAGAGGAAGTCATTTCAGGCTATCAACGTCCATCATCCCAATCGGGTACGGGAACCTCAGGTGCGCCCAGGAATGAGCCGCCGCCATTCGACGGTGAACGTCAAGGACTGTATAGGAATAACGGTGACCGGATAATTGGAGGTGTTTGTGGTGGATTAGCGCACTATTTCAAAACTGACCCTGTATGGATACGGCTTCTGTTTGTACTGTTTTTCGGATTTCTTTTTTGGGTTTACATTGTTTTATGGATCGTTTTAAAACCTAAAATGCTGGAATCTAATGTCTCCAAGCGACTTTACCGGAATCCCAATGACCGTATTATCGGTGGGGTGTGCGGCGGCATCGCAGCCTATTTCCGGATAGATTCCTGGATCCCCCGTCTCTTGTTCCTTTTGCCGCTTGTGCTGAATATGATCGGGATGATCTCCTTCTTCCCGTTGAACCGGATCTTTGATAATGTGAGTTTCAATTGGAATATCAATTCGAGCCTGCTGGTTATCTATGTTGTCCTTTGGGTGATTATACCGGTGGCAAGGACGGTGAAACAGAAACTGGAAATGATGGGTGAAGAGGATTATATCCGTTCCATCCGGGAAAAGGTGAGCGACAATGTAGCGAGTTCGAGAAGCCGCACTATCAATGACGGGTACTCCCGTTCAACAGATGGCTATTCTCGTTCTACTAAAGATACAAAAGATGTTTACCACTTCGCAGAGTCAGGAGTGGAGGGTGATGCGGGTGAAACAACCACAATGGAGGATATGCCTCCAGAACCACCGCTCTCTGAACGTCGTGCCGTCTCGATGCCTCCGGAGCGCTCCGGATGCCTGAATGTGCTGGTCATCTTTGTAAAGATCATTTTCTTCTCTTTTGTGGGACTCTGCTTGCTGGCGTTGGTTTCCATTTTTATCGGCTTGTTGGTGACCGGCAATCACCTCTCACCGTTGAAGTCTCTGTTTATTGATCCCGGTTATGAGAATACTTTGCTCTTTATGGCGTTGGGACTGCTCTTTGTAGTACCTGTCGTCGCTGCTGTTACATGGATCATACGCCGTGCCATGAAAGCCAAATCACGTCCGGCTATCGGAATTGTCGTCTCTGTGCTCTGGATTGCCGGCCTGGTGATATCGGGTATATTGGGAACAAGGATAGCTAACAAGTTCAGCGTGGAAAGCTCAAGTGAACGGACCGTGGCAATAGCACCGGTAAGTTCCAATAAGATGTATGTGGAGATGCAACCCTATGATGAAGATTATGCTGAATTCAAGACGGGATATGGGCCCGGAGCTAATATCGACGAACTACCTTATACCAATATCAGCGAAGATTCGCTTCTTTTTGATAACATTAACGTACTGATAGGCAAAAGTAACGATTCGCTGTTTCACGTGCGGGTTATATCGGCTATACACGGAAGGGATCTGCGATCTGCCAAAGCCGATATATCGCAGTTTACCTATGATATTGCGCAGATGGATTCGCTGTTGTTACTACCTGAATTTTTATCGGTACCTGTGGAGCAGGGATTCAGAAATCAGAGCATCACTGTAGAAATATCGGTACCTGCCGGAAAGACGATTGAGATGAGTGAAGCGTTGCGGGATTATAAAGACAACAGGCCTCCGGCTGTCGTACGCAAGCGGATCCGGCATTACTCAGGCAATAGCAATTATCTGCCGGTAGATCCGGTTGAAGAGGGCGATACTTATCTGACTTTTTCTGCTGATTCGTTATAAATATACTTTACTTTCCATAATGATTCGAGGGGCCGTTCCATAGGGGAGCGGTTTTCTTTTTAAATGGCGACATCCATTTCCTCAAAACGGGCCGCGGCATTCAAAAAATGAGCGGTTATCCAGAATACTGTCCAGCTTTCGGAATAACCCCCACGAAGCTTGTGTACATTCGACATGTCACCGTGCTGTGCGAAATTGGTCTGTTGCAGTTGTTCACCCTGACTGCCATACGGGTTGGTCAACTGGTAACAACTGCGAAACATTACCGGTGCCAGCTTTTTTAATCTTTCATCCTTCAGATAGACTCCCATTTTATATACTTCGGGGGCAAACAATACACCATATACATCTATGTGTTGGTTTTGAGGAGAAACCACTGTCCATCCGGTCGTCTTGAAATTATAGTCCGCCATACGGCCGGCAGGCAACGGGATGTCCCAAACCACTACATAACTTAGGCATACATCCATCGCGTGTTTTGCCCAATCGAGATACTGTTTTTCTTTTGTTCGTTCGTACAGTTCGAGAAATCCCTGGAAAGCGGCCCACGATCCCTCCTTGTCTTCACAGGTAGCATCCAGCGTCCCTCCCCAGTAGCACCCATCCATGGTGAGATGGCGATTGGCATATAATTCTGCCGCTTTGACGGCTGCTTTTTTATAGGTTGCATTGTTGAACAATTGTGAAGCGATCGCCAATGGGGCAATGTAAAAACCTTCCGCAGTGGAGTGGGGGTTCCAGTCATCACGAAGGATCCGTTTGCTTTGTCCATCGCATACTTTGCGGAGAAATTTCTCCCATTTCTCCGTTCGATAGTTTTTATTTTTTCGTGCTGTCTCTATCGCTTTGGAAAAATTATACATCGCCTGTCCGCAGGAAACGTGGTCACCACCATGAAATTTCTTGTCAGTAACATGGTAGCCGACAGGAAACATGCCTTTTCCATCTACCGGATAAGTGGTCAAAAAATCGAGAGAACGCTGTACCCTATCCCTTATGCTGGTATCATTCAACCGTTGTGCCAATACTTGCAACGCATAACCCGGAGAGTCGGCCTGTCCGCACCATCCCATCACAAGGTCTTTCTGAAGGGAAAGATCGTACATGCCAAAACCGCAGGCAGCCTCCTCTTCGATCCATCGTGTTTTAGCAAAACGATATTTGCCTTCGATGATCGTCTGGAAATCATCAAAACGATCCACATTATAGGGCTTATGTAAATCCAATGAGGTATATAACGGCTGTTGGAATCCGCTTCCTTCCCTTTCGATCGGGTATAGCTGGATGAAAAATTCTTTTTCGATGATCCTTCCGGGCTCGAGGGAGAGATAAGTGTCGCTGTATTTCATTGGAGTTCTTTGCAATGCTTTGGCTACACTCCGTTGGCCGTTATAACCGATCGGCCCCGAATAGAGTACAAATTCGGTATATCCGTCGTAGGCTTCAATCCCCATCGACCACCATTGATCGTTGAGTAGGGCACCCCGAACCGGACTGGGAGTGGTGTGAATTGCTGCAGCATGTTTTTCAGCATTGTTTTCAAGCATGGCGAAAGGCATTGGGTAACGGTGGTCTTCAAAGATGGCAAATTCTCCGGGCTGCCCTGTGTAAACGGGGATAATATCGGGATTCACTTTCGCACCCATTTTGTTCCCGTAATATAAGATGCTGGGGATAAGCGGCTTCAATCCGTTGCCCTTCATCTGGAACCGTACCGAGAGGGTTGCATGATGTAATGTATCTGCTCCCTTCCATTCAAAACGGCGTACACATTTTAGCAATCCGTTATCAAACTTGCGGTATGAATCCCTTAATAGCATTTCACCTTCGGGCAATACAATTTTTCCCGAGAGGATCGTCCAGTCACCCGATTGCTGTATTTCCGTGGGGTTCGTATGCACCCAGTCCGACATCCATTCGTTGTCCCAACCTGTGGCTACCGACCATAATCCTTCGTCGGGAGCCATTATTACGACTTTTCCGTCGAAAGAGATCCGGGGAAGGTGATTGTCAAACGAAACCGTTTGACTCCGGATGAAAAAAGAAGTGGTCACAATAAGAGCGATCAATGCAGTCAGATGTTTCATAGGGCAATAAATTATTAATTTGGATTACGAAGATATACAATCTATTCGTTACAAACAATGATTATTCTTTTGGATGTAGGTTAGAAACAGTTGCTTCTCTCTCAGGATATATTACCTCGGATATGGATTATTCCTGTGCTGGCAGCCTATTTGAAATTAATTGTAAAAAATTCGTTCAGGAATAAAAAAACTATTATCTTTGCATCCGCAATTCAGGAGCAGGTCAAGTCCTCTCCTTTTCTTCTTTTATTGACAATGCCCAGATGGCGGAATTGGTAGACGCGCTAGTTTCAGGGACTAGTGTCCGTAAGGATGTGCAGGTTCGAGTCCTGTTCTGGGTACTGCAAATGCGCAGGTGGTGAAATTGGTATACACGCTACTTTGAGGGGGTAGTGCCGGTTACGGCGTGTGAGTTCGAGTCTCATCCTGCGCACGTTTTGAGACAAGTCTGAAAAAGACAGGCTTGTCTCGTTTTTTTTTGCTCTGTAACTGGCTGTTATTTTGATAGATAAGTGCAACCGCAGAATTTATTCGCTGAGTTCGATGTATTGTTCCATCAAAATCCAAAAATTCAGGGAAGATCGAACTCAATATAAGCCTTTTTTCTTCCAACAACAATGGCCATACCACATATAAAATTGGCATTATATAAGTTTCCGGATCTACTGGCCCTTCATCGGTTTCCAAATCATCATAGGTTACAGAGTAAGGGCTCTGTTCTAAATAAGTCATAGTGTCTGGTTGATTCAATTCCGGTGAATTTTTTGTTAATGATTCAGGCTACTGTGTGTAGTCGAATGGAACATATGCGACATTAATATCATCCATCAACTCTATTTCCCATTGTTCATCTTCGTTTTTTGGATAAATTTTCAAAGCATAGTGAGTAGCCTTAAGTTGCCCTAAGTTAGATAATTCTTCACTGACTAATCTTATTCCGGACTCATATGAAATCAAATTTTCATATGCCTTTTGGAAATTTGCAAGGGTATATGGGTCTGTCCGAGGTTTTATCCATGAATTGGTTTGTTCATGAAAAATAGCATCTTTGATAGATGTCGTTTGAGTTAGTTGTTGTTCGTCGGAAGAACCATCCTTTTCAAGATCCTGAAATTGATCTATACACTCCCCTAAAACTAATACCAACATACAAGTTAGTATAAATCTGATTTTTGATAATTTTTTCATGATGTAAATAATTTAAAAGTGAGCAACTTGATTTTTATAAACAAATAGATTTTCATCTACCTATGTGTAATATATCATTACTTTGTTAAAAATTATCTTAAAAATTCGGTCTTTGCTTGAATTCTATCGTAATTCTCGCTAAGATAGAAATCCAAAATAGCAAGCTGTATAATTCTTTTTTCATAAATGAAAAATAGGTAATTATATTTACGAAAGTAAGCACTTTTTCTTTTGAAAAATACAAGAAAATGAAAAGTGAGGTTACTGTGATCTGATTTATTCTTTATTTAACAGATATACAAATGTTTAAGAAAATTCTCGTGATATTAAAGTGTTTGTAAATGAATACCGGGTAAGAAAATATTAATGATTTCTTTTGCTCGTTAATACACAATTGTTATATATAACCTTCAGAGATTCTGTTACTACTTCCCATGATTAAGATACTCCTGTTAAATTATTATGGCGTAACTTTGCCATCTAAAATTATTTGTATGAGTATCTTGAAAATCTTAATTATTGCGACAAACGTTACTACGTATGCCGGCGGAGAGCTGGAAACAGGCTTATGGCTGAGTGAACTGACTCATTTGTATCATGAGGCAAAAGAAAAGGGCTATGAAGTCACCATTGCAAGCCCGAACGGTGGTAACGTGCCCATAGACCCCGAAAGCCTTAAACGGTTCACTTTGGATAAAGTATCCAGAAAGTATTGGCAGGATAATTCATTCCGTGGGTTATTGCGCAATAGTAAAAGTCTGGCAGAAGTCAAGAGCGAAGAATTTGATCTGGTTTACCTGGCAGGCGGACACGGGACAATGTACGACTTCCCCGATGATACGACAATGCAATCCATCATCCGAAACCAATATGAAAGCGGGAGAATGGTTGCCGCTATCTGCCACGGCGTGGGCGGCTTGCTCAATGTGAAATTATCTGATGGAGAATATCTGATAAAAAACAAAAGAATTACCGGATTTAACTGGTTTGAGGAAAGTCTTGCCAACAGGAAGAAGGAAGTGCCGTTTAATCTGGAAGCAGGATTGAAAGAAAGAGGTTCAAAGTATGGCAAAGCTTTCATTCCAATGACTTCACACGTTGTGGTAGATGGAAATCTTATTACCGGGCAAAATCCATTTAGTTCCAAAGAAATGGCAAAAGTTGTTATGAAGGAAATGGAAAAGTAATACGTTACGATTGTCAGTCCGAATTAATCAATACGAATTTTCCAACTAACTATATATAAAGTGAGGCAATGAGGCATGATTCTTGCAATCGGGATTAGAAAAAGCAGATCTGTCATGTCGTTGAGCCACGCGTTTAGATTTTATAACCTGTTCAAACAGGATTCCGATTTTCGGAAAGCATGTTATGCCTGCAAGTCGAGGGAGGCATGGCAGTTATTTCTTAAAAATGAAGGCTTTGAGTTCTCGGATAACGAGTTCGAAGAAGTACTATCCGCCTCGCTCTTCCGGTGCCAGACCGAAGAGGAGGCTTTGCAGGTGAGGCAGATACAACAGGCGTATAAAGTGCTCACAATGTTTACTATCCAATAAACAGCCCTACACTCAAAACATCCTCCCACCAACATCCTACATCTAAAATCTAAAATCAAACATCCATACCCCCATGTATTTTATCGCTTCAAAAGGGTACAAAAATGTAGTTTTTATGAGAGTGTAGTATAACCGGTTGGTTATAATTTATTGTATAATTGTTGTTTAACCTTATTGGCATGATTTATGTATTGCCGAGATAAAAAATCAGGATGCATAAAGCGTTTAGGATTGCGGGGGATATCGGGATCGAAAAAAACGGGAAACCCTTCCTCGATAAAAAACGGGTTGAACTTCTACGTGCGATCCATTCTACCGGATCCATCCTTTCCGCATCGAAAAAAATGAATATTTCGTATCAGTTGGCATGGACCTGCATCAAAGAAATCAACAGCATATCGCCATTGCCCGTCGTCATACGACAAAGGGGTGGCGTCAATGGTGGGGGAGCCAGCATAACGAACTATGGATTGACGCTTATCAGGAATTTCTTGATGATTGAAAGTAAGCATCGAGACTGCATTGCTGATCTGGAGAATGATATGAAATCCTGTTTTTTCTGATTTTTTTTCTGTTCCCTTTTTCCAGTGGATAGGATAAAAGGGGACACCTGTTACAATTTTGAGAATATAAAATTAAAAATAGAACCAATGAACAGGAAGAAGGTATGTATCGTCTTCGTATTATGCTTTTTCGGGATGATCTTCCCGGCGGAGGCAAAGAAAGTGAAAGTGGCGGCGGCGGCCAACCTCCGCTATGTGCTGGAGTCGATAAAAGAGACGTATGAAGCCGAACACAAAGGCGTTCAGATAGAGATAACATTCGGCTCGTCCGGGACCCTGACACAACAGATCGCCCACGGTGCTCCGTTTGATTTTTTTATGGCTGCCGACGTGGATTTTCCGGTGAAGGTGAAGGAGATGGGATTCGCATCCGGTGAAGTGAAGACGTATGCTTACGGCCAGTTGGCCATGTGGAGTTTATCGGTCGACGTGGCCGGGGGGATTCAGTCAGTTACATCACCATCAGTAAAAAAGATCGCGATTGCCGATCCCAAGAAAGCGCCCTACGGGGAAAATACCGTGGAAGTATTGAAGAAACAGGGTTTGTATGATACAATCGAGAAGAAAATCGTGTGGGGTGAAAATATTAGCCAGACGGCGCAATACGCCTTTTCGGGCAATGCCGAGATAGGATTTATCGCGCTTTCACTGGCGCTGGCGCCCGATATGAAGGGCAAAGGGTTCTTGTACCTGTTCCCGCCGGATATTTGTCCCCCGGTGCAACAAGCTTGCGTATTGTTGAAACAGGGGGCGGCTAACCGGGATGCCCGGGATTTTATGGACTACGTGCTGAGTCCTGCCTGCCATAAGGAGTGGATAGCGTTTGGATATGCATTAGCAAAGGATGAATGATGGATGCCGATTTTATGGCGACCCTTGCCTTGACGGGGAAATTGGCCCTGTTGACGACAGTCATATTGTTGTTGATCAGCTTGCCGGTTGCCTATTGGCTGGCCTATACCCGTTGCCGGATAAAGGTGGCTCTTGAAGCGCTGGTCTGCATGCCGATGGTGCTGCCACCCACGGTGATGGGGTATTATTTACTGTTGGCATTCAACCCCCAGAAGGGATTCGGCGGTTTTCTGGAGCGTTTTTTCGATGTCAGGTTGGCTTTCACCTTCGAAGGCATACTCCTCGCGAGTGTGATTGCCGGACTTCCATTCATGATCCAACCGCTACAGAACGGCTTGCAGGGGTTGCCGGTGAGTTACCGTGAAGCGGCCTATACATTGGGGAAATCGAAGACCCGAACTTTTTTCAGCGTATTACTGCCCAATATAAAGCCGTCGGTGATTACCGGGATTGCGCTTACTTTCGCACATGCAATCGGAGAATTCGGGATCGTGCTGATGGTGGGCGGGAATATTCCCGGTGAAACGCGCATCGCCTCGATAGCCATTTACGATGAAGTGCAAACATTGAATTACAAACAGGCTGATAAATATTCGCTGATCCTGTTTCTTTTGTCGTTTGTGCTGCTGGT
The DNA here is from genome assembly GCF_034927365.1 of Proteiniphilum sp. Classification (GTDB taxonomy): domain Bacteria; phylum Bacteroidota; class Bacteroidia; order Bacteroidales; family Dysgonomonadaceae; genus Proteiniphilum. Next base: position 293,149 of record NZ_JAYFQD010000010.1, on the reverse strand, counting down.
CATCATCTACAGTATCAACCGGGGACCAAATCGTTATTTTATCAACAATAGACATTCGTAATGATAGCGCTGGAGATCAGGAAACAAATGTGGACGGCCGACGGGTTGCGCACATTGGAGGTGAGTGTGGAAATTCCCAAGAATTCCCTGACCTGCATTTTCGGTCCCTCGGGATCGGGGAAGACGACTCTCCTACGGATGATCGCGGGACTGGTGAAGCCCGATAAGGGTTCTATTTCAATCAACTCCATCCCGGTGTATGATTCCGGCAAGAAAATCAATCTCGTTCCGCAACGGAGGCACGTGGGGTATATGTTCCAGGATTACGCCCTTTTTCCCAATATGTCGGTAGAGAAGAATATCCGTTTTGCCCAGGGACGCGAAAAAGATAACGTGCTGGTGGAAGCCCTGATCCATGAATTTGGCCTGGATAATTTGCGGCGACAGAAGCCTGATAAATTGTCGGGAGGGCAGAGGCAACGGGTGGCGCTGGCAAGAGCCATCGCCGCGAAACCGGACGTGTTGCTGCTCGACGAGCCACTATCGGCCGTCGATGAAGAGATGCGGTTAAGCCTTCAGGACGAGATTATTAAAGTACACACAATCTTTTCAATGACCACACTGATGGTAAGCCATGATCGGACTGAAATTGCACGTCTTTCCACGCACCTTTTACCCATAGGGCAGGGAAAAGCGGATGAACTGAAAAAAACTGCATTTTTGTAGGAAATCTTCTCTTTTATTACATTTTCGAGTAAAACCAAAAAGCGTTATAAATTCCAGATTTATAACGCTTTTATTTTTTATATATCACATATACAGTTGTTTATGGTTTGTGCTGCCGGCTATTTTGTCGTTTGGCATGTGCTTTGATTACGCTATAATGAGAATAAAAATCGATATGCTAATTCACTAAACAAATTAGGTTATGAGAAAGATCGCTATTTATGGCAAGGGGGGTATCGGAAAATCCACGACTACCCAGAATACCGTCGCCGGTCTCGCTGAGATGGGCCGCAAAGTAATGGTCGTGGGATGCGATCCTAAAGCGGACTCGACACGCTTGTTGTTGCACGGCCTGGCCCAGAAGACCGTGCTGGACACCCTTCGTGATGAAGGAGAGGATGTGGAACTGGATGATGTGATGAAGACAGGGTTTAAAAATACCAGTTGCGTGGAATCAGGTGGACCCGAACCGGGCGTAGGTTGTGCCGGTCGCGGTATTATCACTTCGATCAACCTGCTGGAGCAGCTGGGAGCTTACGATGATGACAAGGGGTTGGACTACGTGTTCTACGATGTGTTGGGAGACGTTGTCTGCGGTGGATTTGCCATGCCGATCCGTGATGGAAAAGCGCAGGAGGTTTATATCGTCTGTTCGGGCGAGATGATGGCCATGTACGCCGCCAATAATATCTGCAAGTCGATCTCCAAGTTCGGGAAGGTCGGTGATGTGCGGCTGGGAGGCTTGATATGCAATTCCCGCAAGGTGGACAATGAAGCCAATATGATCCAGGAGTTTGCCAAAAAACTGGGAACGCAGATGATCCATTTCGTACCGCGCGACAATATGGTGCAGCATGCCGAAATCAACCGCCAGACGGTAATCGATTACGCGCCGGAGCATTCGCAGGCACACGAGTACCGTGAACTGGCAAAAAAGATCGATGACAACAAGATGCAGGTCATACCGACCCCACTTTCCATCAATGAACTGGAAGAATTACTGGTTAGTTTCGGCATTATGAATTAACCCGGGGAATGCTAAATTATTAAACCCAACGAAGATTATGTTATTACTAAGAGCAATAGTACGTCCGGAGAAATCGCCCATCGTCATGAAAAGTCTGTTTAACGCCGGATTTCCGGCAGTCACAAAGCTGTCGGTCTTCGGACGGGGCAAGCAACGGGGGCTGAAAGTAGGAAACGTCACTTATGACGAATTGCCGAAAGACCTGTTGATGATTGTCATTCCAGACAGGGATAAGGATTTTGTAGTGGAGACGATCATGCTTGCCGCACGGTCGGGAGAAAAGGGACAGGCGGGCGATGGTAAGATATTCATCACCCCGGTAGAAGAGGTATATACTATTTCAAGCGGAAGAAAAGAATAAGATCGATCGGTCGTAACAGAACAAGTGTGCGGAAAGTCAACAGGCATCGGGGCGTTTGTTCATTAAACATTACAAGCATGAAGTTAATTTTAGCAATAATAAGGATTGCCAAAATGGGCGAGACAAAAGCGGCGCTTGCCGAAGCGGGATTACCCTCTTTCACGGCAATGCAGGTGCTGGGGCGCGGTAGAGGAAATGGCGACTTGGAAAGATTACAACAATCGAGATCGGAGGAAGAATGCTCCTTTATCGTGGAAGATGCTTTGAATTTTATTCCTGAAGAGCCCCGGTTGAAATCGAAACGGATGATTACGTTGGTGGTGACCGACGAGAAGAAGGACCTGGTGGTGGACACGCTGATCAAAGTCAATCAGAGCGGAAAAACGGGCGATGGGAAGATATTCGTATTACATACCTTGGATTCGTTCAGCGTCCATTCGGGTCAATCGGGCAATGCGACACTGGATTAATCAATCGGGGTCGACCCCATCAATAAAAAATTCAACATTATGGTAAACGAGACAGACAGGACAATGCAAACGGAAGAATTGATCGCCGAATTGCAGGATTTCAGAAGTGAAGTCATTACAAAATATCCGAAGAAAGTAGCTAAAAAGAGAGAGAAGTCGATCGTCCTGAGTGATGCGGATAATCCCCCCCAGATACAGGCCAACGTGCGCACCATCCCGGGTATCATCACCCAGCGGGGGTGTACCTATGCCGGTTGTAAAGGGGTCGTATTGGGGCCGACACGTGACATCGTGAATATCACGCACGGCCCTATCGGCTGCGGGTTCTATTCTTGGCTCACCCGCCGCAACCAGACAAAGCCCGAAAATGACACCCAGGAGAACTTTATCACCTATTGTTTCTCGACCGACATGCAGGATTCCAATATCGTATTCGGCGGCGAGGAGAAATTGAAACAGGCTATCCGGGAAGCATACGAGTTGTTTCATCCGAAGGCGATCGCTGTCTTTTCGACCTGTCCGGTAGGGCTTATTGGTGACGATGTCCACCGGGTGTCCCGCCAGATGAAGGAAGAAATCGGCAATGGCATCAATATATTCGGTTTCTCCTGTGAGGGATACCGGGGCGTATCGCAATCGGCCGGCCATCATATCGCCAATAACGGCCTGTTCAAGAACCTGATCGGCAGGGACGATGAAGTGAGGGGCAGCCTGAAATACAGGGTCAACCTGCTCGGTGAGTACAATATCGGGGGTGATGCCTTCGAACTCGAGCGGGTATTCGAGAAATGCAGCATCCACCTGATTTCCACCTTTAGCGGTAACTCTACCGTGCAGGGGTTCGAGAATGCGCATACTGCCGATTTGAATATGGTCATGTGTCACCGCTCCATCAACTATGTGGCCGAGATGATGGAGACCGCTTTCGGCATCCCCTGGATCAAGGTGCAACCCATCGGTGCCAACTCCACCGCCAAGATGCTCCGCAAGATCGCCCAGTATTTCGGTGAGCAGGAGTTGATCGACCGGGTGGAAGAGGTGATCGCCGAAGAGATGAAAGAGGTGGAAGCCGTGAGGCAGAAGATCCATGCCAAGACCAAGGGTAAGAAAGCGATGCTTTTCGTCGGTGGTTCCCGTGCCCACCATTACCAGGACCTGTTCGAAGAGTTGGGGATGGTCACCGTCGCTGCCGGCTACGAATTCGGCCATCGCGACGATTATGAAGGTCGCCGTGTCATCCCGACCATCCAGATCGATGCCGACAGCCGGAATATAGAAGAGATAACTGTTTCAAAAGACGAAACGCGTTACCAGCCTCGCAAGAGTGAAGACGAAATGAAGAAACTGGAAGCCGAAGGGATGGAATTCAATGAATACCACGGCTTGATGGAGCAGATGGAAAAAGGGGCGCTCGTGATCGACGATCTCAGCCATTACGAGATGGAAAAACTGATCGAGAGATACAAACCCGATGTATTCTGTGCCGGTATCAAGGAAAAATTCGTCGTGCAGAAGATGGGTATCCCGTTGAAACAGCTGCACAACTACGATTCGGGCGGCCCTTATGCCGGTTTTAAGGGAGCAATCAATTTTTACAAGGATATAGAACAGATGGTTTGCGCTGCTATCTGGCAGGAAATCAAAGCCCCGTGGGAAAGTGAAGCATATGTGGAAGCGCAGTTTGCATATTAATTATAAAGAAAGTCTATTATGTTATTACGTCATACAACAGCGAAAGAGATTGACCGGAAGGCATTGACTATCAATCCGGCCAAGACGTGCCAGCCGGTGGGAGCCATGTACGCTGCTTTGGGCATCCACGGATGTCTGCCCCACAGTCACGGGTCGCAAGGCTGCTGCTCCTATCACCGGAGTGCGCTGACCCGTCATTTCAAGGAACCGATCATGGCTGCGACAAGTTCCTTTTCCGAAGGATCATCGGTATTCGGCGGCTCGTCGAACCTCGTGCAGGCCATCGAAACCATTTTCACTGTCTATGAGCCGGAAGTGATCGCCGTGCATACCACCTGCCTGTCGGAAACCATCGGCGACGATTTGACCCAGATCGTTTCGAAGGCGGGTGAAGATGGGAAAATCCCCGAAGGCAAGAAAGTGATCTACTGCAACACGCCAAGTTATATAGGTACCCATATCACCGGGTACTCCAACCAGTTGGCATCGTTTATCAAGTTCTTCTCCACGGCCACGCCGAAGAAGAAGAACGTGGTCAACCTGGCCGCCGGATGGATGGAGCCGTCCGACATGCGGGAGATCAAGCGCCTGGCATCGGTCCTCGAGGCCCGCACCATCCTGTTCCCCGATATGACCGGCGTGCTGGATGCACCCCTGACGGGAAAATACAAGATGTACCCCGACGGTGGGACAACCATTCCCGACATGATGGCCACCGGCGACAGTAAGTTCACCATCGGCCTGGGAGCCTATTCCACCGAAGATGCCTGCGTGAAACTGGAATCGAAATGCAAGGTGAAGTTCGAAGTGATCGAGATCCCCATCGGGTTGAAAGCTACCGATCGTTTTATCACTTCCCTGAGCAGGGCCGCCAACGTGCCGGTACCTGATTCAGTGACCGAAGAGCGGGGACGGCTGGTCGATTTTATTGCCGACAATGCCAAATATTTCTGGGGAAAGAGGGTGGCGATCTATGGTGATCCCGATACCCTTATCCCGATGGTCGAATTCCTGCTGACACTCGATATGAAACCGGTCTATATCGTGACTGGGACGGCCGGGAAGCATTTCGACGCGCAAATGGAACGCATGCTGAAGGAGAGAGTCCCTGAAGCCCGCTACAAAAGCGGCGAACGGGCCGATATGTTCCAGTTGCACCAGTGGATCAAACAGGAACCCGTCGATTTGTTGATGGGCAACACCTATGGGAAATATATCGCACGGGACGAAAACCTTCCGTTTGTCCGTATCGGCTTCCCGGTGGTGGACCGTCCCGGTAATAATTTCTTTCCCCACACAGGTTACGTTGGGGGAGTGAATCTGGCCAACAAGATACTCGAAAGCCTGCTCGATCATTACGACAGGACTTGCCCGGAAGAAAAAATGGAATTGCAGATGTAATCCGACCGGCGGGATGAGACTATAACAGAGCGTACGACAGGAGTTATCATTGAAGAGATTATGGCAGACTTTTTAAAAGGACGGGAAGATCAGATCCTCACCATCGGCAAAGAGACGAAAGAGCTTATTGGCGGACGGCCCAGCATAGCGGGTTCGGTCAGTCAGCGGGCCTGCGTCTTTTGCGGTTCGCGTGTGGTGCTCTATCCCATTGCCGACGCCCTTCACCTGGTGCACGGGCCCATTGGCTGCGCTTCTTATACTTGGGATATAAGGGGCGCCCTCTCTTCGGGACCCGAACTGCACCGGAGCAGCTTTTCGACCGATTTGAGGGAAAAGCATGTCATCTTCGGGGGAGAGAAGCAGCTCTATAATGCGCTGATCGAGTTAATCGACAAGCACCAGCCCAAGGCGGCATTCGTCTATTCGACCTGCATCGTGGGTGTAATCGGTGATGATGTCCAGTCGGTGTGCAAGCGGGTGACCAATGAGAAGGGCATTCCGGTGATTCCCGTGCAGGCCGAAGGTTTCCAAGGCTCGAAGAAAGATGGTTACAAGATAGCCTGTGATGCCATGGCGACGCTTATCGGCACCGACGACTCCAAAGAGATTGCCCCTTACAGCATCAACATTCTGGGTGATTTCAATCTTGCCGGGGAATTGTGGATCCTCGCTGAATATTACAAACGGATGGGTGTCGGGATCCTTGCTTCGATCACCGGCGACGGGCGGGTGCAGGACATCCGCAATGCGCACCGTGCATCGTTGAACGTGGTGCAATGCTCCGGTTCGATGCTGCACTTGGCCAAACAGATGAAGGAGCAATACGGCATCCCGTTTATCAAAGTCTCCTATTTCGGGATTGAAGACATGTCGGATGCATTGTACGAGGTAGCCCGCTTTTTCGGCGACGAGGAGGTGATGGAGAAAGCACGTGACCTCGTAAAGGAGGAATTGACCCGGTTACTGCCTGCCCTGGCTCCCTATAAACAGGCTTTGCAGGGAAAGAAGGCGGCCATTTACGTGGGTGGGGCATTCAAGGCAATCTCCCTGGTCAAGGCACTGCGGCTGATCGGGATGCAGACGGTGATTGCCGGCACTCAGACCGGGAATACCGAAGATTATAAACTCCTCGGCGCGATCTGCGACGACGGATGTATTTTGGTAGACGACTCGAATCCGGTCGAGTTGTCCGAGTTTGTCAAGCAGACCGGCGCCGACCTGTTTATCGGCGGGGTGAAGGAACGTCCCATCGCCTATAAGCTGGGGATCGGTTTCTGCGATCACAACCACGAACGCAAGCTGGCACTGGCCGGCTATGAAGGCATGCTCAACTTCGCGAAGGAGGTCTATGAGACGGTGACAAGCCCGGTCTGGAGGTTTGTAGAGCGACGTTGATCCTGCGGTTAATATGGCGTTGTAAATAATCAGAAAAAAGAAACATAATGGATTCAGGCACACCTCTTCATCTTATCAGTGAATTGCCCGCGGGCGAACGGTTCTCGTCATCCTGCAACGCTTGTAAGCAATGCACTCCCTTGGGAGCCTGCGTGGCGTTCAAGGGCATCGAAGGCGTCCTGCCGATGTTGCACGGGTCGCAGGGTTGTGCCACCTATATCCGGCGTTACCTTATCAGCCATTTCCGTGAACCGATGGACATCGCTTCGTCCAACTTCAGTGAAGAGACGACGATCTTCGGCGGGAACAAGAATTTCAACACGGGCATCGACAATATCATCAGCCAGTACCACCCGAAAGCGATCGCCATTGCAAGCACCTGCCTGAGCGAGACCATCGGTGAAGATGTGCAGCGGCTGATCAACGAATACAAGGATATCCATTCGGGCGACGAGGGGCTGCCCGAGATGATCTTCGCCTCCACGCCGAGTTATATGGGTACCCATTACGAAGGGTTCCACCAGGCGGTGCTTGCCACGGTGAAGGTGCTGGCTGCCTCGGACGGAAAGCCGGGCAGGCATATCAACCTGTTCAGCAATTTTATCTCTCCCGAAGATATCCGCCACCTGAAGGAGATCGTCCTCGATTTTGACATTGAGGGGATTCTTTTCCCCGATTATTCCGATACACTCGACGGTACTTCGTGGGATAAATACCAGCGGATTCCCGAAGGGGGCACCAAACTGGAAGATATCCGTCGGATGGGGTCGGCCCTGATGTCGATAGAATTGGGATATATCCTCAATTCGGGTGGGAAGAACCGGTCGTCGGCAGGAGAGTACCTGCAACAGACCTTCGATGTGGTGAACAGCCGTACCGGCCTGCCGGTCGGCATCAACGAGACCGACAAATTCTTCAGCCTGTTATCGGCCGTTTCGGGGAATCCGGTGCCAGAGAAGTACCGGAAGCAACGGGGACGCCTGGTCGACCTTTATATCGACGGCCATAAATACCTCTCCGGGAAACGGGCGGGGATTTACGGAGAAGAGGATATGGTCGTGGCGCTGGCGGCATTTGCCGCTGAGATCGGACTTATCCCCGTGCTTTGCGTGTCGGGAGGGGAAAGCGGGAAGTTGAAGCAGACGCTGAAAAACGTATTGGGCGACCTCTACTATGAGGATATGGTTACCGGCCAGGGCGTCAGCTTCGAGCGGATGGAAGAAGCGATGAAAGGCTTGCAACCCGACCTGATGATCGGGAACAGCAAGGGTTACTATATTGCCCGCAAGATGGATATACCGCTTGTCCGTACCGGTTTCCCGGTTCACGACCGTATCGGTGCGCAACATAGCCGCACCCTTGGTTACGAGGGGGCAGCCATCCTGTTCGAGCAGATCGCCAACACCCTGTTAGAAGAGCGGCAACGCAAATCGTCCATCGGGTATAAATATATGTAAGGCACAAAATATCTAAATGTCTCCGCTTTAGTTGCACACAACCCGAGAGTTGAATATATAACTTAAAAAAGGAAATGATGAAAGATTTGAGTAAGCACCCCTGTTTCAATATCGAAGCAAGACATAAATATGCGCGGGCGCATCTGCCGGTTGCCCCCAAATGCAATATCCAGTGTAACTATTGCAACCGCCAGTACGATTGTTGCAATGAAAGTCGACCGGGTGTGACCAGTACGGTGCTCTCCCCGATGCAGTCGGTGCATTACCTGAAAGCGTTGGCAGAAAAGATTCCGAACATGAGCGTAGTGGGCATTGCCGGACCCGGTGACCCGTTCGCCAACGCCACGGAAACCATTGCGACGATGAAAGGCGTCAAGCAGCAATTCCCCGATATGATCTTCTGTCTCTCTTCCAACGGACTCGACCTTGAGCCCTATATCGATGAAATTGCGGAGATAGGAGTGTCGCACGTGACGATTACCGTCAATTCCCTCAACCCCGAAACACTCGCAAAGATATACCGCTGGGTGCGTTATAACCGGCGTGTTTACAGGGGTATAGAAGGTGGAAAAGTGCTTCTCGCCCAACAACTGAAATGTATTGAATTGCTGAAAGCCAAAGAGATTGTGGTTAAGATAAACACGGTCGTCTGTCCGGGGATCAACGACCACGAGGTGGAAGAGGTGGCGCAAAAAGTGGCGGAATTGGGAGCAGACACGATGAATTGCATCCCAATGTATCCTACCGAAAATACGGAATTCCAAGTGTTGGGAGAACCGTCGAAGGAGATGATGAAATCGATCAGGCAAAAAGTAGCGAAATATATCAAGCCCATGACCCATTGCGCCCGTTGCCGGGCCGATGCAGCGGGATTGCTCGGGCATGACGACCGGGCAGCGATGGATATGATCGGCCAATTCTCGGGAATGGTCGTCAATCGTGGTGAAGGACGCGAACGGGTTGCCGTCGCCACCAACGAGGGCATCCTTGTCAACCTCCACCTCGGTGAAGCCCGGAAAGTATATGTCTACGAGAAAACCAGGAATGGTTATCATTTTGTGGAGATGCGCAATACACCGGCCGAAGGCGGTGGATTGTCGAGGTGGAGGGAGCTGGCCTCCAAGACGCTGGTGGATTGCCAGGCCATATTAGTCGGCGGTATCGGTGAAAGCCCGATGAAGGTTTTACAGGAAAACGGGGTCAGGGTCATCCAGATGAGCGGACTGATCGATGCCGGACTGGATGCAGTCTACTTGAATCTGCCCATCAAGACGCTCTGCCGGAGCGAATATACCCGTTGCGGTGATGCGTGCAGGGGTACCGGTGCGGGGTGCGGGTAATACGCTTCGCGTGATAATGCCTTCGTCGATAGTGTGCTTCGCACGATAAAACTTTTGGAGAGATGAGTTTTAATTACAAACATAGATAACATCAAGATGAAGAAACCGGCGTATATGATACTGGTCTGCAACTCATATCGGGTTGCCGGCGACGCTCAGGGAGCATGCAATAAACAAGGGGCGACATCTCTTGTCAGGTATATAACAGAAGAGTGTGCCGACCGGGGCATTGATGCGGTGGTGACGACCACCGCCTGCCTGAGCGTGTGTAGCCAGGGTCCCGTCGTGGTGATCCAACCCAATAATTACTGGTACGGAGGTGTCACGGGTGAAGATAAGATAGACGAGATATTGGATGCACTGGAGGGAAACCGTGCGGTAGAGGAGTATCTTATTGCATGATAGTACTCGTTGCGCGAGTGATAATGCACTTCGTTCGATAGTGCCTTCGGCGATAATACGTTTCGTGTGAGAGTGGCTTTGCGCGATAATATCTTCGGTGATAGATTCTTTGGCGATAAATGTTCGGGAAAGATGTCGGGAAACGAAAATATATGGATTATCGATTCTACGTTACGGGATGGGGAACAGGCGCCCGGTGTGGTTTTTTCTCTGAAGGAGAAACTCCGTCTGGCCGGATTACTCGACGATGTGGGAATCGATGAGATCGAAGCCGGGATCCCTGCCATGGGTGAGGAGGCGATCGGTACGATTCGGCGTATTGTCCGTTTAAAGCTGGCCGCGCGTATCCTCGTGTGGAGCCGGGCGTTGCGGAAAGATATCGATCTGGCTGCCCGGACCGATGCCGATGCGATCCATATCGCTTTTCCCCTCTCCGATATCCAACTTTCAGCAATGGGGAAAGAGTGGGACTGGGTGAAAGAGAATGTGCCGGCCATGGTGGAATATGCTTCGCGTTATTTCCAATATGTGAGTGTGGGAGCGCAGGATGCCTCTCGTTGCGGTAATGAACGACTGGCCGATTTTATCGGTATGGTCGTAAAGACCAATGCCTGTCGCCTGCGCATCGCCGATACCGTTGGCACCTTGACACCGTTGGCCACGATGGAGTTGTTGCAAGGCATCCGGGACAACTGGCCCTCTCTCGATATCGATTTCCATGCCCACAATGATCTGGGGATGGCGACCGCCAACAGCATCACCGCATGGCAATCGGGTGCGAGAAGCATCAGCGTGACGGTGAACGGACTGGGTGAACGGGCCGGGAATGCTTCTCTCGAAGAGTTCCTGATGGCCGTTTCACTGCATGGTGGAGTCAGCAAGTATAATATTTCAAAACTCTATTCTTTGTGCCGCTATGTTTCGGAGATTTCGGGACGTCCCATCCCTCCCGGCAAGGCCGTCTGCGGCCAAATGGCTTTCAGCCACGAATCGGGAATTCATGCCAAGGCTACCTGCAAAAATCCGTTAGCATTTCAATTGTATAATGGTGAAGAAGTAGGGCGTGAAACCTTCAACACGCTGTTCGGCACCCATTCCGGAACAGGTGCCTTGAAATATTTGCTGGAGCAGCATCATATTTTTGTATGTGATACGGTTATATCCCTGTTAAAGAGAGAGATATGCAGGTTGTCCCGGGAAAGGCACGCAACCCTCTCTCCTTCCGAAGTTTTACGGGTGCATGGTCATCTGTTTGGGGAATATCGATGTAAGTCATAATGATTTTAAATAACGGTATATTATGTTAAAATGATATCTATTTATTAATATCTGCTTCTTTTTGATTATTTTTACGGCAAGAAAGGGGATTTTAGGTTATGTTCTGCGAAAAATATAAAAGAGATTGCTATGCCGAAACGGATTTGACATTTTTGGTGGAGATCAGCAACAACATCGCGCATAGTAAGGATATTTACAAAGATCTGGAATCGATCGCTAAAAAAATATGTGAATACCTCCATGCCCGGTATTGTATCTTTACATTGGTGGATCATTTCCAAAACCGGATCATGGTCGATTCGGCATACGGGCTTACTGATGAAGAAAAGCAAAAAGGGATTTACAAGATTGGTGAGGGGATTATTGGCGAAGTGGTCAGTACGGAGAGGCCTGTCGTTATACCGGATATCTCTCAAAGTGAAAAATTCCTGAATAAAATAGGAATTGTACCCCAAAAAGATCCGATAATGGCGTTCCTTTGTGTGCCGATCGTAGTGAAGAACGAGATCAAAGCAACCCTTAGCATCCATAAGTTACACAGGGGATTAGATGACTTCTCGGCGGAATTGAAATTCCTGAACATTATCGGTATGTTGATCGGTCGCAACATATCGATCCGTCAGAAAGAGATAGAGGAGTTGGATGAACTCCGCAAAGAGAACAAACGCCTCAAGGGGGCCAAGACTTACAAACCGGAAAATATCATCGGGAACAGCTCCCTGATGAACGATCTGTATGAACTGATCGACCGTGTCGCCCAGACAAATTCGACGGTAATGATCCGGGGTGAAAGCGGCGTAGGGAAGGAGCTGATCGCCGAGGCTATCCACGATGCCAGCCTGAGAGCAGACAAACCGTTCATCAAGGTGAACTGTTCGGCATTGCCCGAGAGTCTGATCGAAAGCGAACTGTTCGGGCATGAAAAAGGATCCTTTACCGGTGCGAATGCGACCCATATCGGCCGTTTTGAAATGGCCAACGGTGGTACGATCTTTCTGGATGAGATCGGCGATATACCGCTGACCATACAGGTCAAGTTGTTAAGGACCATCCAGCAACGGCAGATAGAACGGGTTGGTGGAAACAAGACTATCGATATCGACGTGCGTATCATCACCGCCACGAACAAGGATCTTGAGAAACTGATCGAAGAGGGTACATTCAGGGACGATTTTTATTACCGCATCAATGTCTTTCCGATTTACGTGCCTGCTTTGCGCGAGAGAAGAGCCGATATCCCCTTGTTGATCGACCATTTTATCGATAAACTCAACAAACGGAACAACACGAAAATCAAACGCATTACCAGTGGGGCGTTGGATATGTTGATGCTCTACTCGTGGCCGGGGAATATACGGGAACTGGAAAATGTGATCGAGCGGGCGATGATATTGAGCACCGATGATGTGATCCATTCCTATTGTCTGCCGCCCACGCTGCAGACCGGTTTTTCATCGGGTACCATCGACAAGGGAACGCTGACGAATGTGTTGGAGAAAGTGGAAAAACAGATGATCATGGATGCTTTGATTCTCACTCGGGGAAACATGTCGAAAGCCGCCGCACAATTAGGGATTACGGAACGGATCATGGGATTGAGGATCGATAAGTACGAAATAGTGACACAACGTTATAAACAATTGTCGAATGAATGATCATACGCCTGTGAATATACATGAATGCGACTTTACCAATGAGGCAGACCTGAAAGCGGTCGGCACATTGATGAACGCTTATATCAAGGATCAATACGGAGGAGGAGAATTGTTGGACATGTCCCGGCAATTACATCTGGTAGACGCGCTCAACGAACATCCGAAAGCCATTGTGGTATTAGCCGAGATTGATCATGTACGGTGCGGCATGGTGGTGGCGTTCGAGAATTTTTCCACCTTCAGCGTCCGTCCGATGATCAACATCCATGATGTGATCGTGCTGGAGGAATACCGCGGGAAAGGTGTCGGCAAACGGCTGATGGAGGCGGTAGAAACGATCGCGAGAGAACGTCAGTGCAGCCGGATAACGCTTGAAGTGCGGAAAGACAATGTAGTGGCACAGCGTTTGTATAAAAAGATGGGTTTTGGAGAAACAGCGCCGCCAATGCTTTACTGGCGGAAATATTTGGAATGATGGGAGAGGCGTAAAAATGGAAAAGAGGATGCATGATATGGCCCGGATGCTGGTTGCCAACGGGTATGGTTTCGGGAAATACTGGAGTGGTTATATTTTCGGAAAGACCGCCAGAGACGACCATTTCATCTACCTGTCCGACAATAGGATGGCCATCTTGTCTGCCGGGATTGATGAAGACGGTGAGAAAAGCATACTTGAAGCAGCAGATACATTGTCGCACGAACAACTGGACCGTTTCTTCATGATAGGTGATTATGATAAGGCAACACCCATAGAATGGCTGGAGAAAGAGGTCAATTTTATCCTTTTGTGTGATAAACCCGAATTGGTGAGAAACAATACCGCCTACTTTATGTGGCCCGCCGTAAAACTGAGTTTTACCGATGAGTTAAAAGAAAACAGCATTGTGGTCTACGACCGTTTTGCTCCCGCCGCGAAGATCGAAGCATTGAAGACGGAAGCGCGGGAGAAAGGAATAAGCCATCAGGTAGAATTCTGGCCCATGGTAAAGCATCTTGCGTTGACCGACCGGTTTGGCGAATTTGCCCCCAGAGTCTGCATGGAAGCTGTCGTGCAGTTTGCGAAGAAAGGGTAGTATTGTAATTCCATTCTTAATGCTATTGTGTATATTTGTGTGTTGTAGGTAAGCCTGAGAGACCAACTGCAAATAATAGATAGATGAAAAATAAAAAAGTATTACTGTTTCTTTCACAAGGATTCGAAGAATATGAAGCCGGGGTATTCACCGATATAATAGGTTGGAGTAGGGAGTTAGGAATTGAACCGGTTGATATGATCAGCACCGGACTTAGACCTGAGATTAAATGCAAATGGAATTTAATCGTTCGTCCCGAGATTGAATTTGACAGAATCAATATCGAAGATTATGACGCATTGGCAATTCCAGGTGGTTTTAAAGATTCAGGATATTATGAAGATGCCTTTGATGAGCGATTTCAGCACCTGATACGGGAGTTTGATAAAGATAAGAAAATAATTGCGGCTGTTTGTGCGGCTGCAATACCGGTTGGAAAATCTGGTGTTTTAAAGGATAGAAACGCAACCACATACGATTTATCCGACATATATGGAAGAAAATATCTTGCAGATTTGGGAGCAAATGTGCAAGATAGAGATATAGTGATTGATAAGAATATTATAACATCAACAGGGCCGGCAACAGGTTTAGATGTTGCATTTAAATTGTTGGAAATGCTGACTTCGACAAGAAATGTAGAGGAAGTAAAAAAATAAATGAGATTTACTTACAAATGACAAAAGGCCGGACCACAACACGTAATAGAGGCAAAGCAACTAATTGATAACAATCGAAAAATTATATGAAACGAGCATGAACATCATTACACCCAAGAACATGACTAAAAGCGAGTTCCATACGACACCATTGAACTTTTTCGATAAGTGAACACAGAGGAAAAACTTGTTTTTACTATGTTGAGCGTAGAAAAAGTCTAATGAAATTGAAAATAAATAATTTTAGTCGTATGAAATACACAACAATTTTACTATTAGTCGGATTTATTATGACGGCATCTTCCTGCTCTGTAAAAGATAAAAAGCAGACTATTGATATGGAAAAGATTTACGCGTGGTGTATTGTTCCTTTTGATAGTGTGAAACGATCGCCGATGGAAAGGATTAATATGCTCAAGAAGCTGGGAATAAAAAAGTATGCTTATGATTGGCGGGAGGATCACCTTGCCACGATGGCTGAAGAATTAACGCTCGCTAAACAAAACGATATAGAGGTAATTGCAGTCTGGTTATGGATAGATGAAAACTGGGATTCTGTGGGTGAGTTGAACCGGCCGAATGAAAAGGTTTTTAATATATTGGAAGAAGTCGGGTACCGGGGACAAATATGGGTAAGCTTCAATTCAAACTATTTTGCAGACATGCCCGATTCTTTAGCTGTAAAAAAAGGTGCTGAAATGATCGCTTATCTGAGTGACAGAGCAAAAGGGTTAGGTTGTAAAATAGCTTTGTACAATCATGGCGATTGGTTCGGCGAACCAGTCAATCAGGTGAAGATAATTGAGGATTTGCCTGATAAAGAGTTAGGCATAGTATATAATTTCCATCATGCCCATGATCAAATCGACGCTTTTCCTGAAATAGTGAAAACCATGATGCCATATCTCTGGTATGTCAACTTAAGCGGCCTAAGGAAAGAGGGTCCCAAGATACTCACCATAGGAGAAGGAGATCATGAAATGGGAATGATTGATTTATTAGAGGAAAATGGGTATAAAGGAGATTTTGGTATTTTAGGCCATATCGAAGATGCTGATGTAGAAACTGTACTGATGGACAATTTATCAGGTCTAAAAAAATGAATAGCACAATATAATAGCATTTTCACACGATAAACTCACTTTTCTTTTCCAATTTATTATCTTTGCACTCGTTTTATTGAAAAATTGACAGAAAAATGAAGGGAAAAAACAGGGCGGTTTTGCTTATCCATTGTCCCGATCGCCCGGGAATTTTAGCGGCAGTTACAGATTTTATCAATCAGCACCGGGGTAATATACTCTATCTCGACCAATATGTAAACCATGAAGAAAGTACTTTCTTTATGCGCGTGGAATGGGATTTGACGGACTTTCAAATTCCCAGGGAGAAAGTAGAAGATTATTTCCACACGTTGTTGGCGATTCGTTTCGATATGAACTTCCGGTTGTATTTTTCCGACGTAAAACCTCGCATGGCGATTTTTGTCTCGAAAATGTCGCACTGCATTTA
The DNA here is from genome assembly GCF_034927365.1 of Proteiniphilum sp. GTDB lineage: Bacteria > Bacteroidota > Bacteroidia > Bacteroidales > Dysgonomonadaceae > Proteiniphilum. Next base: position 276,701 of record NZ_JAYFQD010000010.1, on the reverse strand, counting down.
CGATTTGCTGGCTCGCTACGCTTCCGGCGAATGGAACGTGGAGATTCCGTTGATTATCAGTAATCATGCCGATATGGAAACTGTCGCTGAACGTTTCAGGATAGATTATCACCTTTTCCCGATAACGGGAGAGAACAAGGCTGAACAGGAAGCGAGGGAGATAGAACTGCTGAAAAAGCACAAGGTTACTTTCTGCGTGCTTGCTCGTTATATGCAAGTGCTTTCCACCGATTTCATCAGGCACTACCCCGACCGGATTATCAATATCCACCATTCTTTTCTACCCGCTTTCGCGGGGGCAAGACCTTACCACGCGGCGCACGCGCGGGGCGTAAAAATTATCGGGGCCACCAGCCATTACGTTACCGGTGATTTGGATGCGGGCCCCATTATCGAGCAGGACGTAGCCCGCATATCACACAAAGATACCATTGATGAGTTGATAAAAAAAGGACGCGATTTGGAAAAAATTGTTCTTTCGCGGGCGGTTGAAAAACATATCGACCGAAAAATTCTTTCATACAAAAACCGGACGGTAGTTTTTCAGTAGGAAATCGACCCAAAAACGACGCGTATGCCTACCTTGAACTGCCTGCCGAATTCGGGATAAATCGGGGAGACGGTGTTATAGCGGACATCGAAGATATTTTGCACCGACCCGGTCAATTCGAGATTATGTTTCGGAAAACGATATACCGCGTTGAAATCCCAGTTGAAATAATTTCCAATAGGTACCTCCTCCTTCAAAAAACGGTCGGTTTTATATTCCGAAACATATTTACCAAGCAGGTTGGCATTGCCCCTTTTTCCGGCATACGACAATCCTATATTGCCGATAAATGGTGGTTGTTTGGCATATTTGTGATAGCGTGACACATCTGTTTGGTATATTAATTTATAGGACAAATTGAGGAAGGCCGACCAATACCTTTTCCACACGGGACTGTGCCAGTTCATTTCGGCGCCATAGGTTCGCAGCGAAATATTCTTCTGGTAATAACGGACCTGTCCGTCGTCATCGTAATACGCCCGGTTCGTGAAATCGGAGGTGTTGGACTGGTCGAGCAAAAACAGCGTGAGACTGTTATTTCCCCATGCTCGGGAATCGTATTCCCACCCGAGGTCGATTCCCGTCCGGCGTTCTTTTTTTAACATGGAGGTAGTCCTGTCGTCCAGGAGTTGCAAAGCGGTCTTGTCGATGGGAAACAGGCCACTGTTCACCACTACATTGAATTTCATCTCCGGCAGGAAATGATAGGAGGCTCCCCCGCTGAAATTTGGCATAAGGGGCTGCCATTCATTTTGCACGGCTCGTGACTCGTCGCCAAAACCCTGGTTCGGGACGTAATAGTTGTAAAATTCCCGGGTAAGTTTTGCTCCCGCATGCAGGTCGACTCTTGAAAAACTATGCTGGTCCAGCAGTGCGAGTGAGTAAATTGTCTTTTTTGCCTTTCCGTGCGCGTAGTTGGCCGATTGCCCGTACATTGCCGCCACTCGGATGGTGTTGTCCGGAATGAGGCGGAGAGCCTGGAACAGGCCTATGCTTAAGATAGAATCGGGTTCGTTCAGCATTCGTGCGCGGATGATGGAGTCACCAACGACCGGCTTTCTCGTCTCGGGGTCCACGCTGTATTCATAAGCATCCGGATACAAATCCATCCGGTTCAGAATATAGGCGAATTGTAGTTCCGTGGTAGCCCTTTCGGAAACATTCATCTTCAGTCGTGCCGAAAAGATGTTATAGCGCATCGGATCGTATTCCCATATTTCCGAGAGTTGGCGTTCGGGAAGTGTCAACCCGTTGTAGTCCACCGCCTGCGTAACGAATCGCTTGCCGTAAGTATAAAAATTCTCGATGTCGAGTTCTATCAGTTTCTTATATTGGTAATTGACTTTTCCATAGAGGTTCCATAGGTTTTCGTAACTGTGCCGTCCTTCAGGGCCATCGGTACGGTCGTTGTAGAGCGAAAAAGCATAATGGAAGTCACCCCATTTGCCACCTGTCAGTACACCGGCACGCAAGCTGTTGAAAGTGCCCTGTTGCAACTCTCCCTGCAGGGTGAACTCATCGAAGCGCTTCGTTTTCAGGTTGACTACGCCATTGAGTCCGCTGTATCCGAGCAGGAGTGAGTTTCCGGAACGGACCACTTCGATGGACTCGATCATGTTTGCCGGAAGCATCGATGGAGCCTCGATCCATTGTGCCATCGGGCCGGCGCCGTTCGTCAACAACGAAACGCCATTGATGGCATAGTCGGCGGCCACATTCTGTCCGCGGATCATATAGTAATATTTTTTTCGTCGTCCTTGTTGTGCGGGAAGGCCGTTGACGGAATATTTCAAAGCGTCCCAGACGGTCGTGGCATCTATTTTTTCAATTTCCTTGCTCGTGATAGTGGTAATGGACGTTTTCCATGCTTCGGGTTCTACGGTAATATCCCTCAGCGGGGAAACTTTTCTTTTCGACTCTATGATCACTTCGTCGATCAGGATATTCTTTAATGAGTCGCCACGCATCAATGGTTTGTCTTGCGCCAAAAGGAACTGTAGATGAAGGGCAAGCAGCAACAGAAAAGAGTACTCTCGTCGTATGTTGGATCGGTGTGGTCCCATGTTTATTCCCCCGACAAGATTTGCCGCAATTGCGATGGAGTTATCTCAGTATGGTAAAATAATTTGAAATACTCGGTCAATGCCTTGCCCGAATCAAACGGTACCAGCTCCGGATAAAGGGTCTTGGCTGTCCATATCACCCCGGCGATGCAGTTGGACCCGGGTGGACGGTCGAACCAGCCGAAAGGCAATGCCGGAATCTGATAGACCTGTTTTCTTTTCAATGCGTTGATCGTTTTCCAATGCGGACTGGAGAGGATATTGTCCATCGTACTCCCTTCGGCAGGCTGATTCGTTCCTATCTTTATGCCGGAAGGCATCCCCGACCAGACCAAAACAACATCGGGATTCCATTGCATGATTTGCTCGAGCGATACCAGTGCCATGCCGTGCATTCCATTTATCTGTACCTTTGCCACGTTCACGGCATGCAGGTAATCGAGAACCTGGCTGTGGATGGATCCCGAAGGTTCGGTGTTGAGCCCTTTCAACCCTTCGGCGTAATATACCCGGGGGCGTTTGTCGACAGGCAATGCCGACGTTGCTGTCTGCAATGGAAGAATGTAGCGCTTTAGAAAATCCACTATTTGTCCCGATTTATCCGGTAAATTCAGCACGTCGCCGAGAAACCGGAATGTTTCGGGATAGTCCTCCAAACGGAAGGTGATGACGATCACTGGAATTTTCAGTTTTTTCTGCAGTTCGTCGGGGTTGAGGTTGCTTCCCGTCATATCGCCCAGGATGATGATGTCGGGGTGTTGTTTCAATATCTCTTCGATCGAACTTTCAGCGAAAACTTTATTTGTGTAGTAATCGGATGAAATGAATTTCCCTGCCACTTCATTGATCGTGAAGGTGTAGTTACAAGAGATGGTGGCATCCAATGCGAACACGGGAAGGGAGGCAAACCGGTCGGTAAAGACACGGTTGATTTCTGTCGGGATGGTTACCGTCCGCCCGGTCATATCGGTCACTTGGCGTGATCCCCTATTTTCGGCTCGGGCTGTTGACAGTGACAGTAAAAAGAGGAAAAGCCAACCGGTTATAATATGCAATGATCTCCTATCCATTTGTCTTTTGTTAGCTGAATTAAAAGTTTTCTTATTCTGCCATCGACCAGACGTGCAAATCATGTATCCGCACGCTCCGGTTGCTCAACACGCCATCGTTCACGCCGGTTCCCTTGTCGCTGATTGCCGGTGTGAATTTAAGCTGCACATTTTTTTCGTCCAGGGTGACAGTGAACAATTCTCCTTCGAGGGGATCGACAGGCCGATAGTCTCCGATGCGGGTAAAGGAGGATTGGCCTTTCACTTTTTTCCATAGTGTAATACCCCCTACATATTCCACGTTCCCCCCGTAAGATATGCTGAAGGTGATTTTCGACACCGATGGCAATTCGGACAAGACCAGTTCGGCTTCAGAGTCGTGTCCGCCGCATTCATAAAAAATCAACCCTTGCAAGGCGATATATCCGGTGCTGACTTCAGAATCTTTGGCAGATGTGCCCGCTTTGTTCCCACACACCGGATTGACCGCATAATCCTTCATCGAGTATTTCACCTGGAAACCGTCGTAAGTCTTTGTGACCGGCACATCCGGTTGGTACATGATGATGGCGGTGGTCATCTGGTCGGTCTCGCAATCACGGAATTGCTGGTTGATATAGCCCTCCCTTTTCCATGACTGGAAATTTTCATGGAAAGCCAAAGAGCCGTCGTCGGGATAGCCCCCCGTTTCGGGGGTTGTCCCATTTTCATTGGTTGCTTCGTCCTTGAACCGGTAATTGCTGTCCGCTTCGCAAGCGTGTAAGAGCAAGGAGGCGATAACCAGCACTAGCGGGAAGAAAATCCTGTCCATTCTTTTACCATCAAAAATCATCAATAGCTGAATTGTATTTAGGGTTTGCCGTTGCTCCAGATCCTTACGCCATACACCTTGGGGGTACCCGTAAATTCGGGATTGGGCGTAATCCTGAACGACACGTTCTTGTCGTTTATCCAGAAACGGAAGTATTTGCCGATGCCGGCATATTTGGTCAGTTTCGTTTCGTTGAACAATGTCCATGTTTTACCTCCGTCGGTCGACTTGTAAAAATTGTATTGCCCCGACATGCCTGTGGCGGCTATCCAGCATTCGAACAGCGACACGGAGGGAACAGCCGATATGGTGAGTGACGCATCCTCCTTGTCGAATGTCCTCGAAGCCGGGGGCAATTCAACGTATCCTTTTGTCAATCCGTATACCAGTGAAGTATCCCCGTGGTGATTGTATCCTTCAGGATAGACCGCCCCGTTCTTGATGCTGAAGGTCACCGGAAGACCCGTGTAATAGGTTTTTGTCACGTCGAATGCCACCGATTGAATTGTAACTGTAGGCACGAGGTTGGTTCCGTTTTTGCTGATCGGATCAGGATAGGGTTGTTGGTATCCCGTCATTGTCCAAGTATTAAAATATTCATCTACATATAGTACCGAGTTTTCGGGTACGCCATCGGTGTAAACCTTCAGGTCATGCAGCCGAATCAGGCCATTTGCCGCATCTTCCGAAGCAAATTTCAGCGACAGGTCTTCACCTTCGACGGCGATCGAATAGAACTCACCGTTTGCCGCGGGCTTTAAGGTGCCCACTGCCTTGTAGGCTGCCCCGCCTGCCGATTGGTAAAGCGTAATACCGGCACTTTGGCTTTCTTCGGCCGTCAAGGTAAATTGTACCACCATGGCCGTGGGGATCCCTTTAAGTTCTACGGTAGGCTGCACGTTACCGCTCCGGCTCGATTTGGGTGCGAAGACGATAAATCCTTTCGAAATGGTATGTCCGCCCGGTAAGGGACCCGCTCCCGTTTCACAGGTTGTCGATAACGCCACATCGGTGTACTCGATGAAAACCGAATCATTGTTCACGCCGTTCAAGTAAACTTCCTCCCAAGTGATCGGTTCCGTCGCAGCGATCATCCCCGATGCTGCACATTCATCGGCACCTTCGGCAAAACCATACGACAAAGCGGATATGTTCGGAAAAGCGCCTCCCGAAGTTTGAAAATCCTTGTCCACAACAAGGGCGGCTCCCAGGGGGACTGTCACATCGGTTGCCAACGTTTCTTCAGGCTCCTCGATAACGGGATCCGATTTTTCACAAGCGGTTAAGAAGATTACTGCGAAAATGACCAGTGAGAGATAGAGATAAAATTTTCCCATAACGAATAATGTATAAATGTATAATTTGATGATAACCTCAAAATAGATAACTTAAAACCGTTATAAACTCAATCTGATATAGACATAAATTGTGCCAAACTTGGTCTGATGAATATAAGTCGCATATAATGAGTATAATATAATTTTAATCGGACTAAAAATAAGCAGAAAGAGTATACATTTTTGAAGTTTAAATCCGCATTTTATACAAGAATGTAGGACATCATTCCAATACTTCTGATGGCAAACTTTTATAGATAGAATATTATGTTTGTAATAACACAATTATAGGAAGAATTTTGCCTAAATTCACCTTTTTGTAGCACAGATTATTTTGTCATACGATAATGTAGGGCACCCGTATCTATAAAAACATTAAAATACTGGATAAAAGAACATTACATATTTTGGCTTAGTTTTTGTATGGATGTTTTTACATTAATCCTGCAAGAAAATGAAGCTAATCACCTTTTCGGGGCCCCCTTCATCCGGGAAGACATCAGTCCTGTTGAAGCTTATCCAGACGATAAAGGCCCAATCGCATACGGCCGGAGTGATAAAATTCGATTGCTTATATGCCAATGAAGCGGAACAGTTCAGCAAGATTGGCGTACCGGTGCAAGTGGGTTTATCAGGCAATCTCTGCCCCGACCATTTTTTCGTGAGCAACATCCAGGAAGGTGTCATCTGGGGACACGGGGAGAAATTCGATTACCTGTTCACCGAAAGTGCCGGTTTGTGCAACCGCTGCTCACCCCACATAAAAAACGTGCAGGCGGTGTGTGTCATCGACAACCTGATGGGAATAGATACGCCACGGAAAATCGGCCCGATGCTACGGATGGCCGATATTGTAATCATCACCAAAGGCGATATTGTATCGCAAGCCGAACGTGAAGTGTTCGCATTCCGGGTAAGGCAGGCCAATGCAAAAGCGAAAATCATGTTTGTCAACGGGATTAACGGTCAGGGAATTTATGAGCTCTCCATGCTGATTTCTGCTGCTCCACCCACGCTGATGCTGGCAAACGAACGACTTCGCTTCTCGATGCCTGCCGCGCTTTGTTCCTATTGCCTGGGTGAAACCCAGATCGGCTCGGAGTTCCAGGTCGGAAATCTGAGGAAGATGAATTTTTAAGATTAAAAACAGCGTTATGTGCAATTCCAATACAAAACTTGATTTCTCCTCGATCATGCCGGTATTCGGTGACTCCTTTTACCTGTCACCCCATGCCATCAACATGCATGTATCCATGCCGTGCCCGTTGAAGGTGCCTTTCAACCAGTTTTTTACTCCTTACGTGAAGGAATACAATGCTTCGCACGCGACACCTATCTATTGCCCGAACATTATGGATTGTTCGTCCGAAGGCATCGAATGGATGCTGCGTACGGCAAAGAGTGAAAGTGATTTGCCGGATATTATTGTCACGAGTAACTACCGTATCCTGTTTTCCGGGGCTTTTTACGATACATTCATGAAAACGGGCAGATATAAAGGGCTCATCAGGGACGATTACAAGCGGAAGATGCCGGCTGATCTGGCCGGCAACTTGGAGAGAAGTAATCTCGGAATACTCTGCTTCAGTTCATGGAGTTTCGTGCAGGACTTGACGGTGGAAGGTGTCCCGACGGATATCGAGTCATGGGAACAGATTATTTCACCCGATCGAAAAGGAGAGATCACCGTCCACGGACATATCGACAAAGCCACTTTCGGACTGGCTTATTTTATTGTGAAACATTGGGGCAAGGAGGGGCTGGTCCGTTTTGCGCAGAACATCACGGACATAAAACATTTTTCCAATATCATCAAAAGAATGGGGTCGGCCGATCCGGAAAAGACAGCCCTCAACCTGTTGCCGGATGTTGCCGCGTCAAAAATACCCTCTTCCAAAAAAATAAAAAAGCTGAACCTGAAAGAAGGCAAAGTGCTTGCACCGATGGTGCTGATGGTCAAAGCATCAAAAATAGAAGCATGCTCCGAGATCCTGGAAAAAATAGGAAGCCGGGGGTTCTCCGACCTACTCAAAAATGGCGGATGCATCATGCCCGATGCGCTCGATCCGGAGATAACGTATTTCATTCCTGACTTTTGGGAGATTGCCGATCGTTATGAAGAAGTGGAACAGGAATTGAATAAGATATACCTGGGTAATCTCCCGATGAAAGAAATAGAGGGAAAAATAAAGGTCGGCAGTTTATGTAAATAATAGTGCGCGGGAAGGTAGAAAGGAGATATGCTATATGATGACAGAGGAGATATACACCCCCGAACAGTGGGAGGAAGAACAGGAAACTGCCTGGATGGTGGATACCGGAGTAGCGCGGATAGAGGAGCCCGACAGTGTGAATACAATCACCATCCTCGGGGGAACCGACAAATCGGGACAACCCGAAAATATCGAACTGACGTTTTCCTCCGGAAGCATCACGGGTATCGTGGGACCTACCGGCTCGGGCAAGAGCCGTTTGCTGGCCGACATCGAATGGCTGGCCAACCGCGACACTCCTACCCGACGAAAAATATTGATTAACGGGAAAGAGCCGGACAACAAAAATCGGTTTGCACTTGAAAGTAAGCTGGTGGCACAGCTTTCCCAGAACATGAATTTCGTGATGGATGCCACCGTCCACGAGTTCATTGGTATGCATGCCGAAAGCCGTTGTGTGAAAGAGCCAGAACCTGTAATCACCGAAATTGTAGCGCAGGCCAACCGGCTCGCCGGGGAACGCTTTACAGGCGACGCCCCTCTGACAAGCCTTTCCGGAGGACAGTCACGTGCATTGATGATCGCGGACACGGCCTTCCTGAGCAGATCGCCCATCGTACTGATCGACGAAATCGAAAATGCAGGAATAGACCGGAAAAAGGCGTTGAACCTTCTGGTGCGGAAAGAGAAAGTCGTTTTACTTGCCACGCACGACCCCATCCTTGCGTTGCTTGCCGACCAGCGTGTCATTATCAGGAACGGCGGGATTATCAAAATAATCAAGACGGAAGAAGCCGAAAAAAAGATGCTGTCGAAACTGGAAAAATTCGATAACAAGATGCAAAATCTACGTGACAGGCTCCGGCGGGGAGAAATGATCGTAAAATAATAAAACAGCACAGGAATCATGGAACCAATCAACCTCTACCCGATAGGAATTATCCATACGCCGCATGCCGACGTAAAAAATATGCCGATCCAACCGGTAGCCGCTGAAGGTGTCAGGGGCTGGATCGAGCTGTTCCCTGAATATGCGGAGGGATTGAAGGACCTGGAAGGCTTTTCCCATATCACCTTGCTTTACCGTTTCCACAAGATAGAAGGGTACAAACTGACTGTCATCCCATTTATGGACACACAGGAGAGAGGCATATTCTCCTGCAAGGCACCCAAACGGCCCAACGCCATTGGTCTTTCCACGGTGAAGTTGGTTGGCATTGAGGGGAACCGGGTTCATATCGAACAGGTGGATATGCTCGACGGCACACCACTGATCGACATCAAGCCGTTTTATCCCCGGTATGACAACCGGATTGAAGGGGTGAAAATCGGATGGTTGGAGAAAAACAAGGATCTCCCCCTGGAGGCCTTGCGTTCGGATGAAAGATTCAAATAGAGAGACCGACCAGCTAAAAGAATAACCGACAGCCCCCTATGCCGGCAGCATTATTTACCGACCAGGACTTCCGTGGACTTGATGATCGCATGTGCTTCTTCACCCACTTTCAAATCTAAATCTTCCACACTATCTACCGTTATCACTGAAACAATCTGTTGCCCATTACCCAAATCAATAGTCACTTTCGCCATTACAGCTCCCAATTTAATGTCGGTGATTGTCCCTTTCAAATCATTTCTTGCACTTAGTTTCATAATCAAAATGTATAAGTAAATAGTTATTCATATTTGAAACGTAAATATCGATATCTTTGTTTGTTTATATCGCTTATTTTCAGGGAAAAGCAACAGAAAAGGAGGGTGATTCCAATCATTTATAATACTTTGGAGCGAAGATATAGTTCCTAAAGAAACGGTGGGGTTTATCCCATACATTTTTGTCTGTTTTCATTTTGAATCCGTACATTTTTGTAATACTATCTGACCACATCTTTTTGTAATTGTCTTATTTACAATGAATAATATCTTTGGCTTCGTTTTTGAATAGAAATTGGTAGCAACTGATCTGGCATATGCGGTTCAATCGGACCGTATCATTCGGGGATCAGAAAAGAAAGAGGAAAGATATGGTGCAGGACAAAAAGATCGTAAAAGAGGGGTGGGTGTTATTGGTTTTGTTTTTGGGCTTATTATCGGTGATGCTGGTCTCGTTTTCCGTCGGCCGTTATTCCCTGTCCGTCCCGGATATCCTGCGTTACCTCTTTACCGGTCAATACAACGACGACAATCTTCCCATTCTAATGAACGATATCCGTCTGCCGCGCATTCTTGCCGCAGTGATTGCCGGAGGGGGATTGTCCGTCGCAGGTGCGGCATATCAGGGGTTATTCAGGAATCCGATGGTCAGCCCCGATATATTAGGAGTCAGCCAGGGAGCCGGCTTTGGGGCGGCTCTGGCAATTTTGCTCTCTTTCGGGTTCGCCAGAGTACAATTGATGGCTTTTGCTTTCGGGTTGGTTTCCGTGTTTTTGGCATTGTCTTTTACTAAAATGATGCGACGGGGAAGGGATCCCATCCTTATGCTGGTTTTATCCGGAATGATCGTCGGTTCGTTGTTCAACGCGCTGATCTCGTTGGCAAAATTCGTCGCCGATTCGGAATACAAGTTACCCGACATCACTTTCTGGTTGATGGGTAGTCTTTCAAGCATCACCATCGACAGGGTAATTTTCATCCTCCCCGTCGTGATTATCCTGCTCTTGTTGATGTATATGCTTTCCTGGCGGTTGAATATTTTTTCTTTCGGTGAAGAGGAGGCCAAATCGTTGGGAATACATACCGGGAGGTTGAGGATAACCATTATTGCCTGTGCTTCTTTACTCACGGCGACCATTGTATCCATCACCGGCCTGATAGGATGGGTGGGGTTGATCATCCCGCACGCCGCCCGGTTCATTGTCGGCCCAAACCACCGGTTTTTGATCCCGGCATCGTTCTTGTTGGGTGCCGCTTTTCTATTGCTGGTCGATGATCTGGCCCGTTCTTTTTCTTCATTGGAAATCCCGTTGGGCATCATCACTTCCATTATCGGAGCGCCTCTCTTCTTCGTGATTCTTATCGCCTCTTCGAAAAAAACGTGGTAAAATAGTGACAGCCTATGCAGATTGAAATAGAACATGCCGACTTGGGATATGGGAAAAGGGTGATATTGCATAATGTCTCGCTGAAGGCCGAAACCGGTCAGACAATATGCCTGTTAGGCAAGAACGGGGCAGGAAAGACCACCCTTTTCAAATCTTTGCTGGGTATTTTGCCTGTCATAGCGGGAAGTGTGAGGATTAACGGAAGCGACATATCGAAGTTGAACCGTATGGAATTTGCCCGGCTGGTAGCCTATGTCCCCCAAGCCCGGATACTCCCCTTTCCGTTCTCGGTGCGTGAGGTGGTGCTATTCGGCAGGACGCCGCATCTCTCCCCATTCTCTGTCCCCGGGAAAGAGGACAGGAGAATTATGGAGGAGTGTCTTGAGATGCTGCATATCGCACATCTGGGCAATCGCACCTTTACACGGTTGAGTGGAGGGGAGCAGCAAATGGTGATTATTGCGAGGGCACTCGCGCAACAACCGGCATTTATCATCATGGACGAGCCGACTTCGAGTCTGGATTTTGGTAATCAGACCCAAGTCATCTCCAAAGTGAATGAACTGAAAAGACAGTCGTTGGGAATCATCATGGCCACCCATTCGCCCGATCAGGTCTTCATGTGTGATGCCGACGTGGCAATCGTCCATGACGGCAAATTATGGAAGCAAGGATATTGTAACGAGATTATCACCGAAGAGGTGTTGCGTGAAGTCTACAAGGTGGATGTGACCATTTCGGATATCGGTCGTTACACCGGTCAACCCCGCCGGATTTGTGTGCCGAATATCCGATGATTTTTTTGCGGATCGTTATACAATTCATTTGTTTTGCCGAGCATAGAAAATGTCTAACATTAGTGAATATAATTGTCTATTAAATAGTTTTTAGGTTATGGAAAAATTCAAAGTATCAATTGTAGGGACAGGACCGGGAGATGTGAGCCTGTTGACCGTCCAGGCGGTGGATTGCCTCCGTGATGCCGGCGTAGTTTTATATGATTGTCTGCCAGCCACCAATGTGCTGAAAGAGGTACGGCCCGGGACGGAGATTATCTTCGTGGAAAAATTTCCGGAGAACGGGGAAGAGGCGAAAGATATCGTTCAACTCATCGAATATTATTACCACCAGGGGCTGAAAGTGGTCCGTTTAAGGGCCGGTGACGGCATGATGTTCAATGGTGCTGATGTGGATGCACGCAGGTTGACGGAGTTGGGTATTCCCTTTCGGATAGTGCCAGGTATCACCGCCGCCTGCGCCGCCTCGAATATTTTCGCGATTCCGACGACGGAGATCCACAAGAGCAACGCCCTTGTCCACCTTATTGCCTTAGAAATGGACGAGCGGCACATCAGGCATATCGCGGGGTTGTTCCGGTATGGGACTACCGTGGCGCTTTATATGGCCTATGATAATCTGGAAAGGATTTTCACACTGTTTCGGGAAGAAGGTGTAAGAGGGGAAATGCCGGTGGTGATTGCTTCCATGGTCTCGCTGATAGATGAGGATTGCGCGGTCACTACGATGGATCGGGTTTTTGAAACAATGGAAAAAAGAGAAATGGTCTCACCCTTCGTCCTTTTCATAGGCCATCATGTGACGGCATACCTGAAGCCGGGGAATAAGATGGAGCATCTCACCGCACAAAAAAGGCATTCAGCCCGACGGGTGGATACCGTATGAAGGAAACAAAGTTAATAACCGATGTAAATATTTAAAAATAAAATTGACAGGTTCACCGACGGGATCGGCAGTAGTGAATTACAGCGTTTCAGCCGTGAGAACCTGTAACAGGTACTGAGCCTTTTGTCCGGGATAAGCCAGTTCGAAGCGGGAGAACGTAATGTATCGGTTTATTTTCAATCCGGCACGTTTTGGCTTACGCAAAAATCTATGGCAGAGTTGTTTGGAGTGAAAGTCCCCGCTATTAGCAAACACCTGAAAAATATTTTTGAAACCGAAGAATTGGCGAAAATTCAGTTATTTCCAAAATGGAAACAACTGAAAGTACCTCTAAGTGATGCTAAAATGAGAAGCCTGATCTGGACTCCCGATGCAAGCAGCGCCACAGCTTTGATTGGCAATACGCCCGATGCTTTCGGCCAGACCTGGCATCTGCCTGTGGATGAGAGCCACCCCACTTACAAGCAGTTTATTGGGTTGGCTTCAGAAGTTTACGGCAAGCAACTGAAATATTCGGTAGTGCCGAAATTCATTTTTAAGATCGATGCAATGTTTAATAAAAGTGTAAAAGAGTTGCAGGAATTGTTGCCGAGATATGAACACAATAATGTTTTCGATGATTCCAAATTCAGAAAAAGTTTTTCGGATTTTGAAGTGACGACTTATCGAAAAGGAATGGAGCAAATCAGGGACGAACAATCTTCATTCCGGAAATAAAAACTATCTTTACAATGTATAAATCAGATAATCAACAAATCTCGTTTTTTTTGCTCTGTAACTGGTTGTTATTTTGATAGATAAAAGTGCGTTTTGATAGCGTTTGTTTAAGGCATCAATCTCACTGATGATATTTGCCCTTTCACTTCTTTGGGCTTTTGCGGACCCGCTTTCTCCCATCCAGTACGTCCTGTACATCTTCAAACAGCTCTTCGCTGATTATTTTCTTTTCTCCATTGGCTTTTTCCTATGCCATTTTCCAAACCTACTCGACACTGTAATTATTTGTAGCGATTTGTTCAAAATACTTCAAAAATCGTTCGGATTAGGGTTTAAAAGTTATGGTTACAAAATAAGTTTTACAAGAATTACATTATCTTTGGGTACTAGAATTAAATCCTTTATCATTTTGCGCTCCCGTTTTCTGAAATATCGCCATTTGATTTGATATTTTTACTGGTTGTTATACGTAATATTTTAAAAAACAAAGATGAAATAAAAAATGATATTCATAAAACTCTATAGAAACTTTACCTGAAGACATCACTTTCAGTAAGGCAGATGAAGAGTTTATGACAAAATTAAATCAATATATTAACCAGCATATTGATATTTCATTATCTTTTGAGACTATCGCAGAATATATGGGAATGAGCCGTACCTCTTTTTATGCAAAAATGAAAACAATTAAAAACGTAGGAATTAATACATATATTACACAGCTTAAAATGAAACGCGCCATGGATTTAATAAGCCGAAAGGAAATGAGGAGAAGTGAAGTAGCATATTCTGTCGGGTATAATGATGCCGGATATTTTAGTACAGTCTTTAAACAGGTAACAGGCAAAATGCCAAGGAAATATCAAGGTGAATAACATTATAAACAATCATGACCTTTCTTGCGTAAGACGGATAAATAAGTGTAAGGTAAAAATATATTGAATGACTAATAATACCAATACAATGAATAAAAAAGAGTCATATATCATTCGTCAGGCAACACAAGAAGAAGTGGAAAGCATCGCTGTTGAATGGGCTGCAAAAGAGGGTTGGAATCCGGGGTTTTATGACACTCCATGTTTTTATCTGACCGATCCCAAAGGTTTTTTTGTGGGTCTCTTGGATGAAGAGCCTGTTTCTTGCATTTCAGCAGTTGCTTATGACCAACACTTTGCATTTCTTGGATTTTATATTGTGAAACCGGAATATCGTGGAAAGGGATATGGATTGAAGCTGTGGAATACGGCAATGGCTTATTTACAATCCCGGAATATTGGCTTGGATGGGGTTGTTGAGCAGCAAGCTAATTATAAAAAGTCAGGCTTTAAGTTCGCCTACAGTAACATTCGCTATGAGGGCGCGGCTATATCCACAGCCGAGCGGTTTCCGGAATTGGTGCCACTTTCAGAAGTTCCTTTTGATGAGATAGTTAAATATGATGCCGCTCTTTTCCCTGCGTCCCGTTCCCAGTTTCTTCACCGTTGGGTTAAACAACCCGGTAGCTTGGCGCTTGCAGCGTTACGCGATGGTAAAGTCAAAGGATACGGTGTAATCAGGAAATGTAGGGCCGGTTACAAAATCGGCCCTTTATTTGCCGATGCTGCCGATTTGTCCCATAAACTCTTTCTGGCTTTGGGTAACGGCATTGCTTCCGGAAGCAAGATATATCTTGACATTCCGGAAGTAAACCATGCTGCTATCCAACTGGCGGAAAACCGGGGGATGAAAAAAGTGTTCGGAACAGCCCGGATGTACACGAAATACCAACCCGATATCGACCTCAATAAGGTATTTGGAGTGACTACTTTTGAGTTAGGATAGAAAAGTTGGGATAGAAAAAACGTTCGGACATACAGTGGTATTCATTTCATCACCATAGTCAGAACCACTTTGCCCTCTTTTATTTCTTCCCTGATTGATTTTGTTATTCCAGAGATGATGATCAAGCTCAATCCGTCGGAATCCTGCACCTGATTAAGAATAGTTCCCAAGGTTTCGTCTGCTGTAAAGATGACACTTTTTTCGTTAGTCTGTTCGGAAAAGATAATGGCAATTTCCAGCCCGCCGGTAGTGGTAACTGTCTTATTTCTATCCTCGGT
Source organism: Proteiniphilum sp. (assembly GCF_034927365.1). GTDB lineage: Bacteria > Bacteroidota > Bacteroidia > Bacteroidales > Dysgonomonadaceae > Proteiniphilum. The sequence continues at coordinate 261,138 of NZ_JAYFQD010000010.1, read as the reverse complement.
TTCCCCTTCCTGAAAACAAAGCTGCAAGGTTTCCTCTATGATGAGATTGAGGTTATTGATTTCTTTGTGCCTGAAGAAATGTTTATTACAGAAAGATTCCATATGTGCCCGCATGTCATAGAAATCGAAATTGCTGTCGGCAATATGATAATAAAAATTCCTTATACGATGGATAAACGCTTTTGTTTTTTCTTTCTGCGGGTGATCGAAGATATCGGCAGGAATACCTTCTTCATAAATAATACCTTCGTCCATGTATAAGATGCGGGTGGAGACATCACGGGCAAATTTCATTTCGTGGGTAACAATGGCCATGGTCATGCCGTCAGCGGCCAGACGGCGGATAACGCCGAGTACTTCGCTTACCATGGTAGGGTCGAGGGCGGAGGTTGGTTCGTCGAAGAGGATGATCTCGGGATCCATGGAGAGACACCGGGCAATAGCAACACGTTGTTGTTGCCCGCCCGAAAGTTCATCCGGGAAAGCATCTTCCTTGGCCGAAAGCCCTACCAACTTCAGCAATTCACGCGCCCTTTGTTCGGCTTCGCTTTTGTCTTTCTTCAGTAACTTAATGGGGCCGATGGTGAGGTTATTCAATACCGTAAGGTGCTCGAAGAGATTGAAATTCTGGAATACCATCCCCATTTTCTGGCGTAGGAGATTAAGGTCATTTTTAGGTGACATAATATCCTGTTCATTTACCCATATTCTTCCACCGGAAGGTTTTTCCAGAAGATTGAGGCATCGGAGGAATGTACTTTTTCCTGTCCCCGAAGGACCTATGATAGAGATGATTTCTCCTTTCTTTATCTCTATGTTTATATCTTTTAATACCGTCAGTTCTCCGAATTTCTTTGACAGGTGTTCTACTTTAATCATAGGTTACAATTTAATTATTATCAGCTGTGGGTCTCTATTTCCTTTTTTTCCTTACGGGCGATGTTTGTATTTGGATCTTCTCCATCAGAAATGTGAGCAACCAAGCCAATACAAAATAGATAATGGCCACCATAATCAAAGGGAAGAAAGCTTCAAAAGTACGGCTCCGTATAATATCGCTGGCTTTGGTCAAATCTTGAACGGCAATATAACCAACAATGGCAGTCATTTTTACCAATGCTATAAATTCTCCTTTATATACCGGTAATACTCTTTGGATGGCTTGTGGCAATACGATATGGATAAAAGTTTTTACCCTGCTGAATCCCATGGCAATACCGGCTTCTGTCTGACCTCTGTTGACACTTTCGATGGCAGTTCTGAACATTTCGGAAACATAAGCGGCAAAATTCATGGCAAAGGTGATGATGGCAACGGTGACTCCGCTGATATTGAACGAGGCTAAGATTACATAAAACATGATCATCAACAATACTACCTGTGGTATACCACGGAGCAGGTCGATATATACTTTTGCAAATATTTGCAATCCCACAGATTTGCTCATTCTCATTAAGCATATCAATGCGCCCAGCAAAGTGCCCAGTAATGCAGCCATAATGGAAATGAGGAAGGTTACCTTCAGCCCGTTCCAAAGGAGAATATATCTGTTTTCCAGGATAATATTGTTGTAAAAACTTCTTTTTATTTTTGTAAAGAAGTTTTTATCGGAAAGTTCTGAAGTGTCGGAAGTATCGACTTTGACTGTGACTAAAATTTGAGGGTTGACGAAATAACCGTCAGAGAAATTCACTGCTTTGCGGCGTTCTTCCGTTGCCGTCAGGTTGGAAATGACGAGATCGGCTTTTTTTGATTCAAGAGCGGCAATCAAGGCGGAAAATTTCATGTCATAATATTGAATCGGCCTTTTGAGTTCATAAGCGATTCTCTCGATCAATTCGCAATCCAATCCCACGATTTCATTATTGGAAATAAAACACATGGGTTCCCTGTTCGCAGCAATGGCTACCCTGATAGGTTTTCCTTCCGTGACTTTCGGAATATCCGTTCTTATATAATTAGAGCCGTCTGTTCTTACCCAATGCTGGATGATGGTATCGAGTAAACCGCTTTGTCTGAAGTTAATGAGTACATCATTTACTTCTTTGAGTAATTGCGGGTTCTCTTTTGAAAAAGCAATAGCTGCATAGTCATTTATATATTCTTTGGGAAGTAAATGAAGGTCGCGATTTTTATTGGCTGCTTTCAAGGCTGTGGTATAGGCGGTGATGACATAATCTATCTTGCCGGCTTGCAGGGAAGCAATGGCATCCATGATATCGTCGAAACAATATAGTTTGGCTTGGGGATAATGCGAACGTATGTACATTTCGCCCGTTGATCCTGTCATGGCGCCGATCGCGGCATGATCCACATCACTGCCGTCACGGAATTGTATGGGTGTGGGTTGACCGAAACCAGACTTTTTTCCGGAGGCCACCCCTGCATCAGAAGTGCCATTGTCTTTAACCACCGCGGCAATTCCTCCTTGATAATAAGGATCGGTAAAGAGTACCGTTTTGGCACGCTCTTCGGTAATGGTCATACAGGCCCCGATGAGATCAGTTTTTCCTGATATCAGAGAGGCAATCAGCGAACCGAACTCCATGTTCTGGATTTCAAGTTTCATATCCATGCTTTGGGCAAGGAGACTGACAAATTCAATGTCGAACCCTACTATTTGAAGCTTATCATCGAAAAAGGAAAACGGTTCATTAACAGCATTGGTGCCGAAGGTAAGTACTCCATTTTTGCCTTCCCATTTCATTTGGGGCATGGGGGCAGGTTTTCCTTTTGCGGGAAACCATCTTTTTATCATGTCGTCGTAACGGCCATCCGTTTTCAATGCTTTGAGTAGCGAATCAGCTGCTTGTTTCAAAAAGGTGTCTTTCGGACGAACGGCTATACCGTAATTGTCAACGGTAATCAGTTCGGGTAACATTTTCAATCCCGGGTTTTGAGCCATAATATTGCGAAGAATGGGCTCGTCATACGCGGCGACCTTTTCAATGCCTTTTTGAACAGCTATACAGGCATCCAAAGGCGAATTGTAGTACGCACAGGTGGCATCGGGAAATTTTTGCCATACCAGTTGGTCGGCAATGGTGCCGGTAACTACGGCAAATCGTGAATTGCCGATATCTTCCAATTTGGAGATTTCTTTTTCTTTTTTTTCGGAGCAGGAAAAAAAGAGACAGACCAGCAGTGAGGTAAGAATAACAAGAGGCAGGTTTCGCATATAATTATTCAAAAATAAAGAGATTGGTAAAGCCTGTCATATCGAATACATTTTTTATGTCGGCATTCATAGCACGTATAATTACTTTACCGCCTTTTTTCGCAGCTGTTTTCTGGAGAGTGAGGAAAAGGCGCAATCCCGAACTGCTGATATACTCAAATTCATTACACTCAATAACTACTTTTTGCATATTGCCTGCAATAAGAGGAGCTATTGCCTTTTCAAATTCGCCGGCAGTAGCCGTGTCTAATCTTCCGATGATCTTAAATAATGTCTCGTCCCCATTATCTTTAATTCTAATTTCCATAGGTGATTTATTTAATGATATTATTAATTATCAATTTTTTTCTTCATAGTAAAGACATTGATGTCATGAATGCGGGAATAAGTAACTTCGTTCATGATTTGTTTGATCAGGAAAATACCGAGCCCGCCGATGGGCCGCTCTTCTGCCGAAAGATTCAAGTCGGGATTGTCCGTTAAGGTAGGATCGAAAGGTACTCCTGAATCGGTGACCGTAAAAATAAGATCATTCCCTTTCAGAGACACGGAAACGATAATTTTTTTCCCCGGTATTTTCGGGTATGCATAAAGAATGACATTCGATACAGCCTCCTCAAGAGCCAGATTCAGTTTCATTACTAACGAGTTTTCCAATCCCAAATCGTTTCCAATTTCTTCAATGAATTGTTGTAAGAGGGATATCTGTTCGATTTCGTTGATCAGCGTGATCATTTTATCGTATTTCTCTTGTATTCCTTTAAATGTAATTGCCAGCATGGTAAGGTCGTCCGATTGTTCCGCATCGATAACGTGTTGTTTGATATCATTCATCACATTGTCGATCAGCTGTTGTGGAGACGAAAAAGAGAGTTTTGACACGAAGGAAAGCAGACGCTGATCACTATAAAGGTTCTTTTGTATGTTTTCGGCTTCCGTTAGTCCGTCGGTGTACAGGAAAAGAGTGGAGTTTTTTTTCAGTGCGTATTTTTCCCCTGTATATGTAAATCCTTCATATAACCCCAGGGGAAGATTGGGAATAACAGGAAAATAAGTTGTCTCATCCTGGATGATGATAGGAGGATTGTGTCCTGCATTGCAATAGGCAAGCATCCCCGTCCGAAGATCGAGTATCCCCAGAAAAAGTGTGACAAACATGTTCGACTCGTTATTTTCGGCTAATGTATTGTTCAATCCCGACATGATATCGGCAACATCGTTGAAATGCAGGGATACCGAGCGGAACAGGCTGCGTGTGACTGCCATCAGCAGCGAAGCGGGAATGCCCTTTCCCGATACATCCCCGATGATGAAATAAAGTTTATCTTCGTTTATAAAATAATCGTAGAGATCGCCGCCCACTTCTTTGGCCGGTATGAGGGTGGCATATTGTTCAATTTCTTTTCTGGAAGGAAAAGGAGGAAAGGTCTTGGGAATCATGCTCATTTGGATCTCCCGTGCAATGCGCAGTTCGCTTTCTATTTTTTCCTTTGCACTTGTCGTCTCTGTTAATGAGGTAATATAGTGATCTAAATTATGCTGCATATAACCAAAAGCATCATGCAGTTCTTTCATTTCATCTTCGGTATGAATATCAGGTAGCAGGGCTTTAAAATTTCCTTTGGCTATATCGCGTGCTGTTAAGGCAAATCGTCCTAAGGGGTGAAGTTGTTTGGTTACAATTTTGGTAATGATGAAGGTAAGCAGAATCAAACCTGTTACGATCACTATAATCAGAATAATGGATATGGAGCGCAAGGGTAAATATATTTCTGATTTTGGGAAGATAACCGCCAGCGTCCAATCGCTTGAAGGGAGGCGGGTGAAATACATCATCCGCTCGACGCCGTTGAGAGTGCTGCTTACAAAACCGGTTTTTTCCCTTTGCATGGAATAGCCTATTTCTGTCAGTTCCGGATTATTTATTTCTTCCGCATAACTGAAGATGGTATGGTTCATTATTAACTTTTTGTTGGGATGGGTGATAAAGGTGCCATTACGGGAGATCACCGAGGCATACCCCGTTTCGAGTATTTTAAGGGAGGAGACGCTTTGTGTGAACCAATCCAATGCCAAATCCATCGTTAGAATGGCCATGATTTTTTTTACTCCGCATGAGTCAATGAAGACAGGTAGAGAATAGGTTGTCATCAAAGCATTCCCTCCTCCGGAATCATAATAGGGTTCTGACCAATGTGCTTTTTTTATACTCATCGGTGTCTGGTACCAGTCCATTACAAAGTAATCATAGTTTTCATTTCCGAGTTGGATGGTCTTGATGGAATCTCCTTCACGGTAGGAGTAGGGGGCAAAATAATATCCTTTTTCTGTGAAATAGTTAGGCTCAAAAGCAATTGCCGAACCTATGACGTCAGGAGTGTTTTCCACTATTTTCCGTGTCAGCAGTGCCAGGGAATCGGGTTGTTTTTCCATTTGTTGAACCAACCATCGGTAATTGTCCGCTATTTTTATGATGGGAACAAGGATCTGTTCGGTTTGCAGAACGGTATTCTTCGTGAGAGCTTCTGCATTCCGGTAGGTCATCTCTTCAAGTTGATTTTTGGAGAAGAAATAAAAAACCGACAAAGAGATTAGGAATAATAAAATACAGATCGTAAGAACAAAAAAAACGATCCGGGAGGAAAGGGATTTATTGATATGGATGAACATATGTTTTTTTGGTGAATTAAAATACCGGCAGTTATTTCCGATTTCAAAGATATGTAAAAAAATAAAATAATTTACAATAGATTATTTTTTATTGAGTTGTTTTTTGGTTTTTGCTTATTTTCCATCGTTAATTTATCAAAATTGACGGAAAATATTAAGTTTCATGATAAAAATCCTTAACTTCGTATTCATATCTGGATAGATGAAAAAATAAACAGAATGAAAATTCTTACATCGGAGCAAATCCGGAAAATCGATGCCGAGACGATTGCAAGGGAGGGAATACCGTCACTTGAACTGATGAAGCGTGCTGCGACCGCTTTCTATCATTTTTTCACAAAGAGATATACAAACAAGAATAGTGCTGTAGTTATCTTCGCCGGCGTGGGTAATAATGGCGGGGACGCACTGGTGGTGGCCCGTCTATTACATAAATCGGGTTACCCGGTGAAAGCGTATATGGTGGAATTCAGTAATCGATACACAGAAGACTGTGCCCACAATACCCGCCGGATGAAAGCGGAAAATATCTCTTATAAAAAAATCATTAGTAAAAAGGATATTCCCGATCTGGCGTCGTTCGATGTGGTGATCGATGGTATATTCGGCACGGGATTGTCGCGGGAGGTGAGTGGAGTGGCGGCAGATGTGATCACACGGATTAATGAGAGCGGAAAGCAGGTGGTCAGTATTGATGTGCCGAGCGGGTTGTTTCCGGACCGGAAAACCGAGTTCGCGGTGAAAGCAACAGCTACGGTGACCTTCCAGATTCCTAAACTGGCGTTGTATCTTCCTGAGAATGCCTGTTTTACCGGAAATGTGGAGATCGTATCCATAGGACTGGACGAAGAAGCCATTACCGAAGTAGAGACTCCTATCTTTCTGACGGAAGAAAAGGAGATCAGGGGGATGTTGAAGCCGCTTTCCCAATTTGCCCATAAAGGAATCCTGGGACATGCACTGATCATTGGCGGGAGCCTCGGCAAGTGCGGGTCGGTTTCTCTGGCATCGAAGGCTGCTTTGAAAATGGGTTGCGGATTGGTTACCGCCTATCTGCCCAAGTGCGGCGTGACGGCCATACAGTCCAATTTTCCTGAAGCGATGGCCCTTGAGGATAAGGGTACGGAACATATCACCTCTATTGAATACGACCTGAAACCCGATGCCATTGGTATTGGCATGGGTATGGGGTTGCATGAGGAAACTGAGCAGGCGATGTATCACTTCCTTCGGAAGAACAATACACCGTTAGTGGTGGATGCCGACGGACTGAATATCTTGGCCCGGCATGGCGAGTGGCTCTCACTGCTTCCGGCAGGAACGATCCTGACTCCCCATCCGAAAGAGCTTATGCGGCTGATAGGTGAATGGCGCGATGATTATGACAAGATAGATAAAACAAGGTTATTCGCACAGAAATATGGTGTGATCGTGGTAATAAAGGGAGCCTATTCGCTGATTATCGATGAGGAGGAAATGTACGTGAACAACAGTGGGACACCGGCGCTGGCTACGGCAGGAAGCGGGGATGTGCTGACAGGGATGATCACAAGCCTGCTAGCACAAGGTTACAAGCCGGTAGAGGCTGCCAGGGTTGGGGTTTTCCTGCATGGACTGACCGCTGATCTTACCGGGGATTATATCCATCCGCGTAGTTTTGTGGCTTCGGATATCATTGAAAATATAGGGAATGCATACCGGAATTTGGAAAAAAAGAGGTGAACTGTTTGGGTTTTACGATTTAATTATGTAATTTTGCACCTCAATTTGCCAATAGGCCCGAAAAGAGGCTGCGGAGAGTGGCCCGCCTCAGGCACGTAACTTCAGGTTATTTTAATATGTACGTCATCGTAGACATTCAGGGTCAACAGTTTAAAGTTGAACAAGACCAAAAATTATTTGTCCACAGGATCAACGCCGATCAGGGTGCTGAGGTGGAATTTGAGAAAGTAATGCTCGTGGATAAGGAAGGCGCCGTAACTGTAGGTGCACCGGTTATCGAAGGAGCGAAAGTAGTAGTAGAAGTTCTTTCTCACGTGAAAGGCGACAAAGTTCTTGTTTTCAAAAAGAAAAAAAGAAAAGGCTACAGGAAACTGAACGGTCACCGTCAGCAGTTCTCAGAAGTGAAAGTAAAAGAGATTATTGCTTAATCAGTTAAAATCAGAAGGAAATGGCACATAAGAAAGGTGTAGGTAGTTCCAAGAACGGCCGCGAATCGGAAAGTAAACGATTGGGCGTGAAAATATTCGGTGGTGAAACGGCCAAAGCCGGTAATATCCTCGTGCGTCAGCGCGGGACATCTCATCATCCCGGAGAGAATGTAGGTATGGGTAAAGATCATACCTTGTTTGCACTGGTAGACGGTGTGGTAGTTTTCCGTAAAAGGAGAGACAACCGCTCATTCGTATCAGTACAACCGCAAGTACAGGCAGAAGCCTAACAGCAATTGCCTTTGGTGTTCCGGTAAAAGGGAACTTGAACCATAAAATATAATTTTTTAGTTGATAAAAACAGCCTGCTTCCCAAAGTAAGGTTGTTTTTATTTTTTGGTATATCCCTATGCAGTTGACTTCCGAACAAAAGCAGTTTATTCTTACGCATGAACGCCAAGATGTACGCGAAACAGCATTACGTTTTGTGCGTGATGATATGCCTTTGTTATTGGCTCAGATTGCAGGGCGGCAGATGGCTGAAAAGAAAATTCCTTCGTGGTATGCGGAGACAGATATTGTTTATCCGCCGCATCTATCGCTGGAGCAGTCTTCATCGGAACTGACAGCGTGTTACAAGGCTTCACTCGTTTTAGGGAAGAATGAGACGTTTGCCGATTTGACCGGAGGGATGGGAGTTGATTTCTCATTTTTATCGCCGCACTTCAGGGAGGCGGAGTATGTGGAGCAAAATGAAGATCTATGCCGGATCGCGGAACACAACTTTGCCGAACTCGGACTGACAAATGCAACGATTCATTGTGCCGGTGCTGGTACTTTCCTGAGAGAAACTGCCCCACTCGATTTTATCTATCTAGACCCTTCGCGGCGTGATAATATTGGGCGAAAAGTATTCCGCATTGAGGATTGCAATCCTGATTTATCGGAAATAAAACCGTTGTTGCTTGAAAAATCGAACAAGGTCATGGTGAAATATTCACCCATGTTGGATATTTCATTGGCGGTGAAAAGCCTTGGTTGTGTGAGTGCTGTACATGTGGTTTCGGTGGATAACGAATGTAAGGAACTGCTTTTCCTATTATCGGAAGCGGCTGTTGAGGAACCATTATTCATTGCCGTGAACCTTAAAAAAAGGGGTGAAAAAGAGCTCTTTTCGTTTACCATGGTGCAAGAGCAAAAAGCGGTGGTTCCTTTTGCCGAAAACCCCGGGCATTATTTATACGAACCCAATACATCAATCCTGAAAGCAGGCGCTTTTAAATCGGTTGCGCAGGCATATCATTTTCAAAAACTGCATATCAACAGCCATTTATATACTTCTGATGAACTTGTCGCGGATTTTCCCGGCCGTGTTTTTGAAGTGGAGACCTTTTTTGTCCCGAATAAGAAAAACATAAAGATCTTTTTGCAGGATACGAAAAAAGCGAACATTACTGTCCGCAATTTTCCTATGACAGTCGCCGGAATCCGCCGCAAAACAGGATTAACGGACGGCGGCGATATCTATCTGTTCGCCACCACATTCTCCGATGAACGAAAAGTGTGGGTGAAATGCAGGAGGGTAAATTAATCTTCTTCCAATTCTTTCAGTTCATCCAGACTCTCCAGAATTGAGTTGATATTTTTTTTGTACATTCTTTTATATTCCCAGATAGCGGCCATAATTCCTACTATTATAGTGCCACCGATCGTAATCCATCTCCATAATTCCATATTGGACGATAGTATAGAAGCTATTATTGCTAAAATGACTAGGATAATAACGCTAATATAGGTTGCCAAACTCTGCCTTTTTATACGAATTTGATATTTACGGGTCAACTGCATATTGTGACTGACTGATTTTGAATAATCAATTTTGTATAACAATTTCAAATTAGTAATTCCAATAATGAAACCACACAATATGAATGTAATTGCCAAAATAAACATTGTCATTTTGAAAGGACCAAAATAAATAACGCTTATTCTATAAATAAGAAGGATTATACCTAAAAGAGCGAGTATGCAACTCAAAAATGTATAATTAATCAATTGAGAGAGAGATTTGTTATACCGGTTTTTATATATAGCTTTTAATATTTTTTCTTTTAACAATCCATGTTCATTCATTTTCGTCTCCAATTGTGCCCATATGTTTTTTAATTCGTCTAATTCCATAATTTCTGTTTTTTAAAGGTTTGACATTTCTCTGAGCTTCTCTTTTGCACGTTTCAGTTTTGTGGCCACATTACTTAACGTCAATCCCGTAATATCAGCGATTTCCTGATAGGATTTTTCTTCGAGATAAAGAAGGACAACGACTTTTTCGAGGGTTTTCAAGCGGTTGATTAGCCGGTACATTTCACGGAGGCTTTCGTCCAGGCTCTCCGGTTCAATCAGCCAGTCAGATAACGCTTCGACCGGTAAGTGTCCTTTGGGACGCTTTTTTTCTTTGCGCATCCCCGAAATGCAGGTATTGAGCGCAACCCTGTAGATCCAGGTACTTACCGCGCTTTCGTTCCTGAACTTCAGAAACCCGTTCCAGAGGTTGCACACGACTTCCTGATACAGGTCGGCAAGGGGAAAGGCATCCGAAACATAGAAAGAGCAGACTTTATAGATGATCCTTTCGTGTTCCTGAACGATTTTTACAAAGGCATGCTCTTTTTTATTTTCCTCCATTATCACCTTTTTCTATATTAGACGCAATATATCTGGAAAAATGGCAAAACAAACAATTTTTTTGAAATGATTACCCATCTATGGAATCTTTTTGTAATTTTGCTCTACTGTGTATTCTGGCATGTTAACTCTCGAATAACATATTAAAATAAAGTGTTTAAACCGATGCATGCGTCTTTTGTTTGAGAATCTCAGGTAAACACACTTATCATTCATTATGAAACGAGTATGTAAGTCGATTTATGATGTGATGACGTGCCGATTTGATAATTTCTAATTAACAAATCGATAAATTGTTCAATTAACTAATCGTTCTGGTTCCATACACCTTAATAAAAAAATAAAATAATCATATGAAAAGAAATATAAAGCAACAATTATTTTTCCACGAGCTAAAGAAATGGGTAATATCGGCAATATTTATCATTCCGGCGTTACTTGTGTTGTCGTCCTGTGCCGATCGGTCAAAATCTTTTGATCTTGTCCTGTTACCGGATACTCAGGTGTATTCCCGCTTATACCCGGAAATATTCCGTTCGCAAACCGAATGGATCGTTCAAAATGCGGACAGCATCGCTTTCGTTCTGCACCAAGGGGATATTACCGACCACAACTCCGAGGAGCAGTGGCAGAACGCTGCCGCGGCCTTGTCGGTGATGGATGGCAAAGTGCCTTATACGTTTGTGCCGGGCAACCATGATCTGGGGCCGGGCGGCAGTACCAGTAACCGGGATGCGGAACTTCTCAACAAATACTTACCCTACGACCGATATAGTAAAATGGCGCATTTCGGCGGTGCCTTTGAACTGAGAAGGATGGAAAACACCTACTATACCTTTAGCGCCGGGGGATTGGATTGGTTGATCCTTTCACTCGAATTCGGCACACGCGATAAAATATTACGGTGGGCCGGCGAAGTCATCGAGGCGCATCCTAAGCACAAGGTCATCATCAACACCCATGACTATATGTATTCGGATGATACCCGTATGAGTATGGATCGCAATCATTCCTGGGTACCGCAACATTATGGCGTGGGCAAAGATACAGGCGACGAGTCCGTCAACGACGGTGAAATGATGTGGGAGAAACTGGTAAGCCGGTATCCCAACGTGTTGTTGGTATTCAGTGGACATGTGCTCCATCGTGGTACGGGGCAATTGGTTAGTACCGGAATCCACGGCAACGACGTGTACCAGATGCTGGCCAATTACCAGTCGGGAGTAGAAGGGTCTAAAAACGGTGGAAACGGATTCCTCCGGATCGTTACCATCGATCCAGAAGCCAAAACAATATCCGTAAAGACCTACTCGCCTTATCTCAACGAATATAAAAGAGAACCTGACCAGCAGTTCGTTTTTGAGAACGTAAAGTTTTAAAAAAAACCACAAGGCAATATAAAACCAATCTTTTGTAGTCGCTGTTTGATAATCTTTCTTTGGGAGTATCCCACAAATGGCAAAAAATCAGATAAATTTAATCTTTCGTCATCACTTCTCTTATATCTTTTCTTTTTGAATAAGGCATCTTCTCCCCATATCCCAATCGAATCAATATTGTGGGATGTTCTCCTGATAGTTGGAGTGATTTGGCCATTTGGACCGCCAATTCCCTGATTTCGTTAGGTTGGTTGAAATAAGAATGAGCCATTCCCATCGCGGTTGATTGAAGAAGAACCCGTTCGAGAACCCTGCCCAGATTGATCCACTCTTCAATGGTGTTGTTTTGGGTTGTCAATAACACCAGGTGGGAAGAGGACTGGAGTTTTTCCCTGTCCCCCTTATTTTGCGACTTCTCATTGATAGCTCTCGACATAATCGGTTTTACAATGAACTTCGGCAGGTTAGGCGCCCCGAAAACAGCATAACTTAATCCGTCGTTTGTCTCGTTCTGATGTTTTTTGTTATAACGCATCCAATTCTTCAATTCTTCCTGAAAAGATTTATCCCGCATTTGAATTGCATTTCCACTGTATATGTAGGCTGAGATGTCGTCAAACTCCTTTGTTCCTGCTCCATAGAAATGGATCTTTATGCCTGGTTCAACAGGAATCGCTTTTAACTTTCCGATTGTTTCTTTCGGGATGATCTTGCCATTGTAGATGCTTCTGTTCGTCTGCCTGATAGCTATCTGGTCGAATAAAGAATTGGGTATTACAGTCGGACTTCGCTGTAGTCCAATGGTAATCGTTCCTTCCTTATTGATTGAGATGTCTGTTTCATAACCTTTAAAAGAAGCCGCGATACAAAGGTTTTCAGTGGTGCAACCCAGACTGACAAACAATTCCCGGTTATCAAAGTCAACGACCGGCAAAGATTTATCAAGATTAGGATGAATCTCGATACTCTTGTCGTTCATTTTAAAAATCCACGGTTGCGTATTATGTCCCGACGGCGCTTTTATGGCTTGCTCGACCATAAACAAAAAGTCCGGATTTTGCGCGTTTACATTACTCATAAAACTCAAAATGATAATTGATAATGCATATATTCTTTCCATTGCTTTCTGCTTTGTATCCATAAATCGATGATCAGATCAATTACCTGCGCTATCTGGTCCCAACCGTCACTGCTCTGCAAATCAATTCTATTGTATGCTGGACTGACTTCTTCCAACAGGGTCAGGTAACTGATAGAGGCCGATAATATGGTGGCCAGGGAAGCTACTTCTTTCAACGGTGAATGGGGCAAGTTGCTGATTGTTTCGACGAGGAAGCAACCGTTCTATTCCCTCTTTTCCCGAAGTTGGTTCGTGACTTGGTTATTGGTGGATAACTCCCATCGGTAAAGTCTTTTCAGGGTTATATCATCCTGTAGTCGGGATATCTGTTCCCAGAATATTTTTTTATAAACAGACTTATAATCAGATAATTGATGATTTATTCAAGTGACATAAAGCGTACATATTCAGCTAAAGCTTGTTGTCTCTTGGCTGTATACATTTCAAATTAAAGTGGGAAAGTTTAATAATTTATTTATGTCTTTCGACCAATATTTGTTCAATATCTTCCAGTTTTAGTTTTTTTGTCTTCAATAATATCAGGAAGTGATACAACAAGTCGGCTGCTTCGTTTTTGAATAGGTCGATATTGTCGTCTTTCGCCTCTATCACCAGTTCCACAGCTTCTTCACCCACTTTTTGTGCTACTTTATTCACGCCTCGACTGAACAGTTTGGCAGTATAAGATCCTTCGGGATTCTCGGTAATCCGTTTTTCAATCACGTTTTCCAGTTCATAGAGGAATCCTTTGGGTTGTTTATCACCAAAACAGGATGTGGAACCGGTATGACAGGCAGGTCCTTGCGGATAGACCTTAATCAGAATAGTGTCGCTGTCGCAGTCCGTCAGTATTTCATCTACGATCAGCCAGTTGCCTGAAGTTTCTCCTTTTGTCCAGAGGCGGTTTTTACTTCTGCTGAAAAAGGTGACTTTTCCCTCTTTCTGTGTCTTTTCCAATGCTTCTTCGTTCATATAGCCTACCATCAATACTTGTAGGCTGAGTGTATCCTGAATGATGGCAGGAACTAATCCTCCCGACTTTGAAAAATCGATATTCATCGTATAGGTATATTTTGAGTTTTTAAATAATCTTTGAGGGTAGGGATACTGATCTCCCTAAAGTGAAAAATGCTGGCAGCCAGTGCAGCACTTGCTTTTGTTTGTGTGAATACTTCTGAAAAATGCTCCACTCTACCGGCACCACCCGAGGCAATGACGGGAATGGGTACCGCTTCACTGACTGCAGCCGTTATATCGATGGCAAATCCGTCTTTGGTACCGTCGTTATTCATCGAGGTAAGCAGGATCTCTCCCGCACCACGTTGTACACCTTCCTTTGCCCAATCGACGGTTCGGAGCTCGGTTGCTGTTTTACCGCCATGGGTATAAACGATCCATTCGTTATTCTCGAAGTTGGTATCGATGGCCAGCACCACGCACTGACTCCCGAATTGCCCTGCAATTTCTGTGATCAGTTCGGGACACTTGACTGCAGCCGAATTGAGGCTGACTTTGTCGGCTCCGGCCTGAATAATGGCACGTGCATCATCTAACGAGTTGATACCTCCGCCCACGGTAAACGGGATATTGATCTCTCTGGCAATACGTGTAACCAACTCTGTGAGCGTTTTACGCTTTTCTATTGTAGCGGTGATGTCCAGGAACACCAATTCATCGGCACCTTCCTCTACGTACCGCTTAGCGAGTTCTACCGCATCGCCGGCGTCGCGTATATCTACGAAATTCACACCTTTTACAGTACGTCCATCCCTGATATCAAGACAGGGGATAATTCTTTTTTTTAGCATTTTCTTTGTTTAATATTTGAGAGTCAAGAATCAAGACAATTCGAATCAAGACTTAATAAGCCAAGATTTTTTTACTTTCCCTTTATTAGTCACATTGGCACATTAATAAATAATCTATCACTTCCACCTTTCCGCTCTTCTACCTATTCACCCGAATTTACGCAACTCATCAAGCGTGATTCTTCCTTCATAGAAAGCTTTCCCGACAATTGCTCCGTCGCAACCCAACTGTTTCAGTGAGATTAGGTCATCCATTGACGAAACACCTCCGCTGGCAATTAGTTTTACGCCGGTCTTTGAGATAATTTCACTGTACAATTCGTTGGATGTACCTTGCAGCATACCGTCCTTTTGGATATCGGTACAGATGACGTAAATGATACCTACCTTCGTATAATCCGAAATAAAATCGACCACGTCGAGTTCCGATTGTTGCATCCATCCGTGTGTAGCAATTTTGCGGTTGTTACTATCGGCACCGAGAATAATCTTTTCCGCACCGTATGTGTTGATCCACTTCCGGAAAGTATCGGGTTGTTGTACCGCAATACTTCCGCCGGTAACCTGAGATGCCCCACTTTCGAAAGCGATACGGATGTCTTCATCCGATTTGAGACCACCACCAAAATCTACTTTCAGTGAGGTTTTCAAGGTGATATCGTATAAAACCTTATGATTGACGATATGGTTTGTACGGGCGCCGTCGAGATCCACCAGGTGCAGGTATTGGATGCCGTTCGCCTCAAATTCCTTTGCTACCTCTACCGGGTCGTTGTTATATATTTTCTGCGTATTGTAATCGCCTTTGGTAAGGCGTACACACTTACCGTCGATAATATCTATGGCTGGTATAATTCTCATAACTCCAAAAAGTTCTTCAATATGTTTTCGCCCACGTCACCCGATTTCTCCGGATGAAACTGAGTCGCATAAAAATTATTCTTTTGCATGGCTGCGCTGAAGGGTAGAATATATTCGCAACGGGCGATGGTTTCAGGACAGATTTCGGCATAGTAACTATGAACGAAATAAACTGTATCCTGTTTGCCGAAACCGGTGAAAAGCGGGCTTTCCTCCACCTTCAGGTTATTCCAGCCCATATGAGGTACGATATCTGTTGACGGAAATTTTTTTACTTCCACATCGAAGATACCCAGACACTGTGTGTTACCCTCTTCCGAATGCCGACACATCAGCTGCAGGCCAAGACATATACCCAATGTGGGTTGAACCAACGATTGAATAATTTTATCCAATCCTTTGTTTGTCAAGTGTGTAATTGCTGATCCTGCCTCACCAACACCTGGGAAGATTACCTTCTCTGCCGACCGGATTTCACTGATATCATCTGTTACCTTACATTCATATCCCAGTCTTTCAACGGCATTTTTGACCGATGCAATATTGCCGGCATTATATTTTATAATTGCGATCATTTTTTTATTGTTGAATTGTTGAATCGTCAAATCATCACATCGTCAAACCAACACATCAATTACAAGCTTCCTTTCGTACTGGGTATACCTTCTGTACCGTCCCGCTTCACAGCCATCTTTATTGCCCGTGCAAAAGCTTTAAAAATCGATTCGATTTTGTGATGTTCATTGTTGCCTTCAGCTTTAATGTTGAGGTTGCATCGGGCGTTGTCACTGAAAGATTTGAAGAAATGCAAGAACATCTCTGTGGGGAGATCCCCCACGAATTCACGTTTGAACTCTGCCTCCCATACCAACCAGGGACGTCCGCCGAAATCGATGGCTACCTGTGCCAGACAGTCGTCCATCGGCAGAAGGAAACCATACCGCTCCACTCCCTTCTTCTTGCCTAGTGCCTGCAAGAAAGCTTCTCCCAGGGCAATGCCGGTATCCTCGACGGTATGATGTTCATCTACCTGCAGATCACCTTTGACAAGGATGGTAAGGTCTATATTGCCGTGGCGGGAGATCTGGTGAAGCATATGGTCGAAAAATCCTACTCCGGTAGAGATATTGCTTTTTCCATTCCCGTCGAGATTTACTTCTACAAATATATCGGTTTCGGATGTCTTTCTGTGTATTTTCCCTTTACGTGGTTCCTCTTTCAGGAATTGATAAATATCCCCCCAATCTGTAGTGCACAAAGCGGCAGCCGGATGTGAATTATTGCTTAATAAAATAGATTTACAATTCATATTTTCAGCTAATTGTACATCTGTGACTCTGTCGCCTATTACATATGAATGTTCCAAATCGTATCCTCCTTTCAGGTAATGGACAAGCATACCGGTACCTGGTTTTCGAGTGGGTAGGTTCTCGTGCGGAAAGGATCGGTCGATCAGCACTTCACTGAAATGTACTCCCTCGTTTTCAAAAGCCTTGATGACTTTATTCTGTACAGGCCAGAAAGTTTCTTCCGGAAATGAGGCGGTGCCGAGTCCATCCTGATTAGTGACCATCACCAGCTCATATTCTAATTCTCCCGCAATACGGGAGAGATTTCGGAATACTTTGGGATAAAACTCCAGCTTTTGCAGACTGTCTATCTGTTCGTCTTCCGGCTCTATGATCAATGTCCCGTCGCGGTCGATAAATAATATTTTTTTCATTTTTTAGAAATTAGAAGTTAGAAACTAGAAGTTAGAACTTGGAAGTCAAGAAGTCTTCGCTCTTTACCTTCCCATCTATACACCTATCCACTTTCCCACTTTTGCAACGTACCCAGCAAAGTCCGGTTCTCCTCAGGTGTACCCACTGTGATACGGAGGCAATTCCGTACAACGGTGCTACGGTTCCTGACAATTACTTTTTTATCGACCAGGTATTGGTAGATCACGTTAGCATCTGTTACCTCTATCAGCAGAAAATTGGCGTCGGAAGGATATACATATTTTACCATGGGGAGTTTATTCAATTCTTCTTTCAGTAGTGAGCGTTGTTTCAGAATAGTGTCGAGTTGCCGCTCAAATTCGAGAGGGTTGGAAAGTGCTTTTAGCGCTTCTGCCTGGTTCAGCGTACTCACGTTATAGGGTGGTTTTGTCCTGTCCATCAGCGCAATGATAGCTTTTCCCGCATAGGCAACACCTACACGTACTCCTGCGAGTCCCCAGGCTTTACTGAAAGTCTGCATCACAATGAGATTGGGATAATCCGACAGTTTTTCGAGAAAACTTTTGTGGGCACTGAAATCGATATAGGCTTCATCAATCACCACAATCCCCTGGAATTCCCTGAGTAACCGCTCTATATTCTGCAGGCTGTTGGCTGTGGGATTGTTGGGTGAACAGACAAAGATACATTTAGCCTGAAGAGAGAGGATCTTGTCGATATCCAATTCGAATGGGTGGATCAATGGCACCCGTATCACTTCTACGTTATTGATACTGGCTGATACCTCGTACATGCCGTATGTTGGAGGGCATATAATTACCCTGTCTTTTTGTGGTTCGCAAAAAATACGATATATCAGGTCGATAGCCTCATCACTTCCATTGCCGATAAAGATATTCTCTACAGCAATCTGCTTCCTTTCGGAAAGTGCTTTTTTCAGTAGCCGTTGATGAGGATCGGGATAACGATTATTCTCTCCGAATGGGTTTTCGTTGGCATCGAGGAAGATGCCTTCATCACCTGTGAACTCATCACGTGCGCTGGAGTAGGGGTGCAGTGCCCAGATATTGGGGCGTACCATCGCCTCCAGATCAAATTTCTCCATTTTCATCTTCTTGTTGCTCTGTTTGCAATTCTTGTTGCTCTGTTTGTAAAGTCTCCTGTGATTCTCTCTGCTCTATTTGAAAGGTTTTTTTCCTTTCTATTTGTTCTTGTTCCTGCGGTGTATAACCGGCAGCTATATATCTGGCTTTCACAGCTCCTAATCGGAGAGTCATGGCGTTCTTGTGGGCGATGAGTTGTTCTTCTTCCGCCATGATTTCCACTGCATTACCGATACTGACCACCCCCTCTTCACTCAGATGCTGGAAGGTGATCTTTTTGATGAAGCTATCGAGCGAAACGCCACTGTAAGCTGCGGCATGTCCGCTTGTGGGGAGCGTGTGGTTGGTTCCGCTGGCATAGTCGCCTGCACTTTCACAGCTATAGTGACCGAGGAAAACGGAACCGGCTGTCGTGACACCCCTACTCAGCAGTACCGGGTTTTCGGTAGCCAGAATAAGGTGCTCCGGAGCGTAGAAATTACTGAACTCAATACATTCGTTCAAATCATGGAAGAATATTGCTTTACTGTTTTTGAGCGCCTGTACTGCGATCTCTTTTCGAGGCAGATTTTCCAATTGAATATCGATCTCTTTATTGACAGCTTTGATCACTTTTTTGTTGTCAGAGAGCAGGATTACCTGGCTATCGGGTCCATGTTCGGCTTGTGATAGCAGGTCGGCTGCCACGAATGACGGGTTGGATGTGTCGTCGGCAATCACCAGAAGTTCACTTGGTCCTGCCGGCATGTCGATAGCGGTACCATAATATTGTGCCGACCGTTTGGCGGCCATTACATATTGGTTGCCTGGGCCGAATATCTTATCCACCTTCGGAATAGTACCCGTGCCGAAAGTCATTGCCCCGATGGCCTGGATCCCACCTACAGCAAATATCCTGGTTACGCCTGTCAGTCTGGAGGCATAGAGAATGGCGGGGTGGATTTTTCCCTCTTCATTGGGGGGAGTACATAAGACGATCTCGTTACATCCTGCAATTTTTGCGGGTACGGCAAGCATCAGCACGGTGGAGAAGAGGGGGGCAGTGCCACCGGGCACGTAGATCCCGACCCGTTTGATAGGGCGTGATTCGCGCCAACAGACCACACCGGGGGCTGTCTCTACTTTGCATATCTCCTCCTGTTGTGACCGGTGAAATGCTTCTATATTTTTTTTCGCCAGTTCAATGGCTTGTTTTAGCCGCTCGGATACCTCTCCCCCGGCCTTCTCGATGGTTTCCATATCCACTTCCAGTGTTTCCTGAGCAGGCCAGTCGAATTGACGGCTATAGCTCAGTACAGCTTTATCGCCTTTACGATTGATATCGTAAAATATCTTTTCCACCGTGTTCATCAGCTTCCGCTGTTTGATCATGGGACGTTCCGCCAATTCCTTTCTTTTATTCAGTGAAGGGTTTGAAATTGTTTTCATTATTTTTTGGAATCAAGACTGTTAGAACCAAGCATTCCAGAACGTTTTTCTCTGTTCAAAAAATGCGTTGAAACATTTTGCTTCTTAAGAGACTTTTTGAATTTTAGACTTGAGATTTAGGATTTGAGAAGTTGAATAAAAATCTCCCAATCTCCCCAGTCTCTCATTAGTCTCATTGGCACATTTAACTACGTTTCACTTCGTTGAACGTTATTTATCGCATCATCACATAAGTAAAACGTCGCATCAAATTATCATTTTTTCGATGGGAACCACCAGTATGCCTTCTGCTCCCAACCGTTTTAGTTCGTCGATGACTTCCCAGAAATCGTCATCGTGAATCACAGAGTGGACACTACTCCATCCTTTGTCGGCCAACGGAAGGATACTGGGTGAGCGCATACCGGGTAATAACTTCACAATATCGGGGATGACCTCGTTGGGAGCGTTGAGCAACACATATTTTTTTCCGCGCCCATTCTTATAGGCCTTTATACGGAATAACAACTGCTTCAGCAGTTCAGTTTTAGCAGGTGACAGGTTTTTGTTGCCGATGAGTACGGCTTCACTTTTGATGATCGATTCGGCTTCTTTCAAGCCGTTCATGATGAGGGTACTTCCGGTGCTGACGATATCGAAAATAGCATCAGCCAATCCAATCCCGGTAGCTATCTCCACACTTCCGCCCAACTCTTCTATTTTTACATCAATTCCCTTCTCCTGAAAAAAGTTTCTCAGAATCCTTGGGTAGCTTGTCGCTATTCGTTTACCGTTAAAATAATCAAGCCCCGTGTAAACTTCATCTTTCGGAATGGCTAGCGAGAGCCGGCAGTTTCCGAAACCCAGTTTTTCAATCTCTACCACATTCTTCTCTTTCTCCCATACTTCGTTCTGGCCTAAGATGCCGATATCGGCTACCCCTTGTTCTACATATTGAGGGATATCATCGTCTCGTAGGAAGAGGATCTCAATGGGGAAGTTACGTGCTTCGGTTTTCAGTTTGCGATTGCCGTTAGAGACATTGATACCGCACTCTGTAAGAAGATCGAGTGATTTTTCACTTAACCTTCCGCTCTTTTGGATAGCAATTTTAATTTTTTCCATTTTTTATTCACTTTACGCAATCGTATCGGGGGATGCCCGAATATCTTGTTAAACAAAAAACCCGCCTGATTTCATTCAGACGGGTTTGTGCATATATGTTTTTTCTGTTCGTACATACCAACCTCAACTCGCCTGATTGCAAGTATGAAAATGATGATGATGGAACAAATTTGCTTTCATTTTTATTGTTTTGATGGGACAAAGATAATGAATTTATTTAAAATAAATCGTAATAAGAAATATTTTTTGCGGTTACTCTATCCTTGATCTATTTTAGGCTTTCTTCGGAAAGTTTTATGCAGTGACTCTTTGAAATTAATGTCAGCCATTTCTAACCAACCTGTCTTTGTGGGGTGTGATACCATATCTTTTCATGTAACTGCTTATCAGATGAGATAATGTCTTGAACTCATACATCTCGGATATTTCAGTAATAGTCATATCTGTATTGAGTACCAGCGACTGGATCTCTTCCATTTTGCGGTCGAGTATCCATTGATAGGGTGTTTCTCCGAAACACTTCTTGAAATGACGCGTAAATGTTTTTACACATATGTATTGACATTTTTCCGCCAGTTCAGAGACTGTTTTTATGGATGGATAGTGTTTTAATACACATTCCTCAAACCTTTTTATTTTAGATATGCGAGGGATTAACTTTACAAGAACGATCTCGTTATCGGGTGAAGGAATTACTTTACTTTTCAGTCCGTCGGAGAAGGTAAATGTACATGATGACACATCTGTCAGCATATATTTGCGTTCATTCTCTTCAATTATTCTTGGATTAACATTCATATTATTACTGAGAAAATTGTTAATATACTCATAATAAGACATTCTTCCACTCTAATGGAAATATCCTGTTATTTTATAGCTGTTCTATTGGAAATCCTGATGGTTTTGGATAATCTGGATTTTGAGACCGCAAATATATTCTAAAAGCAAAATTTTCTGAAAAAAACAGGTACCCATTAGATACCTGATTTAATAAAAATAGTATCAGATTCGTATGTAGAGTGGTTTATTATGGAAATTAAGGCTCTTGTATCTATTGCATAATCTCATTCAACCAAATCGCAATATCTATGTTGGAGTCGATTCCCAATTTCTTGCGGAGGCTGTTTTTTCTGTTCTGTATGGTTTTCATGGAGCGAACCAAACAATCGGCGATTTCTTTGGTGGTAAATTGCAGATAAATCAATGCACACAGATGTAGTTCACTTGGTTGCATTTTGGGGTTGATATCAAGTAGAGCGGCGGTAAATGAGGGGTATGCCTCCTGAAACCTTACCATAAAGGTATAGTCATTCTTTTTTGCCAATTCAACGATTTCAGCAAGCGACTCATTCAGTCTTAGTCTAAGCATCGTCATCTCCTCTTCTCTTCTTTTTTGCAACTCTATTTCCTGTGCTTCTTTCACGCTGTATTTTACTTTATTTCGCCTTATAAGCCACCATGTATAGGCGATTATAATCAGTATAAGAGGGATAAGTATTACCAGAAAGATAATATATTTCTGCCGTACCTGCGCCCTCTCTTCGTGAGTCAACAGGAAGAGTACCTTTTGGGTCGATTTGATTTTTTCATCGTTTAATTCACTCTGTATAACCAACATTTTCTTTTGGTACTCATCCGCGCTGATTGAATCACCCAGCGTATAATAGGCATTGGATGCTTTTTCTAAGAGATCGGGATATTCTGCTTTTAAGCCGGTCTGTTCCAGATTGTCCAGGGCTTTTAAATAGTTGGACAGAGCCGAGTCGACCTCATTTTTCTGAGAATACATGTCACCTCTATATCTATAAGTTCTTGAAAGATAGGGGTATTCATGCTTTTTTGCTAATTGTATCGATTTTTCGAAATATACTAAGGCCGAATCATAATTTTGCACTATATAATGTAATCTTCCTATGGAGGTTAAGGAGTTGATAAGACTGCTATAAGCAAGACCCTCATCTATAGTATTTAAAATCTCTATATTTTTTTGGAGGTAGAGTCGTGACGAGTCGGGACGGTCTGTCATATTGTAGAGATGACTCAGGTTTTCATAGGCAAGTGCCGCCAGGAATGCCCTGCGTTGTTCCTGTTCTATCTGTTTTATATAAGAAAGCCCCTTTAGAAACTCTTTCTCCGCATTCTCGAATAATCCCATATTCGCATAGATTCGGCCTCGTATACGTGTTAAATCGGATAATAACTGGGCATCTCTGTCGGCATATTCTTCACTTAACAGGGTGTATTCCATCGACTTATTATAACTCCCCGTGTTATATAGAGCATTGCTGACGAGATAATAAACCCTTGCCATGCCGTAACGGTAACCGGCTGATTTAGCAGGCTCAATTGCTTCTAAGGCATACTGGAGACTGGCATTTGGATCTATTGTGATATTACTTTGAGCAGAGAGTTCGAGAAGACTGTCTACTTTGTGTACTTCATCGGCTGATGAATCCTTTTGTGAAGTACAGCCGATGATGCTCAATAATAATATAGCAAACAGTTTGATTACTTTCATTTTAATTCAATTTACTTCCTATTTCGTTTTACCAATATGGATAATGGGATTAAGAATTGCAAAAATAGCAAATAAAAGGTTATTTTCTGTCTGTAAAAGGTCTTTTCAACAGAAATATAGGCTTTAATTTATTCGTGAAATAGAGATTTTTTGCAGATGGGAATAATATTCCCTTTTAAAAATCCTCAAAAATGAGAGAAAAGCATGCCTGATTATCTGTGGATGGCAATTTTTTATGTAGTTTTGCATCCGATGAAAGAAAAGTTGTTTATATCTCTTCTGGCTTGTATTTTCTGTGTGACGACTGCCTATTCGCAGGCGCGGGTTATCTTGCCCGATTCATCGCAGATTACAACTAATCGAGACTCGCTGGATCTTCTTCCCAGAGAGGTCAAAGGCATTGACAATGATTCCGTTCAGGCGGTAGATAGGCCTGTGTCACAGTTTGATCATTTATTGAATGGCGATGGTGCGGAGGCTGATTCGTTGCGTCGTTTGGTACAGATGACCATCTGGAAGATCGATCCACGTACTGGTAGTCGTCTGCCAGCTGTCTCAGACACATTGTTGCATAATTATCAACAGAGTGTACTACCGGACGGGCAATCGGTGGCGATGGGATTTCTGGCTCCATTGGGATCTCCCGCCTTTTCGAAGATCTTTGCTGACAGGCCGGAGACAGATCAGTTTATATTCAATAATGCTTACCATATTTATCTGAAAGATCCGGATAAGGTGTTGTTTCTAAATACGCGCATACCCTATTCCAGATTGAGTTATAATCGTTCCTTGCCTAAGCAGTACCGTGAAGAGCGCTTTGAGGCAAGGTTCGCCTCCAATTTCGGGAAGAGCCTGAATGTGGGTCTGGATGTGGATCTTATCAATACACGTGGTTATTATAATTCTCAATCAGTAAAGCATAATAACTTCTCTCTTTTTGGGAATTACATTACCGACAAGATTGAAGCACATGCTTTTATGAATCTGGGATCAGTGGTCAATGCCGAGAATGGAGGAATTACGATAGATCAGTTTATTACACACCCCGATTCGGTTCAACAGAGTTTTACATCGAGGGATATCCCGGTGAAATTCACAAATACGTGGAATTCGTTACGCAATAACCGTTTTTTCGTCTCCGGCAGGTATAATCTGGGTTATGTAGATACACCGTCTGATTCGTTACACAAAGGACAGGGGCATTTTGTTCCTGTGGCAACCATCGGTTTTTCGTCGTCATACAGGCAACAATACCGGCGTTTCCTGTCGCATGACACGACTTATGTGCAGGTGGGAGGCGTGGGTATGCAAAAGATAGACCAGTTCTATGTCAATCGGTTCTATGAGGGGGCAGTAGATGACAGTATTCGTTTCTCATCGATGAAGAACACTGTTTCTCTCAGCTTACGGGAAGGATTTCAAGAGTGGGTAAAGTTCGGATTGACTGCATTTCTGGAGCATGACCTGAGAAATTATAAAATGCGCAACAGTGAAGATCCTGACATGGTCAATCACCGCGAAAGTGCAGTTACGTTGGGGGGGATACTGAATAAGCAACAGGGAGATAATCTCCTCTTCAATATCCGGGCCGACTTGGGTTTGCTTGGGGCAAATCTGGGAGAGTTTCGGGCGATGGGTGATATAGAGACCGGTTTTGATATTGCAGGAAAGCGTACGACTCTCCTGGCCGAAGCTTATATCAAGAATCTGAGACCCAAATATCTGGAAGAGAATTATTATTCAAAATATTTCCGGTGGAATCATGATTTTGGCGATATCCGAAGGGTTTATGTAGGGGGTAAACTTTATATACCCTTTACCAATACTACAGTGAGTGTAGGAGTGGAAAATCTGCAGAATTTTATCTATTACAACAAAGAGAAACAGATTGCACAGGAGAGTGATAATGTGCAACTGTTGACCGCACGTGTAGAGCAAAATATTCGTCTTGGTATATTTAACTGGGATAATCAGGTGGTTTATCAGACTTCGAGCGATGAGAATGTGATTCCTGTGCCTAAAGTTAGCATCTATTCCAATATGTATTTGAAGACGAAGATTGTAAATGAGCTTACCTTGCAATTGGGAGTGGACGCGCGATATCATACGAAATACTTCGTTCCGGGCTATGAACCGGCTCTATTGCAATTTTATAATCAGCGTGAAAAAGAGATTGGAGAATATCCTATTGCAACACTTTATGCCAATATGCACCTGAAACAGACACGCTTTTATGTGATGTTCTATAATGTAGCATCTCAGTTCCTGAATCCGAAGGAGTATTTTTCTCTACCCGGCTACCCTGTAAATCCTATGGTCTTACGGATGGGAGTATCGGTGAATTTGCACAATTAAATCTTTCGAATAATTGAGATACCGAAAACGTTTATATTTCTATCTTCTTTTGCTGATAGTAGCCATAGTTGTAATGATACAATTATGCACGGGTATGAGAAGGTTGCAGGTTGCCCAATTGCAGTCGCGCGACTATGATGATATCGTGTTATCAGGGGAGTTAAATGTAGTGACAGATTAC
Organism: Proteiniphilum sp.; assembly: GCF_034927365.1. Taxonomy (GTDB): domain Bacteria; phylum Bacteroidota; class Bacteroidia; order Bacteroidales; family Dysgonomonadaceae; genus Proteiniphilum. The sequence goes on along the minus strand of NZ_JAYFQD010000010.1, from coordinate 234,874 downwards.
AATACGATCGGGTTGTATGCTTCCGGGGATACTTTACTGGGTTTTCAACGTGAGATGATCCTTGCTTTAGAGAAAGAGTGGGGGATAAAAGTGAATCTCTTCCTGGAGAATAGTCTCGAAGAGAATCTGGAAGGACTGCGCACGATGCGTTATGATCTGATCGCACGTAACATTCCGGTAAACATACAATTAAAGGATTCTTTTGCTTTTACCACCCCTATTATGCTGAATAAACAAGTGTTGGTGCAGCGAAAGAGTAAGTATAACGACAGTGTAGAGCCTATCCGTCAACATCTTGATCTGGCCGGACGGACTATCCATGTGGCGGATGATTCACCTGTCATCCTTCGCCTGAATAATCTTTCCCACGAGATAGGAGATACTATCTTCATCATTGAAGACCCTACTTATGAAACAGAACAATTGGTGATGATGGTTGCTTCGGGCGATATAGATCTTACGGTTTGTGATGAGAAAATGGCCATACGGTTGGCGAAACTTTTACCGGAGATCGATATTGAGACTGATATCAGTTTTACGCAATTGGAGTCTTGGGCAGTGCGAAAAAATTCTCCGGTTTTGCTGGATAGCTTGAACAGTTGGCTTGACCGGTTTAAACCTACGACAACCTTCAAGGGGGTTTTCAAAAAGTATTACTGATTTAAGTTTTGGAATAAGAAAAGCCGCCCCGTTTTGAGAGGCGGCCTTCACTCTTTCTCATACTCGGTGAGGATGGCTCTTTTTACCGTGATCCACGTCTTTCCGGTCGGTTAGAATCACGTCTTTCTTTCTGTAACTCAGCACGATGTTGTTTCCACTTTTCCATCTTTTCCTTTCCAATAATTTTTTCCAGCGCTGCATCGTTTTCTGCCATTGTCTTTTCACGGGATGCCTGCATCTCTTCGCGGCGTTTGTCACGATCTTTTTCTACTCCCTCCTTGTTGTCTCTTTGTTTGGCTATCTCTTCAGCCCGTTTTTCATCCTGTTGCTTGAACAATGCTTCCACTTTTGCCTTCTGTTCGGCTGTTAACCCCAACTCTTTCGCCATATTGTCGGCGCGTTCTTTTGGACTCCACCTCATGCCGGAAGGGGCATTTTGTCTGTTTTCTCTCCTGTTATTCTGTGCCTCGAGTGTAAAACTCAAGGTGAATAGGGCTATTAAAGCCATGAATACTACTTTCTTCATACTATACAATTTTAAAATGTGAATAAAAAAATGATCTGCTCTTATGACGGCCGAAGATAAGCAAAAGTTTAATGCGAAAAAAACCTTTACTTTGTTTTAAGTGGCATAAATACAATGATATATAGATATTTTAAAGAGGTTTATCCGGTTATGATGCCGATTCGTCGATAAAAATGGCTTATTGATCTATTTCTTAATTATTTTCATTTTTTAACCCATTTTCGAAAAATAGCTGTATATTTGGAGAATAAATAATCAATGGTTGTGGAAAAAAGGTATAAAGCATATAATGGTTTTGCTAATCTATTCTGGGGAATTATTTCTGTTTTCCTGTTAGGTGTAGTTATACATAGGATGAGGCAAGGAGAGAGTGTGTGGATAGCTGCTATTTACTTTGCCTTTACCATTATTTTTATTCTATCGACTACGATAAAGGAGTATGCCGTCACAGAGTTGAATTTTTTGGAGATCCGTTTTGTGTTGAAATTATTTTCAAAGAACAGGCGGATAGCTATTGGAGACATAATCGGACTGCAAAAGTTGAAAAGAAATCAACTTCGAATCGATAAGGTGCGTGGTTTTGAGATATTAAGTATAAAGGATAGCGATATGGACGCCCTGATCTCCGAACTGAAGGATAGGAATCCGAGAATCAGGATCGCAGGAGAAGACGACTAAAACATCTCTTCCCGCGGGTATTTCTCTTCCACTTTACTGAAGAGCCAGGAGGCGACGGTACCCACTATGAAAAGGAGTACGCTCATCATCAGAGCTCCCCAGAAACTCAATCCTGCTATAGCCAGTTGATCGGCCGTGAAAGCCGGAAAGACAACTGTCGGGAAAATAGCCAGTGAAGAACCGACCACCATCCCCAAGATAAAGTGGTACATGCCGGAATAATACCTGCGGAACAGCCAGGAGGCCAGCTTGGCAAAAAGCAATACACAGACGACAAAACCGATGATCAGCGGGATGATGACACCAAAGTCGAAATCCTTGATACCGATCGCCATCTTATCATACAGGCCAAAATAGATCAGGAAGTTCGAAGGACTCATTCCCGGGACGATCAACCCTAATCCCATCAGCAGCCCCGATCCGAGCCATACCATCAGGTTGGGCGTTACTTCTGTGAGTTGTTGTCCTCCCACTAACATCAGTACAAAAATGGCGATCGTGGTAAGAATAAGGATACCCATATCGGACGATTTCCTTCCCTGTATCCCTGCTGTTTTATAGAGGGAAGGAAAAGTACCTGCCACGAATCCTACAAAAAGAGAGACAAACAGGGCTGCATACTTGCCGAAAGCTTTTTCCACCACTACTGCAAAAAGAACGATGCCGATAGCGGCTCCGATGGCTACAGGGAGGAAGTAAAGTACATTTTTAAGGAAGTTACGGCGTATATTGGCAAGAAAGCGGATCAACGGGTCGTAGATACCGAAAATAACGGCCAGCACCCCTCCCGACAAGCCGGGAAGAATAAACCCGATCCCTACAAGGGCACCTTTCAGTAACCGGATAAACCAATCTGTCACGGGGTTGATCTGTTTTTGCTCTTTTATACTATCGGTTGCTTGCTCCTTCATTTTCTGTCATATTTTATTTGCAACTGCAAAGATATAACATTTATATACTCCCTATATCTTCAAACAGCAAATAGATTGGCTTCAAACGGCAAAATAGGATTCCAGTTCCTTCAGTGTATTTTCGTTTGTTGGTATATCTCTTACAATATTCCCTTTCTCGAGCACTACGATACGGTCGCACACCTCGGTTACATGATTGAGATCGTGGCTGGAGATCAGCATCGTCATCTTTTTGGTAGCTTTTAACTCGTTGAGCATTCGCTTCAACCGGATTTGGGATGTGGGGTCGAGTGCGGTAAACGGTTCATCCAGGATCAGTATTTGTGGATCACTGAGGAGGGCTGCCGCGATCCCTGTTTTTTTCTGATTCCCTTTCGACAGGTCACGGATCAGTTTCCTGTTGCCGAGAATCTCACCGTTGAAAAATTCCTTCATGGATTCCAGGAAAAAGGAGAGATCACCTTCCGATTTGTTGTAGATTTTGGCTGTGAAAGAAAAATACTCTTCGGGTGTGAGGAAATCGATCAGGAAGCTCTCATCGAGGAATGATCCCACTTTCGATTTCCATTCGTCGTGCCGGGCCACTTTCTCTTCGTCGATTGTCACTTCGCCGGAGGTGGCTTCGATCAGGTCGAGTATCAACCGGAAAAAGGTGGTCTTTCCCGCACCATTATTACCCACTAATCCAAGACTCTCCCCGTTGCCAATTCCGATAAAAGGGATATCCAATACGGTAATTCCCTGGTATATCTTTTTGAGGTTGTTGGCTATAATAATTTCTTCACTCCTTGCAGCATATTGAGGTATGGGTGGAGGAGTCTCCGTAATATTTATCGTTTTGTTTTCGTAATCTTGCATATATCTTGCGATTTATCTGTTTCTTTTTTGAATGATGGAGATTGGTTTATCCCTTTTTCCTGAATCCTGCACAAAGAGCATACTTCCTTCTTAAAAACTGCTTTACGATTATTTTCAGAAGCTGTTCACGGAAGAGGATACCTGTTAATCCTATCAGCGCGATGATGATCAATCCAATATGGGATGCAGAGAACAAACTGAATATCATTACCACTGCAATAGGGAATATGAGTAGCGGGATCATCACGATAAAATTCTTATAACTTACTCCCTGCATGTTCATCGCGGAACCCTCGGATAGTTCCAACCGCTTGGTATTGAAGGTTGCACCAAAGAGATAGACATAGACGTTGACTCCCGTGTTGTAGAGCAGAGCCACCAGGTGATAGACCATAATCTCCCTTCCAAAGAAAAAATAGGGTGTGGTGACGATAAATGAGAGGATACTTAATGAAATCAACAACCAATAATTGGCATTTATATAGTCATAAGAATCTATATTTCTTGTCATCAGGAAATCGAAGTGACCACCATCCCAGTTGATGATCCATTGACCGAACGTAATCATTCCATTGCCGGTGATGAAAATGGCGACAAGTAATAACCATCCCGGGCTTTCATTGTAGGAGGAATTCGGATAGATCAACAATCCATATAGTATAAAAAAAAGTCCCATATAGAGTGCTTTCTTTATCCGCTTATGGCGGAATACCAATTTCATTTCAAGGGAGATGATTTCACCGATCTTCCCGAAACGTTCCATGAAGGTGAATTTGCGGAGGTCGGTATCTTTATTCTTTTCTTTCTTTTTTGCCCTCTTTTCGAAGTTTTCAGGATAATAATTTCTGGCAAAATAAAATTTGTTCAGTAAGAATGCCAAGACGTCAAGCGATAATACTGCCATCCACAGCAGTGGTGTTTGGAGCAGAAAATCGAAAAGATGCCGGGATAGCTGAATGATGGAGAACAGATCAAAGGCTTCCAGGGCAAAGAGCAGGGCTCCTATACCCAAAAAAGCCATGGAGACTATGAGTACATTGTTGAATTTTCGTTTTAAGAAAGGGGTGATCAGGGTGTTGAACCAAATCAGGAAGACGGTGATAAACAGAAATCTGAAAACCCCAGCCACTCCGTAAACCGGATATACTCCACTGAAGGCAAAGGGGATCACGAAGCAGAGCGTGATATAATTCAACGGATTGAGCAATGGTTTCAGGGTGACATAATTGATCAGTGTATCCCTTTTGATGGGTAGAGTCTGGTAGAGTTCCAGATTCAATCTGGTCAACGGCTGCATTAGATAACGGATTATCAATATGATTATCACCGCGATTAACAGGATACTGTTGAATGTGGCTGCCGGATCCTGACCGGGGGCTATCTCTCCCAGCATTTTGGGTAACAAAAGTCCCATTAATATGAATATCCCTACAAAGTAGAAGATCATTAACCCTGTAAGAATATTGATGACCAGGTTTTTGTGAAAGCCGGGTGAACGGAAACTCTTTAGCAGATAATGTCTGAACAGTATTTTATACATAATCTATTTCTTTCCAAAGAGAGCTCCGAAGATACTGCGGGTGATGGTCCTTCCCAGTTGGTTGCTGATTTGGCGTTGTGTGCTTTTACCCACTTGGGTGAGGATTTCGCCGAGGAATCCCTGGTCTTCCTTCCGCTGCCGTGCCGCGGCGCGTTTTGCTCTCTCCGCCTCGAGTGTTGCCTTCTGTGCCTCCTTCTGTTGGCGGATACGTTCTTTCTCTTCGGTAGCCAGTCGTCGTTCTTCCTCCAGCAACTCCTCTTTTTCCGAGAGTATTTCAAATGCCGACTCTCGGTCGATCAGTTTCTCATATACTCCATAAACCAGTGAACTGCGTATCAGTTGATCCCTTTCTCCCTCGGTGATAGGACCTATCTGTCCCTGCGGAGGGAGGATATTGGCCCGTTCCACCATCTGTGGGGCTCCTTTTTCATCGAGGAAAGAGACGAGCGCTTCTCCCGTATTGAGTTGGGTGATCGCTTCGCCGGTATCGAATGCTGGATTGGCCCGGAAAGTGTTGGCGGCTACCCGTACCGCTTTCTGGTCGTTGGGCGTGTAAGCACGTAATGCGTGCTGTACACGATTCCCCAGTTGACCGAGGATACTCTGTGGGATATCTGCCGGATTCTGGGTGCAGAAATAAACACCTACTCCTTTGGAGCGGATCAGCCGGACAATCTGCTCTACCTTTTCCAATAAGGGGGCAGGCATGTCGTTAAACAGCAGGTGTGCTTCATCGAAGAAAAATACCAATTTCGGCTTTTCCAGGTCACCCACTTCGGGAAGAGTCTCGTAAAGGTCGTCTAGTAACCACAGCAGGAAAGTGGTATATACCCTGGGCGACCTCATCAGCTTATCAGCGGCAAGAATATTGATCACCCCTTTACCCTGTTCCGTCTGGATGAAATCAGTGATTTCCAGATCCGGTTCACCGAAGAATTTATCGGCTCCCTCATTTTCAAGCCGGACCAATCCCCGTTGAATGGCACCGATACTGGCAGGGGAGATATTACCGTATTTGGTGGTGAACTGCGCACGGTTGTCTCCGATATATTGAAGCATTTTCTGTAAGTCTTTCAGATCGATCAGCAACAGATTATTATCGTCTGCAATCCGGAAAGCCATGGAGAGGATGGCCCCTTGTGTTTCATTCAGGTCCAGCAGACGTTCCAGTAACAGCGGTCCCATGGAGGTGACGGTAGTACGTATCGGGTGCCCCTGTTCGGCGAAGACATCCCAGAATCGCACGGGAAAAGCTTTATACTCAAATCCTTTTTCCTGCAGGTTATATTGAACTGCCCTTTTTGCGACGCTTTCCTTGTTACCACCTATCTTGGCCACACCTGACAGGTCACCTTTCATATCGGCGGCGAATACGGGTACTCCCATCTCGCTGAAAGTTTCAGACAATGTTTGAAGGGTGACAGTCTTTCCGGTACCGGTCGCTCCTGTAATCAGGCCATGGCGGTTTGCCATCTTGGGGATAAGGCATACCTCTGCATTATCGTTAATGGCTATAAAAGCGCGTCTGCTGTTGTCGAACATAGTAGAGAATTATTAAATTTGTATGTCGGGCAAAGTTAACGAAATAATTGAAATGACGAAGAGAATTGTGGGGTTGAGTTAAATTTTGCCACAAAAAAAATATCCTATATCTTTATAACATTTTTAACAGATTAAAAAGTATTACACAATGAAACGCTTTTGCTCCATTATTCTCGCACTTTTACTGATAACTATTGCTGTATCGGCCCAGCAACCCTATGTGCCTTCCAAAGAAAATCTGAAAAACAGGGAATTATTTCAGGATATGAAATTCGGTGTTTTTATTCACTGGGGAATATATAGTATGATGGCCGATGGTGAGTGGATATTGAACAATAAGAATATCCACCATGAAGAGTATGCAAAGTTGGCAGAAGGGTTTTATCCCTCGAAGTTCAGCGCAGTGAAGTGGGTCTCGGATGTAAAGGCCGCCGGGGCAAAATATATCTGCATTACGTCGAGGCATCACGATGGTTTTTCCATGTTCGGTACAAAACAATCAACTTATAATATTGTGGATGCTACACCATTCAAACGGGATATAATCAAGGAACTTGCTGATGAGTGCCACAAGCAGGGAATTAGACTGCACTTCTATTATTCGTTACTCGATTGGGGGAGATCGGATTATTATCCGATAGGGAAAACAGGACAAGGTGTGGGGCGGACTGAGCATGGTAATTGGGGAGACTACCATCGTTTCATGTTGAATCAATTAACCGAACTGTTGACCCAATATGGTGAGATCGGAGCGATCTGGTTTGACGGACAATGGGACCAACCCGAGGATTTTGACTGGCGTATGAGAGAGATATATGATCATATCCATCGCATTCAACCCGGATGCATGGTGATCAATAATCATCATCTTGCTCCTGTGGAAGGGGAGGATGGACAGACATTCGAGAAAGACCTGCCGGGACAGAATCAGTCAGGATTTTCAGCTACGGCTACTATCGGACAGTTACCGCTTGAGACCTGTGAGACGATGAACCACACATGGGGGTATAGTATCACGGATAGGGATTACAAGTCGGAAAAAGGATTGATCCACTACCTGATAAAAGCAGCAGGTAATAATGCCAATTTACTGATGAATGTAGGGCCCCGTCCGAATGGTGAATTTCCCGATATCGCCGTTGAACGGTATAATGCCATGGGAGAGTGGCTCAAAACATACGGTGAAACCATTTACGGTACCCGTGGAGGTTTTATTCCACCGCAAGAGTGGGGCGTAACAACACAAAAAGGCAATAAGTTATATGTACATATCCTGAATTTAAAAGAAAAAGATATCTACTTACCTCTAAACGGAAAAAAGATCAAATCTGCAAAATCATTTATAGACAAAAAACCGGTAAGTTTTATAATGGAAGGGACGGGTGCGAAACTAACCTTTGGTACGATTCCCGATGATATTGATTTCGTGGTGGAACTGGAACTGAGATAGTTGTTATATGTTGATACAGATGGAGAAGGCAATTGCCAGCAGAAATCCGGATAGGGAAGTGAGTTTCAGATAAGGGTCGAGCGCCTGGTCGTACTTTCGCCTTATACCGTCCATGATTCTGAACAGGAACAGGAAAACAAGCAGATAAAGGTACTTGTACCACGGTTGGGCTTCGTAGAGGGTGTTATAAGAGAGAAAAGAGAGGAACGAGGCGATGCTCAATCCGGCGTGGTAAATTTTGGCACCGTGTATTCCCAATCTTACGGCAATGGTGACCTTTCCGGATGCCCTGTCGTTCTCAATATCCCTCATGTTGTTGATATTGAGGATCATTGTGCTGATCAACCCGATCCCGATGGCGGGCAGTACCGGTTGAAAATTGAACAGATGGGTATGGAGAAAGTAGGTGCCTATTACCGGTACGGGACCGAAGAAAATAAAAGCCAGAAGATCTCCCCAACCTTTATAGCCGTATGCCCGCTTTCCCAATGTATAAAAGAGTGCGGCAAGGATGCTGGCACCGCCTAATCCGATTAGAATAACTGCAGATGATCGGGGGATACGGGTTATTATATTCAATACCAGGATGAGCCCCGTGACCATGCAGATGATAGAGAATATGACGATGGCTCTTTTCATTTCCCGGGCGGATATCTTCCCTCCCTGTAGAGTACGTGTGGGCCCTTGCCTGCGACCGGTAGTATCGGTACCTTTCAGGAAATCACCCAGATCATTGGCCATGTTGGCCAGTATCTGAATAGAAACAGCCAGAAGGAGAGCAAGAAGGAAAGTAGTCATGCTAAAACTATCTTCTCGCCATGCCAGTCCGCTTCCCAGAACGACAGTGGCTACAGCCAGAAAAAGTGTCCGCAAACGAAAGGCGGAAATCCAGTCTTTTACCGTTGCCATGATTGGAAAGTGAAAAGTGAAAAACTAAAAGTTACTAATATAATCTTGTAAGCTATTATTATCCTGTGTTTTAGTAAGCCCTTGCAAATATCACCCGTTGTGCGGATGGTTTGCCGGTCACCATACATTTACCCGGTGTCTTGTCTCCGTCGAGCGGGATACAGCGGATAGTCGCCTTGGTTTCGTCCTTGATCCGTTCTTCCGTTTCGGGAGTTCCATCCCAGTGACAGAGCAGGAATCCACCTTTCTCGATCTCTACCTTGAATTCTTCGTAGGAATTGACTTCACGGGTTTGCGAAGCCCTGAAATCAGCCGCTTTCCTGTAGATGTTTTCCTGCATCTCATCCAGAAGGGATTTGATGTGGTTTTCAATATTGTCGCACGAGAGTGTCTCTTTGGTGAGCGTATCGCGGCGGGCTACCTCGACGGTATTGTTTTCCAGATCGCGTCCACCCATGGCAAGACGTACCGGCACCCCTTTGAGTTCATATTCGGAGAATTTCCATCCCGGTTTCTTGTTGTCGGCATTGTCATATTTCACACTGATACCAAGTGCTTTTAACCGTTGCACGATACCGGCCACTTTCTCGTCGATCTGCTGTAGCTGTTCCATGTTCTTGTAGATAGGAACGATAACAACCTGATAAGGTGCCAGTTTAGGAGGGAGTACCAGACCGTTGTCGTCGGAATGCGACATGATCAGGGCACCCATCAGGCGGGTGGAGACACCCCATGAAGTGGCCCATACGTAATCGCGTTTCCCGCTCTGGTCGGTAAATTGCACGTCGAACGCTTTGGCGAAGTTCTGGCCGAGGAAGTGGGAAGTCCCCGATTGCAACGCTTTACCATCTTGCATCAATGCTTCGATGGTATAGGTATCGATTGCACCGGCAAACCGTTCGGATTCTGATTTTAACCCTTTTGTGACCGGCATGGCCATATATTTCTCTGCAAATTCGGCGTAGACATTGATCATCTGCCTTGCTTCAGCAATAGCCTCTTCTTTGGTGGCATGAGCCGTATGCCCCTCCTGCCAGAGGAATTCGGCGGTACGGAGGAAGAGACGGGTACGCATCTCCCAGCGTACTACATTCGCCCATTGGTTGACAAGGATGGGTAGGTCGCGGTACGATTGTATCCAGTTTTTGTAGGTGCTCCAGATGATCGTTTCAGAAGTGGGGCGTACGATCAGTTCCTCTTCAAGTTTAGCTTCGGGATCGACTACTACACCATTTCCGTCGGGTGAATTTTTGAGGCGGTAGTGAGTCACTACGGCGCACTCTTTGGCGAACCCTTCCACGTGGTCGGCTTCGCGGCTAAGAAAAGATTTGGGGATGAATAACGGGAAATAGGCGTTCATGTGTCCGGTTTCCTTGAACATATCGTCCAATTGACGTTGTATCTTTTCCCATATGGCATAACCATAAGGTTTGATCACCATGCAACCGCGCACGGCTGAATTCTCTGCCAGTTCGGCCTTGATTACCAAATCGAGATACCATTGGGAGTAATCTTTACTGCGGGGCGTAAGCTCCTTCAATTCTTTAGCCATCTTTCTACTAATTTTGTTTGCGGGTGCAAAGATAATGATTTAATGTGATAATGTTACGATGATTTTATAATGTGGTGATTCGATAATGTGCCAATATGCTAATGTGCCAATATGCCAATATGCTAATGTGCCAATGTGCCAATATGCCAATGAGTAAAACAATAACATAGAAACTCGAAAAAATTGTACCTTTGGCGATTGCTTGAGATCAATAGATGATATAGAAATGAATAAGGATTATTATACAAAGAAGATTGATGAGAATAACATAGTGTTGGATAAGGTGAAATCCCGGTTGAGGATATTTCCGTTCCTGAAACTTGTGTTCTTTCTCGCGGCCATTTTTCTGGTGGTAGCAACTTTCCAATTGGGTTGGGATCGGACGGTTTGTTTTATAGCAGCCGCACTCTCGCTCGTGGTTTTCTCCTTGCTGTACAAATGGGATGAGCATTATTTGCAAAAGAGGGATTACCATTTGGCTTTGCAGAGTGTTTACACCAATGAAATAAGCTTTTTAGAAGGCGACTACACTCCATTCGATAACGGAGAGCGTTTTATCAATAAAAAACATCCCTATTCTTACGATCTCGATGTTTTTGGTGCAAATTCCATTTATCATATGGTCAACAGGACGGTCACCCATGAAGCCGGTTCCATTCTGGCTGAGAAAATGAGTTCGATCCCCGGCAATGAAGTTGAGATTGTGGAGAGACAGGAGTCCCTTTCGGAATTGGTGCGGAAGGATGATTTCAGGCATCAGTATATGGCTCTCTGTAAAGGATTTGATGAAAAGAAAAATAACTATGGCCTGATCGCCGAACATAAGCACAACAATGCCTTCCTAACCTCGAAAACAGGGTTGATACTTATTTATACCTCAATCATTATTACCATGGCATCGCTGTTATTAGCCTGGTGGGGTACCTTGCCCTGGTCGCTGTTTATCATCTTATTTATGATACAACTGTTTATCCCGATCACCTTTAATAAGGTCCTGAATAAAGTCGGTTCCGATATCGGTTTTCTGCATAAGAATACCAGGATACATGCTGATTTGTTGCACATCCTGCATCAGGAAACGTTTGACGCTGCCGAAAACCGGAACTTAAAAGAGGCATTGTTCGGAACTCATAATTCCCGCGAAGCATTGAAAGAGTTGTCGTCCCTGTTGAAAAAATTTGATCAGCGCAACAATGCCTATATCCTGGTGCTGTTCAATGGTTTTTTTCTCCGTGACCTGTTTCTATTGCGGCAGTTCTACCGCTGGAAAAATAGCTATCTGGATCATATCAAGTCTTGGATCAGTGTATTGGCAGAGATGGAAGCAAGGGTGTCACAGGCTACCTATATGTTCAACAAGTCTGATTTTGTAAAACCCGAAATCACCGATCGGCCGGATATCCTTATCGATGCGACCGGATTGGGACATCCGTTTATACCCAAGGAAAAACGGGTGGATAATGATATCCTGATCAGTAAAAAACAGTTTCTCATCATTACAGGTGCCAATATGGCCGGAAAGAGTACTTTCTTACGTACGCTGGGTGCTAATTATATTCTTGCAGTGAATGGTATGAACGTATGTGCCACGAAGTATATTTTTACACTTTTCAACCTGTTTAGTAGCATGCGTAATACCGATGATCTATCATCAGGAACCTCTTATTTCAAAGCGGAACTGGAAAGGATGAGGGAATTGATAAGGTATTGCCGTGGACACCGGCATACATTGATCATACTAGATGAGTTGTTGAAAGGGACCAACTCAAAAGATAAGCTCGACGGTTCGGTATTATTCCTGAAAAAAATGACGGAGTTGCCGGTAACAGGTGTTATTGCCACCCACGATCTGGAACTGGCAAAGTTGGAGAATGAGTCGCCCGGCCTGTTTCAGAATTATTGTTTTGAGATCTCCCTTTCCGAAGGAGAGCACTACAGTTATAAGATACAACATGGGGTTTCCCGCAACCTCAATGCGACTTATCTGTTACAGAAAATATTGTCGGAAGAGTTGTAGTTCTGTTTAGTTCCGGAATTAACATCTATCAATCTCTTTACATTTCCCGGAATCACGGTATGCAGTCTTATTCCTTGCGGAATCACCCGTTATACTTTCCTTTTCAGGTTCCCCCGGTTAAAGGAGAAATAAATACCCGGTAATCCGATTAGGGCGAAGATAATAAATCCCCATCTCATGGCCTGAAGGAAAACGGGATTGGGTATTTCCTCAATCGATCGGTTGCCGAACAGGAGGGAGAAGATGAGTGTGACGATACTCATGCTGATGATTTGTCCAAATACCCGCATGGAGGAGGCAAGTCCGGATGCTTGTCCGTATTGTCTTCGCTCTACCGAACTCATGATGGTATTCATATTGGGAGATGAAAAGAGGGCAAAGCCCAGTCCCACCCAAATCAGGATGGCTACAATGATCCAGATGGCAGTCCCGGGGCCGAGAAAAGTCAGCATCGCTAAGCCGGTGGTACACATGGCCATACCGGTAGTGGCAAAGTAGCGAGGTTGTATCTTGTCGGACAGCCTTCCCACGATGGGCGAGAAGAGGGCCATCATGGTGGGTTGCGCCACGATCACCGCTCCCGCATCGCGAGGCGAGAGCCCTTGCACTTTCTGCAGGTATAGGCTGAGGAAAAAGACAATGGCGAAGGTGGCGGTATAGTTGATGAGGGCCGAGAGGCTGGAGTAAGTGAAGAGCCGGTTGTGAGAGTAGAGACGCGTGTCGAGGAGAGGGTGGGCTTTTTTGCTTTCATATTTCCAGAAAAGAAGAAGCAGTATTATTGCCCCGCTTATCAATCCCCATCCGGCAGGGGATGGAATCAGGGAAGAACCGTACACCAGTGCAGCAAGGCCTGTCATAAAAAGGAGTGTCCCTGTTTTATCCCCTTCTTTTGCAGATATTTGCTTATTCTTTTCACTCTTTAGGAAGAGATAGGAGATGAGGATCGAAAGTAAGCCTAAGATGGCAGCTATCAGGAAGAGTGAACGCCAGCCGATGTGAAGGGTCACAAAACCCCCGATCAGTGGTCCCAATGCAAGTCCTGCATATACCGACGATACGGAGATACCCAGTACCTGTCCCCGTTTTTCAGGTGGAAACGACGAGACCAGGATCGCTTGTCCGGTAGTGCCCGTGAAAGCCGCTCCTATACCCTGCAGGAAACGGGCCGCAACCATCCAGTGGCCGTCAGGTGCTATATAACAAATCACCGAGGAGATGGTGAACAATATCAGTCCCAATCGGAATAATCGCCGATTATCACTCCGGTCGCCCCAACTCCCCGCCGGCAGCATGAAAAGCGCCATAGCCAGTATAAATGCAGTGATAATCCAGCTTAACTCGATGGCGTTGAGAGCCAGGTCTCTCTCTATCGTCGGCAGCGCGATATTGACTGCTGAGATTAAGAAGGTTCCCATAAAGGAGCTTACTATCACTACCAATAATATCGAAAAATCTTCTTTCTTTCCCATAAAAAATTAATTGATTCACTGCCAATTATTAATTAATTGAATACCTGATAATTGTAAGCTTATTACTGGGGATATTATCATCACTACTTCCCGAATGTCAAAGTCATCACATTGATTCATTAGCTCATCATTACATTGGCACATTGGCATATTGACACATTAGCACATTAGTAAGTCTCCCTCACGTGTTTTACCGTGATAGGTGTTTTATCAGCCGCTCTCAATTCGGGGGAAGTAATGATGATCGTTCTCTTTTCTCCCGGCAGCAGGTCGATGAAGTTATCACTGAAACGTGCGCCTTGTATGGGTATTTCCACAAAGACATCTTTGGCCAGTTTTTTGCTGGTGAGGGTTACCTTGTACTCACCATCCTGGTATTGCACCTTTGTCTTGACCTCTGTTTCCGGTAACTCCAGTTTGTTGGGCCAGAAAAAGAAATGATCTTTGGAAGAGATGATTTTTCCTTTGCTGTCGCTGAGGAAGGCATGGATCATGGTGTGTGCCTTCTCAGTTTCAGTTACCAGTTCGGAGATATTGAATGTTTTGACGATGTGGCTGTCATTGGCTTTGGCACTGACGCGTTCGGTAAATTCTTTCCGTTTTCCTGTCGTAAAGTCGATCACCTGTACGGTGAGCTTTAGATTACTGTGATCCTGAAGGTAATCCGACATGGTGTAGTAGTTCAACTTCTCGTCTTTAGACTCTACTCCCAGGGCGAGTGGGGAGAGCACATCCCGCATCCGGTAGTGTTGCGCTTTCCAGTTGTTGTAGTAGTCGATACTCGACCAGGAAACCACTGGCCAGTCGTCGTTGATCTGCCAGTAGAGCGCTCCCATGCAGTAAGGCCTTCCCCGGCGCATCGCTTCCACCGATTCTTCCATGCCGTTACCCTGCATCACCAGGCCGATATAGACGAAATCTTCGAAGTTGCGTGGTTCGTGATAGTACATATCCATGTATTTTTTGATAAGGGAGTTGCCGGTAGATGCTTTCTGGTGTATTGTCATCACTTCACTCTCGAGGCTCCACTGGTCTTCCGGAGCGAAAGAGCGGATGGTTTTCATTTCGGGGAACGACTGGAAGCCGAATTCACTGGCAAAACGGGGTAACCGGTCCGCCATCCCTTCGAAGGGGAGGTGACCGTACCAAAGAGCCCAGTCGTGAGCATCGCTCGATGCGAATCCTTCAGGTTTACCCCAGCTGGTGCCGTTGTAGGGCGATCCGTGGATATAGCTGCGTGTGCCATCCAGCTCGTTGATCAGCCCCGGGATGAGTTCACGGAATGTTTTGTTATATCCCTTGTACCATCCATCCATCACTTCTTTCGGGTATTGGCTTTGCCATCCCCAGTGGTTAAGCGCTTCTTCAATCTCGTTGTTACCGCACCAGAAAGCCAGTGATGCGTGGTTACGCAGCCGTTTGATATTATAGGTTGCCTCTTCTTTCACGTTTGAGAGGAAGGTGTCGTCGGAAGGGTAGGGTACGCAGCCGAAGATGAAATCCTGCCATACCAGGATACCTCTCTTGTCGGCCTGCCGGTAGAACTCTTCATTCTCGTAGATACCACCTCCCCATACACGCACAAAGTTCATATTGGCTGCCATGAAATTGTCGAAAACCTTTTCGTAGTACGTTGCATCCTGTTGTGTGGTGAAGATCTCACCGGGGATATAGTTGGCTCCCTTGGCGAAAAGCGGTATACCGTTCACCTCGACATAAAACGATTTGCCATGTTCATCGGGTTCCTGGACCAGACGTACGGAACGCAATCCTGTACGTACCGTTTTTTTTGCAATTTCCCGGTTACCTGACATGATTTTCACTGTGAAATCATAAAGATGTTGCTCTCCCCAATGTACAGGCATCCATCTTTTGGGTTGACTGATATCCAATGGCAATGAGATCAGGTTTTTTCCCGGTTGCAACGTGATTTTTTTTGAAATTTGTTCTCCGGCGTCACCTTGTACTCCGTACTCAACGGATATGACTGCTTCCATTGGATCTGAAGAAACGGAGTGGATTTCTATTTGATTTTCGATTTTGGCCACTTGTTCCGTTACTGCAGTTTGTTTTACATAGTAATCTTCAATACTTGCATCATTGTAGAAATTGAGTGATACCGGTTTCCAGAGACCCATCTGGACGATCCGTATACCCCAGTCCCATCCAAAATGATAGGGAGCCTTACGGTTGTAAACGCTTAACTTCTCATCCCGGTGATCGTTTCCTGCCGGATAATCATAGCCAAAAGTTGCTCTTGCCGGCATCATCAGTTGCACCGGTGAATAGAAGCGGATGTAAAGCTGGTTTTTACCCTCTTTCAGCAATGGTTTCACTTGTATCTTGTGCCCGACAAACATATTTTCGGAGCGCAGTATCCTCGATCCGTTCAAAAACACGTCGGCATGGGTATCCAGTCCCTCCAAAAACAGTTGCGCACCATCATATTGCAACTGACCGGCTGTCAATGTAAAAGTCTTTCTGAAGTTCCAGTTTTCATTCTCTACCCATTGCACCTTCTTTTCGTTGGTGCCATAGAAAGGATCAGGTAAAACATTATGCCGCACCAGGTCGCGTTGTACCGATCCCGGTACTTCTGCAGCGTACCACTGCTCTTTATTCATTTGTGAGAATTCCCAACCTTCATTCAAAGAGAGGGTTTCCCCTTGCTGTGCTGATAAAATAAATGGCATTGCAAGCAAAAATAAAAGAGATACAATTTTTCTCATAAGAAACGGATTTGATTTTCATATATAGTGAAAGCCGGGGGCAAGTCGAACTAAATTTCAGCCTGTCCGGATCGGATCCAATATTCTGCAAATATAGCTATTTGTTCCTGAATAGGAAAAGTGAAGAAGGTTGAATAGGTATTACTTTTTAATTGTGTCTCCTCATATATTCGAAAGAAAATTATAAATTTGTGAGAGCAAAAGCGACCAGACAGTACAGATGAGTGAGAACAGTTTTATAGACCGTAGTGAGTTTTTTCAACTTTACAGCAGACTTTATTCCTTCCTTAGACAGGAGTGGGATCTCCCCAAAGTGTCCGGATTGAAAGGAGTGTTGAGTCGTTCTTTTAGAAAAACGGAAGAGCATGCCGATGACGAGATATTGTATAATCTCGTGTTGGCTATGCGTACGGCTGTCGTTATTATTGAAGAGATCGGCCTGAAACAGCCGGCTGTCTGCGCGGTTTTGCTTTTTTATCCTGTAGTGGAGGGAGATTGTTCTCCGGATGAAGTGGAACGGTTATTCGGCAGTGAGGTGGAGAGTATTCTTCGGGGATTGAAGAAAGTGAATCAGTTCAGTGGTAAGCGTACGGCGGTAGAGTCGGAAAACTATATCAAGTTGCTGCTCTCGATTGCCGAAGATATCCGGGTGGTATTTATCATGATAGCACGGCAGTTGCAACGTATGCGCGATGCAAGGAAGGTATCCGCTTCCGATAAATTAGACTTGTCGGTGGAATCTACTTATCTCTATGCTCCGTTGGCACACCGGTTGGGTCTTTATACCATCAAATCGGAACTGGAGGACCTCTCTCTGAAATATACCGACCGGGAACAATATGATTTCATAGCCCGGAAGTTGAATGAAACGAAACGGTCGCGCGACCAGTATATCAGCGAATTCATCGGACCGGTAAAGGAACGGCTGGATAAAACGGGATTGAAGTATGATATCAAAGGGCGCACCAAATCCATTCACTCCATCAATAATAAACTGAAAAAGCAGAAGATCGAATTCGAGAGTATCTACGATCTTTTTGCCATTCGTGTAATCCTCGATGCGCATGCCGATCAGGAGAAGGCCCAATGCTGGCAGGTCTATTCTATCATTACCGATATGTACCAGCCGAATCCCAAGCGGCTGAAAGACTGGCTCTCCATCCCTAAGAGTAACGGATATGAATCGCTCCATATTACGGTGATGGGGCCGAATGGAAAGTGGGTGGAAGTACAGATCCGGTCGAAACGGATGGATGAGGTTGCCGAACGCGGATTGGCAGCCCATTGGAAGTATAAGGGCGTAAAAGAGGAGACAGCACTCGATAGTTGGTTGAGTTCGTTACGGGAGTCACTGGAGGACAGCGAGACCAATCTGAGCCAGAAACTGACTGACTTCAAACTCGATCTGTATGACGAGGAGATATTCGTATTTACTCCGAAAGGAGATCTCTTTAAACTACCTAAAGGGGCTACCGTACTCGATTTTGCTTTTGCCATACATTCCAACCTGGGGTCTACCTGTGTGTCGGGCAGGGTGAACGGGAAAAATGTCCCCATCAGGTATGTCCTCAAAAGCGGCGATCAGGTGGCAATCAATACGTCGTCGCACCAAACACCCAAGCAGGACTGGTTGAGTTTTGCCGTGACATCCAAAGCACGCACGAAAATACGCCAGCTCTTGAAGGAGGAAGCGGGCAAACAGATCGATATTGCCAAGGAGACACTTTTACGTCGGATGAGGAATCGGAAGATCGAGGTGGACGAGCCGCGTTTGATGCAACTGATCAAAAAACTCAAGTATAAGACCGTCACCGATTTTTACATAGATATTGCCTCGGAAAAAATTGATGTAAACTGGGTGATTGACCGTTACCTGGAATTGGAAAACAAGGATTCGGACGGTCGTGATAGCCATGCGGCGGTGAGCGCCGGGGAGTTTACTTTAAAGACCCCTTCACCTGAAATTACCGGTAATGACGAATTAATTATTGACCAGAATCTGACAGGGGTGGATTATAAATTGGCAAAATGTTGCAATCCCATTTTCGGTGATGATATTTTTGGCTTTGTCTCCTCCCAGGGAATCAAGATTCACCGTGTGAGTTGCCCCAATGCACACGATCTTTTCTCCCGCTTTGGTTATCGTATATTGAAAGCACGCTGGTCGGGTAAGACCAGCTCTTCCCATTATACTATCGTATTGAGGGTGATAGGGAACGATCAACTCAATATAGTGGCGAACCTTATGTCAATTATATCGAAAGAGGAAGGGGTACAGATGCGTTCGATCACTATTGATTCGAATGACGGCCTGTTTCAGGGGAATATTGCCGTGATGCTGGGTGATACTTCGATGCTTGATCAGTTAATTAAAAAACTACGTGCGGTGAAAGGGGTAAAATCCGTTTCCAGATTGAATTGATTGCATGCGCAAAATATCAACGGACAAAAAGTAAAAAAGTCCCTTTTATCTCACGATACAGGGATTGCATGGAAGAATGGAGATCATATATCTTCCTCTTCCAAGGAATCGAAGTCTGCCGTCGTGTCAGGTGCAGGAGTGCTAATCTCGGTTACACCCGGTTCAGGAAGGGTGGGTAATAGCTGCTGCACATAATCCCTCTCATAATCCTGGGGACGGAGAATTCTGCCATCATACTGGATGAGATCGATATCGATAATCATCCTGCCTAAATATTTATCTCTTGGTGTTCGTCCTACAGCCCGCTCTGTTTGTTTGATCTTGTCAATGACTTCTTCCGGCGACATTTCAGTATTGGCTTTGGCAAGCACATTCCGAAAAAGGTAGGCATACTTGTCATCTTCCGGTTCAGTCAGGATGGGCTCACTAAAAACAATATCCGGAAAAAGAAATGAAAGCATTCTCTTTGCTTTATCGATATTGGTCTTGGCGAACGTATTTGATCCTATGCTTAATAAAATTGTGCTCATACTGATAAATTGAATTACAAATATAGACATTTTAAATTAAAACGAATAGTGAATCGCAAAATCTATTATCTTTGTTGTATTAAACCTTGTGAAAAATGAAAAATTTTCAAATTATATCGATTCTTTTTTTCCTGATTCTTTCTTTTGATCTTTTGGCACAAGATGCCAAACCTGTGATCTACCGCGTTAATATCAGGGAGAATATAGGCAGTAACACATGGATATATTTGCAGAATGGTCTTCATGAGGCAAAGAAGAAAGATGCTGCTGCAGTGCTTTTACATATGAATACCTATGGAGGAGGTGTATTGGAGGCTGATTCCATGCGTACGGCCATTCTCAATGCGTCTCTGCCTGTATATGTATTTATTGATAATAATGCCGCATCGGCCGGAGCGCTCATATCTATCGCCTGCGACAGTATTTTTATGCGTAGCAGTGCTTCTATCGGTGCGGCTACGGTTGTGGAGGGTGGCAGTGGAGAAAGAGCGATGGACAAGCATCAGTCTTACATGAGGGGAATTATGCGGGCTACGGCCGAGAGTCACGGCAAGGTGGTTATTGTCCGGGACGGGGATACCATTACAAAATGGAGGCGCGATCCCATGATTGCCGAGGCTATGGTGGATGAGAAAGTAGTGATACCCGGTTTTGCCGATTCCACGCAGATACTTACCCTTACAGCCAGTCAGGCGATGGAACTGGGCTACTGTGACGGGATCGCGGAAAGTGTGCATGATGTGATTGTGACACATCTCGGGTACAAAGAGTATAGCATGGAGACCTATAATCCTACTATGTATGACAAGATTAAAGGTTTTCTTATGAGTGGAATTGTGCAGGCGTTCCTCATCATGTTTATTATAGGCGGCATTTACTTTGAGTTGCAGTCGCCCGGCATAGGTTTTCCTACTGCCATAGCCATTACCGCAGCCATACTCTATTTCACACCCCTCTATCTGACCGGCTATGCTCAAAATTGGGAAGTCCTTCTGTTTGTGCTGGGGCTTATTTTTATCGTTTTTGAAATATTTGTCATTCCCGGCTTCGGAATACCGGGAATCCTGGGTATTCTTTTTGTCTTTTCGGCATTGGTACTTGCTCTGATTGGTAATATTCGATTCAATTTCGAAGGGTTGCCTGCCATGGAGATGTTCAGGGCATTGATGATCGTGTTGGGCGGCACCGGGATGGGGATAGCGCTTATCGTTTATTTGTCCGGCCGGATTGGTAAGCCGGGTTTCCTGCAGTTCGCTGCATTACACGCCGATCAGGAAGGTTATATTTCCGTACCGATGGAGCCGATATCTTTAGTAGGCAGGATAGGGATTGCGGCAACCGATCTTCGTCCTTCCGGAAGAGTTAATGTGGACGGCGAATTTTACGATGCCATCTCATTGAAAGGCTTTATAAATAAAGGGGATGAGGTGGCCATTAAGCGGTACGAAAATTTCCAGTTATATGTAGTCCGTAGGGAGAAGGTGTAAAGGAATGATGATTGTATCTGTCAGTTATAAGCTGCCATATCCTCTTCCGTATAGGCCAGTTTCTTTGAAAGGAAGAAGAGGGTAAAAGGAATGACTAACAGGATGATTATCCAGAAGAGGGTACTTGCTAAAGTCCCTTTCTTCATATTATTCACATAGATATGCCCCAGGAACCCTTCAATCACCAGTACCAATCCAATAAGCAAATTGGTATTGTTGGTTGTGCCCGTAAAAAAAGGAACTACCAAAAAAGCGACGCCTAAGAGCATCACCCATATCCCGACGTTTCGTGCTAAATCTTTCAAGAGTTTATAATAATAATGTTGTTAATCTCTATCCACGCAAATAAACACAAAATTCAACAAAGAAGGAAATAAATCGAGATAAAATTTTGAAGTGAGCAAAAAAGAGAGAATGTCGCATAAAAAAGTGGCAATTTATCTCAATACAATACTCAAAATGTATATTTTTGTGAAAAAGTTTCCGTTGATGTGGGCGAGATGACCGTCAGATGATCGGTATTCCTACAAGAGATTAATCGTGCTAAAATTGAATGGTGGTGAAAAATATACTTGCTTTTTTGTATCAATGGCTCATATTTGTGCCGATCTTTGTTGTTATTACTATTATTACGGCGTTGACGGTAATGTTGATGGCTCCTCTCTTTGGGAGTAAGTTCTGGGGTTATTATCCTCCCAAGTGGTGGTCAAGACTGACTTGTTGGCTGGCCTTATGCCGGATAAAGACAAAAGGCCATGAGAACTTGAATCCTCGCCAGTCGTATGTCTTTGTAGCCAATCATCAGAGTGCATTTGATATTTTCCTGGTATATGGTTTCCTTAATCAGAATGTGAAATGGATGCAAAAGCAGAGTTTGCGAAAGATCCCGTTTGTGGGGTTTGCATCAGAAAAAGCAGGGCACGTGTTTGTCGATAACACCAATCCCAAATTACGGGCAGCTTCGCTTAAAAAGGCAGAAGAGCAAATTGTGGATGGCGTATCCATGGTGATTTTTCCTGAAGGTGCACGCACCAGGAGTGGGGCAATGGGGCAATTTAAACGGGGGGCTTATTATGTGGCCCACGATTTGAAATTGCCGGTGGTGCCGCTGACTATCAATGGTGCTTATGATGTGCTCAAAAGAGATGGTTTTCGTCTCAAGCCGGGAAAGATGGAACTTGTGATTCATCCACCCATACCCACGGAATCCCTTACAGAATCAGAGATACCTGCACTGATAGAGGAAACCAGGGATGCTATCTACACGGGACTGTGGGAGAAATATAAATAGAGAGTAATTCGTTTTTTGTAAGAAAAGTTGGGATAAATCCGAAAAAGTTTATGGAATAATCAAGACTGTATATAAAAAGAAATGGTTGTCTCACGACAACCAATCTTCATTGTTAACCTTAAATCTAATACCATGAAAAACACGTTGCAAAAATAATGGGTATCTTCTGTTTTTCCAAATAATCTGACAGGAAATATTCTTGATTTAAATTTATTTAACTATGAGCGGCGAGAAAAAAGTAGCGTTGGTGTTAGCCACCGGTGGTGCGAGGGGATTGGCTCATATAGGGGTTATAGAAGAGTTAATCAGGCAAAATTACATCATCTCCTCAGTTGCGGGTTGCTCCATGGGTGCTGTTGTGGGTGCAGCATATGCTTCAGGTTATTGGAACGAATGCAAAGAGGTTCTTTCCAGTATCAGTAATAGGAGTATCTTCCGTTTCATCGACTTCTGCCTGCATCGAAAAGGTGTTATCAGAGGAGTCAAATTGTATAAAAAGATGGAAGATATATTTTCTGATACCAGGATTGAAAACCTTAGAATCCCCTATACCGCAGTTGCTGTCGATATTATCAATCAACAGGAGGTAGTTTTTCGTGAGGGGAGAATTATTGATGCTTTGCGGGCATCCATTTCCCTTCCTTTTATTTTCAAACCGTATGAATTCAATAGTATGAGTTTAATTGACGGTGGGATTCTGAATCCGTTACCGCTGGATAGGGTTTCACGGACTACTGATGATATTTTAGTGGGTGTGTCAGTAGGAGCAAAAAAGAAGGAGTTAAAGACCTACAATAAATTCTCTCTTCTCATGGATTCGGCAGCCATGATTGTGCAAACCAATATCAGGAAAAGTTGCATCGAAAACAAACCTGATCTTATGATCGAAGTTCCCGTGGGTGATTATAGTATTTTCAACTTTAAAAAGTACACAGAATTGGTGGAAGAGGGGGCGAAAGCTACCCGTAGAGTATTGCAAACGATTGATAGTGATGATTGAAATAGCAGTTGCTCTTTCATATCCCAATCTGTTATTCATCCGATATTGAGTGAGCGAAATACTTTCAATCGTAGATGCGGTGGGCAAAGAAGTTGAGCAATCCCCAATTGAAACGGTACCAGCGTCTTGTGGCGCGCTGCTTACCTCCGAACTGGAGCAGGAATCGGGAGCGGCCGGCATTTTTATTCAGAAAGTTGACATCCATAAAATCGAAATAATTAAAACCCTTGTTTTCCGATACCTGCATCGCCTGGTAAATGATGAAAATAGTAGGGTAGAGTAATTTATACCGCTTCGATTTTCCCCAATAGTAGAGGCAATAAACCGTCTCTCTTTTCTCGAATCCCAGGATGATACCTCCTATGATTTTACCCTGATGGCGGGCAAGCAATATTTTTCCTTTACCTTTCCGGACATAATGGTGGAAAAAATTCTCGAAATATTGATAGGGAGGGAAACGGCGTGATACTTTTTTGTGGTTCGTATCCCTGATCAGCTTGTAAATCTCCGGTAACTTCCCTTCAGAAGTGAACTCTTCCAGTGCGATACCTTTTTTTAATGCCTTATTGACCTGGTTTTTTCTTGTTCTGGAGAGTTGGTCCCATATTTTTCGTTTGCGTTGGAGGGAATTGCGGATATTGATCCATTTCACAGAGTAGAATCCGTTTTCGCGAAATCCCTTATAGCCGAAGATGGCATTCGCCAGATTCTCGTAACGGATCAGAAAAACACGGTTGCGTACCTCTTTCACCAGATGTGTAATCAAGGCGTCGAATATCTCTATCTGGGGTAGTTTTCTTTTGAAGAAAGCTGGTTGTTGGGAGATGAAGCATCTTTTAAAAAGTTTGCCTCTGAGGAAACGATTGATTCGTACTATCACGGCAAACATGGCGGCTACCGGCTCATCATCTTCAAAAGCGACCAGCATCAATGGGGTATAGGTGGGACTGTTGGCATACCAGTCAAATGACGAAGGGCTATGGAAAAAATTGATTTCCTCCACCATGGGGGGAAGATCTTCTTTACGATAATATGTTTTTATACTATATCCCATAATTTGTATAAACCCAAAACCCATTTGAACAAAAATTGTTCAGGATGCTTTAGTCCGAATTATTCACAATAAGAAGAAAAGTTTATTGTTATTTTGAATAACAGAATATTCTATGATATTTGTAATGTCTAGTAAAAGCAAATACAAAAAAACTTTTCCATGAGCGAAAATACATCAAATCAATCTGAAAACCTACTATCTCCCGAACTATTTTCATTTACACCGATAAGCAACCGGTATGACAAAAAGTTTTACAACAGCCGATTTTTCTCTTCTTGGAGGGTAATGAAGAAATATATCGTATCAATATCTATAATAACGCTCTTGGCTTGTAATTCCCATCAGTCACAACCGGGAGGGGGTACTTCCTTTCTGGATGACTGTGATGTTGTTGCAGCAATTGAAGTCGTTAACGGAGACAGTGTGATTGTCTGTGATTTCAATAGGATTAATCAGAAAAAAAATGTTCCGTTGGATGAGTTGCTTACCGACTTCACCATCCTCAAGATGGACAATGAAAATGAGGAAGGGCTCATAGGAGAGAGGCTTCCGGACCATATAGTAGGAGAACAGTATATTGCTGTTTTTTGGGGTTCTCAAATGCCATTGAAGTTATATGATAAACAGGGGAAATATATCCGAAATATAGGCAAAATCGGTCAGGGTCCCGGAGAATACCAGTCGGTAGACAATGTATACATGGATGAAAAATCCGACCGGATATATGTCCTGACTCATTCGGCAACCCGTCTCTTGTTGTACGATTTCGAGGGAAATCATTATCCCCCGATTCCACTTCAGGAAGAATCTGTCATAGGTAGTGCATTCCTGCCTGACCGAGAGCAGGGAAAACTGATTTTTGCTAATAGTCCATGGATTGGAGTAACATATTCGGTCTGGATACAGGATTTTCAGGGAAACATGATACAGGGATGTAAAAAGTCCGATTACTACGAAGAGAATCCCGTTACCACAGAGGCGACCATAACGAGGTTTCATACACCCAATATCGAATATTTCAAGGTGGAGCGTCGAAATACGAATGAATACCTTTACCATTACAGTGAGCAGGAAAACAGGTTGATTCCAAGATTTCGTATGAGTAATATGGTAGATCAGTCAATAGCTATATTTATCTTTGAACTTCCCAAGCACTTTATAGTTGAAATTGGAACTGAAACTTTCCCCGGTCAAGATGAATATCATACACCCAAAATGATTATTGACAAGCGAACATTGAAAGGATGCCATTTTGATGGGTTCATAACTCCGGAAGGAATATTATTGGATCAATACCGTATTCTTGCCAGATGCTATTATGGTTATTTTGGGTTGATTGATTTTGGGAGCAATATTGCAGAGAAGATCGAAAAGGTGGATAAGGGATCATTATCATCCAAAAACAGTAAAAAGTTGGAAGAACTACAGCAACTAATCGAAGAAACTGATTTGGATGATGATTGCAGCCTGTTGTTTTACGGTAAATTTAAACAATGATAAAAAACAAATCTTTATAACGGAAAAATGATTTACGTATCAATATCTGACAAACCTACAAATACTATTGGATTCCATAAATTAGTTTCCATCTGTATGGCTTCAGGTCTTATAAATTTTATGTAATTTTGTAGATTATAAGGTCTGACAAACAAAAAAAGAATAATTCGATGAGAAAAATCCTGGTTTCTTCGTTTTTTTTACTGGCCGTTTTTTTGATATATGGTCAGGAATCCCCCCTGTGGCTCCGTAATAGTGTAATCTCTCCGGACGGTTCTACGGTGGCTTTTACTTATAAGGGAGATATATTTATCGTACCTGTTTCAGGTGGAAAGGCTGCACAAGTCACCTCCCATGCTTCCTACGATACACATCCCGTTTGGTCGTCCAAGGGAGATAAACTGGCGTTCTCTTCCAACCGGGAGGGAAATTTTGATGTATACGTGGTGACACTGCAAAACGCACAGACCAGGCGAATCACATCCCATTCCGCCAATGAGTATCCCGAGGGATTTCAAAACGACAGTACCATACTGTTCAGTGCCTATATTCAACCGGCACAGGAAAGCCAACAGTTTCCGATCGGATTGTTTAATCAGATCTATACCGTAACACTGAGTGGCGACCGGCCGAAAATGGTATCTCCCACCCATATGGAAGATATAGCGCAGAATGACAACCTTTGGCTCTATACCGACAGGAAAGGTTATGAAGATGCGTGGAGAAAACACCACACCTCATCCATTACACGTGATGTATGGTTATACGACAGTAAGAAGAAAACCCACCGGAAACTCACCTCTTTTAAGGGAGAGAACCGCAACGGGGTTTGGTCGTCCGACGGGAAAAGCTTTTATTACCTGAGTGAACAGGACGGAACATTCAATATTTATCGTGCCGGAGTTGACGGTGGGACCCCGGTGCAACTGACAAACTTCAAACAACATCCCGTACGGTTTCTCTCTGCCGACAGGAATGATAATCTCTGTTTTTCTTTCGACGGGGAATTGTATCATATGAAAAAGGGTGAAAAACCCCGTAAAATAAATGTAAGCGTCATCTCCGATAATTTTGAAAGGGAGATGGTTCCCCAGACCCTTACCACTGGAGCCAGGAGTATTGCTGTCTCACCAAGCGGAAAGGAGATCGCCTTCATTGCCCGCGGAGATCTGTTTGTTACCTCCGTAGAATTTGGTACTACCAAAAGAATTACGGATACTCCCGAGCAGGAGCGGGATGTGGATTTCAGTCCCGACGGCCGTTCACTCATCTATTCGGCAGAACGCGGGAATACCTGGAATATCTATTGTTCGGAGTTAGCGCGTAAAGAGGATAAATATTTCTGTTATGCGCGGGAGTTGAAAGAGACCAAGCTGACCGATACCGATGTTCCTTCGTTCCAACCCCTGTTTTCACCCGACGGGAAGGAGATCGCCTATCTGGAAGACCGTTCCGCGATCTATGTGCTCAATCTGGAAACCAGGAAGTCGAGGAAGGTGATGGATGCCAAATACAATTATTCTTACAGTGACGGAGACCAGTGGTTTCAGTGGTCGCCCGACAGCAAATGGATACTCTCGGATTATATCGATAACGGAGGATGGAACAATAAGGATGTCGCATTGATAAAAGCGGACGGTAGCGGGGAAATCACGAATCTCACTCTTAGCGGATATACCGATGTGCGGGCTAAATGGACACTGGATGGCAAGGCGATCCTGTTCTTCTCCGATAGGGCGGGGTATCGTAGCCATGGTAGCTGGGGAGCACATCGCGATGCTTATCTGATGTTTCTCACTCCCGATGCTTATGATGATTTCCAACTCAATAAGGAAGAGCGCGCATTGAAAAAAGAGATGGAGAAGGAGTCGAAGGATTCGGATAAGAAAGCTGATAGCAAGGATAAAAAAGAAAATAAAGATGGAAAAGATGGATCGAAAGTTGACAAAGACTCAACCAAAACAGTGGAATCGCTTGTTTTCGATCTCGATAATCGCCGTCACAGAGTGGTGCGGTTGACACGCCATTCTTCCAATCTA
Organism: Proteiniphilum sp.; assembly: GCF_034927365.1. Classification (GTDB taxonomy): domain Bacteria; phylum Bacteroidota; class Bacteroidia; order Bacteroidales; family Dysgonomonadaceae; genus Proteiniphilum. The sequence goes on along the minus strand of NZ_JAYFQD010000010.1, from coordinate 206,713 downwards.
TCGGATGCCTATCTCAATAAAGACGGTTCCAAACTCTACTATCTTGCCAGTTTCGAGAAAGGGGTGGATTTATGGGAGCAGGATTTCCTGGAAAACAGTACCAAACTGTTGAGTAAAGACGTGGGATACGGTTTGTTGATGCCCGATAAGGATGAGAAGAATCTCTATCTGGTATCGCAGGGGCGGATAAAGAAAATAGACAACGGAAGAGTGACAGATGTGTCGTTTTCCGCTCCATTTAATTACCGTGGTGCTGCTGAAAGGGCCTATATCTTTGATCACGCATGGAAACAGGTGAAAGACAAGTTCTACGATAAGAATTTACATGGCGTGGACTGGAAGATGTATGGTGAGGCATACCGCAGATTCCTGCCGCATATCGATAATAATTTCGACTTCGCCGAGATGCTGTCGGAGATGTTAGGTGAACTGAACGGATCTCATACCGGTGCCCGGTACTCATCTCCGGGTAGTGGCTGGCCGACAGCTACTCTGGGTGTATTCTGGGATGATATCTATCAAGGAGAGGGATTGAAGATCAAAGAGATCATGAAAGGAAGCCCTCTGATCAAGGCAAAATCGAAGCTGAAACCCGGTGTGATCGTCGAGAAGATTGACGGTGAACTGATAGCAGCGGGGAAGACATGGTGGCATTTACTTGACGGAAAGGCAGGAAAACCGGTCGTAATTACAGCCTACACACCCGGTGAAGGAGATCGGTTCGAAGAGATCGTGAAACCCATTTCATATGGACAAGAAAATGAGTTGTTATATAACCGTTGGGTAGAAAAACGGGAAGAGCTTACGGAGAAATACTCCGGTGGACGGATTGGCTATGTCCATATCCGGGGAATGAATAGCGATAGTTTCAGGGATGTTTATCTGAATCTACTCGGAAAATACCGGAATAAAGAGGCGGTTGTAATTGATACCCGCTTTAACGGTGGAGGATGGTTGCATGACGATCTGGCAACCCTGCTAAGTGGTAAGGAGTATCAGCGGTTTGCACCCCGTGGAGAGTATATCGGTAGTGATCCTTTCAATAAATGGACCAAGCCTTCCATCGTTTTGATGGGAGAGAGCAACTACTCCAATGCACATGGATTCCCCTGGGTTTATAAGGAACTGGGTATCGGAAAGCTGGTCGGTGCTCCCGTGCCGGGCACCATGACAGCCGTATGGTGGGAATCTCAGATCGATCCCTCGCTGGTATTCGGTATCCCGCAAGTAACGGTAGTAGATATGAAGGGTATACCAATGGAAAATAACCAATTGGAACCTGATATTGAAGTCTATAATACGCCCGAATCCCTGTTGAGTGGGGATGATCTCCAACTGAAAAGGGCTGTGGAGGAGTTGTTAAAACGTTGAAGCGTTGAATTGTTGAAACGTTCAATTGTTGAAGTCCAACTTCTAATTTCTGAGTTTTAACATAATCAGTAATTGATAATTAATAAATTCTTATGTCAAAAAAAATTCTTGTAACAGGAGGAACCGGGTACATTGGTTCACATACGGTGGTTGAGTTGCAACAGGCCGGATATGAAGTGGTGATTGTGGATAATCTTTCCAATTCCAATGCCGATGTGCTGGAGGGTATCACCCGGATTACCGGTAAGCGTCCTATTTTTGATAAACTCGATTGTACCGATCTTGCGGCGATGAAGGCATTGTTCAGGAAATACAGCTTCGACGGGATTATTCATTTCGCGGCCAGCAAGGCGGTGGGCGAATCGGTGGAAAAACCGTTGATGTATTACCGTAATAACCTGGTATCGTTGATCAACCTGCTGGAGTTAATGCCGCAGCATAACGTGAAGGGAATTGTCTTCTCTTCGTCATGTACCGTTTATGGGGAACCCGATACCAATCCGATTGATGAGAATGCCCCGGTGAAACCGGCTACATCCCCCTATGGCAATAGCAAGCAGATCAATGAAGAGATCATACAGGATTTTGTACATTCGGGCGCTCCCATCAAAAGCATTATCCTTCGTTACTTTAATCCTATCGGCGCCCATCCGTCGGCAGAGATCGGCGAATTGCCTTTAGGCGTACCGCAGAATTTAGTCCCTTACATCACCCAGACCGGGATTGGCATACGGCAGCAATTAAGTGTATTTGGCGATGATTACAATACTCCCGACGGCTCTTGTATCCGTGATTTCATTAATGTGGTGGATTTGGCCAAAGCGCATGTGATCGCTGTTGAGCGCATGCTTGAAGACAAGTCGGACGACAAGGTCGAGATATTTAATCTGGGAACGGGAACAGGACTCTCGGTGTTAGGGTTGATCAAGGTATTCGAGAAAGTATCCGGTAAGCCGCTGAATTATAAAATTGTCGGACGTCGGGAAGGCGATATTGAACAAATCTGGGCTCAACCCGACAAGGCCAATAACGTATTGGGCTGGAAAGCGGTAGAAACCATCGAAGATACCATGGCTTCGGCCTGGAAATGGCAACAGCGTTTACGGGAAAAAGGGGCGATGTAAGATAGAAAATAGTGATTCGGCCGGCAACATTGATCTTCTTATCGGATTATTTTATGCCGGCCGTTTTTCTTTTATTGCAGGAACAGGATAAAATAGAGGAAAACGGCAGGAACAGCCACTAAGAGACTGTCAATCCGGTCGAGTATGCCTCCATGTCCGGGGATCAGGTCACCGGCATCCTTTACTTTACAAGTACGTTTGATAAGCGATTCGAACAAGTCGCCCAGCGTCCCGAATAGCGATACTATTACGCCGAATCCCATCCAGAATATTACAGAAAAACCGGGATAGAGCCAATCGAAGATCAGGGATGCGAGCATAGTGAAACAGATCCCGGCGATAAAACCTTCTATCGATTTTTTGGGTGAGATGTGTTCGATGAGTTTGTGCTTGCCAATGAGAGATCCGATGAAATAGGCTGCCGTATCGTTGACCCAAAGGAATACAAACAGAGCCAGCACCGGAACCCAGTCGTACGCATTTCCTGCTGCAATATCGGGTTGAAGTGAATAGGAGATGAGCATGAGTAAACCCAATGGCATCGTAATATAGAACTGCCCAAAGACCGAATAAATGATACCATGGAAGATATCATCCCTGCGCAGGAAAATGGCCGAAGCGATCAGTATCAGTAGATAAGTGAGGACAGAGATGGGTAGGAGATAGGTATTGATATTCTCCAGGTAGAGAAATACCGATATAAAGATGATAACCCCCGACAGGATATTGAATATTTTGCTGATTGCATGGGAAGTGTCTTTCTCTACCATACGGTAAAATTCGAATAGCCCGGCAGCCAGTATGGCTCCGAAAACAGCAAGAAATGAAAACCGCCCCCCCAACAAACCCAGAAGTATGACCAGGATGTAGATGGTACCGGCTCCCGCACGGGTGAAGATATCTTTTATGTTCATTCCTTCGGTTGTGTCTCGGAATCATCAGGGGTACTATCCCCCGACTTTTCTGTTTCTTCCAGATCGATATTGTGTGTTGTAAGAATATTATACCACGAAATCAGTTTCTTTATGTCACCGGCATAAACACTGTCCCTACTATAGTCGGGCAGTACCTCTTCAAGATAAGCGAAGAGTTGTTTACTGGATGATTTGGATCCCAGAGAGACCTGCTTACCTTCCTCTTTTTCCTTTATTTTTTTTAATACGTCCCGCAAAGGTGTGTCTCCATTTTGGGTGTAGATAGATACATCGCTCAAAGCTACAACTTTTTCCTGAGCGTATACGGGAACACGTTTTCCATCGGCAAGCGACTCAACAATATTCATATTTTTATTGGTGGAGATAAGTTTGTATAAACCGGGACGGCCGGTGATCGATAAAATTTCTGACAACATATTCTATTCTTGTTTTGCTACCGGGTTTTAATTTTTTTGATGGTGCAAAAATACGGAGTCCACGCCACATTAGCAAATTTAATTTTAGATTTGCCAATATGCCAATATGCCAATATGCCAATGTGCCAATATGCTGATGCGCCAATTCTGACTAGCCGGGACAAGGAATGCCGATAGGTTGATTTTTTTTGGGGAAAAGGAATCTGTTTAAGAAAAATAGGTTACTTTCGTAAATCCAGAGGGGGCTGTGAGATAGTGTGCTTTGCAAGATAACGGATAAAGTGTTTCACAAGGTACTACCTTTGGCGATGTGTTTCGTTCGATAAATGATGATTTTTTTGATATGATAAATGTAGCAACGATGATTAAAAATATAGTAATGACAGCGGTGGTAGCAGCTTTATTGGTTTCATGTACCGGAAACCGCCCGGAAAAGACAGATGAGCGTAACATATCGGAGGGGGAAGAAGTGTCCGTGGAGGAGACCAGCGGAGGGGATCTCTTTCTATTAGCCGGGACCTACACTTCCAACGAGGGTAGTAAAGGGATATTTGTATATCGTTTCGATACGGATACGGGCGATTCCGATGCAATCAGCATGATAGAGGTCGAAAATCCGTCCTACCTCACCCCGAGTCCCGATAAACGATTTATCTATGCGGTGAGTGAAAACGACGGAACGAACAGTGCTGTACATGCTTTCTCATTCGATAAACGTAACGGGAAGATGAAGTTAATAAACTCCAAGCCGGTAAATAGTAGTGCTCCCTGTTATATTACGGTGGACGGTAAAGGAAAGAATGTGCATACAGCCAACTATGGAGGAGGAAGTATTGCTTCGTTTCAGGTGAAAGAAGATGGCACGCTTACTTCTGCCATAGTATTGAAGCACTTCAAGGGATCGGGTCCGGACTCCGTCCGGCAGGAAAGCGCCCATCTGCATAGCGTGAGGTATTCTCCCGATGGCCAATATCTGTTTGCAGCCGATTTGGGAAGCGACAAACTCTACCGCTTCAACGTAAACGATACGCCCTTTGAGGGACAGCCTGGTTTATTAGATAGTAGCATGAAAGAATTTTTGATACCGGCAGGAACCGGACCACGTCATTTCGATTTCCATCCCGATGGGGGAAAATACCTCTATCTGTTGGGTGAGTTGTCGGGTGAAGTGATTGTCTTTGATTATTCTTTCGGAGAGTTGATCCAGAAACAGGTGATTGCTGCCGATACAACCGGCGCCAGAGGGAGCGCCGATATCCATGTCTCACCCGATGGCCGCTTTCTTTATGCTTCAAATCGGCTTCAAGCCGACGGCATCGCCATCTTTTCAATCAATTCTAACGACGGGACACTTGTAAAAGCAGGTTATCAGCTGACCGGAAAGCATCCGCGTAATTTTGTCATTTCTCCCAACGGAAAGTTCCTTTTGGTGGCTGCCAGGGATGATAATAAGATACAGGTGTTCCGTATCGATGACGAAACAGGATTGCTTACCGATACTCATAAGGATATATCTCTCGGGAAACCGGTCTGTCTGAAGTTTGCAGGAAATGCTGTTAACCGGTAAATCCTTTATTTATTCAGGTTTACAGCTCACCGAGATGTGCAATTTCCGAGATATTGAAAGGAGTGGCTTGATACACAAAATAGTTTAACCAGTTTATATATAAAAGGTTAGCATGTGATCGCCATTGTACTAATGGTAGTTGATTTGGATCGTTGTTCCTGTAGTAGTTCTTGGGTAATACCACGGAATCCATCCCCTTCTCCATGTCGCGGATATACTCCTTGTGCAGGGTAAGGGGTGAATACTCGGAATGGCCGGTCACGTAAAACTCCCTTCCTCCACGGGATGAAACAATATACACGCCTGCTTCCTCCGACTCGGAGAGGATAGTCAGTGAGGGGTGTTTTCTTATCTCATCAGCCAGAATAGTGGTGTGCCTGCTGTGGGGTGCATAGAATTCGTCATCAAAACCGCGAAAGAGAGGAAATGAGGGATCGTTTACTCTGTGACTGAAAACGCCGAAGAGCTTTTTATCCAATGGATACTTGTTGATACCATAGAAATGTTGCAGTGCCGCCTGTGCACCCCAACAGATGTAAAAAGTGGAGGTTACATGTGTGCGTGCCCAATCTAATATTTGCGTAAACTCTTTCCAATATTTCACCTCTTCAAAAGGAAGCATCTCTACCGGTGCACCAGTAATGATCATCCCGTCGTAATAACTATTTTTTATTTTGGGAAACCTTGTATAAAACGACATGAGATGTTCGATAGGTGTATTCTTGGGCGTATGTGTGGATAATCCAAGAAATTCAATCTCTATCTGGAGCGGAGAGTTAGACAGAAGCCGTATGAGATCTGTCTCTGTTGTTATTTTTACCGGCATCAGGTTGAGAATCAATATTCTTAAGGGGCGTATATCTTGCGTGGATGCACGTAAGTCGTCCATTACAAAAATATGCTCCTTCTTTAATATCTCAATCGCTGGTAATTTTTCGGGTAAATTGACGGGCATAAATGCATTAATTATTGTTGTTTAGCTTCGCCGTTATTCAATAGTTATTCATGCTTCGCATGTTATTCTGTAGTTATTCGTTCGCTTTGCTCACGTTATTCAGCTTCGCTGTTATTTGTACTTCATACGTAATTGCTATTGAATATCAACTGAATATCTATTGAAGCACAATGTCTTCCTTTTTGATCTTTATTTCGCAATAGTGGCACTGAAGTTCTACCTTCTCTTTATCTGTCACATGAAACCGGGTTTTCATCGGTTCGTTATTGCTGATACATTTGGGATTGTTACATTTCACGATCTCAACAATCTCATCGGGTAATATCACTTTTTTCTTCTCTACCACCTCAAAATTCCGGATGATATTCAGATTCACATTGGGCGCTATCAAAGCAATACGGTTGAGTTCATCTTCACGGAAGAACTTATCCGATACTTTGATGATTCCTTTAGATCCCATCTTACTGCTTTTTAGGTTATTCCCGATAGTGATCCGGTTGTTCAATTTCTGTAATTGAAGTAGTGAAACCACTTTGAAAACAGCATCACTGGGTATATGGTCAATGGCCGTACCATTCTCGAGTGCTGCAACCTGTAATTCTTTTCCCATAATTCTTTTAATTACCAATTAACTAAAATGATATAGCTTTTTTATTGGGCTACCTATCCGTCTTTTCCTATTTCAAATATAGGAACTAATTACCAACTATACCTGAGTACCTAGGGATTCAGGGAGCTTCCCACATTATTCACATTGACACATTATCTGTGATTCCCATTAAATCACAAATGATGGCCTGACGAGTGTACATGCCATTTTTTGCCTGCTCAAAGTAATATGCTTTCGGATTATCATCCACGTCCTGATCGATCTCTTTTACCCTCGGGAGGGGATGTAGTACTTTCAGATTCTTCTTGGAATCTTCCAACATATGGTTATGAAGGATGTAAATGTTCTTTACTTTCTCATACTCCATCAAGTCGGTAAAGCGTTCTTTCTGTACGCGGGTCATGTATAGGATGTCGGCACTGTTAATTGCTTCGGGAGAAAATTCCTTGAATTCCCTGTAAGGAATATTTTTGTTGTCGCAGAATGTCTTGTATTTATCGGGGATGTGCAACTCTTCAGGTGCCACGAAATTAAACGTGGGATTGAAGTAGGAGAGTCCCTGAATAAGTGAATGTACTGCACGGCCGTATTTCAGGTCACCCACGATAGTAATCGTGAGGTTTTCGAGTGTTCCTTGCGTTTCGTAGATGGTAAATAGGTCGAGCATCGTTTGTGTGGGATGCTGATTGGAACCATCGCCGGCGTTGATCACCGGTACGGGCGATATCTCGGAGGCATAACGGGCCGATCCTTCCAGATGGTGGCGCATGATGATGAGGTCGGCATAATTGCTTACCATCATAATAGTGTCTTTGAGCGACTCTCCCTTGGTAGAGCTGCTGGTTGCCGAGTCGGAAAAGCCAATGATACGACCACGGAGGCGGTTGACCGCAGTCTCAAAACTGAGACGTGTACGTGTAGAGGGCTCGAAAAAAAGAGTGGCGCACACTTTTCCCTGTAGCAAATTACGATCCGGGTTCTGTTTGAACCGGGAGGCGCTTTTGAGGATACGATAGATATCGTCTCTGTCGTAATCACCTATATTGACTAAACTTTTGGATTTCATCCTTATGGAATTTATGATTACAAAAATAGCTATTTTTACTACTTCCTGAAAGGTTTTACCATAAAAATAAAATAGTTCGGGCAGTGAATTTTATCAAAGGGAAGATACTTCTTCGTCTATGTATTGGAATCTATCCTCGAGCCATTTCTTTAACGCGCTGACAGAACTCTCAAAGTACGGAGTTTCGTTTTTCCATATGTTGTAATCATTCTTTTTCGATTCCTTTATCCTGTCTGCATACCAATCAATATAATCAAGTAGCTCTCTCTTCTTTGTACTATGAAACTGCCTCCAGGTATCTTTGTATAATTGGACAACTTTGGGATCCTCTAAGAAACGGGAAAAGAAATCATAGCCTGTCGCATTTGTATGACCGAATTTCTCGAGAAATGGACGCTGGGTGGTGAAGTGCTTCATTGGCCCTTCGTAACCGTAAGCCCAATCGAAATCCCAAATCGGCCCCATTGTATATTTACCTCCTTCATCTTTATACATATAAGTGCTTTTGGGATGATTGAGCTCCATGTTGTGTGTGAGATTATAGATAATCAGGAATTTAACTACTGATTCTACATCTATAAAGTCCTTGTAGTTGTTGTTGGGAAACAATGGTGATGCCAATGCATCTTCAAACCGATGAAAATCGCTTTTGATCTGTTGGAATTGTTCATCGGATTCCACGTCGGGATCCTTTACCATTACAGGTAACTTATAGTTATTGGAATAAAATTTGAAATCTTCGTCGTAGTTGGTATCCAGTTCCAATAAAACTCCTTTTTTGTCGTTAATATTCACCCGGCTTGAAGATAATTCAACCTGTTCAGTGAAAAGGTAACTACCTACGTACTTGCCGTTCAGGGTCAGGTCGACGGGAATGGCATGATTGGTGAACTTCAGTTCGATCATCTGCCCGATCTTGAAAGCTACAGAATTGAGCATCAATGTAGGATCGATGTAATTCGCAAGAAGCACCCAGTCTTTTTCTTCTGCCAAATTGAGTAGGGACGATTTTTTATCCAGTTTAAGACGGTAGGGTTTCTTGGGCATGCCCCAGGTAGTGTTACCCCTACCTTTGATCTGTGTTTTGCCCGAGTAGTCTTCTCCCCATCCATTGGCTTCGATGGTGACATTGGCATTTACATAGTCATCTTTCGTGGCGATCTCCACTCCGTTTTCAGTAGTAATGTATATATGCGGAATGGGAGGAGAGTACGTAATGGTCACTTTATATTCGATTTTGCTTTCATCTTCAGCAATAATCGCATAGGTAACCGCATTCTTGAAGTTATTAGGTGTGGTGCGCGATACCTGTTCCTTTTCACCGACCAGAATCTTTTCTCCTTTGTATGAAAAAGTGGCAATCAGTTTGGTGACATCAAGTCCGTAAGGTAGTTGCAGTTCTATTTTCCCTCCCTGGATCTTTCCTATGATATCTCCATCGGATAGAACAGGATTGAGTGACGCTTCCAGTTTATATTCCAGTAGCTCTTTATCACCACTTAATACAATTTCTTCAACGGGTGGTTGTTCATCTTTACATCCGCTGAGAATTAAAATAAGGATAAGAATGAGCTGTGATTTTAAAAATACTTTTTGCATGATAGAGTTCTTTTTTAATTAGTAATTATTATTTATATAAAACGCGACAGGAATTATTTTTCCTGTCGCGTTTTTCATGAGATATAACCAAGCGTTATAAGCAAGGTGCCAGTCATACTTCCAGATCTATGTCGAACTGTTCGTGCCAGGGCAATCCCTGTTTGTTAAGTTGCTCCATGAACGGATCCGGATTAAATTCTTCCACGTTGAATACGCCCGGTTTCTTCCAAATGCCCTGCATGAACATCATCGCGCCAATCGTAGCAGGTACACCGGTAGTGTAACTTACTCCCTGGGCGCCGGTCTCTTTATAAGCCTCTTGGTGGCTGCAATTATTATAAATATAGTAGGTGCGTTCTTTACCATCCTTCATACCTTTTATACGGCAACCGATAGACGTTTCACCCGTGTAGTTCTCTCCCAGTTCACCCGGATCGGGGAGTACCGCTTTCAGAAACTGGATAGGAACGATTTTTTGTCCGTTGTATTCCACCTCGTCAATACGTGCCATACCGATGTTCTGTATCACCCGCAGGTGCGTGAGGTACTCCTGTCCGAAAGTCATCCAGAAGCGTGCCCGCCTGAGAGTAGGAAAGTTCTTCACCAGCGATTCCAACTCTTCGTGATAGATCACATACGATTCTTTAGGACCGATTTCTGGGTAGGTTAGCGGTTTATGGATCTCGTGTGGCTCGGTTTCCACCCATTGTCCGTTTTCCCAATACTTGCCCTTTTGGGTTACCTCGCGTATATTGATTTCCGGATTGAAGTTGGTTGCGAATGCTTTGCCGTGATCACCCGCATTACAGTCTACGATATCGAGATAGTGGATCTCATCGAAATGATGTTTGACGGCATACGCGGTAAAGATACTTGTCACACCGGGGTCGAATCCGCAACCAAGAATGGCTGTCAATCCGGCTTTCTCGAACTTCTCCTTATAGGCCCACTGCCATCTGTACTCGAACTTGGCTTCATCTTTCGGCTCATAATTGGCTGTATCGAGATAATGTACGCCACATTCGAGACAGGCATCCATAATGGTCAGATCCTGATAGGGCAACGCAACATTAATCACCAATTCGGGCTTATATTCATTGAATAATTCGACCAATTCTGGTACGCTGTCGGCATCCACTTTTGCTGTTTGTATCGCTACACCTGTACGACGTTTCACATCTTCTGCAATCGCATCGCATTTGCTCTTGGTACGGCTTGCCAGCATAATATCAGTGAATACATCACTGTTTTGCGCCACTTTATTGGCCACCACTGTTCCTACACCGCCGGCACCGATGATCAGTACTTTTCCCATATTCCTCGTTAAGTTATTTAGATATAATTATTTTGATAACAATTCTTTCATCTACTCATGTCGGAGTACGAACTGCCTTGGCAAATATACGATTATTCTTTGAAAAACGAGATGCTTCGTCTGATAAATGATAAGGGAGACTGGGGGACGGGGGAATACCAAGGAAAAGGGAGAAATAGTTTGGGGAATTTAGTTAAAAATTATATCTTTGTCTGATAAGTGCTGCGTACTGTATTCGCTCACAAAAAAATAGATAATCCTATGAACGAAGAAAACATTCAGCAAATATCGCGTTCGACCAATGCTATTAGCGATTGGTCCCTTGAATTATTAAAAAACTTTGGAGTTACCGATAGTTGGGCTAAATATATTAATATGATCATCCTGTTGATCGTGTTGATTGTGCTGGTATTTGTGTTACAATACTTTACCCGTATTATCCTGAAGAATATCCTCATCCGCTTTGAGAAAATATCCCAAGCCGAATTCCCTAAAAATCTTGCTAAAAGACGCTTCCCCCATTTTCTTGCGATGGTGATACCTTATAGTCTGGTGAAGGGTTCTATTCCTATTATTTTTGACCAGTTCCCCAAGACAATGGATTTTATCATTAAACTGGTAGATGTTTTTCTGATATTTTATGTGATATGGCTCCTCATGTCTATACTGAATGCGTTTTTCGATACGCTTTCCACGAAACCGAGGATGAGAGATAAACCATTGGAGAGTTATGCTCAGGTAATCAAAATTGTACTCTACTGTATCGCTTTTATCGTCCTTTTCTCTATCCTTACCGGACAAAAACCGGCACATATCTTAACCGGACTGGGTGCACTTTCTGCCGTACTGATGCTGGTATTTAAAGATCCTATTCTGGGATTTGTAGCCAGTATCCAGGTTTCGGCCAATGATATGGTACGTATTGGTGACTGGATTACCATGCCCAAGTATGATGCTGACGGAGATGTATTTGAAATATCACTCACTACTGTGAAGATCCGGAATTTCGATAAGACCATCACCACTATCCCTCCTTATTCATTGGTGTCGGAGTCGTTCCAAAACTGGCGCGGTATGGTGGAGACCGGTGGAAGACGGTTGAAGCGTTCGGTTTTTGTGAAACAGTCCACAATCAGGTTTATAAAAGATGATGAGTTGAAAGAACTGGAAAAGATAGGGCTTATCACTGATTATGTCCATTCGAGAAGTGAAGATATTAATGAATACAATCGGGAAAAGGGGGTTGACAAGTCGCTATCTATTAACGGCAGGAATCTGACCAATATGGGACTTTACAGGCAGTATGTTAAAAATTATCTGAAAAATCATCCTGGAGTTCATAAGGAATTACTGTTGATTGTGCGACAGTTACAACCCACATCAAAGGGACTTCCCCTCGAACTTTATTTTTTTACTTCTACTACTGCTTGGGTGCAATATGAAGAAATTGTGTCGGATATCTTTGATCATGTCACAGCGGCAACCCGGTATTTCGACCTTGAGCTGTATGAGGATATCTCCAGTCCTGTTATAAACAAAGGGGTTGAAGGGACCGGGAAAAACCATTAAGCGGGTTATTTTTACCCGTTTGTGGTTTATTTAGAAAAAATCATGTACTTTTGTATCCCCTAACAGTAACTATATTGTTAATAGTACAATTTAATTGAATCTGGAAGGTCTAAAAAGTTGTAAGGTTGTCAAGTTAATAAAGAATAATTCGCAATGAGTAAGCTTTATAGTATTTTTACCGGAACTGGCAGTTATGTCCCTGCCAAACAGATAAAAAATGAATTTTTCCATAATTACGAGTTTTATGATTCCACTGGGGAGAAACTTTCCACACCCAATGAGGAAATTACGAGGAAATTTGAGGAAATAACCACTATCGCCGAGCGTCGGTATGCCGGCGATGATGAGTCAACCTCCGATCTGGCACTAATAGCATCTCAAAGGGCCATAGAGGATGCAGGAATAGACAAGGAGGAACTCGACTATATCATTTTTGCCCATAATTTTGGAGAGACCACAGTGGATAATATGCGGATAGATGTGTTGCCGACAATGGCTGCACGTTTGAAGCAGAAGTTGGGTATTGCCAATCCGTCAGCAGTGGCATATGATATTTTGTATGGTTGTCCGGGATGGGTACAGGCGGTGATTCAGGCCGATTACTATATCCGTTCGGGTGATGCAAAGAAAATATTGGTAGTCGGGGCAGATGTGTTGTCGCGTATCTCCGATCCGCACGATCGTGACAGTATGATCTATGCAGATGGTGCAGGAGCAGCCATCATGGAAGCGAGAGAGAGCGATTCTCCCGTGGGTGTGATCGGACATAATTCACGCAGTGATGCGTTGGACTATGCAAATATGCTTCGTCTGGGATATTCTTATAATCCTGAACTGGCTGAGAAAAAAGATTATTTTCTGAAGATGAACGGAAGACGGCTCTACCAATATGCTCTTGAGAATGTGCCGAAAGCCATTAAAGCCGGACTTGATAAATTAAAGTTACATATAAACGAAGTGAGCAAGGTATTGATCCATCAGGCAAATGGGAAGATGGATGACGCTATCCTGAAGCGTTTGTTCCATTTGTACGATCTTAAAGAGGTACCCCAGCATATTATGCCGATGACCATATCCTGGTTGGGAAATTCGTCGGTAGCTACTGTGCCTACTCTGCTCGACATCGTTACACGTGGTGGAATGAAAGGACAAACGATAAAAAGTGGCGATAATATTGTATTAGCCTCGGTTGGAGCCGGCATGAATATCAACAGTATTGTCTACCGCATTCCCTAAAATATAATCCTTTCTTATCTGTAAAAAAATACCCCTCGTCGATAGGCGAGGGGTTTTTTTGGAAATTAATTTTCCTGTTTTTTTTCTGTTGCGTTTCCCGTTTCCGTTCCTTCTTCTACAGGAATTATCTCCGGGCGGTCCTCCCCTTTCAGATAATTGGGGAGGTTCATTCCGGCCATATTGAACAGGTCGTCGAGTGGGGGAATGGTTTTCATCAGTCCAGATAGGAAGTTGGCAGTAGAGCCTTTCCCATTCTGGTTATTGCCTGAATCCCAAACGGTCACCTTATCGATCTTGAGATTCTTCACAGCCTCTACCTGTGTCTTGATTAATTCAGGCAGTTTTTCGATCATCAGCAACTGATAAGCTTTGTCGGGATCACCACCGGCGGCGGCAACAACATCCCTGTATCCCAAGGCTTGTTTATTCAGTATTTCGAATAGACCGCGCGCTTCAGCATCCATCTTGGCAAAGATGGCATCGGCTTCTCCTTTTGCCTGTACACGAATACGTTCGGCTTCGGCTTGTGCGTCGATGATGGCTTTCTGTTTGGCAATTTCAGCGGGCACCACGATATTAGCTGTTTCGGTAGAACGCTCCCGTTCCGCACGGGCATTTTCCGCTTTTTGTTCTGCAGAATAGGCCTCTTCCAAGGCTTTGGCCTGTTGTACTTTTTCTGCGGCTACGGCAAGGCGCGCCGCTTCGGCTTCTTTCTCACGGCGGGATGCATCGGACTGAGCGATGGTGATCTTTGCCTCGTTTTCACCTTGTACCGCTGTGGCATTGGCTTCCGATGTTTTTATACGCATCAGCTTATCAGCTTCGGCTTTTCCGATCGATTCGTCTTTTCTGGCCGCTGCAATACTCACTTCGCGATCTTTATCGGCTATGGCCTTCCCGGTTTCACCGATCTTTTCCTGTTCGGCCACGCTTATTTTGGCTTCGTTAATAGCTTTGGCAGCGGCTTCCTTACCCAATGCTTCAATATATCCCGATTCATCCCTGATGTCGGTTACGTTCACGTTGATAAGTTTTAATCCCACTTTCTTCAATTCGGAGTCCACCGTTTTGGAGATGGCTTCAAGGAACTTATCACGGTCGGAGTTGATCTCTTCAATAGACATGGTGGCGATTACCAGACGTAACTGACCGAAAAGGATATCGGAGGCTAGTTCCCTGATTTTGTCGGGAGTGAGTCCGAGTAACCTTTCTGCAGCGGTATTCATCAATTCCGGTTCCGAGGAGATGGCGATGGTAAAGCGTGAAGGTACATCCACACGGATATTCTGTCGGCTCAATGCGTTGGTGAGGTTGGCCTCAATCGACAAGGGTTTCAGGTCGAGGAAA
Organism: Proteiniphilum sp.; assembly: GCF_034927365.1. Classification (GTDB taxonomy): domain Bacteria; phylum Bacteroidota; class Bacteroidia; order Bacteroidales; family Dysgonomonadaceae; genus Proteiniphilum. The sequence goes on along the minus strand of NZ_JAYFQD010000010.1, from coordinate 191,603 downwards.
GCGAAGTCCTGGATGACAGGCCATATAAAAGCACCCCCTCCATGGATACATCGGGCCGATGTTCCACCGGTGCGTCCGTAGACGACCAGTATCTTATCTGAAGGACATCTTTTAAAGCGCGATGCCAGCGCCAGAATGGTTACGAAAACTACTACTGCAAGTACAATAATTAAAAACATAGGCGATGATAGAGTTTCAGCTGTCATAATACATTTAGATTTTTTCTACTATGAGAATATTGTTATTTTCAATTTTGATGATTTTCACGGTCGATCGCGAGTGGATGGATTCCTTCTCGTCGGTCATAGCATCCAGTTCTCGTAATGAACCACCTACGCTAATCAGTATTTTTCCTTTCCCCGTGCGGCTTGCCGGGATGGTCAGATATACCTCGGCTGTTTTGTGGAGCGCATCCTGCATCTTGAATGAATTATCTTCAGCCAATCTCAGGAATACCTTGACGATCATAAAGAAGATAGCCACAAACAAGATCCCGACGATGACAGCTACTATGATCAGTATCGGTTTGTTAGGAATGAGATTGTAAAAAGCGATCCCGGCCCAACCGTAGCCGAGCAGGAAATTAATAAGATTCCGAAGCGAGAAAAGTTGAAACGGAGCATCTCCGCCACTCAGATCACCCTCGAAATCGGCATCCACTCCATCCATGGAGTCTCCACCTACGAACGTAAGAATTGTCTGGATAATAAATATCACGGTAACAGGAGCTGCGATATACCAAAAGATTCGCAACAAAGGTTCGGCATTTTGTAGGAATTCCATAAATATTGATCTTTAATGCTCAAAGATACAAAATTAATTGTAAATGAACGATTAGTTCTTAAATTAAATTTTAGATTTTGGAATGCGTAAAATGAAATGGCGGTAATTATAGGTAGAATGCTCTCTTTTCTCTTAAATATATCAATCAGGAGAAAAATAAATGTTAACTTTTAAGTCAATGAAATAGAATAAGCGTAAATTTGTCGAATAATCATTTGCTTGTTGATTTGTCCGAGTTAGAGAGAATTATATTACAGATTTTATTTTCAATAATCCAAAAATGAAACATTTTTTATATATTTTGATGTTTGTGGTAATTATGTTATTGGCCGCTTGTAAAGAAGATCCAGCCGATATTATTATGGATCCTACAAAACCTGAAGAACCTAAAGAGCCGGATAATTCGATAGTGGCGACTGAACCAACAGTGACGATCGGATTGATCACCTCGATCACTACCGGTTCATTTGATTACGAAGCCAATATTACCGATGATGGTGGAGCAACTGTAGTAGGAAGAGGTATCTGTTATGCTACTCACAAAAATCCCACTATATCCGATAGCAAAACTATCGATGGTTCGGGAACCGGTTTCTTTTCGGGGAGCATCGAAAGACTGATACCTGAAACCACCTATTATGTGAGGGCTTATGCCTCCAATTCGGCCGGAACCGGTTACGGAGAAGTGAAAACCGTAAAGTTACAGGAACTGGAAACACTGAGAGGCACTGAGCAGGCTTATCCTGGGGTAAAAGGAGAGGTGGTTACCGTTTCCATTGGAGGAGTACTTTTACAATGCACCAAAATTGAAGGTAAATTATTTTACCAAGGAGATATATTAATAGATCCTCAAATATTGCTTAGAGCGGCTGCTATTGACTATGAACCGGCACGATGGCCGGATAATATTATTTATTATGCCATTGATCCCAATTTTCCGGAAAAACAGCGGATATCGGACGCCATTAAACTCTTCGATAAAACCCATATCGTCTTTAAAGAGAGGAATACGGAAACCAATTACATTTTGTTTAAATATATTCCTGAGAAAGGTTGCTATTCGTGGATTGGTATGATTGGAGGTGAACAGGAAATAGTGATAGATACTTGGGGCACGGCCGGAAATATAGCTCATGAAATAGGGCATGCGCTTGGATTATTACATGAGCAATCAAAGCCCGACCGTGACGACTATATCATAGTTATAAAAGAAAATATCATCAAAGGAAAAGAACACAATTTTGATATCTGGCTATCCAAAGGGCAATACACTGAAGGTTTCGATTTTAATTCTTTAATGTGTTATCATTCGAGGGCATTTGCTGCCGATCCCAATAAATTTACAATGACTAAATTGGATGGAACTAGCTTTTATCCACAACGCGAACGATTCACTGAAAAAGACATAGAATTTATTAACAGGCTCTATCCACCCCTATCTGCTCCACAACTCGAAAAGCAGTCAATAGCCATTACAGAAGGAGAAAGCGTAGAGATAACCGTAACTGAAGGAACCGGTAGTTATACGGCTGAATCCAATAATACGGAAGTGGCAACGGCAACCGTCAATGGAAATACTTTAACAGTGAAGGGTGTGGCAGAAGGAAATACCACAGTAGCGGTTACCGATACCAAAACCGGTAAAACTACCGAGTGTACAGTTATAGTGGCTAAAAAAATAATTTCGGTCACAGGAATAACGGTAAGTCCAACAACCAAAACGGTAATTGAAAGTGAAAGTTTCACTCTCACTGCTACCGTTTCTCCCTTCAATGCCGGTAATAAATCGGTAACATGGAAGTCGTCGGATGCGACCATAACTACTGTTGATGCAGGAGGTAAAGTGACTGCAAAGAAAGCCGGTACAGCCGTGATTACCGTTACCACGCTAGACGGGAATAAAACTGCTACGTGTACAGTCTCGGTATTGGCAAAGAATGGTAATGGTAATGTGAAAGATATGGAAGGAGAAAAATTGTAATCTTCTATTTGTTGTGTAACAAAATATAAAGAGGAATCGAAATGAAAAAAATAGTATATTCAATAATTTTTGTAATAGGCATATTGTTTATAGGATGCGACGATAACGATATCGTGTCGGACCACCAAACGGAAACCAAAGAACGTATGCTTACCCTAACGGCATTCATGCCGCCTGATGATGAAGCCACTACACGTATAGGTCTTGAAGAGATCCCCGGGAGCCTCAATCTAAGTGCAAAATGGAATGAAACAGACAAAGTAAGCCTTTTTTTCGTACAAGGTGAAACTAAGATAGAAGCCGGAGAAGTACCCATATCCAACATATCGGCCAATGGAAAGCAAAGCTCTTTCAGGATTGGAATTCCCCAGGATATTGATATAGGTAAATCTTTTGATATTTATGGTTTCAGTGGTGTGAGAAATAAGGGCGTGAGTATCATCGACGGGAAAATCCTTGCCGATATATCCCCGGAGTTTACCCACAGGATGGAAAATATTTCAATACCGGTATGGTTTAAGGCTAATATAGCTAAAGCCAGCACTGCAAATCTGTCTGTGAATTTTGACCATTTGGGTGCCGTGCAGATAACCCACTTGAAGAATACATCTAATCGGATGCTTACGATAGATGCTCTTGGTCTGGTAAGTAGCAAAGAATATGACATGCCATGGCTATATTATCCTGAGGTGGTCAATGATAAATTCATGCAGCCATTTTTTAATCCTATGACCGGAAAAGTGGAAATAGTGCCACTCTTTAATTCGGCTACTTTATGGGATCATTTTAAGAATCAACCGAGAGGCCTCAAAATATCACAAGGATTTACCGTATCTGTCACTTCGTGGTTATTCCCTAAAAATGTAAACTTGCCTGAAACAGCTTTGAGAATGATTTTGCCGGAAGGCAGTGAATCAAATAATGATATAATTTCTGTCAACACCAATTCTGCCAAACAATTCCCGATGCGTGCCGGACGTGCATATCATCTTTATGGCGTGTGGAATGGAAACCGTTTAACCCTGACGGATGATGATTTTGTGTCCGAAGAGTTACCGGTAGTGGATGAAAAGGGGCTGACTGAAGATATAAAAAATTTAATCCCGGAAGAATTATTCGATGAAATTGAAAGATTGGGGATGATTGTCAATGGAGGGAATACACCTCCGTCACTGACGGGAGCTTACCTGATATCTCCGCTTACATTGATACAAACCAATATACCTGATGATTTTGAAATAGGGGAAGTCTTTGCGGATAAAATGATTACGTTTTCCAATCAGAATAACAGCCAATTGACTATTCAGGTGGATTATGTAACTGGTTCTTCAAAAGGGGAAGGGCTGGGAGGATTTATCATTGGTAGCGGAAACAAATTTACAATTTTTGTGGAGATTGCACGTACGAGTTCCAGAGGCCTTCAACTTAAACTTGTTGAAGTCTATTCGGGAACTTTGGATGCTGATGGTATCAAAGATATGTACACAGCACTGTTTATGCTTGATGACAAAGGAGATCCCTATGATGAATATATTGAAAATGGACAGGGGCGTTTATTTTGGGATAGTGACGGGTTTTCAGAGAAAATTTATTCCATTCGGGCACGTTCATTGGTGGATATGGAATTGCCAGAACTCAACAGCCGTCCCACATCCTCAATGTCGCGGAAAAGATAATAATTAGAATGTATTATTGTGCTGAATAAAACAGGAATTTTGATTTCAATACGGTGGGTAGGGATTTAACTTAAATGGTATCCCTGGCTGCCAAGTTCTGATGCACGAAAGAGGGTGTAGCTCTCTTTATCCAGTGGATAATCCCAGCAGCCAAGACTGTGGTAGATATCACCTCCAAATCCCGATTTGAACTTATATAGTCCGTAGAGCGGATGTTGCGGATCGGGAGTAGGAGAGATGCCGAACATATCATACTCGGTACAGCCGGCCAGTTGTGATTTCATGATTGCTTCCCATTGTAATGCATATGTTGCCATTAGATTACGATACAGGGATGAGGAGGCACCGTAAAGGTATGACCCTCTGTGGCCGGTAATGACCAGGAACATGGCTGCCAATGGTTTGTCCTCATATTCGGCTATCATTAGGCTTACGTCCGCCGGTGAACTGCTGTGCTCTGCCCGTGCGTCGAGAACCGCCCGGAAGTACTTCATATCGTTCAGAAGTAGATGATTTCTTATCGCCGTCTCTTTATAAAGGCCATACCATATATCCATCCCTTCCATACCCATTGACCTGACTGTTACCCCTTTTCGTTGTGCTAACCTGATATTGTAACGCGTTTTGGGTTTCATCCTCTCCAGGAGAGTTTCCCTTTCGTGAGTCAGATCAAGGTAGATGGTGTTGGCCGGCAATATATTGGAATGTGCCTTTTTGAAATTCCAGTTATGGGTATTGAAATTAAAACGGAATTCCTGTGAATGGCTTTCCGGTTCTCCTTTCCATATTCCATTTTCGTCGAAATGATCCTTCTCTCTGGCCCAATATGATTCCCAACACAGATCGTAACGAATGAGGATACAATTGGAGGGAAGGATGGAGCGGAGAGACTCTGAGAGTTCTTCCAGAAAGACTCCCTGGAACTCGTCTTGCGGTTCAACTTCCGGTCCATAAGGAACATATGCCACGGAGTGGTTGCGGTTGATCTGCTGTAAAATGACCAGCAAATCTGATTTTATATATGACTGGTTGCTCAATCCCGGGAAGAGATCCGGATTTTGAGATGTGAAGTTGACGGCAAGGGTGTTGGCTCCCAGCGATGTTTTTACTTCAGACCAGAAAGCCGTTTGCTGCAAAATAGGGGTGGCATACAACTCTTCGGTCTCCTTGAGACAGACGTTTGTTAGCATATCATCTTTATTTTAACTCACAAAGGTAGCCAAAATAAATCTGTTTCAGAAGGAAAACTATCTTTTCTCCCGGATGATACGTGCTATCTCGTTCAATAACAATGGAAATGCCGGGTAAGCCATGTCGTGACCGTAGCCTTGCAATTCGAGCAAACGGGTATGATAGTGTCCGGCCACTTTCATCATACGATAGAGATAAGCGTTCTCCTCGTAACGTCCCAACAATTCATGTTCACGATCTCCTGTGATCAACAGCATGGGAGGTGCATCGGCACGGACATGAAAAAGTGGAGCATATTTGTCTACTACTGGTTGCTTATCATTGATATTGTTTTCCTTTCGTATTGTAAAATGAGTGATGGCCTGTCCGCTAAAAGGAATCAATCCGGCAATACGGTTGGCATCGATACCATGAGCCGCAAGGTATTGCTTGTCCAGTCCGATCATCATGGCCAGGTAGCCACCGGCAGAATGTCCCGACACGAAGATGCGTGAGGTATTACCTCCGTAACTTTCAATATTCTTGAAAGCCCAGGCAACAGCTGCCGCTGCATCTTCAATATAGGCCGGAGCTTTTACCCGGGGGGCAAGGCGGTAATTGACGCCGATAATACATAAGTCTTTGTTCTTGAGTGCATCAGGTAGCTCTTTACTCCCTCCTGTAAGACCTCCACCATGGAACCAGACAACGGTGGTGAAATCTTTTTTGTTTACCGGATAATAGATATCGAGTACACATCTCTCGCTGATGTAGCTGTCTTGCGAACGTATCTCTTCAGCGTAATAGGGAATATTGGAAAGTGTTTTGTATTCTGTTTCCTGTCCTATGGCAGGTATCAATGTTACGAGAAGCAGCAGAAGTATTGAAATTCGAGTCATAATTATAAACTGAAAAGTGAAAAATTAAAAATGAAGAACTAAAAACGGTCGGGATCGGTACGTGCGGCCGTAGTAGTAACATTCCGGAAATCTCTGTCGAAATGGGAAAGCAACATCTCAACCAATTTGGTATGAAAAGCAGTATAAAGTTTCGATGAGATATGTTTCCTGTCTTTTCTTTTTAGCAATCCGAAACGGAGTTGTTTATCGTCCACCCAGATCTCCGGCTTGAAGAATGCTTCGTTTTTCCATAATAGGGTTCCGTAAGTGAGAAGTCCTTCAGAAGTGCATACCCATTTATCCGCTTTCTTTTTTTCTATTGCATCATAGATCTTATCCAACAAAAGATCGGGGTAATCCGTATGAATGATAATTGCCATATTGTAAGGGTTTATTTCTCTTTCGAATAGTTGTTGATTGCATTCTTGACTGATCCGTGGAGCAGCAACAGGTTTTTTGCCTGATCATAGGGGAGTGCCAATTCATCCACAAGCATGCGTGTACCCCTGTCGACTAACTTTTGATTGGTGAGCTGCATATTGACCATACGGTTGCCTTTCACTCTTCCCAACTTGATCATGGTAGTGGTAGTGATCATATTGAGAACCATCTTTTGTGCTGTTCCTGCTTTCATCCGGGTGCTGCCCGTCACGTATTCGGATCCTACAATGGGTTCTATTTTGATTTCTGCTTCTGCTGCGACAGGTGAATCGGGATTACAACAGATGGCCGCAGTGAGGATTCCCTTTTCACGTGCCCGACGCAATGCGCCTATCACGTAAGGGGTGGTGCCCGAGGCTGCAATGCCTACCAATACATCATTTTGATTGATATTATGTGCTGTAAGTTCTTCCCACGCTTTGTCCAGGTTGTCCTCTGCCGCTTCTACGGGATTGCGCAACGCTGTATCTCCTCCGGCAATCAGACCGATTACATAGGTGTTAGGCATGCCGAAAGTGGGAGGCACTTCGGATGCATCGAGTACACCAAGCCTGCCACTCGTACCGGCGCCAATATAGAAAAGCCTCCCTCCACGTTGCATCCTCGTAACGATGCCTGTCACCAGCTTTTCTATCTCCGGAATAGTCTTCTGTACTGCGAGCGCTACTTTCTGATCTTCCGTGTTAATGTCTGTGAGAATTTCGAGAACCGGTTTCTGTTCCGGGTTGTCGTAAAGTGACGCCTGCTCTGTTATTTTGATAAAAGACATGTTGTTTGACGTAATGATTTACTGATGTGATAATACGCTGAATTGGAAAAGTTCCAATTCCAATTCTAACTTCTAATTTCCAACTTCTTGACTAATCAGCGATGATACTCAATCAGTCCCGACATGGGAGACTGGACGATCGTTCCGATCTCAATTTCTTTTTCAAGTGCCACCTCTTTCAGTACATCGGAAAAGTACCATGCAATGGATCCCACAAAATTAACGCTATTTTTTCGATAATCATATTGCATCACGTTTCTTTCAAAAAATCCTGAAAAACTATTGATAACGATCTGTCGGATACTCAGATCATCGATATGCTTGAGTAAAAAGGGAGAGAGGCTTGCCAGAAAACGGTTTGGGAATGGTTGCCGGTATACCTTCTCAATCAGGAGTGTGGGAGTGAGTTCGTACTCTTCGAGCAGTTTCTCTTTCAGTCCTTCTGTGAGTTGGTTCTTCAGAGCATCGCCTACCAACTGTTTTCCCAATACAGCTCCACTTCCTTCGTCGCCCAGGATAAAACCGAGTGGGGATATCTGTTTCACAATGACAGAACCATTCCATTCACAGGAATTGCTCCCGGTTCCCAGGATACATGCAATCCCTGCTTTGTACCCGCAAAGGCTGTGGGCAGCGGCTATCAGATCACTGTATACCTGAATGGTTTCTATAGGAAATGATTGATGAATGGCGTCGCGTACCAGCGCCGTTTTCTCAGGAATACATCCCGCTCCGTAGAAATACACTGCTCCGATATCGGCTTCTTTTAAAGAAGGGTGCACATGTAATCTGATCTCCTCTGCAATTTCTTCTCCTGTTTGAAATACCGGATTGATCCCTTCTCCGGAAAAACGCTGTATGACCTCTCCGTTTTTTGTGAGGCACCAGTCCGTTTTTGTCGAGCCACTGTCGGCAATTAAAATATCCAATTTTTCTATCTTCATAGCGATTATCATCCTATTACAAAAGAGGTTATCCTTCTATCGTATTTGGCACACTATCCTTCTATCATACGAAGCGTATATCCCTTTGGCGTTCCTGTCAGGCCATTGAGCAAAGCGTATTATCACTATAATTTGATATATATATTCCGTTTGTAGAGGATATATCCAAAGAGCCAGCAAACGGAGATAAACAGGAGCGCATAGAGGAGTGATCCGAAATAGTTACCGGCCCAGGGTTGCAACAGCGAATGGTAAACAAACTGTTTGATGGAGATGGATTCACCTTGCCAACCAAACCTGATGTTGGATACCAGTGTGGCGAGCACCCCCGCGAACACGTATACGATCAGTGGGTTTACGCCGAAGGCATGGAAAAAACGGCTCCATCGCTCTCTTTTATGAATGTCAATGATCCATATCAGCAATCCCAACAACTGTGCAGCAAATCCGGTGGTCGTCAGGACGAAGGTGGGACTCCATATTTTTTTGTTGATAGGGCAGCCGTATTGCAACAACAACCCTGAGAACGCCAGGATAGTACCCCATATCAGCAATTTTTCCACGCGGGTATGGTTATCCTTATTGTTGACGATCAGTTTACCAAAAAGGAATCCGATCAATACATGGGCGATGGAGGGAAGTGTGCTGAGCAATCCTTCCGGATCGAGTGCTATTTGTTCCCCTGACGGGGTGTAGTCTTTATACATGTGATCTGTACCCCATAACGCCTTGTCGATCATGGCTATGATATTTTGTTCCGACATCTCGAAACCTTTCCCGAATTGTAGTATCAGAAAATATACCAGTAGCAATAGAGCCGTTAACCACGATAAATACTTACTTTTTACAAATATGGCAATAAGCGCGGCGAAACCGTATGACAAGGCCAATCGTTGCAACACACCCAATATCCGCAAAGTATCGAAATGGGTGGCTGCTTGTGTGAACGATTCTCCAGAGGCAAGACCTCTGCATAGTTGTCCGAACCAGCCCAATGCCAGTCCGATCACAAAAATAAGAATGGTACGCCGTACAATTTTCCAGATGGCGGCTTTGGATGGCTCGAAGTGGAATTTCCGCAACGACATGAAAGTGGATACCCCCATGATAAACATGAAAAACGGGAATACCAGATCGGTGGGAGTAAGCCCATGCCAATGTGCATGGTGGAGGGGAGCATAGGTATAATTCCATGAACCGGGATTGTTCACCATGATCATACCGGCGATGGTGATTCCCCGGAGAATATCGAGCGATAGCAAACGCCCACTTTGTTTAGATGCGATTATTGTATTCATTATTAATATGATAGCGTCTTGATCGGATAATTTTAATTGGACCTGATATTATTTGTAAAGATAATATTTCTTCGACAATTTTCTGAATGATTCTTCATCTTTGGTCCAGTAGGACTGAATATCGGTGAAACGATGATTTTTTGAAAATTCTGTACGGATAAAATCGCTGCCACTCACTTTGTCGAACATATTGAATCGGTTTTCAGGAGCGTGATCAAACACTTTTTTATCGGGGTAGAGCTGAGCGGCGACTTCCATCACATGGAACTGGATATCCGACAAGCGTGCTTTGCTGAAATCGGTCAGGTATACCTGTACTCCTTGAAAATTAGTCCCTTGTCCAACTGCGTAGTATGGTTTCAAATGGATTGGACGAAAAGTAATTCCCGGGAGACGTTTTGCATTCAGGGTTCGAGAGAATTCTTCGGCATTGATCCATTCGGCAGCAAACATTTCGAAGGGGAGTGTATAACCCACGCCGATGGACATATATCCCAATTCTCCCAAGATACCGGATACCGGGTAAAAATAGGCTGAATGGGCAAACGGGATATGTGGAGAGGTGGGTATCCAAGGCAGACCTGTATCTTCGAAATTCATCTTTCGCTGCCATTTTTTCATCTTTACCACAGTGAGTTTACAGGGATCGGAAATCATCTTTTTCCCTATAATCATTTCAGCCAGCTCACCACAGGTAAGTCCGTACACATAAGGAATCGGGAGTTGGCTTACGAAAGAGAAGAATCCATCTTCCACCAGATTACCTTCTACTTTCAGTCCACCCAACGGGTTCGGACGGTCGAGCACCACGAATTCGATATCATTCTCTGCCGCAGCCTGCATGGCGAGATACATGGTAGAAATATAGGTATAGGAACGGCATCCGATATCCTGAATATCATATACCAGTACATCGATGCCTTCTAACATCTTTTGGGTGGGTTTTCGAGTCGCTCCGTAGAGGGAATGAACCGGTACGCCGGTATTGGGATCGATAAATGAGTCGATCTTATCACCGGCATGTACATCTCCCCGTACGCCATGTTCAGGACCATAAAGAGCTACGAGTTGCACGTTGGGTGCTTCATGCAGGATATCGATGGTTGATTTCAGGTTATTATCGACCCCCGTCGGATTGGTGATCAATCCCACACGTTTTCCCTGTAATATTCTGAAATTAGATTCTTTCAACACCTCGATCCCCGTCTTCACCCGTATCTTCTGTGCGGAGGAGGATAAAGGAATGAGTAAACCGCACACAATGAATATTAAGAATTTATCCATACTTTTTTTATTTAGAACCAAGACTGTTAGACTTTTAGAGCCAAGATTTTTAGACTATTAGAACCAAGACTATTAGACTATTAGAACCAAGACTTTTAGAGCCAAGATTTTTAGACTTTTAGAGCCAGGACAATTAGAGTCAGGAGTCAAGACTTTTTATATTTGAGATTTTTGATTTGGAATTTGGCGTTCAATTCATATCAATCAATTCATATCAATCAATTCCAATCAACAATTTAATACATTATCATATTGGCACATTGGCATATTGGCATATTGGCATATTGGCATATTGGCACATTGGCACATTACCTCTTCACTTTCCCAAAATCCTTGTCAATTTTCAGAAAAGGAATGAGTAACAAGGTTGGAATAATAGCAATCACGATAAATATGAAGAAATTCACATAGCCGAGTTGTTCCTGTATCCATCCGGCAATCATGCCCGGAAGCATCATCCCCAAAGCCATGAACCCCGTGCAGATGGAGTAATGGGCTGTCTTATGTTCACCTTGAGAGAAATAGATCAGAAAAAGCATATAGGCGGTGAATCCGAAGCCATAACCAAATTGTTCGATGGCCACTCCGATATTAACCCAAATGAAATTCTCCGGCTGGTATATTGCCAGTAAGAGATAGACCAGATTCGGGAGTGTGATGGCCAGTGCCATAGGCCAGATCCAGTATTTTAGTCCTTTACGGGAAGCTACGATCCCGCCCACAATACCACCTAATGTAAGAGCTATTACACCGACAGTGCCATACGCTATCCCTGCATCCTGTGTGCTTAATCCCAATCCGCCTACTTCCCGTCCGTCAAGAAGGAAAGGATAGGTGAGTTTTATCAACATAGCTTCGGCCAGCCGGTAGAGTAGCATAAAGGCGATTGCCAGCCCGATCCCTTTTTTCGTAAAAAAAGTTCTGAAGGTATTTCCAAACTCTACCATCACTTCTTTCGGGGTATGTACCGTTTTTCCCATGTCATTAGCCGGATAGGGTAGCATAAAGCGGTGCCAGACAAAGAAAGCGATGAATAACCCTGCCATAATAAAGAACGTGATGCTCCATGCAAAGGGTATATTACCTGATGTCCCTTTGAAGTGGGATACGGCTTCCTCATCCAACTTCGAATCCAATTGAATGACCATATAGGCAGGCTTGTTCCAGTTCTCCGAATTAAAAACGAGTCGCTCGCCTTCCACAAGTGAAAAATTTTTATTCCCTTTGGAGAGGGCTGTATTGATTACGATATCTTTTCCTTTCTCTGGCGGCCTGTTTAAGCTTATTGCAATGATACCCGCATTACCGACTAATCCGGATGATTCGATTTGTGTAAGATTGGTTCTCTTTTCTCCAAAACGAGTTTTAAGATACTCTCCCAGCGGCTCCGAAACATTTTCAGACCACCATGTTTTCTTTTCCTGTCTTTGGAAAGGATTTTCTTTATTTTCCGAAACAAAACCAGCCGCAACGTTACTTTCATGAGTATCTGTTTTTATTTTATGCAGAGAATCAGATGATATTTTATTGGTATTGATGATTAAGTTCTCTGTTGATAATACGAAAGTCAACTTCTCATTTGCCGGATTAGATACAGTTTGATATTGAGTTTCGGTTTGTAAGGAATTGGATGAATTCACTTGAATATTCACAGGTTCTAATCCCGTCACAACTTCCAGGCTACCTGCCAGGATAATTAATAATCCTTGTCCTGTAATGGATGCCAGGCGATAGAACGTGCTGCGTATGCCGACGAAGAACGATTGCTGTGATTCGTCCAGTGCGAGCATATAAAAGCCATCGGCAGCGATATCGTGTGTGGCGGAGCTGAAAGCCATCAGCCAGAAGAAAGCGAGTGACGCCTGCAGGAAGAAAGGAGCGGGCAGGGTAAAGGCGATACCGGCGAATCCCGCACCTATCAGTAGCTGCATGGATATAATCCACCACCGTTTGGTTTTCAGGATATCGACGAAGGGGCTCCAGAAGGGCTTGATGACCCAGGGAAGGTAGAGCCAACTGGTATAGAGGGCTATTTCGGTATTGGATAATCCGAACCGTTTGTACATAACGACAGAAATAACCATTACTGCTACGTAAGGTAAACCTTCGGCAAAGTACAAAGTAGGGATCCATGCCCAGGGATTACGTGTTGTTTTCATTTTAATTAATAATTAGTAATTATCTTAGAATCCGGGTAATAATGCGCCAGTATATCATGATATCTGTATCCTTTTTCCGACATAATTGCTGCACCTATCTGGCACAGTCCCACGCCATGCCCCCATCCTGCACCGGTGAGGGTGAATGTTTGTGGAATACCGTTCTCATCTTCGTCTTGTGTATCTATTACGAATGCGGAACTGTAAAGGTGCGACTTCGATAAGGTACGCCGTATCTCCAGCTCTTTTCCAATTGTCATCACTTTTTCCGTACCGATAATCTTCATCCGGATAATGCGGCCGGAGGTACCTCTTTCCAACGGTTGGAGGGCAATAATCTCACCGAAATCGATCCCGGAACGTTGTCTGATTAGAGAGGATAACGCTGACTGTGAATAGGTAATTTTCCAACGATAGAAATTAGGCGTTTCCTGATCATAATCATTTAGTACCTGCTTTAATACATTTTTATCCTCGGTGTTGCAGAATGCGGGAGGTGAGCTACGAATCCATTCTTCCGCATTTTCTTCCACCGTCAGGTCGGGTAGGAGTGAATCTTCAGGATAATCGGGTTTTGCCTGAAGATAGGGATGCATTACAGGTTCCCATACATTCTCGAAGGTTTCCATCACTCCCCCGCAACATTTCGAGAAACGGGTGTCGCAGATGGCGCCGTCATATGAAAGTACTTCTCCACGTGTTTCCTGAATCACTTTTTTGACCAGATCCGTGGATTGGCGGGTAATCCCCTGATAGCGCTGGCAATGGTCGTCGGCACATACATCAAACCGGTCGTGATTTTCACGGTCGTACCACCGGAATATTTCGGTAGGTGTTTCGAAAGAGGAGCAATATTCCTTTTCGGATTTTTCAAGGGATTGACTTTTTCGGATTTGTGCCAGAAGCCAACTCCGGGAAATGACCGCATGTGCCTTCAACAGCTCTTCGGAACTTGTAGCGCTCATTTCGGATGAGATAACGCTGATGAGATAATCCTCCAATGATACTATGTTGATTGCCGAGATACTGTTGTCCTCCACAATGAATTTCAAGTTACCCGGAAAGCGTTGATCCTCTTTCCGTTCCCAGTGGAATTGTACGCCAATAATCACGTTTTTCAGTTCGAAAGCATTGGTGTGCAGATTATCGGCTTCAAACAGGAGTTCTTCGAATATCTCTCCGTTGAAAAGAATCTTTCTTCCCGAGATTTCAACCGAATAATCGCCTGGCTCTACTTCCATCCCGTTCAATGTATAGCTGTCAGGCAACGAAAAATCGATCTTTGGCTGTTGTAATAATATGCCTACGTGAATCAGCGGCTCGTTCATTTTGTGGCTTATTTTAGTGTTTCACTCTTTACCGATTTTCTTTCGCGCCTGTAACTCCCATGTCCTGATCCTGTCTTTATAAAGATTGTGCGCATTCATCTTCACTATATCGAGTGATGCATCGCTATTATCCTCCCAACGGCGACAGAGATAAAGCACATCGTATATACGACCAATCTGGAAACGTCGTGAGATATTTAATCCCAAAGCATAATCTTCACCATAGCTGGTATTAGGTACTTTGATGTTACGCAATACCGGTGTATAGAATGCACGGGGTGCACCCAGTCCATTGATACGCAGTGCGTTGTTGCGTCCGTTATCGGGTGTCCATTCGCGATGATCAATAATGCCCGGTGGAATCTCTTCCATATCGAAGTTGGTCATCCTGTAGGTACCGACTACCATGGCACATTGCTGTTCGTAGAAAGCATCGACAATCTTTTGCAGCGTATCTTTCCCGCTGTAGATATCGTCGCTATCGAGTTGTATGGCGAACTTACCACATTTCGGATGATGTACCCCCATATTCCAACATCCCCCTATGCCCAGATCGTCCCTTTCAGGAATGAGATGTAATAGCCGTCCGTCATTTTTGAATTCGTCGATAGCCTCTGTAGTACCGTCGGTAGAATGGTTATCTACCACAATAAGATTAAATGGAAAACTTACCTTTTGTTTCAATACCGAAATGATAGCATCTTTAATGGTTTTTACACGGTTGCGTACCGGAATGATTACCGATGCTTCGTATTCGAACTGCTCCTTATTGAATTCAATCTCTTCGAATTGTGGTGCCAGGTAGGCTCCTACCTCTTTCAGATGTTGTGTGCAGGCCTGCTCCATTTCGATCTGTACCTGACGGTTTTTGGGATCTACATAATCGAATATCTTTTCTCCCGATACCCGTTTGTCTTCTTCAATCTCCGTATAGAGATATTCATTGATATGTACCAGGGGATAATGTTGCGATACTTTAAGGCGCAGGTCGTATAGCCCCGCAAACTGATAGTGCTCGTTCATTTTGGCAGCCGCCTCTTTCAATGCAACTGAACTGTAAAGCAATAATGAGCCGAAATTGAAATCATCACGTAGGCTACCTTCCTGATAATCGACGACAGGGTTATTCTTTTTATCACCGTCGATGATGGCGTAATAATCGGCATAAACCATTCCGGCTTGTGTATCTTCAGCTATGCGTATCATCCGTTCAAGAGCAAAATAGCCCGGCTTCAATACGGACGGTTTCTGGTAGATTAGCGTGTAGTCGGCAGTCGACTTATTCGCTATTTTCCTGACGGTCTCCGAACTTTGTAATCTGTCGATAATGATCTTTTCACATCCTTCCAATATAGTGGAGTTCTCATCCGGAGTAAGCAGATAAATGTTTTGTATCAATACCGATTGTCTCAGTTCTTCTACTGTCTTTTTAGCCTGTTCCCGCTCTGTAAACAGGATAAAAGCATTTATTGTTCTCATAATAATTTTTTAATTATCTTATTGTTACATAGTCGAATTACCGTATCAATACATTGGCACAACTTGTTCCCGTTTATCGTATTAGTCACATTAATCTCATTGGCACATTGGCACATTAGTCACATTGGCATATTGGCACATTGGCATATTGGCACATTAGTCACATTGGTACATCAACTAATCTGTCAGAGCTTCCAGCAAACCTTTTACTAGTTTATTCCGGTCGTCTTTGCCTTTTACCGCTTCAATGGGAAATCCCAGAATGGCGGTGCTATATTTTTCTCCTTTGTAAATGACGCCTCCACTCAGATTATTCTCGGAATAGCGGAAGACGGTGAAGGCATTTTCGTGTGCCGGTTCAATGGCATCAGGGTATTCTACCACATAACTTTCACTGTTCAACGTATTGTAATAGCTCCAGTTTCCCTGAACCGAAGGGAAAGGCGAAGCGATAGCTTTGATTTGTCCGGTCACAGCTCCGTGATTGTTGCGCCATTTGTATTTTAGTATGTTTTGTGCCCATTCCCTGTCTTCTACAGTGGCGTAAGGATTATCCCACAGGTCGGTTCCTACAAAAGCGCCGCTGATGATAATCTTCCCGCCGTTATTACAGTAATGGGTGATTGCCTCCTGATTGGCTTTGGTAAAAGTTTTGAAACGTGGTGGTTTTGCTCCTCGTGCAAGTGACCACTCCCGTTGTTTTCCCAATATCCAGTCCACGATTGTGTAGGACTGTAAAGATATACTATTATTTTCAACTGCTTCAGCAGAAGAAGAAACGAAGGAATATCCCGCTTCAGCGAAAGCTTGTCCATGAATGAAGGGATAGTCGAATGTATTCCCTGCAATAGCAGTAGTTTCGTAGTTAGCACCACTGTCGCCAAAGCCCGACGAGTCATCGTCCATCCAGGGGATTACACGACGGAACTCCTGCATCTGTCCTATGAAATGGTGGTCGGCAATATAAGGAACCCCATTATCCACATTCCCTGCAAAACCGGCGATACTGTCTTCCGAGGTTGTAAAACTGAATGGGGCAGAAATCCGCGTAAATCCGTTTACAATCAACACTTCCCCTTTTTGTTCGCTCTTACGGCATAAAGACAGGATTTCAGACGGAAAGCTGATACCACCGTCATTCACTGCAACCACCTTAAAACTGTAGATAATGTCTTTTTGTATCGATGTTGTATAGTTATTGCTGCTCACGGTAACGCCGTTATCAAAGCCTCCCTCGTTGAGGCGTGTGTAGACGATATATCGGGTAGGGGCTGCCGATGGTTCTGCCGGATCGGGTGAGGGCTCCCATTTCAATTCTATTTGCGTATCGCCCGAAAAGCGAGCACAGAACTCTTTTACAGGGAGCGGTTGAACTACATAGGGGCGATTGTATTGACTTGCCAGGAAGCGAAGCATTGCTTTATAGATGGAACGGCTCACAGTGAAGCGGAAAGATGGATCCAGTCCGTAGCGCATATCTGCGAAGTTCTGATGGGATAACAGTTCCAGCAGCATGGTCGGTACGTTGGGCGTTCTTGCTTCAGCATAAGAACGGTTCCAGAGATGGCGACGAGTCCATTCGGGTTCAAACTCCCGTCTTATATCGTTCACGATCTCATCCATCACCAGTTCGGAAAGGTCACGTGAAGCCCATCTCGACTTTCTGTTTTCGAACAATTCATCGTTAAAGTGCGTCATGTAGATACCGAGCGTACCCACTATGTTATCTCCCCAGAAGGTGCCGGCATCGGTGTGAAAAGCGAAAGCCAGATCAACAGGAATATTGAGACCATTTTCTTTAGGTAGTACCTGGGAACCTCCTGCCAGCCAGTTGACCCATGGACCGCGACCGGCGTAATCGTCGGTGTAATCATCCTTAAAGCGGTTGTAAATTGAATCGGGTACCCCCGCCCATTGCATCCAGTAGCGTGCCCCTTCGGTATAACGTGGATAACCGCTAATCTCCGGAAAATGATTGATTTTCGAAGACGATGTATCTTCTTCCTTTTTCGAATTATCCGTGTAAGGACGTGCGATATTACCCATTCCACCCCCTATCTTTACCGCATCAGCAGTGATGATCTTGCCGCTATGATTACTTTTGTTAGAAAGTGTTACCTTATGATTGTTTCCTTCGTCAAAATCAAAATATCCGAGAAATATCCAGGTACCACCCCCCATCTGCTGGTTGACCCGGAAATCGGTTTTCCCTCCCAGATGATATACGCTATAGAGTGCATCATCACTACTGTTCTTTGACGACTGATAAGAAACATATATACCATATCTTCCTTTTTCCGGTATATCGGGATGCCATTCGGCGATGCTCTCTTCTCCACGCTTTACAGTCTTGATTTGCCGGATGGTTCCCATTCTGAACGGGTTTTCACCGTCGACATAAAATTCTTTGGAATTGGCAAATCCCGGGGAATCGGAAGTCTGCCACATCTCTTTCCCATTGATTTCTACGTATCGTGAGTGATCATCTTTGCCGGGACGATTGGAACTATCTACTTTTGTGCAGCCGTCATTGTCGATGATCAGTTCCGTTTTGGTGTAGTCCCGTTCGCGTGGCATCAGTATATTGGCGCCCGCATTTTCGAGCATCGGTACAAGGAACGGTAGCACGTAACTCTGCGTGTAGAGATCTTCCACCGTTTGAAAGATACGAGCCCGTTGCCATTCCCATCGCTGTAACTTCTTTTCGTAATACCATCCATGGCTTTGCCATAAAGCAATATGGTTGTTTTGGAGTCCTTTGTCGAAGTTGCCTGCAGGAGAAGAGGTATTGAAAACGAGCGGTTTCTTTATCCGGTGTGCTATCATCCGGCTTTTGTCTTTTTGCGTGCTGCGAAAATAATTGGGGATCAGATAGCTGATCTCTTGTCCATCGGAAAAGACGCTTATCAGATATTTCTTTTGGGCAGGAGGTAAATGATATCGTATGCTATCATAGATGTGCATCACAGTACTTTCCCGCATCGGGAGATAGGAAAGCGAGAGGTTGGTATAAAACTGTACATTCTTTTTCCGTTCATTCAATGCAATACTGTCTACCGTCACTTTTCCCGGGCGCAGCATGGTCTCATAGTAGATATTTGTGAGGGATTGGTTGATCCTCTGTTTTAATGACTCCTCTTGTAGTGCTTGAGCGGATAGGGAGATAGAGAGAATGAACGCGAAAGGGATAACGATAAATCTCTTCATATCAACGTTTTTCAATTTTTTAAATAAGTCAGGAATGAATAGTTATAATTATGCATTTCGTCTGCTTTATGTTCCTCATTGTGAGTTAATTCCCATTTATCTAGATCGAAAATAGGGAAAAAAGTGTCGGCATCGTCAAAAGTGTGATGAATACGGGTTAGATAAAGCTTATCGGCGATATGGAGAGATGAACGGTAGAGTTCACCTCCACCGATAATAAAAACAACCTCTTCGTCTTTGCAGTGCGCCAATGCTTCCTCCACAGAACGCACTACGATGCACTCGGGATAGTTTTCCGCCAGGTCGGACGTGATCACGATATTGGTACGGTTGGGAAGCGCCCCTTTGGGCAACGACTCATAGGTCTTCCTTCCCATAATGATGCTGTGTCCGGTGGTGAGTTGCTTAAAGTGTTTCAAATCTTCCGGAAGATGACAAAGCAATTCTCCGTTACGCCCGATACCGTTATGCTCGTCGAGAGCAACGATGATGGCAATCTGTGGAGTGGGTTGACTGGTCATATGCTCACTTCTCCTTTTATATGTGGATGTGGATCGTAATTCGTCAGTTCGAAATCTTCAAACCGGAAATCAAAGATATCTTTTATATCAGGATTGATCTTCATCTGAGGCAGTGGGCGAGGATCACGCGTAAGTTGAAAGTTCACCTGCTCCATGTGGTTGAGATAGATATGGGCATCTCCCAATGTGTGGATGAAGTCGCCTTCTTCCAATCCGGTTACCTGTGCCATCATTTTCAATAATAGCGCGTAGGAAGCGATATTGAAAGGTACTCCCAGGAAGATATCTGCGCTGCGCTGATATAGTTGGAGGCTCAGCTTGCCGTCTGCCACGTAAAACTGGAAAAAGGCATGACAAGGAGGGAGGTTCATATTGGGTAGGTCGGCCACGTTCCACGAACTGACGATGATACGGCGAGAATCGGGGTTATTCCTGATGGTGTTGATCACTTCCGTTATCTGGTCGATGTGTCCACCGTTATGATCGGGCCATGAGCGCCATTGGTATCCGTAGATATGTCCCAGGTCACCCTTCTCGTCCGCCCATTCATTCCAGATACGTACACCGTTTTCATTCAGGTACCTTACATTGGTGTCGCCGTTCAGGAACCAGAGCAGTTCGTGAATAATCGATTTCAGATGTAGTTTTTTGGTGGTGAGTACCGGAAATCCATCACTCATCCTGTAACGACTCTGATGGCCGAATATACTGATAGTACCGGTGCCGGTGCGGTCTTCCTTTTTGACACCCTCGTCCAGCACCCGTTGCAAAAGATCAAGATATTGTTTCATTTTTATAGACTTTTAGAACCAAGATTGTTAGAGCCAAGAATTTTAGAATCAAGATCTTTAGAACCAAGACTTTTGGAGCTATGGATCAAGATATTTTTAATTGAATTATTTAGCCCAAAATTGAGAATAGACAAAAATAACGCTTTTTTTACAGTGAGCAATCCAAAGTTGAAAAGTAATTATTTATTTGGCGTGATTCCGATGTGTGGTTTTATTCCTCATTACTATAATTATCAAAACCTAAACATCGTAGAAATTGTTGAATGAATATATATTTGGAAAATTATTTTTTAATTAGTCACCCAAATGGATCTATCAGAATTATTAAACAGCCCGATGGGGCAATCGATCGTGAGAAGTGTTGCCGGTCAACTCGGCATGAATGAAAATGAAGCGTTAGGTGTAGTCAATATGGCTGTGCCGGCTATACTGGCTGGTATGACCAGGAATGTACAATCGCCGGATGGAGCAGTAAGCTTGAACAACGCATTGGAATCGAAGCACGATGGTTCATTACTGGATAATCTTTCCAGCATGCTGGGAGGACACACTCAGGAATTACAACAGGATGGCAATGGGATATTAAACCATGTGTTTGGGAACAACCTCACCGGTATAGAACAGGGCATTTCGAAGAAAAGTGGTATCAGTATGAATAAGATAGGTCCGTTATTGGCTATTCTGGCTCCCATTGTAATGGCCTATCTGGGAAAACAGAAACGACAGACCAATACCGGTGCCGGTGGTTTAGGAGATTTGCTGGGAGGTCTTTTAGGTGGCGCACAGCAGAAAAAATCCGGAGGAATCATGGATATCCTGGGTAGTGCGCTCGATAAGGATGGCGATGGAAATCCCCTGAATGATATTCTTGGAGGATTTTTGGGAGGAAGATGAGTCTCCGGGTAAAACTGATACGTTGATATTCAGAAGGAGTAAGATCATATGGATTGATTCGTTAGTTCAATTCTTCGGACAATCATCGATATAGAGGGAAAAAGGTGCAAACTTTTTCCCTTTTTTACTGTTTTAAATTAAACGTAGTAACTTTTTTCAAGTCCTACTTTACGAACGACGTTTTCGGACTTTTAAAACAAAAAATTATGAAAAGAAAATTGAACCTCTACTCTGCCGGTCTATTGTTTTTAGGATTTGTATTTTTTTCCACATCTTGTAACGATGACGATATCATTGAGACTGCATGGAATATAGAGAATTTTACCGTAGAAGCTTCTCAATGGAGTTGGAACCCCGCCAACAGGAGGTGGGAAGCGGTACGCGAACTTGATTATATAGATGAATTCATCTATGAAAAAGGTTCGGTGATCGGCTATGTTTTCCTGGGAGAGCAAAATAAGGACGAGGTACAGACGCAACTCCCCTATATAAAAAGTTATATTCTGGATGATGGCAGTAAGTTTACGGAAACGATCAGTTATGAATACAGCTATTTAACCAATAAGGTGAAATTTTATATTGAGCCTTCCGACGGTATTCAAGATGCGGCTGCAAGGCAGAGATATGATTTCAGGATTGCGATGATCTGGTAATATAATGCCTCTATTTCAATAAAATGCCTATTTTTGTGCCCGAATTAGTGAAAACCAATAAAAAATATTGATATGGTAAAAAGTTTATTTAAAGCAGCTGTTGCATCATTGCTATTCGCTTTCGTATTGTTAGGAGGTTATTCTTGTTCAGATGATTATCCGGATGATTATGTCTCCGAGAGCCAGGTGAGAAGAATGATTGAAGAGGCGTTGAGAAAAAATAATCAGGATTTTCCATTTACACTATGGGAAGTTGTCAATATTACTGTTAACCGAAACGATTGGAGGTGGGATGAGAATGCCGCTGAATGGTATGCTATGGCAGACTTGCCCGAATTGAAAGAGGATGCTTATGAAGTGGGAGCCATGTTGGGATATGTTTTCATTAAATATGAAAATGGTCCGGAGGTACAGAAGCTTCTTCCGTATGTAAACACTTATTATGCTGAGGATAATGTGACTGGAGAAGTTGTCTATTTTACTGAAACAGTGAGTGCGGAATACCAACTCGAGGGTAAAAGCAGAGTTAAATTCTTTATCAAAGACTCTCAATTGGCCCGCGATCCAAATGCTCCACAGACATATACTTTTCGGATCGTGTTGATTTGGTAATTATATAAATAGTGGCAGCGCATCTGCTACGATAAAGGAACTCCCGCCGATGAAAACGAGATCGTTTTTATCGGCGTTTTCTTTTGCAGCTTTCACCGCTTCGGCTACGGTACTAAACCTATCTCCTTTTAATCCGTAAGTTCCGGCTTTTTCAGCCAGTAGTTTTTGATCCAATGCGCGTTCCACCGATGCTCTGGTAAAATAATAAGTGCCCTTTTGAGGCATGAGAGCGAGTACCGCATCAATATCCTTGTCGTTTGCCATACCGAACACGATATGGAGACGGTCCCAATCCTCCTGTTGCAGTTGTTCTGCTACATAGCGTATCCCATGGGCGTTATGCGCAATATCACAAATAATTCTCGGCGAAGTTTGTAACTGTTGCCATCGTCCCATTAATCCGGTGATGGGTATTATATTCTCAAATCCTTCATACACTGCATTCTTGGAGATATTATATCCTGCTTCAAGTAAAACTTCCACTGCTGTCAGTACTGTCCGCGCATTCTTATCCTGGGCTAATCCTTTTAATCCTCCCTTTATATCCGGGTAACCGGCGGCATGAAACAACCATCCGGAATCCTTCCGTTCTGCAATAAATTTGCTCAGAGAGAGTTCAGCAAAGACAATAGGAGCCTCTATGGACTGGGCTTTATCAATAAAGATCTGAGTGACTTCCGTATTACCCATTTCTCCAATCACTACCGGTGTATATGGTTTTATTATTCCGGCTTTCTCGGCTGCGATCTTTGGTAATGTATTTCCTAGTTGCTTCATATGATCGAATCCGATATTGGTGATAACGCACAGGTCGGGAGAGATGATATTGGTACTGTCGAGACGTCCGCCCAAACCTACTTCGATCACGGCTACATCTACTTCCTGCGAGGCAAAATAGAGAAAGGCCATCTCCATCGTCAACTCGAAGAATGAAGGCATTACCGGTTCAAACTGTTCCTTGTACTTTTCTACAAAATCCACTACGAACTCACGGCTGATCATTTCCCCATTCACCCGGATCCTTTCCCGGAAATCAATCAGATGGGGTGAAGTATATAAACCTACCTTATATCCGGATTCCTGTAATATGGCAGCCAGAAGATGGGATGTAGAGCCTTTTCCATTGGTCCCTCCCACATGGATGGTTTTATAAAGACGATGAGGATGATCAAATATCTTATCCAAAGCAAGACTGTTGTCAAGCCCTGGTTTATATGCCTTATCGCCGATCCGTTGATATTCAGGCATCTGGTGGTAGAGATAGTCGAGGGTTTCTTCGTAAGTCATAAGTCAATTAGTTAATGTGCCAATGTGCCAATATGCCAATGTGCCAATGAGTCGATGTGCTGATGAGGGTGGGAAAGTGGTAATTGAATGATTCGACAGTTTTACGATTTTATAATTACTAAAATGAGGGTGCATCACTCGTGTGATTTCACCCTCATCCTGATATTTATACTGTTCAACCTCAATTCTTCAGCGGCAATACCGAATATTGTTTTGAATAGCGCAAATGTTGATCTACAAAGTTTTCGTCGTACGAGATGGTTACATCTGTAACCTTACCTTTGCTGTCGGTCACGAGTTTATAAACGGGGTTTACGAATCCCTTGTAAGGTGCGATATTCAATGCTGCGTAGCGTGTCAATACCTCTTTGTGGAGATCTGCATTTACTTTTACAGCATATTGTTCCACCAGATTCTTACCGGCCTGGTAATCTCCTTCCGACTTGATGCGCTGCACTTCGGCCAGTAATTCACCGAAGAGGCTGCGTAGTTTGTCGTAGTCATTGATCACTACAAACGTTTTGCCATCACGTTGCTGTAACTCAATTACTTTATCGCCTTTTCCTTTCTCTATCACCCAGTTGGCAATCAACGCCCTGTTACGCATATGTGCCTCTTCAATATTCTTGCCCGGTTGTATGCGTGTAAGTTGCGTCATGGCACCATTCATGATGTAGTGGTAGTATTCGGTTTTGTAGGCCTCGTTGTCCGGCAAAAGGTCCAATTCCACCAATTTGGGGTCGCCCAGATAATAGAGTGCAAAGAGGTCGGCTCTTGTTTCTTCCAGTGTAGAACCATGTTCCTTCAATGCATTGCCGTCCACTCCCGGAAGAAGTTTCCCCGATCCATGTCCGAGACATTCATGCAAGTCAGTATGAAGATTATCGGTCATTGATCCGAATTGTTTAGCTCGTTCCCTTTCGGTGTCGCTCCACATAAACTCTTCGTTGAAACCGTTTCCTTCGGCTGCTTTGTTATAAGCGAAGGTGATATTGTCAATGGTTACCGATTTGGAACCATGATCACGTCGGATCCAGTCGGCATTGGGTAGGTTGATTCCGATGGGTGTTGCCGGATAGCAGTCGCCACCCAACATGGCTGCCGTAATCACTTTGGCTGATATTCCTTTTACTTCCTCTTTCTTGAAGCGATTGTCAACTGGAGAATTGTCTTCGAACCACTGCGCATTTTCGCTGATGATACGGGTACGTTCGGAAGCTTCTTCACTCTTGAAGTTCACGATTGATTCCCATGTTGCCTTCATACCTAGGGGATCGGCGTAGTTTTCGATAAAGCCATTGACGAAATCAACACGAGAGTTGATATCGGTTACCCATTTCACAGAGTAATCGTCGAATGTTTTCAGGTCACCCGTGCGGTAGTAAGAAATCAGTGAGTTAATCACCTCTTTCTGATGATCGTTTTCAGCGACGACAGTCGCTTTTTCCAACCATCCGATAATACGTTCGATAGCCTTGTCATACATGCCTCCCAGTTTCCACACTTGTTCAGTGACAGCACCATCCTGTTTCATTACTTTACTGTTAAGGCCGTAGGATACCGGAGTGCTGTCGTTAGGGTCTTTCATCGCATTATAGAAATCCTCTACCTCTTTTTGTGTCACTCCTTCGTAGAAATTCACTGCCGAGGTGGCAACGATATCCACACCTGCCGATTGGTTCATCCGCTTGGGCATCACATTCGGGTCGAACATTACCGGAAGGATCTCGTTGAGTGTCTCGTCGGCAGCCATGCCATCACGGAAAGGCATACGACCAGGATCTACTCCTTTCACAATGGAGACAAAGTATTCCTGCGGGAATTCCGGTATGATCTTGTCCTCCGAATAGTGATGATGGATACCATTGGCCATCCATATCCTTTTCAGGTAGGTCTCGAATTGTTTCCATTGGTCGGATGATTTATCGCCCATGTAGTTTTCGTAGACCCCTTCACAAACCCGACGGATAGTCAGATTATAACGATTGTGTTGATCCCAGAGGATATCACGTCCTTCAAGAGCGGCCTGCGATAAATAATAGATCAATTCTTTCTGTTGCAGCGACAGGCTGTTGAACCCGGGAACTGGATAGCGGAGTATCTCGATATCCGCGAAACGGTCTACCTTGTATTCGAATGTGTTGTAGTCGATACCATCATCAGCCGGCGTCTGCTGGTCTGCTTTATTGCCATTGTTACAGCCGTTCAGCAGAAATAGGACAGTTGCCATAAGTACTATTTTTTTCATTTTATCTTTCAATCAATTACCAAATTACCAATACCTTTCCACTTTACCACCTTATCACCTTCCCACCTTATTAATCAGTTTGTTTTGAATTTATAAGAGACGGAAGCCAGTTCCTGATTAGCCTGGGTGATCTTGTTTTTCAGGCTTACCTTGTAATCCGCCAGTTTTTTCTGTACCGACTCATCACCTGTGGCAATCATTTGTAATGCCAGGATAGCCGCATTCAGTGCACCGTTAATCCCTACCGTTGCTACCGGGATGCCGGGAGGCATCTGTACGATAGCCAGCAACGCATCCATCCCATCGAGTGATGACTTGATAGGTACGCCAATCACGGGAAGTGTGGTCATAGAAGCAATCACACCGGGAAGATGTGCAGCCATACCCGCTGCGGCAATTATCACTTTGATACCGCTATCTTTAGCTCCTTTTGCGAACTTCTCCACCTCTTCAGGAGTGCGATGGGCAGAAAGAGCGTTCATCTCGAACGGAATCTCCATCTCATCGAGAAATTGGGCTGCTTTTTCCATTATGGGCAGATCAGATGTGCTGCCCATAATAATACTTACTAATGGATTCATTTTTGTTTAGACTATTTAGAGCCAAGACTGTTAGAGTCAAGAACCAAGACTGTTAGAACCAAGACTTTTTGAATTGAGAATTGAAAATGAATTCTCAACTTTTTTTAATTAGTCACATTGGCACATTGTCATATTGGCATATTGGCACATTAGTTTTACTTTCCGACAAATTCTTTGTATTCAGCGGCTGACATTAACTCCGGCAGTTCATTGATGTCCTGAACTGCTATCTTGATAATCCATCCCTCACCGAAGGGGTCGCTGTTTACTAACTCGGGTGCGTCTTCCAATCTGGCATTCACTTCCAATACCTCCCCTGCGATGGGCATCATCAGATCGGATACGGTTTTTACGGCTTCAATACTTCCGAAAACTTCTCCTAAATTCAGTGTCTCACCTTCTGTTGTTACGTCTACATAGACAATTTCTCCCAATTCGCCTTGTGCAAAATCGGTAATTCCAACGTATGCTTCGTTGCCTTCCACTCTTACCCATTCATGATCGGAAGAGTACTTTACATTTTCAGGAAAATTCATAGTGATTACAATTTTTAAAAATTTATGCGGTAAATATACGATTTAATTCTCTTCTATCAAAAAAACAGCTATTAGACTTACTGTCGTGCACCTATCCATACAAAGACAAACGAGAACAGTAACCCCAATAGGAATCCGGCAACCACCTGTGCCAGGGTGTGGCGTCTGAGGATAAGTCTTGAAGTACCTACCAGCCCCGCTATAATAAACAATCCCATAAACATGAAGTAGGGATTGGAATTTTCTACGAAATAACTTACTGACATGGCGCCGCCGATAAGCCCGCCGATACCGAACATATGCGCGCTGATTTTCCACTTTAGGGTGATGAGGATAGCGACAAACATAATTGCGACGGAGGAGATCATGATCATCAAAAACCATAGGGGCATGTGCATTCTGTAATAGAAAAAGATCATTACAGAGTAAGAGAGCAAAGTGATCATATAGGGATAGATACGCTCTCGCCGTACTTTCAGTGACAGGTCGGAAATAACGCCAATCTTATAGAGAATGAATATGAGAATAGCCGGAATTGCAAATGAGAACAGGATTACCGGAGTAATAATCAACCAGAACTGGTGAGGATAAGTTATTCCAAAATAAGTGTACACAAACAGGAGCATTACCCCGTATGTGGGCATAAGCAGGGGTTGAAAGATTGTGGAGATTAGGTGTGCGATTGACTTCATCCATTTCCAATTTTTGAATTGGCAAAGTTATATTTTTTTTCTCAATCGAGCCACAGGAATGTTCAATTGTTCGCGATATTTGGCCACCGTACGGCGGGCAATTACATATCCCTTTTCGTTGAGTATCCGTGTTAGCTGGTCGTCTGTCAGCGGTTTGACAGGATTCTCTTTGTCTATACTTTCTTTGAGGATCAATTTCACTTCTCTAGAAGAGATATCTTCGCCGCTATTGGTTTGCATCGCTTCAGAGAAGAAGAATTTAAGCGGATAAATCCCGGTGTTGGTCTGCACATATTTACTGTTGCTTACACGGGAAACGGTAGAGATGTCGAAGCCGGTTCTCTCGGCTACATCTTTCAGGATCATAGGCTTGAGTTGGGTTTCATCTTCCGTCAGGAAAAAGTCGTACTGGATATTTACGATTGCTTCCATGGTCCGCTGGAGAGTATTCTGGCGCTGTTTCACCGCATCGATGAACCATCTGGCGGAATCCACTTTCTGTTTCATAAAGAGGATAGCCTGCTTGTCGTCGTTCGACATGCTCTCCCTGTTTTCGGCATACCCTTTCAGCATTTCGGAGAAAGAATGATTCAACTGTAAACTGGGAACATTGCTATTATTGAGTTGGATAGAAACCTCCCCGTTGTATGAGTCTACGATAAAATCGGGGGTAATATTATTCATCGCGGTTTGCATTGTGCCACCCAATGCATTCCCCGGTTTGGGATTCAAGGAGGTGATCTCACGGATGGCTTCCCGGAGTTCGTCCTGCGTGATATTCATCTGTCGGATAATCTTGTCGTAATGCTTCTTCGAAAATTCCTCAAAATAGACTGAAAGTATCTCTTTGGCATGTTTTACTGCCGGAATGGATTCATACCGCTCCAGTTGCAACAGAAGGCATTCCCGTAAATTACGGGCTCCCACTCCCGCAGGCTCCAGGTCTTGAATCTCATACAACACATCCTCCATTTGTAGGGGAGATACCTCTATCTGCTGCTGAAACAGCAGGTCGTCAGAAATGGATTGTAGGTCACGTTGAAGGTAACCGTTCTCATCAAGATTACCAATAATATATTCGGCGATCAGTTGCCGCTGGTCGTCCAGTTGCAATAATCCGATCTGCTCATGAAGAGAGTCGCTTAAGGATTTATCGTCATAATAACTGATTTCTACAATGTTGGTCTCATTTTTCCTGTTATTCCCGTTTAGACGAAAATCCGGAATATCATCTTCCGACGAGTAGTCACCCAATATAATCTCTTCCTGGGATAAAATCTCTTCGGTGAATTCATTATTCTCTTCTTCCTCAGCGGAAGGCCCGGAATCCGAGACTTCCAGTGCGGGATTGTCTTCTATTTCCTGTTTGATGCGGTCTTCCACCTCTATCGAGTTGAGTTCTACCAGTTTTATCACCTGCATTTGCAATGGTGAAAGACGCTGTGTTTGTTTTAGTTCCTGTTGCTGTTTCAGAGCCATAAACGCAGTTGCATGAAATAGTTTTTTGTTAAGCTAAATACGTAAAATCATATCTGTTTAAATTTTGCCATAGCAAAAAATAGTCTGTTGAAATTGAAAGCAAAGATAATGAATTCTACTCCATAAAACAATCGTCGTAACCAGCCTGACAGGTGAGTGGTGCAAGGGCAAACGAGTCATATTCATCATAGGCGGGACCCGGGATCCCGTTGATCACGACAATTCTGTCGAGACGTATCAGGTCTCCGTTCTCCAGAAGGAGGAAATGGCCTTCTCTCCCTTTGTCTTCTATTCCTCTGATCTTTCCAAGTGACTCTTCCAGTTCAGGTTCGTTGGTAAAAGCAAAATATATCACTCTCGCCTTATCTTTCTCCATCTCCTGCCCGAAAATTTCAAAATAGTCAGGATCGACGGGCATATAATTTGGTTTCATATAATTTTTTTTAAATATAAGAGCCAAAAATCAAAATCCAGGATATTTTGGGATCTAATTTTTGTTACTCTGGTTTATTACTTATTCCATTGTGTATATAAAACAATTGTTTTTTCATTAGGTTCATCCATATAGGACTCCGTCGCATGTGTAAGAAATAATCAAACAAATTGTAAAAAATTAAAACTTTTTACTACCTTTGAAATATAGATAATGCATAAAACGGAGATCACAATGATATTCAAGTTTCTAATCCTGTCCGATGAAGTGGAAAACTTCAAAAGGGAAATAAAAATTGATTCGGATAACACTTTCCTGGATTTTTACAATGCTATTATAGAGTGTACCGGATTCAGCAATAAAGAGATGGCGTCGTTCTTCCTTTGTGATAATAAATGGCGCAAGAAGCAGGAAATCACCTTAGTAGAGATGGATACCTATTCAGATGAGGACTCTTATATAATGGAAGAGTGCGTCCTAAGTGATTATCTGGAGGATGAAAAACAAAAAATGATGTTCGTGTTCGATTACTTTAACGAACGTGCATTGTTTATTGAATTGTCCGAACTTATCCCGGGTAAAAATCTGAAAACTCCCGTATGTACGCTTTCAATGGGAGAAGCACCTAATCAGATTGCAGAAATCGAAGATATCAAGGCAGACACTGTTTCATTGGACATGGGTGAAACATTCTTTGGCGACGAAAGTTTCGAACTGGAAGAACTGGATAGAGAAGGATTTGATGGATTGGATGATGTTCCGGCAGAATCTGACACGAACGACCTTTATTGATATTTTTTATTCGATTGATATTCAGGTGTTACTTAATAGTTATTCGCTTCGCTGTTATTTGTGCTTCGCACGCAGTGCAACCGAACATCTACAGAATAACGTGAGCGAAGCGAACGAATAACAACCGAACAACTACTGAATTATGAATACGCTCCTTGTGCTGCTTGGCCCCACGGGAGTAGGAAAGACTGAGTGGAGCCTGCGTATTGCCGAACTGTTGAAATGTCCCATCTTATCGGCCGATTCACGTCAGATTTATCGGGGAATGGCAATAGGTACGGCAGCTCCTACTACCACTCAGTTACAGCACATACCCCATTACTTTGTAGGGACACTTTCCCCGGAAGATTATTACAGTGCCAGCGAATATGAACGGGAGGTGCTCTCGTTACTCCCAAAATTATATGAAAAGAATCCGATCGTAGTTATGACAGGAGGATCTATGATGTATATTGATGCCGTCTGTAAAGGTATTGATGACATTCCTACCATTGATGAAACACTGCGCAGGGAGCTACAGGAACTTTACCGGAAAGAGGGCCTTGATCCTATACGGCAACAATTAAAGATACTTGACCCCGTTTTCTATAATGAAGTAGACCTAAAAAACCCGAAGCGGGTGATTCATGCTTTGGAGGTGTGCCTGATGGCAGGAAAACCTTATTCTGCACTTCGGACCAAACCAGAGAAAGAACGCCCGTTCCGAATTGTAAAAGTAGGATTTACCCGTAATCGGGAGGAACTTTACGATAGAATTAACCGACGGGTGGATCAAATGATCGCGGATGGATTGATAGAGGAGGCGAGAGGCTTCTATTCCCAACGCCATCTGAATTCACTCAATACGGTAGGATATAAAGAACTTTTCGACTTTTTTGATGGGAATTGTACACCTGATTTTGCAGTGGAAAAGATTAAACAACATACCCGGAATTATGCCCGGAAACAACTCACCTGGTTTAAAAAAGATAAAGAAACATTCTGGATAAACTTGTCGGATAAGAATGAGGATATAGTGAATAGGGTGATGATGTTGCTGAAATAGCGGTATCCGGTTTCTATAATAGTATATGCATTGTAATTTTTTTCGGGGAGATATTGGTTTATTCGGAAAATTATACTACTTTTGCATCGCTTTTCGGCAAACAAAACATTCTTCCTTAGCTCAGTCGGTTAGAGCATCTGACTGTTAATCAGAGGGTCCTTGGTTCAAGTCCAAGAGGAAGAGCGGAAAGGTTAAGTTTTAAGGTGAAATATTCTTCCTTAGCTCAGTCGGTTAGAGCATCTGACTGTTAATCAGAGGGTCCTTGGTTCAAGTCCAAGAGGAAGAGCAAAAAAACGAGTCGGAAGGCTCGTTTTTTTGTTATATACTTGTTGGATATAGGTGGATAGGGACAGTGGGAATATGGACTGAACACCAAGAATTAAGAACCAAGCATTCCAGAACGTTTTTCTCCGTTCAAAAAATGCGTTGAAACATTTTGTTTCTTAAGAGACTTCTGGTTTTCTCAACATTCTAACTTCCTAATTCTAATTTTTAATTTCTAACTTCTCAAAAAAACATATGAAGAAAGTATTAATAGCATATCGGTTAAAACCGGAAGGGTTGAAAGCATTAGAAGGGAAATATGATATTACGCTTCCAACCGATAAATCCTATTTCACCAGAGAGGAAGTACTGGAAATGATTCCAGATTATGAAGTGCTTGTCCCCAATTTCAGTTTTTATACCGATAAGGAAATTATGGATAGAGGTGTAAAATTAGAGTTGATCTCTAATTGGGGTGTGGGGTTTAATAATATCGATGTGGATTACGCTACGGAAAGAGGAATTGTGGTTACCAATATTCCCAACAGTACGCGTGAACCTACCGCCGAGTTTACTTTTGCCCTTCTGTTGGCTGCTGGTCGGCGTATAGGTTATTACGATCGGAAATTGCGAACCCCGGAAGGTGTAAGTTGGGGTATTTATGCCGAGAGTGGCATGCCGGTATATCGAAAAATATTGGGTATTATCGGTATGGGACGGATAGGCCAGTCATTGGCACGTCGTGCCATAGCATCGGGTATGGAGATCATCTACCATAACAGGAATCGTCTGGATAGGGGTATTGAGGAACAGTATAATGCCCGGTATGTGACATTTGAAGAATTGTTGAGGATTGCCGATTATATTTCACTGAATGCACCTTACACGCCACAGACGCACCACATGATAGGCGAAAGACAGTTAAGAATGATGAAGTCCACTGTAGTGTTTATCAATACGGCTCGAGGCAGCATGGTGGATGAAAAAGCGCTGGCGAAAGCTTTGAAAGAAGGATGGATCTGGGCTGCAGGTCTGGATGTCTTCGAAAATGAACCACATATTCTCCCGGAGTTCCTGGAACTTGATAATGTGGTACTTGCTCCTCATGCTGCTACAAAAACAATGGAGGATCGTATTAATATGTCAATTGAGATGGCACAGAATATCGTTGGATTTTATGAAGGAATCTACCTCGTATCACGGGTAAATTAATCGGG
Source organism: Proteiniphilum sp. (assembly GCF_034927365.1). Classification (GTDB taxonomy): domain Bacteria; phylum Bacteroidota; class Bacteroidia; order Bacteroidales; family Dysgonomonadaceae; genus Proteiniphilum. The sequence goes on along the minus strand of NZ_JAYFQD010000010.1, from coordinate 158,140 downwards.
TTGTATTAAATGATGATAGAGACACATATTTTAGAAAACGGTTTACGAATCATTCACCGTTCTTTTCCATCTGCTATATCCTATTGTGGTATGGCGATAAACAGTGGAACCCGTGATGAATTTCCATCCGAACAGGGAATGGCCCATTTTGTGGAGCATATGCTTTTTAAAGGAACTGAAAAGCGGAAGGCACATCATGTTGTCAACCGGATGGAGGATGTAGGGGGTGAACTTAATGCTTATACGGCGAAGGAAGAGACACTTGTATATGCGGCATTTCCGGAGGAGTATCTGTCGCGGACTATAGAACTTTTGAATGATATTGTCTTTCATTCCCAATTTTCTGAACGGCAGATAGAAAAGGAGAGGGAGGTGATCATTGATGAGATTCTATCGTATGACGATTCGCCATCCGAACTCATATATGATGATTTTGAAAATCTTATGTTTGCCGGACACGATCTCGGACATTATATACTGGGTGATCCGGAAACGTTGCAGTCATTCAATCAGGGGAATATGAAGCATTTTGTCGATCGACAATACTGTCCCGCTGGCATGGTCTTTTTCTCTTTTGGGAAGACCCCCTTTTCAAAAGTGGTACGTCTGGCGGAAAAATATTTTTCATCTGCTATAAACTCGTCGGACGGAGCATTACCCGTCAAAGAACGAATATCTCCGGATATCCTTCTTCCTTTGAAAACTGAAATTAGCAAAGAAACTTCCCAGTCGCATGTGGTAATGGGATGGCGTACATTCAATATGTATCATCGAGATAAGTACATCTTATATATGATCAATCACATATTGGGTGGTGGGAGCCTGAACAGCCGGCTCAATGTGTCATTGAGAGAAAAGCACGGATTGGTCTATCATGTGGAGTCTAATCTGACATTGTATTCCGATACCGGTTTATTCACCATTTACTTCGCTTCCGATCCGAAACTTAGGGAGAAATGTCTGCGGCTGATTGGTAAAGAAATCGAAAAGATCATGCAGTGCGAGTTGACACCCTCACAATTGATACGGGCAAAACGGCAGTGGAAAGGACAAATGGGAATTGCCGCGGAGAATCATGAGAACGGTGCATTAGGAATGGGGAAGGCCTTTCTTCATTTCAATCGTTATGTACCGCTCAATGAGCTCTATACCCAAATAGATAATATTACATCGCAGGAAATCAGGAGGGTTGCCAATGATATATTATCCACCCCTCCATTCCAGTTGAGTTATGTGTGATTTTATGGAAGAAATGCAGTGTTACACCTTATTGTCGGATAAGGAAAGTAATGAATATACAGGGGGGACAAAACAAAATCATATTATTGAATGTTTTATCTACAGCTTTTAAACTATTTCGAAGGTAAATGGTCTGAATGCCGATGAAGACATGATCTTCATATAAAACAGCCTAAATTTTTAACTAAAAGAACGAAATTATGAGAAAAATGAAATTTTCACTGATCGCAGTAATGCTTGTAGTGGTGACAGCAGTAAGTGCCCAACAACTAAGCCTTGGGGTAAAAGGTGGTGTAAACATGTCGAATTTTTATGGTGACGAACTGAATGACAAAAATATGAAGATCGGTTTCCATATTGGCTTGGCGGCTGACTATGACCTTGCACCTAACAGTGCTATCCAAACAGGGCTGTATTTCACAACTAAGGGAGCAAAATACTCTGCATCTGCTGGCAGTGCATCTGCAGAAGTTACAGTAAACCCAATGTATTTACAATTGCCCGTACATTATGCTTATAAACTGGATGTTTCACCCGGTACACGCGTCGTTTTCCATGCAGGCCCCTATTTGGCTTATGGAGTAGCAGGAAAGAGTAAATTTAAAGGATCATTAGGGGAAAATTCTGTCGAAGAAGATGGAGCTAACGTATTTGGAGATGATAAATTATTCAAGCCCTTTGATGCTGGTTTAGGTCTTGGTGTAGGTACTGAATTTGGACAGATCATGCTCGATTTAGGTTGGGACATGGGTTTAGTGAATATTGCTAATTCAGGAACAGTAAAGAATCAAAATGCTTACCTCTCAGTAGGATATAAATTCTAAACAGAGTAGATAATAGCAGATTCATATATGGGGATGGCTCTTTAGGGGTCATCCTTTTTTGTATTTCTCCCGGTTTATGCATATATTTGTCATTCAATAGATTTTACATCTCTTAAAAAGAGATAAATAATCTTTATTCGCCGAATGTGAGATGAACCTATGTGGAGGTAAATTGAAAAATGAAATCGAAGATCGAAAAAGTGAAAGAGCTATATGCTTAGAGATATCCTCTAAATCAAAAAATCTTATGAAAAAATATTTTCTTTTAATTATTTTCTTTTTAGGAACAGGATTTTCGTACTCCCAAACAGCACTACAGCGTTTTATTAACAATCCGGCACTGAAACATGCTTCGGTGGGTGTTTCTGTGGTTGAACTGGAAAGCGGTAAGAGTATCGTTTCTCATGATGCGCAAAAATCACTTACCCCTGCATCGACCCTCAAGTTGATTACTACCGCTACGGCTCTGGAAACGTTGGGTGATAATTATCGTTATAAGACCGAGGTGGCACTCGACGCAAATAATCCTTCCCGTATCTTGGTGTTGGGTTCAGGCGATCCTACGTTGGGCAGTGAAGCCTTCGGCGATAATAAAAACGCTTTTTTTATCAATGCTGCCAATGAGCTTGATAAAGTGCTTTCCAAGGATAAGGAATATACCATCTATATAGTGGATAATCTGTTCGGTTATGATGGTGTGGCACCCGGATGGACATGGATCGATATGGGTAATTATTATGCTGCGGGCAATTATGGGATCAGTATTTTCGATAATAGCTATCGGCTTGTCTTCAATACTACCGATAAAAATAGTTGTCCCCGTATCCTGCGTACTGAGCCGGAAATTAAAGGGCTTACCTTTCGGAATGCACTCTCACTAAACAATAGTGGAGAGGATAATGCTTATATCTATGGAGAGCCATTTTCCTATAACAGGTCGGTGAGAGGTAATATTCCAGAAGGAAAAACAGAATTCACCATTAAAGGAGATATTCCAGATCCTGGGTTACTACTGGGGGAAACACTGGCTGATTATCTCTCCCGTGCCGGTTTCCGGATCGGAAAGATTGAAACGGCACGTAACGATTATTTTTCCGGAGTTTGTAAAGCCGATCAGCGGAAATCAGTCTATCGGGTAGGGAAGGTGATACATACGCAGATGTCTCCTCCATTGAAGGATATAATTCGTGAAATTAACGTGGCAAGTAATAACCATTATACAGAGCATCTTCTCCGTACTTTAGGCCGGTATCGAAATGATGACATCTACACCGATGCCTCGGAGACAGGTATTTCTTATACCTATGAATACTGGCAGGGGAAAGGGGTTTCTACCTCCTCATTGCAAATGCATGATGGTTGCGGGCTGGCACCTTCAAATGCGGTGAGTCCTCAATTTCAGACCGACCTGCTTGTCTATATGTATAATAAAAGCAGCTATTCCAAGGCATTTTACGATTCTTTGCCGAAAGTAGGGCATGAAGGTACGGTTACCTATTTCCTTCGTAATACAAAATTGAGTGGAAAGATTGTAGCGAAGAGCGGTAGCATTAGTGGAGTGCATTGCTATGCAGGCTATCTTATTGATGGAAATAAAAAATATGCCTTAAGCATAATGGTGAATAAATTTAACGGTACCCGTCTGGAAGTTAGAAAAGCTATTGAACAGTTTTTATTGTCGGTTGTGAATGAAATTTAGGGTTTTCCTTACTGCTATCAGCCTACCCTACACATCATCCGTTACATACATCATGGCATCGGTTCGCTTAGTTTTGTCTTTGACAAGCCGTTCAATCTCGATAGGTTTGGGCATCGACTGCTGGTGTTTCTCAATCTTCAGGCAAAGAACATATACAGGGTAAAAGGTTTTATATGGACAAATGGAGAATCCCGGAAAGTGATTGTACAGTCGGTTGCCGGTGCATTGGTTATTAATTATAGCGACAATTTTGTGTTAAAATCGGGAAGCATCTTCATTGGTAACTTCAACCAGAAGCATATCGCAGACTTCTTTGCTCAATGTAGCCATGGCGCCTTGATTATACCGGATACTCATACTTTTATCAAGAGGTTCAATGTATTCTATCGTGAATTTTGTGTGTAAGGTAATACTTTTGTTGTTCAGGTATTGTAGTAAATCCCTGTTGTCGCTCTGTAATCTCCTTAAAATTACTACGGAACCATTCTCCGCGTCCGACAATCGAGTATAGTTTTCAGGAGTTACGGTTCCATTTTGATTCGGGATGGGGGAGCCATGAGGATCAAAGGATGGATGGTTCAACATTTCACTCATCCGCTCAAAGAATATTTCCGAATTCACATGTTCTATCTGCTCTGCAATATCATGGACTTCCTCCCAACCGAAATTCATTTTTTCCACCAGGAACATTTCAATAATCCGGTGTTTCCTGACAATAAGCGCGGCCTCCTTCTTCCCCTTGTCGGTCAACCTTACAGGTTGGTATTTTTCGTAAATGACATAACCGTCGTCATCTAACTTTTTTACCATACTATTAACCGTAGGGACACTTACATGTAAGCGCCTGGCAAGTTGCGACAAAGAAATTACACCCGTTTCTTCATCGATCATATAGATGTTTTTTAGATAATTTTCTTTCGTTTGAAAAATCATTGTCTTTTATTTTTCTGCAAATATAAAAATAATACTTTAAATTTTTTGTTAGATTAATCTAAATATATAATTTTGCCGAGTCTAAATATTGCTAATTCAAGTTTTGCATATATATGGAATGCTTCAATTTCAATCATACAACTTACGAAAGTTGATAATAATAATGATAACAAACAACAAATAACAATAGAGATTGTATGGCAAATCATTTTTATCCCATTATTTCAATATTGATTTTCGTTTTGCTTATCCTTTTCCTATGTTGGGTATTCCGGCCTCAAAAAGGATTGTGGGCAAAATTGAAAAAAACAGGTACAGATAGTCAACGGGTGCTGTTGGAAGATGCATTAAAGTATTTATACGATTGCGAATACAAGGGTACTGTGTGCGAGCCGGAAAATCTTTCGGACAATCTGGGTATATCAAAAGAGAAGTTGAACAAGCTTCTGAAACGACTTCAATCGATGGAGTTGACTTCTCCGGTAAACGGGACCTATATCCTGACAGAAACAGGACGTTCATACGCTTTACGTGTCATCCGGGTGCACCGGGTCTGGGAGCGCTACCTCGCCGATGAGACCGGATTGCCCCATACCAAATGGCATACGCAAGCCGATTATCTTGAGCATACCTTGTCCGACGAAGATGTGGAGAAACTCGCTGCCAGTATTGGTAATCCGGCTTTTGACCCGCATGGAGATCCCATTCCTTCCGCTTCGGGAGAATTACCCGGTCACAAAGGACGGCCGTTAAACGAGTTAAAGGAGGGTGACATGGCCCGCATCATCCATATCGAAGACGAACCGGTGGAGGTTTATCAACAACTCGCTATGGAGGGACTTTATCCCGGTTTGCAGATATATGTATTGAAATCGGATAAAGATCACATCACTTTTGCCGCCGATGGTGAAGAGCGGACATTGATACCCCAATTTGCGAAGCAGGTGACAGTAGAAATGTCGACTGATAAAAATGTTGCTTCGGCAAAACAGGAGCGGCTTTCATCGCTTAAAGTAGGGGAAAAGGCCGAAGTCGTGGGTATTTCTCTCAATTTTCAGGGACAACAGCGCCGTAGGTTGATGGACTTGGGGATTGTCCCCGGACAGCAAATTTCTGCCATCATCCAAAGCGCCTCGGGCGATCCGATCGGTTACCGGGTGATGGGAACTACCATCGGGATACGGAAAAATCAGGCCGACCAGATTTTTATCAGGAACAAAGAAAAAGAACGTTTTCGTTAAGCAATACGAGCAGAAGACAAGCTTGCTTGGATTATGCCGTTGCGAGAATTAACAATCGAGGAGCGAAGGTGACTCAAAACGCCTAATGAAATTGAATATTATGGATATACAAAATAGTTGTGAAGCTTGTCCGCTCTATCATAAGGATAACCTGACACGGTTAGGGGTGGACCTTGAAAATACGGATTATGTGATTACGCTTGCCGGCAACCCCAATACGGGAAAAAGTACGGTTTTCAATAATCTCACCGGATTGAGGCAACATACCGGCAACTGGCCGGGAAAGACGGTCATCCGTGCCGAAGGAGCTTATTCCTATAATGAAAAAAGATACAAAGTGGTCGATTTGCCGGGTACTTATTCGCTACTCTCCACGAGTGTGGATGAAGAGGTGGCCCGCGACTTTATATTGTTTGGCCGACCCAACGTTACGGTTATTGTGGCCGATGCCACACGCCTCGAACGCAATTTGAACCTGGCGCTCCAGATCCTTGAAATAACCGATCGGGCCGTACTCTGCCTTAACCTGATGGACGAAGCCCGTCGGAACCATATCGAGATCAACGTCCGTGCACTTTCACGTGAGTTGGGCATTCCTGTCATTGCGGCTTCGGCACGGAGTAAACAGGGAATGAATGAACTTCTTGTTGCCATTGAAGAGGTTGCTTCGGGGAAATATATCTGCAAGCCCCGCCGGGCAAAAAACCAGCCGGCCAATCTGAAACGTGCGATATCGGCGGTTACCGAAAAGATAAACGGGGTTTTCCCCGATCTTCCCAATCTAAACTGGGTCGCCCTACGCCTGCTCGAAGGCGACCAGAGTATCATTGACGCCATCCGTTCGGGTGATCTAGGATCGTTGAAGCAGGATTTGGCCTCTTCCGTTTCGGAAGCAGAGAATGCCCCGGAAAAACAATTGGTATCACAGGAAGAATCGAAATGGCAGGAAGGATCTATATCACAGGAAGGAATAGTCTTAGAAAAAGGGCAGATCTCTCAAAAAGAGCGTGAAGAGATATTGTCCGCCGCCAACGCGGAGCGATGGGACCTGGGGCTCAATTTCCATGATACCGTCATCGAAACAATATATTCGGAAGCATCTCAGGTTGCTCAAAAAACAGTCTCCGTATCAGGAAGTAAACCTCCCTACAATCTCGATTTGAAGATCGACAAGATCGTGACGAGCAAGTGGTTGGGCTTCCCCATCATGTTCCTGCTACTGGCGGGTGTTTTCTGGATCACTGTCTCGGGAGCCAATTACCCTTCGGGTTTGTTGTTTTCGCTACTGGTAGACAAACTACATCCACTATTGAATGAATGGGCTCAGGCAGCCCATTTCCCCTGGTGGCTGAGCGGTGTCTTGATCGACGGCGCCTACTTATCGATGGCGTGGGTCATCTCGGTGATGCTGCCGCCCATGGCCATATTTTTCCCGCTTTTCACATTGCTGGAAGATTTCGGTTACCTGCCCCGGGTAGCTTTCAACATGGATAACCTGTTCCGTAAAGCGGGAGCGCATGGAAAACAGGCGTTGACCATGAGTATGGGATTCGGCTGTAACGCTGCCGGAGTGGTGGCGGCACGTGTGATCGACAGCCCGCGGGAGCGGCTTATTGCCATTATCACCAATAATTTCTCCCTCTGTAACGGACGCTGGCCGACCCAAATTCTTATTGCCACCATTTTCATCGGCACGGCTGTTCCCGCTGCCATGGCCGGTATTGTTTCCGCCGCGGCTGTTGTCGGCGTAGCTTTATTGGGTATTTTCCTGAGCCTTGTCGTCTCATGGGGACTGAGTAAAACCGTGTTGAAAGGGGAAGCCTCCACTTTCAGTCTGGAACTTCCGCCATATCGTCCCCCGCGGATATGGCAGACATTGTATACTTCGCTTATCGACCGTACGATTTTCGTGTTATGGCGGGCTATTGTCTTTGCGCTTCCTGCCGGGGTTCTCATCTGGCTGGTGGCTAATGTTACCATCAGCGGGATGAGTCTGGCCGAATATTTTATCGACTGGTCCAATCCATTTGCGTTTGTCTTCGGATTGAACGGAGTCATCCTGTTGGCTTATATCATTGCCATACCTGCCAATGAAATAGTGATCCCCACGATATTGATGCTCACCGTCCTTATGACGGGAATATCCGGTGTGGGAGCAGGGGCGGGTGTAATGATCGACAGTACATCCATCAGTCAGACGGGAGATATCCTGCATGCGGGAGGATGGACCATGCTGACGGCTGTCAACCTTATGCTGTTCAGTCTATTGCATAATCCATGCTCCACAACTATTTTCACAATTTATAAGGAGACCAAGAGCCTGAAATGGACGATGGTGTCTACCCTCCTGCCGCTGGTGCTTGGATTTACAATTTGTTTCATCACCACGCACATTTGGTTTTTGATGCACTGATAATAAAATAATCTCGATTTAAACCACATAACGGTAATGAGCATAAAAATATAAAATATTTATAAATGCAACTTTGTTTCATTTGTTATTTTACTACATTTGTATCATGATTCTCAATAATCATGCAAAAGTATAGTATACGATCATCTTACAAAGGAGAAAATAGCAATGAGAGATAAACGAATACCGGTTACAGTGCTCAGTGGTTTCTTGGGTTCCGGTAAAACCACCCTATTGAACCATATTCTCAATAACAGGGAGAATATGAAAGTGGCTGTCATCGTGAACGATATGAGTGAAGTGAATATCGACGCACAACTTGTAGAAAAGGGTGCTACCCTTTCACGGACCGAAGAGAAGTTGGTCCAGTTAAGCAACGGTTGTATTTGCTGTACATTGAGAGACGATCTGGTGAAAGAGGTAACGAAACTGGTTGAAAACGGAAACTTCGACTATCTGTTGATCGAGGGAACCGGTATTGCCGAGCCGATGCCGATTGCCCAGTCATTCAGCTATGCATTCAAAGAATTGGGCATCGACCTGACAAAAATATCCCGTCTCGATACGATGGTCACCGTGGTGGACGGATTTAATTTCTACAACGATTTCGGATCATCGGACACGCTGGTCGACAGGGATCCTGACAATACCGTCAGCGATCGTTCCATCGTGGATCTACTGGTGGAGCAGATTGAGTTTGCCAATGTCATCGTGCTCAATAAGATCGATCTGATTTCGCCGCATGAACAGGAGGAATTGAAACGTATCATCACGAAATTAAATCCCGAAGCAAAATTGCTTTTGGCGGATCGTGGGAATATCGATCCGAAAGAGATTCTCAATACCCGCTTGTTTGATTTTGTAAAGTCCGCCCAGAGTGCGGGTTGGCAAAAGGAGTTACAGAACAAGCATACGCCTGAAACGGATGAATACGGGATCAGCTCTTTTGTTTTCCGCACCCATCGACCATTGCATCCCGGTCGATTCAAGAAATACCTGAGTAAACAATGGGATCCGGGGATTGTTCGTAGTAAAGGATTCTTCTGGTTGGCGAACCGAAAGGATGAAGCCATGCTGTTAAGTCAGGCCGGTGGATCCATCGTCGTGGAGAGAATTGGTGTCTGGTGGGCCTCTTTTTCTATCAAGGAACGGAACCGTAATCCCTCGTTTCAGGCAAACGAAGAATACATCCTGAGCCGGTGGGACAATCAATGGGGCGACAGGATGAATGAGATTGTGTTTATCGGTCAGGGGATGGATGAGCAGAAGATCCGTTCGGAAATGGAATATTGCCTCTGCACCGATATCGAGTATAATGCTTTCCAGAACGAGTTATTGACGGATAACAGCTGGGACTTTTTATAAACCCAAGATAATAAATTCCTTATAACAATGAGCACTCATCAGCCTGAAACGACAAAACCGGTCACCATTATTTCCGGATTTCTTGGCGCGGGTAAAACCACCTTTCTGAACGAGTATATTACTTATCGGAAAGAAGTCCGTCCTTTTATTATTGAAAATGAACTGGGGGAGGAGGGGATTGATACCGGACTGATCGTCGCGCCGGACAGCGATGTGTTTGAATTGAGCAATGGCTGTCTTTGTTGTAGCCTGAATGAAGATTTGTTCAAGTTGTTGCATACATTATGGAAAAGAAACGATGAATTTGATGAACTGGTCATTGAGACGACCGGAATAGCCGATCCGGCGGCCATCGCCCAACCTTTCCTCGTTTATCCGGATATTCAGAAATATTATAAACTGGAACGGGTTATATGTATTGTAGATGCCCAGGAGATCGATTTTCAACTGGAAGAAACGGAAGAGGCCCGCAAACAAATTGTTTCTGCGGATATTATTCTGATCAACAAAACGGATACGGTTCGTAAAGAACACCTTTTCGATTTGGAAGAGCTGCTTCGTAACATCAATCCCTTTGCGACGATATTAACAGGAGACAAGCAATCCGGTTATCCTTTAGAAAAGATAATGGCACTTACGCGTGATGACTTTGATGGTAAAATGACTACTACCGTTGAGCCGGCTCAACATCATGACCATGATCATAGTCATTCCCATCATCATGCCGATGCTACCCATGATGAATTTCACCATCACAGCATCAGTTCTCTCAGTTTCGTATTCGACAGGCCGTTCAACCTCGATATGTTCGGACATCGCCTGCTGGTGTTTCTCAGTCTTCAGGCAAAAAATATTTACCGGGTAAAAGGTTTTATTTGGGCAAACGATGAACCGCAGAAGGTAATCGTACAGTCGGTTGCCGGAGCGTTAGCCATTACGATGGGAGAGAGGTGGCCCTCAGATGAAATGCCCAAAAGCAGACTCGTATTTATCGGCAAAGACCTTACATCAAAAGGATTGGAGAAAATGTTGGCCCAATGTCTGGACAAAGATTTTGTGTCTCCCTGATTATATTATTCCGGTTATTTCAGGCAAATAAAAACGATCACATATTTTCTATAACCAAGCCACTATTTGTTTTTCTGAATTCCAGTGGACTTAATCCGAATTTGCGTTTAAATGCAGTCGAAAAATGGGACTGATGCTCGTACCCTGATTGTTCCGCAACTTCGATAATTGGAGTGGTGGATTCAAGCAAAAGATTACAGGCAATGTTCATGCGGTATTCAAACAAATAGCCATATACCGTATTGTTATAAAAGAAGCGGAAGCCATTCTTCAAGACAGTAGCGTTAGTGCCGACTTGAAGTGCCAGTTCAGCTACCGTTGGTGGATGCAAATACAGTTGTTCAAGAAGGATACGTGCTTTCTCTATCTTGCTTCTATGCCTGATGATACAGTTATCACAAACTGAAGCACAGGAAAAACGGCATTTATGAAGCTGCAAAGAGAGCAATTCCCGTATTTTAGCATCAATATACATGGAAGAACAGCTATCTGTCAAAACAGAATGTTCAATTTGCCTTATAATCCGTATCATTTCAGCAGTCGCGTCAAAAGTCTTCCTCATTCCAAGACACTGGTCAGTGTCGGTATTCTCCATTAGAAGCATTACATCTTTAGGATGCTCAAGAGCCAATTTGTTGAAATAATTTTCGGGTAATATGACATCAAAACAATCTGATTTCAAATTCTCAAGTACCTTGTGTAAGTCATTTGCTTTGTCGGAATGATGCCAATCCTCTATCTCTTGTACAATGGGCGCCAAATTTCTGTTGAGGCTGCACTTTTTGAGTATAAAACAGAAGCATATATCAGTATCGTCCTCATTTTTCGGGAAAAGAGGTTTTTTACATAAATTGCATCTAAATCTGGTGACTCTCTTATCTTTTGCGAATTTACTGTACCATTCAAATTCTCCAAAATCTGTTTTTAGCTGCCGGATGCCAATTTCATTATTTTTCGGAAATGATTGACAAGATTTCATCTTTTATGCCGATAAATTTTTTTAAATGAACCGAATAATTGGAATGACAAAATATTCCAATTTTTATTGATTTTTTCCGAATGCAAGTTAATACTGAAAAGAGAAATACACAATCCTCATTTATGGGGATTATTTAGCTTTTTTCTACTCATATGTTATGAAAGCAATCTCCTCGTTAAAATAATATGTCTGATCGCGTAAGAAATCATTTTTTAAAGAGACTAATTTTGCCTGCCTAATTTGAAAACGTCTCGAGAGGTACAAAAAGATTCATTATAGTGTTATTATCAACTTATTCATTACATTTTAAGGTTATTTTAGATATGAAAAATTTCATGTATACAATATTACTTCTGGTTCTATTTAGCAACGGGAATTTTAGTTTATATGCCCAAACATCTTCTGCGACAATCAGGGGAATTGTAAAAGATGCTGAAAGCAATGAAGAATTAGTAGGTGCAACCATCTATATACAATCAGTCAATAAAGGACAAGCTACCGATGATAGAGGCCGATTTGTATTGAATGAACTATCTCAAGGAGAATATACGCTTATAGCCTCATTTATCGGATACGAATCTCAATCCATAAAAGTTATACTCAAAGAAAATGAATTCAAGAATATAGAGATCAAACTGGAACCCGATATAAATAAACTGGATGAAATAACTGTTACCGCCAAGACCGAAGCAAGGCAGATAAAAGAGGAAGGTATGCCGGTAACGGTTATCAATATGTCGAATTTACAGGGAACAGTTACCAGTATCTCGGATGTCTTATCCAAAACTGTCGGAATGACAATCCGGACAACCGGCGGGGTTGGAAGTGCCTCACGAATCTCCGTACGTGGGTTGGAAGGAAAACGCATCGGGTTTTTTATAGATGAAACTCCCATGAACGACCAAAGTGATTTTATTGATTTAAATGATATCCCGGTGGATATGATTGAAAGGATTGAAATCTACAAGGGCGTTGTTCCGGCACGTTTCGGTGGTTCATCGATGGGCGGAGCCGTTAATCTTGTGATAAAAGAATACCCCGACCGCTACATGGATGTAAGTTACATGCGTGAATCATTCAACTCGAACAAAGCACAACTTGTCGCAAAACGGAATCTACCGGAGAAAGGAATATTGTTCGGCATCGGCGGAGGATATACTTATGCGGGAAACGATTACACGATGACTTCTCCTTATACCGGAATGAAAATAAAACGTGAACACGATTTATTTAAAAAATTACTGATAGGTGGTAGTTTCAAAGCTACCAAATGGTGGTTCGATGAAGTTGAATTCGAACCTGTTGTCGTTGTTACCAATAGACAAATACAGGGTATCGAAAACGATATCCGTCAAGCTGAAACAAATTCAAAAGCCTTTATACTGGCAAATTCATTGGAAAAAGATAATTTCTTAATCGACGGACTTGATTTTGATGTAAGTAATGCTGTCGCCTATACACAAATCAACTTGATCGATACGGCTAAATTCCGTTATGACTGGGACGGGAGCCGATATCCAACACCATCAATATATGGTGGTGAATTAGGGAACCAATACGCCGCCAATTCCAATGACAAAAAATTTACTATTCTCAGCAAACTGAATCTGGAGTACCTGATTAATAAGAACCATTCAATCAACTTTAATTCTGTATTCAGTCTTGCAAACGGTTTTCCTGAAGACAGTCTACGCGATCTAAGTTTAGGGAAAAAAAGTGTATTTAATTCGAAAATGAGAAGCTGGGTAGGTGGTATCAACTACGATTTGAGGACCAACGAAGACAAATTACTCAATTCTTTTACTATCCGATATTATATATATTCAATGCAAACAAAAAAAGCACCAATATATGGTGGTGACAATGTGAAAGACATAGACCTGATAAAAAATAATTTTGGGATAAGTAATGCCTTACGATATAAGATAACGCAAGATTTTATGGCAAAATTTTCAGCGGGATATGACGTCCGGATACCTTCCGAAACAGAATTGCTTGGAGATGGATATTCTATTTCACCTGCGGAAACTCTGCTTCCTGAAAGAAACACGAGCCTGAATTTCGGTTTACTTTACGACAGGATGGGTGATTCGAAAGACAACCTACAAATTGAGGCAAGTTTTTTTTATATGCATCTGGAAAATATGATCCGATTCTCCAAAGGATTTATTGATGCCCAATATCAGAATTTCGGTGAAATGCGTACACTGGGTGCGGAATTGGATGTGAAAGGTGATGTAACTTCATGGCTGTATGGTTACTTCAATGTCACTTATCAGGATTTGAGGGATACCCGAAAATATGAAGAAAGCAGTGAAATCCCCAACCCAACAAAAGGAAAACGTATGCCCAATATTCCTTATTTTATGAGCAATGCAGGTTTGGAATTCCACAAATCGAATTTATTCGGAGGAAAAGGGCAAAATACACGAATCTTTACTGACGCCGCATTTATAGAGGAGTACTACTATGACTTCGAAATGACGGTAAACAACAAACGACGTATTCCGCGTAGTCTTACTTTCGACCTCGGCTTCGAACACAGTTTTATGAACAGCCGGCTTTTTATATCCGGAAAAATAAAGAATTTGACGAATGCTAATCTTCTCTCCGAATTTAACCGTCCCTTGCTTGGACGCAGCTTCGGCATGAAGATCCGTTATATTTTCAGATAAGCCAATTCAAACAAACAATAAATAAACAATTTAAATTTCAAGATAAATGAAAACAAATTTATTAAAATCAATATGCCTAAGCATACTCTTTGCCGGACTCGTATCCTGCGAATCCAATGAACCGAATGTCACAGAGAACTCCGGAACAGTGTTAATTCAAACCACAGTCAAAAATCCTGATGGCGCAAGCGGGTCGTCTTATATGCAGTTAATATCCGACTTTTCAAAACAAACCGTTGGTAATGCTAATAGCATCCAGGTCGGATACAGTGCCGGAATAGTTGTTTATGGAAGCGACGTCTTTGTTACTCCCGAATTTGGCAAAGATGGCACACAGGAGCTCGAAAAATATAGCTATACATCCGAGCGAACTTTAAAAAAGACAGGATCACTTATCTTGCCATCCATGTCGGGAGCATACGGGCTTGTGAAATACAACAATGAAAAAGCGTATATACACATGTATAATTTGGGTAAAATGTTAATAATCAATCCTGCTACAATGGTCAAAACAGGAGAGATAGATTTGACATCCTATGCTTTTGGCGATAACAATCCTGATCCCTCTTACCCGATAATTCGCGACGGACTGCTATATGTGCCGTTAAATCAGAACAGTTCAAGCTGGATGCCTTATCCTGAACACAAACAATCGGATGTAGTCATTATCGATATAAGTACCGACAAGGTTGTCAAGTTAATATCAGAAACGAAATCGGGTTTGACATTCCCTGTCCGTCCTGCATTAAAAGAGATGATTTTCAAAGATGAAAACAACGACATTTACATTGCATGTGCCGGGGGATTCGGGCTCGATCCTCGCTTTCCCGAAACAGGTCTTCTTTGTATTCCTGCAGGTAAAACAGAATTCGACGATTCTAAATCATGGGATTTATCCCAAACCCCGATAGAGGGTACAAATTACAAACCGGGTTCCTTGTCCAGCTGTAAATATATAGGTAACGGTAAACTTTGTGCCTACATTACGATTAGTGAACTGATCGGAAATAATCCCTACACGTCAAGGTATATGTTGGCAGTAATTATAGATATGAAAAACAAAACCATAAAAAAGATTGAAGGAATACCGGTAAGCGACGGATTCAGCGCGCTTATTGAAACATATAATAGCCAGGTGGTATTCTGTGCTTCGGGTGATAAGGTTTCCGGTTTCTTCTCTTATGATCCGGTTTCTGGGAAAGTAAGCGACAGTCCGGTTATAACCACTTCCGGTAACCCAACGTTTATACATTTCTTTCAATAAAAAAATTAATCACCTTCCCCAGGATATCAATTATTTGGATTATCTTGGGGAATTTATTTTAAAAGATGAAGAAGTTTTTTGAAAATACCCGAAAACCTCAGAAGGGTTTAGGTGGTAGCATTATGTTGCAAATAATGAATACGGGTCACAATCCAATGGCTCTATGGGCTTTGTCACATTTGAAAATAACCGAGAGCGCTGTTGTATTGGACGCAGGTTGTGGTGGTGGTAAAAACATCGCCAACCTTCTTGGTAGAATAACCAATGGAAAGGTTTATGGAGTTGATTATTCGCCAGCAAGTGTAGAGAAAGCGAAGAAACATAATAAAAAGGCACTCGCACTCGGTAAAGCGGAAATTCTGCAAGCAAGCGTGTCATCACTTCCTTTTAGCAATGAAACTTTTGATATTGTCACCGCTTTTGAAACCGTTTACTTCTGGCCCGATTTAATCAATGATTTTAAGGAGGTGAAAAGAGTACTTAACAAAGGTGGGCGGTTCCTTATCTGCAACGAAATGGCAATCCCCGAGAAATCCAAAATGTGGATTGATATGCTTGATTTAAACGTATATACTAAAGAAGAATTGACCTCGGCA
Source organism: Proteiniphilum sp. (assembly GCF_034927365.1). Classification (GTDB taxonomy): domain Bacteria; phylum Bacteroidota; class Bacteroidia; order Bacteroidales; family Dysgonomonadaceae; genus Proteiniphilum. Next base: position 141,844 of record NZ_JAYFQD010000010.1, on the reverse strand, counting down.
CTATCACAAGCGGGATTCGCTTCCATTGATGCCTATAACCATAAAAATGGAAGATGGCTTTGCGTGATAGCTAGTAAATAAGGATTAGCTATTTTTTTGTAGCTTTGACTTATGAATAATTGGAAGCGTACATTCGCTATTATATGGACGGGACAATTTGTCTCGATCATCACCAGCGTTACCGTCAATTTTGCCATCATATTATGGCTCACGATGGAAACTGGTTCGGGGGAAATGCTCGCCTGGGCTTCCGTGGCAGGCTTACTTCCCCAAGCATTGTTGGGACCAGTTGCAGGCGTTTATATTGATCGCTGGAACAGGAAAAGGACGATGATCGTGGCTGATGTTTTCATCGCCTTATGTACGCTTGTCCTGGCATTCTTATTCTGGTTTGAGTTGATCCAGGTTAACTATATATTTATAGTTCTCGCACTACGTTCGATTGGTTCGGCTTTCCATATGCCGGCCATGCAGGCCGCTATTCCCATGATCGCACCCAAGGAACAGCTTACCCGTATAGCCGGAATAAACCAGATGATAACTTCTACCGGAACAATCGCAGGCCCTGCCCTTGCTGCTCTTCTCATAACGAATATTGATATTGAGTATGTGCTGCTGTTAGATGTCTTTGGCGCTGTTATAGCTTGTGTAACTTTACTTATGGTTACTATTCCTGATCCGGAAAAGACAGTCCGGAAAATTGGAAGTGTTTTCACCCAAATAAAGGAGGGTGCCGGTGCCGTACTTCAGAACCGTGGTTTGAGTTGGGTTTTCCTGTTCGTCGTACTTCTCACTTTATTCTATATGCCTGTCAGCGTTTTACTTCCTTTGATGACGGCAAACTATTTTGGAGGAAAGGAATTCGCTATTAGTCTGGTTGAAATTGTATGGGGTGTTGGAGCGCTTGTCGGTGGAGCCATTATTGGAGCGAAAGTGTATAAAATTAACCGGATAGTACTCTTGAATATAAGTTATTTGATTTGTGGAGTTTCTGTTCTGATTTCCGGTCTATTATCGACAGAAGGTTTTAACTGGTTCGTATCACTTATTGCCATCGGGGGTATTGCAGGAGGTATTTATAATTCATTGTTTACCGGGATCGTACAGACTAACATAGGAGCAGATCTTTTAGGAAGAGTATTTTCAATGTTCTACTCACTGCATATTATTCCGGCAATGCTTGGACTGATCGGTATAGGCTTCTTTACCGATACCCTTGGTGTAAATAACACATTTATTATCTGTGGGATAGTACTGATTCTGATAGGATTTCTCGCTTTTACTACTCCTTCCGCATTGAGATTGGATAGAAAGAGTAGTTTTTAATTGCTCGATGTTTTTTGTGTTAATCCTGAATTTATCTAATCATATTGACCATGATTATATTTACTACAGACGATTTTATACTATTTATCCGGGGGATCCTCCCTGTAAAGGGAGAAAAACCCGGATAAAACATATATTTTCCCGTCAAATAATCTAATACATGATAATGCTACAAATTCCCAAACCTAAAACCAATGTTGATGGTGCGTGGCAGTGAAGGGCCGTAAATGTAACTGGCATCACGGTAAACACCTTTGTCGTAGTCATTTTGTATCTGGTTGAAGATATTCTTTACACCACCAAATAATTCCAAAGTCGTTTCCTTACTCAAATGGAAATCATAAGAGAGTAACAGGTCAGCTACAACATAGCTTCGGGTTCTCTTTAACACTTCCCCCTCTATGATATGGCCGTTGCTGATGGCTGATGCTACCTTTTCCTGTTCAGCACCCTCGAAATCTTCGAGATGAAGTCCGAAGTGCGGTACATCCATCGGCCCGGTATAGTTGAGCGAGAAGGAGGTATTGAAATGATGTGTCGGTTTCCAGATAAAAGTAGAATAACCATATTGGCCGGGCGTTCTCATAAAATTCTTTGAGACACTTCCATCCTCTTCACCCCAGGCCTGAGCCGTTTTGTAGCGGCTGGTCTGGAGAGTGAAACCGAGTTGTGTCTCAATCTTGGTGGAGAATAACGATTTCCACTCGAGGTTAATCCCTGACACGTAAGCGCCATCTTTGGCATTTACCCTTTCGTAATAAAAACCGCGAGACTCGTCATTATCGTCAATCAATGCATACTCATTGGAGAAAGGATCATTCAGCAAAGTGTAGAATCCTTCGATCAGAAAATCATGATAGGTGCTTCCCCAATTGAATACCGAGTTGAAGGAGGCGGTAAACGCATTGGAAGTTTCCTGTTTTAGGTCGGGAGAGTTACGTGTCTCAACCCGTGTAGCGTTTACCAGATCGATATGGAGGTCTTCATTGAAAATCTGCGGAGCACGATAACCTCTGGCATATCCTGTCCGTAAACGTAAACCAGGTGTGATCTTATATAGCACTCCCACGCGTGGAACTAACACTCCTCCCTTGGGATCTTTGCTGATACTCTCCGTATCTTTAATCCGGTAATAATCATAACGCAATCCCAGAGACAGGTTTACCTTATTCGATTTCCAGTCGTGTTGCACAAATGTCCCCAACGTATTCACATTCTGGTCGGCAAGTTTGGTATTTTCCTTGCCTTCAGCTCCCAGCTTCACATCTTTCAGCCTATCGTTGGTATTATCAATCCCGAAGACAGTCGTGGAAGGAGCAAACAGGAACCATTGCCTGTTCAGGTTGTAATGCGCTCCTACCGAGGAAGTCAGCCCTTTTGTATCTCCATAGGCATTGGGATCCTGCTCGGCGCCATAATAGGAAGCTCGTGTCACATCTTGTGCCGACACGTAAAGGTTCAACCTGTCATATTTGTCGTTGGTGAAGAGGTCGTAGGAGAGATTTCCACCCGAGATAAGATGTTCGAGTTGTTCTGCCACATCGGCTTCATGAGGTAAATAATCAAGTTTATTACCCCCCCGTCGGAACTCGCTGATTCTATAACCGTCAAGCGAGATTTTACTCTTGCCGGTTGGTTTGTGGAATACATTGAATCCAAACGTCGTGTTCTCCATCTCCACCATTTCGCTAAAACCATCGCCATTGGCATCATAGGCCCCTCGGTTACGCAACATTGTATATATATATCCTCCCGTTTTCCGGTTGTCGCTGATTACCGATGCGTTAACATTCAATTGTGCATCGGCTTTCGTATCGGATCCTTTGCGGCCACCTACATTGATCGCTCCAAGTCTGCTTTCGACACTGAAAGCGTTTCTGACCGGCTCCCTTGTGATAATATTGACTGTTCCGGCAATGGCATTTCCCCCAAAGAGGGCCGAACCTCCACCGCGTACTACTTCCATTCGCTCCACCATATTGGTAGGAATCAGTTCAAGTCCATATACGCCTGCCAATCCACTAAATACAGGACGGCTGTTCAATAGAATCTGTGTATAGGGTCCTTCCATTCCATTCATACGTAATTGGGTGAAACCGCAGTTCTGGCAATTAGTTTCGGTACGTAGTCCGGGAGTAAAAGAAAGAGCCTCGGCGATATTCACCGACTGGGTACGCACCATTAATTCTGGGGAGATGGAAGAGACCACCACCGGTGCCTCTGCCCGATTTGTCTGGTTGCGGTCGGCCGTTACAACTACCGTTTCCAGTTGCAGAGGATCTTCTTCGATCACGAATTTGATCTCCTCGGTAGTGTTGGCTTTCGTAGTTACTTTGCGAGTCGTGCTCTTGTAGCCGACACCGCTGACACGCACGGTCAATTCACCTATCGGGAGGTCTATCAACTGGAAGTGTCCGGTAGCATCTGTAGAAGTACCGATGGTTGTCCCTTCGATCGATACATTTACATAGGGAACATGTTGCCCCTTGCTTTGCACGTCACCTACAATATTGGCATCCGTGCCTTTGTGTGCTTGTGCTTTTCCCGCAATAAAAACGGTGAAAAGTAACATTAAAATCGATATAATCTTTTTCATATGATAATTTGATGTTTATTGTAATTAAAACTCTATTTTTTGTGGACTAAAAATAATCTTGTCCGTCAAATTCTATAGTAGAACATTCACCAATTCTATTGAGATTGGAGAATGATTTCAAAATGACTGTGTGAGATAGTCTAATTCGACTAGGCTATATCGATATCTGAAAATGAATATAGTCTGGTATATCCAATAGACACGACATGGTCAGTGACCGTTTCTGTATTGAAAAAGAGAAACAGTTTGAAAATTAAGAAAATCGAAAATCTATATCTAATAGAGAGGGTGGGGAACGTCCCCTTGATTTTGCATAGTATTTGAGATGAAGTGACGGGTAAATATAAGAGAAAACTCTTTTATTGGCAATTCTGAAAATAGTAATAAACAGTGTAGTGAGTACAAAGAACAGAAACTGAAGTTGCCCTAATGTATATAATTGCGCAGTTGTATGATGGTGTGTTTTAATAGGTGCGGCATCTTGACTCTTTTTGTAGGGGTGCGCATGCAAGATAACTTGTCCGTCGGGCAGCCTGTGCGCATGTAAAAAAACGGCATTATTCAGGATAAACAAACCGAGCACCACGATCATCAACCGGGCGACTTGTTTGGATATACTATTTCTAAATACCGTTTTCATGTAACACAATGAGATGTAAAAAACAAGAAATACAAAATTAAGCAAGTCAACTAAAAAGTCAATACCTAATGATGGTAGTATTTGAATTGTTTTATGGTTATTTTACATTTTGCAGTAAACATTGTAATCTTAATCTATCATTTTGCAAAAAAGTAACACGTCTTACTTTTAACGATATGTTAGCTTACAATACTTTTGTCTGAATATGAAATCCTTTCTACCGGTGAAAATACCGATTCGTCAGTTGATATTGTTATCATTATCTTTAGTTTTTAGCTTTTGTATATATAAGTATTTCTATTGGTAAGGCTACTCCGGGAATCAGCTTAAGATCATAGTGGAGTGCCTTCTGTCCATTTTTTTCAATCTCACCATAAGCTCCCGATATGGTAGCTTTGTTGGAATAGAGCCCTGCCTCGGCTCCATCCGGTAATTGAATGCCGTCGGGGAGATCATCGGGATCTATTTCTCCACCATTGGGTGGATCGGCTTTAAAAGTACCGTTACTACCTTCAAACAGAACCGTATTGCCAGATCCCTCTTTAACGTTCATAACAATGTCTACGTTCATTTCAAAAGGCATGGACCCAACTCTGAATTTTTCAAAATGAAGGCGTAAGCGGCCATCTCCCAGATCGTCAAAATAAATGGTGTGCTCTCCACTCGCCACGGGATTGGTTCCCATAAAGGCAGGTGTAATCTGAGCCGTATAAGTCCCGGCTAAATCGTATTTTTGAATCAGTTCTTTACCGTCCATTCCGTCATTATCCTTGCTGCAGGATATCAAAACCAGACCGAAGAAAAGGCCTAACCAATAAGTGTATTTTCTTTTAATCATATCTTTTTATTTTTCGTTTTTAATTCTTCACTCTTAATTCTCACCTATTCCTTTGTCATACTCAATAAAAACAATCCATCCGAAATATTTGCCAGTAATGTAAGCCTGTTTGCATCCAGATGTTGAATTTTAGCGTTATTGATTACCATTGGGCCTAAGGGAATAACCGTGTTGATAGTGATTACCCCGTTTTCATTTATAGACCAGGTTCCGGAGTTATGCGTAAATTGTAGGGGGCTGGTCACTTCGAAATGGAAAGTGTTGTCAGCTTTGAAGTCAAAATATTTCTGTGCCACGGTGGCGAACATATCGTAGGGTGGGGTGGCCGCTGTCTGTTTGATGATCACGCGGGATACTGTCTGGTCGGATTTCCACCGATGTGCCAGCATTAGTTGGCGGGCGTTATCCCATCCACCATTGTACGCTGCTTTAGCGGGTATTTTATCAAGCCTAACTGTTTCAGATGCCTTGTCATCTTTTGAAGCAAAGGCTATCAACTGTTGCTCGTAGTCGACCAGTTGGTCTACCGTAAAGCTGAAATTACCCGAGGCATCGGCCTTTATACTGCGTAATATCTGACCGTTAGTACCGTCGTAACGGAAGGTTACTTCACTGCCGGTATCTGCTTTCCCACTGATAGTGGCTTTATCGTCGGCTGTTGTGATCTTTATTGCTGACGGTGCACTGACGGAGATCTCCCGGGGGGTAGGGTCGTCTTTGGAACAGCTGTATTGAAACAGTACCAGGAGACTTACAATGAATATATGTTTTAATTGTTTCATATTGTATTTTAATCTTGATAATGAATATATTTATTCATCCATTCGGGCATATTTGTTAGCTTGCATTGACGAGTGATAAAAATAGCCGAGTAAAAATTATTCGAAGGATCATGGATTTCGTCTTCGGTAAGGTTGGGTGGAAAAATTATCTCCTCTAATATACCAAAATTAGAAGCTGTATAAACCCTGATTCGTTTTAGTTTGTCAAAATCATTTAAGTCCAAAATTCCGGATATATATGATATATCTATCTCCTCTATATTTGGTGGTAAGTCGATATCATTCGTCCCTGACAGTGTAACTTTTCGCAATTTGTGCAAATAGGATATATCTAGTTTTTGATGCGATTCAAAGGCTGAATATTTAAGATATTCCAAACCGGAAGGTAAGTGTAATTTGCTGTTGTCTATGCTATGTATTATCCCGCTCTGACTGAATGTGAAACTTTTCAAATTGATTAAATGGGATAAGTCAAGATCACTAAGCCTATAATTAGCCAGACTCAATGATTCAAGGCTTATAGGAAATGCCGGTTTCTCCTTTAATCCTTCCGCCTTAAAAGAGAGTCGCTTAAGGCCATCGTTAAATTTCATTTCAGTAACGAACGCCCCTCCATCCCCCGCAAGGGTAAGGCTCTCTAATCCGGATTCGGAGACATCCAGGGAGGTAAAACCAAAAGAGGTATCATAGGTAGAAGATATTTTCAATGACTGAATACCCTCATTTTTCAATACAAATGGATTGCGTGCACTTTTTCCGTTAATTTCCACTTCTTTTACTTTAAGGGAGTGGAGTACATCGTTGCTATTGTAACGGCTGATTAACCCTTCCAATTTGAATAGGTCGATCTCTGAATCCGGGAAAGTCAGATTTTCGATATCCATATCCTTTAGGGTAATCGTCTTCAGCTTGTTATTTTCCGAGAAATCGGCTACTAACTGGACCGGGCCATACTGCTCATTAGGAAAGTGTCGTTTGAAAAAATCTTCATTCTGGCTCCAGTCGAACCTTTCAAGATCAGGTAGATATTCCAATTCATGTACTTCCTCTGCTAAAGCGTAACTTATGATAAAAGTCTGAAGTTTAGGAAATTTGCTGAAACCTGACAAGATCCCTTTTGTTTTCGGGATATTTGCTTTCTCATTGATCAGGTATAACCACGTCCGTGTGGAAGGATCCGGCTCTGTCTCACTTGGTACGAGGAAAAAGAGCGTGTCATTTGCTGCATTTACATAAAACAGCGCTTCCCGGTCCGCTTTACTTTTGTATTCGTTATATACCGACATAATATTTTCTTTTGTTGTTGGATCTGTTATCCTATCAAGGATTTCTTTGACCTTATCAAAACGGTATATTTTTATAAAGGATATGGCACGTTCTTCTAAATAACTCTGGAAAGAGGGTGAGTTCTCATTGATGGTGACTGGTTTGTCAACAATAGTAAGCTCTTCTCTCGTGCAGGAAAGCATGATAGCTATTCCTAAGACCGTGAATAGGGTTATTCTTTTCATATTTCTGTTTTTTGCATTCATAGCTATTTGACTGATTTTACCAGGTCTTTGATATTTGTAGTATTCTCGATCTTTTCATCTACCTTGAAAAGGAAAGTGTAAAAGTTGGCATCATTTGATGTAATTCTGCACCAGACGCCATGATCCTCCCGTTTGATAACTTCGAAGACATAAAATCTTTTCGATTGGCTTCTTATGGGTGAATCTTTCAATATGCCATGGTACATAAGATTCGGCGCATTTATGGGAAAGCCGAAGAGTAATTCTCCTGCACTGTAGAAGAATTCTTCCTCCGATTCCAGAATGATCTTGTTGCCTTTCACTGACCAGCTGGCATTGGACACCCATTCCTTCTCGATTTCAAGGGATTTTTTATAGTCCTTTGTGTAACTGATATACGCTTTTCCACCTTCTTCAAATGTAAATTTCACGCCCGAGAATATATTGGGTGTCTGGGAGAAGAGATCGTCCACATGGGTTGAACGGACGATATTCTCATCAGGATATTTATTGGCATGATAGTTTTCCCAGTCGTAACGCGGAGATGCCCATGCGCCTATAAAATCATCGGCATTTATAGTTGTCGTTGACACCGGATTATTGGCGTACCATCCTTCATCGAATGTATCAAAACGGTAGTCTCCTGTATGGTTGGTCATAAAAGCTGTGAGCAACCGATTCCCAAAATCCATGGACACATTAAGTACGGCCACATTTTCCCTGGTCTCCAGATCGAGTACCTTTACTTTGATGATGGCTGATGAAACCGGGGTTTTGGTGTTGATGATAACCGTGTTCTCTTCTTCAGTAGAAACAGTCCATACTCCCTGGCAGTGGATATATACATGCGGAAAAACGGGCGGAATATAGAGCATGGTTGAAGTCCCGTCCCTATGCAATGTCATATTCAACCATGCCATACTGTAGAGCATGGATGCCATTGCTTCGGAAGGCTTTGGAATACTTAGAAGTGTAGTCCATTCTTCCTGAACGGTATTCATCCCGTCCCGGTACCATGTTACGTTGGTCAGTTTCTGAATAACCGGGTTACTCAGGTCAGGAGTGACCTGGGTATTGTATAGCGTTATCTCTTCTTTCTTGCAACCGGACCATACCAATGCTGTGAAGATTATTATTATTGGCAGTATTTGTCTCATTTTACTATATTTTAGTGACTTGAATATTATTGTATGGATAATGTAAATCCCTGATCAAAACCGATGAAAGCTTCAAGATAGTTTTTCTTATAGTCCTCTCCATCGTGATCAATGCTATGCAATACAGGGAACATATAATTAAGTATCCTCGGCTCTGTCAATAGAAGTTGACCCTCCCTGAGTTCATATTTGTACTCGTAATTCCAGACACGCTCCAGTTTTCCCGACTGATCCTCATAGTTATAATTATTCCTGATATGGAAGTGGAAAAAAATACGGTCGTCATATACTGCATACTTAAGCGGGGAAAGGAGGTCATCCTTATCCAGATCCTTTTCCTCCTGCGCACCTGCCAACGCTCCCGTTTTGGGAATAGCCGGCATAAAGAAAAAATCTTCATAATCCCAACTCTTGTCGTCGTGTAGGACGAAGTTGAAGTTGATGCTATAGAATGCCGAAAAATCGGGTTTATAAGCAAAGCCCATTCCTACCCACGTTTTATTCGTCAGGGATTCATCGGTTTTGTTCTGCGCCATAAATAAGGCTATTTGATCCTGGTGGAATGCCTTGATCTCCTTCATTTTCTTCTCGAACAACTCCAATTGTTCTCCACTTTTTACCTGCTCGGGAATACTTCCCCATAGCGTGCGGTTACTCAAATCTACCTCGTACATCGTTTTGTAGATTTCGAAAAGTGTCGTTTGATTATAGCCCCCTGCAATTTTATGGTGGTCGAGATTGAGTTGAATTGCCAACTTGGTGAAGGTATAGCTGTTATTTACTTCATTGTTCAACAAGAAGTTTTGAGTTTCGGTAATCAGTTCATCCCGCACAAATTGATTGTATTCGGTTTCAGCTCTAACCGGTTCTTTGAAAGCCAGATAGAAAAGTTCATCCAATCTTTCCAACTTCTCTTGTTTCTCCAGAAGCAGTAATGTCTCTTCGTCCAGATCGAGTTCTTTGGTGCAAGAACTGAAAATGGTCACTGCAAGGGCAGTGAATAAGAGTAAATATATATGTTTCATTTTATTGTTTTGTTGTGAATAGATCTTTAACTGTTATCAATCCTGTTGTTTAAATCCTCTTAGGCCACTCAAGGTTTTTAAAACCTTGAAGATGCTTACTACTCCAACTTTTATAAATATCCCACATAGCGATCAAGCCAACTCGGTGCATTCACAATGGTACTACCGGTAGGCAGGTAGAATGCCGCAGTGGATTGTAGACTTTTAGCACCAGCTATCACTGCTGCCTCGGTCAAGTTATTGGGCAAAATCAATGTAATCGGACGACCGGCTTGCATGAATATAGAATTCAAGTTTGTCAAATGGCTCAGATCAACCACATCACTATCGGTGAAGTCAGCGAACAACATTTCTAACTTCAAAAGCGAGGAAGGCAAAAGAGGCATTTTGTCAAATTTGGCCAGCTTCACGGCAAATGTTTTTAGATTGTGAAGGTCACTGTAATCACCATTACTCTTGATATGGATACTACTGCCAAAACTCATAAGCGCAAGTGATTCTAAACTTTGTGGAAACTGTACACTCCCAAAATCAAAATCTGCTTCGTGTATAATTATCTTTTTCAGATTGTCATGTGACCTGAAATCTTTGATTAATGTAGGGTATGGATGCTGAGATGAAATAGTCAATTCCTCTATGCCGATAGGCAATGCCAGATCATTATATCCCAGACCAGCCCACAACATTCTTTTCACATTCGTCGCCGTTGAAAAATCCTTATCTGGTAATGTATATGATACTAAATCAAGTTCTTCCAGGCTGTTTGGCAAGATAGGTTTGGCGCTTAGCCTGTCTGCACCAAGTCTCAGTTTTTGTAATCCTTCGTTTAGTTTGATATTCTCTATGTCAATTGCATAGAGATTCAGCAGGTTACTTTCGCTGACATCTAATGAAGTCAAACCGGAGACAAAGAATGACAGAGAGTCTATATATTGCGTTTTCAGCACCAAATCTCTTGTTTCGCAATCTCCACGTATTGACACTTTATTGGCAGCAATAGTGTTCAACACATCACCACTATTGACAATAGCTTCTCCTAAGTTAACACTTTTGATTTTGGTTGCAGGGAATTTCAAATTAGTTAAATCCACATAGCTGATATTTACCGTTTCCAACTTGTGGTTTTGGGAGAAATCAAAGTCCAAAGGTCTGGGAGCAAGTTCAACGTCGGGATAGAATTCCCTGAAATAGTAAGGCTCAAAAGTCCAGTTGAAAGTTTTCAATTCGGGTAAACCATTCAGGTCTTTGATACCCGTTGCCAGAGAGTTACCTATATCTACGGTCTCTACGTTAGGGAAATTTTTAAAGCCGTGGAGCACACCGATTTCATTGACCACCGCCTTTTGGTACAGATTGCTTATATATAGCCTTTTTGCTTCAAGTCGGCTGTCTATGTTGGGTGGAAAGAAAAATATTGTGTCTTTGTTCGGCTTCGCATAGTACAAGGCCTCGTTAAAAGCGCGGTTTCTGTATTCTGCCAATAGAGCCAAAACCCTTTCCCTCGCCACCGGGTCTTTGATCCTGTCTATGGTATTACCCAGCCGGTCGAACCGGTATTCTTTGATCAGCTGGATTGCACGTTCCTCCATGTATTGTTGATACTGGATAGAGTTTTCATCCAATTCGAGAGGATTGTTGATTGTGACAAGCTCTTCTTTGGTACAAGCCTGGAAAGAGGATAATGCCAAGAGGCTTATTATGCCAATAGTGAATATCTTTTTCATTGCCATGTGATTCCTTTATTGTTTAAAACAAGTCTTTAATGTGGATACCTTTACTCTCGTCAAATGTCGATTTCCGTAGAAATGCATAAAAGATTTCGGTCTTGGTGGTCGCACGCACCCAATAGCCTTTTTCTACCTTTTCTACTATCTCGATACTATACAGTTGCTTGGCGCGCGTACGGATTGCCGTAGGGCCATCATATCCCAAGAGTGTGAGGTTTGTCAAATGTGGAATAAACGCAAAAAGCATTTCACCAAAAGAGAAGAAGACCTCCTCGTCAGAGGTGACCAGTATCTTATTGCCATTGACCGACCATTTGGCATTGGAGTACACCGTTTGTCCTGCTTCGGTCCATGTATTGAAAACATTCCGCATCCCACTGCCCATATAGAGTATTTTCGCTTCCCCTCCTTTTTTGAGGTCAAAGGAAACACCACTGAGAAACGTGGGGGTACTGGAAAGCAGGTCTTCTATGTGGGTGTACCTGATCATGTCATAATCGGTGAGTCCGAACTCGTGGTCATCGTCATGGCCAGCCCATGTTCCGATAAATTCGTCGGGATTGATTGGCGCTGTCAAGACAGTTTTGTTGGCATACCAGTTGTAATCCAATGCCCTGAACAATACGTCTTGTACATAGCCAAATGGATTGTTGTTGGATAGTTCAGTTATGATCAATCGATCTCCAAAATCTACGGAAATTTTCACTATGCTGCCATTTTCTTTGGTCTCCATATTCAGGATTTTTATTTTCGCTGTCACACTGGAAACAGGTGTCTTGGTACTTATGACAATGGTATTTTCTTCTTCGGTAGACACCATCCAATTTCCTTTGGAATGGATGACAGCTTGCTGCGCAAATGGTGGTACAAACGTCATCACAGATGTACCATCACGGTACAGGATCAGGCCGGTCCAGGCATGGTGATATAATACCGATGACACATAGTCTCCGGGTTTGTAGATGTTGTTTTGGCTTGTCCATATCTGTTCAGTAGTTGTACTTCCAAAAGCAACCTCTTTGTACCAAACTATATTGGTTACCTTTTGGATCACAGGATTGCTCAGGTCTGGCGTGTTCTGTGTATTGTACAGATATATTTCTTCTTTCTGGCAACTTTGCGTAAAAAGCAATGCGCCAAAAGCTATAAGCAGGGGGATAATATGTCTCATTTTTTTTATATTTTATATTCAACAATAATTATTCGGCTGTCAGTGTAAATGACCGTAGATCTTCAAAATAGTACTCCTCGTAGCTATCATGACCATAGCCCATCGTATATAGGAAAGGATGCATAAACCGCATCACCCTCGGGTTAGAGAGTGTCAGTGCATCGCCTTCAAACACATAATCGAATTCATATATCCATTCTCTGTTGAACTTCAGGTCAGATGCATTTGGATTACTTTCCAGATGGAAGTAAAAAAGTATTTTATTGTCATAAGTTACGAATGCAGGTTCGGACAACAACTTGGGAGCAATTTCTTCCGGATAATTTGCCGATTCCTGGTAATTTAAGGTCTGGAAATCATGCCGCCCCAACAATGGATACAGGAAAAATTGCTCAATGTCCAATGTGCCGTCTGCCAAGAATTGGAAGTCATAATAAAGTATGAAGAAAGCAGAGAAATCCGGACTGATCGCCCATTTCATCGCTTTCCATTGTTTTCCGGGTAGCCTTTGGTCTATTCCTGCTGCATTTTTAATAGTGTTGATGTGTGCCTCGTAAAAAGCAGTTACTTCATTTACCCGGCTTTGGAACTTCGCCAGCTTGTCACCTTTTCGAATTTGCTGTGGTATCTCACCCAGCAGGGAACGGTTGAAGATGATGCTCTTGGATTTGGCTTCATAGAGCTTAAACAGCGAGGTTGGTATTTCACCGTTTTTTATTTCATCAAAATTGCTGTTCAGGCGAATGGCCAAATCGGTAAATGTAGCCTGCATACGCACATCATTATCTATCAAGAAGTTTTGCCCATCACGCAGAAGCTCCTCTGTAAAGTAGCTATCGTATTCGTCGCTGGCTTTAGCGGCATCTGTAAATGCCAGCTCAAACAGTTCATCCAATTTCTCTATCTTCTCCTGCTTCTCAAGAAGCAGCAGGGTCTCCTCATCCAGGTCCAGCGTATCCTTGCAGGATGTGAATGCGATCATGGTAATGGTTGTGGATAAGAGTAATAAATATCTCATTTTCATTGTTTTATTTGTTTTTTTCTTCATACACCTTCAAGGTTCTCAAAACCTTGAAGGTATATAAAATCGCTTAATAATATGTTACATGTTCCTCTATCCCATCGGGTGCATTGTGGATAATACAGCCCGATTTTACCCGTATCGGAGCACTCCAGGAAGCAATAGAACGGCTATTGGTCAATATCTCATTGGTAATACCGTCCGGCAAAGTGAGTTCTTCACAATCCGGCAAACCAAGAGAGATTAATTCTAAATCTTTTAAATCTTTTAGGTTTAACTTCTTTAATCCCGAAAGACTTAATCGAAAATCTCTAACACTGTTCGTCAATGTAATTTCCGAATCAGTAGATACACCTCCTGCTCCAATTTTATCTGCACTTACATTATTCAAGTTGCTATTGATAACACCATTGCTTACCGAGAACCATTGTGCCAATTTATGGCTTGGAAATATCATTTCAGTGATATCCACAAATTGTAGCTGTATCACTTCCAATTTACTGTTTTTTGAGAAATCCGCTTGGAGCTTGACCGGAGACAATTCCCTGTCAGGGTATCTTTCAATCATAACATGAGTCTGTATATCCCAGTCAAACAAGGTCATATCCGGCATACCTTCCAGCCCTTTGAGACCTGTAGCCAGACTATTCAGCATACTAAAGCTTTGTATTTTGGGATTGTTCTTAAAGCCATGAAGTACCCCCTCGGCATTGATGATATTCCGTTGGTTTTGTAAATCCCAAAAGGATGGTTCAAAATTTATCCTTGCCTGCACTGCATCCTTTGCTACGGACGGGAGGAAATACAGTGTGTCATTGGCCGGTGTTACAAAATACCATGCATCGTTTTCTGCACGTGTACGGTATTCTTTGTATATCGCCTCTACCTTGGCCTTTATTTGGGGATCAATGATACGATCCATAAGGTCGCCCAACTTGTCAAAGCGGTACAACTGTATAAAATTGATCGCCCGTTCGGCCAGATATTCCTGGTACCGGCGGGAGTTCTCGTCGAGTTCCAAGGGTTCGTTGATCGTGACCAGTTCTTCTTTGTTGCAGGAATGAAAAAGCAGCAGTCCCGCAACGGTCAATATGATGGATATTTTTTTCATTTTTCTTTGATTGAATGATATGATTACTGATGCGCTTCCCGAATATTGATGGTATTGTTACCATCGAATTCGACTTTTGACATAAAGACATAGAAGATAGCCGTCTTGGACGTGATCCGTGTCCAAAATCCCTTGTCAGTCTTACTAATCAACTCCATGCTGTAAAATTGTTTGGGCTGTATCCGTACCGGAGGGACATTGGTGAAATCATGCCTGCGAGGGTCTTCGCTTACATAGATCAGACCGTCAGCATAAGGTGATACGTTGAATAGTTCCTCGCCGATAGCAGAAAAATATTCCTCATCGGTCTCGATATAGACCTTATTTCCCCTGACCGACCATTTAGCATCGGACACCACTTCTTTGGTCGTATTGAGCAGATCTTTGTAATAATGCAACATCATATGCCTGTACGCGATCTGTGCCTTTCCGTCAGATCGTAAATTGAAGATTACCCCATTCAAAAATGTAGGAGTATTGGCCAACAAATCTTCCACGTAGCTCACGCGCTGCACTCCTTCCAAAGGAAATTTCTCATTTGAAAAAGTATTCTCATAGGCTATCGCTCCCGGCGAAGCCCAAGCACCGATAAAGTTCTCTGCTTTGAGTGGAGCGGTCTGTATCTGCTGTGTAGCAAACCAATTGTCATCTACGGCAGAGGCATAAGCGGGACTTTTCATGCTGTAATCATCAGGATTTTTGTTGACAAGATCGGTCGTAATCAGGCGATCTCCAAAGTCAATGGATACCTTGGCAATACTCACATTGTCCTTGACTTCCATGTTCAGCACCTTGATTTTGGCAGTCACAATGGATACCGGCGTTTTGGTACTCATGATGATGGTATTCTCTTCGGTAGTCGACACTTGCCAGTTGCCCTTGCAGTGGATGACAGTAGAGGAAACAAAGGGCGGTATAAAGAGCATATTGGACGTACCATCCCGATATAGGGTTAGTGTAGACCATGCGGCCTGGTAAAGTATGGACGATACAAAATCCGAAGGCTTGTATATATTGTTCTGACTTGCCCAAGATTCGCTGATGCTGGTCATATCCTTATACCATACGATATTGGTCATTTTTTGGATGATGGGATTACTCAGGTCAGGTGTATTCTGTGTGTTATATAGGAAGATTTCTTCTTTTTTACAGCCTGTAATTAGCAGGGCGACCAGAGAAATCAGTATAATGTTATATTTCATAATAATCGTTTTTTGCGTTTTTGTCTGATTTTAATTAGCCGTAAGCGGTATGCTTTCTCTCCATGCCTCGAAATAGTTCAATTCATAATTTGGCTCTCCATACCCCGTCACATACAAAAATGGGTGCATGTACAACATGATATGTGGATTAGAGAGCGTCAGTTGATTGTCTTCTACGCTGTAGTCGAACTCATACACATACTGCCTGTTGAACTTGGTAGAACCGGGGTGAGGATCGTAAGCTATATGAAAGAAGAACAGTATTTTATTGCCGTATGTCATAAATTCAACCGGTGCCAGCAGGGAGGGTTCGATGTCTTCTTTGAACTGGGATGATTCTTCCAATGACCAGACTCCTTTCATGGTGATCGTAGGGATCAGAAAGAATTGTTCGATATCCATGCTACCATCACTCTTGAGCTTAAAGTCAAAATTCACCACATATATTGCACTAAAATCCGGTTTGAAAACCCATGTACTGTATTGCCATTGTTTCTGCAGGACTTGGGAGTCGATGGTGTTTTTTGCCTTGAAATCCCGAACCTTCGCTTCGTAAAACTGATTGATCTCCGCCACACGGTTTTCAAACTTGTCCAACTTCTGATTTTTTCCGACCTGCTGTGGAATATCTCCCATCAATGTCTTGTTGAAAAGAGCGATTTCAAATTTCGCTTTGTAAATGTCGAACAAAGATGTAGTGGAGACTTCCCCTTTGACCTTCTCAAACTTCATGTTCAATCGTATGGCCAGATCAGTAAACGTATTCTGTATACGCACATCATTGTCCATCAAGAAGTTTTGCCCATCACGGAGCAGTTCCTCTTTGACATAGCGGTCATAATCGTCCGAAGCCTTCACCGGATCGATAAATGCCAGATCAAACAACGCATCCAACTCTTTCATTTTTTCTTGCTTCTCCAATTGAAGTAGCGTCGTTTCATCCAGATCCAACTCCTGATTGCAGGAACTGAAACTGCCTACTGCAATAACTGCAAGTAGTAGGGAATATATTTTGATTTTTTCCATTGATTGTATATTTAATAGTTTCTGTTATATTGTAAATTCAAGACTGACGCTCACATAGCGTTTCGGTTGTGAAAACCGGGAAATGGTTTTATTCCCTTCCCTAAAGAAATTTTCTATATGGGGTAGGAGTGCGGGATTGGTCAGTTGCCTCAAATCATCCCATCGCCAATACTTTGTATCGAAGATATTGTACACACCGGCACGCAGCATAAGATTGGGGGTGAACTGGTAGTAGCCATAGAAATCGAACGTGTAGGCATCACTCAGGAACAGACCGGGGAAGGTACGATGAATCTCCCTCTGCGCAGTACTTTCAATAAAGCGGGTCTCTTCCCGTTTTTTCGCCTGAAAGAAATTAGCTACAAGATTGATATTCCATTTTTCATTCCCGGAAAGATATTCCAACCCGGCGAAACCGGTCAACGGTTGTACGCCCAGCATACTGGTGCCATACGAGGTGTTACCCTTGGCGTAACCGGCAGCTGCATTTACGCTAAAACCGCGCAATGGAGCATATATCTCTTCCAAGCGCATATGTAACTTTACATCCAATCCCCAAAGATCGGCAGACCTGCGGTTGATATTCTTGGCGTATGAAAGATTTTTTGTGCTGTTATCGAGTTCATTGACAACCTGCAACGTTCCTTGTTCTATATCGATAAAATCTTTATAATCGGTCCGGTAGACATTGATTACATAGGTACCCAGATCGCCGCTTCCGGCAATTTCAATTTCATGATTCAATGAGGTCTCGGGTTTTAAATCACGGTTTGACAAGATCAGGAAGGAGGGCCATGAATTGAAATACTGGAAATACCGCTCTTCGGTAGTAGGAACACGGAAGCCGGTTGAGAACTTGTACGATACGTTCAGATAGTCGGAGAACCGATAGTTGGCCGTTCCCAACCACGAAATTCCCTTGTCGATATCGTCGATCTGGCTCTGGTTCATTTCAACATTCCCGATATGCTGCATCAGGTAGTCTATGTAATAGACATCATTATGATAATCCCAGTTCCGGTCGCGGGTATGAAAGAAGTCATACCGCA
The DNA here is from genome assembly GCF_034927365.1 of Proteiniphilum sp. Taxonomy (GTDB): domain Bacteria; phylum Bacteroidota; class Bacteroidia; order Bacteroidales; family Dysgonomonadaceae; genus Proteiniphilum. The sequence continues at coordinate 123,662 of NZ_JAYFQD010000010.1, read as the reverse complement.
CACCGAGGTAGAAGTTCAAGCGGGATGACATACGGATATTGTCTACCAGACTGATATGGTAATTCAACCGGTCGATAGGTCTCTGGAATGAATAAGCATTGATAAAGGTACCCATCGGTTCTCCAAATTCATATCGTTGTCCCATGCGGACAGTATAACCATCTACATTATTGGATGCCACCGGCCTTTCCACATCTACATTGCGGCTGTCGTTATACCTGTTTGCGAGGGAGGTGATAAGTGAAAAATTGTGACTACCAAAAGCAGAAGATTCAATCTCTTTAAAATCGATATTGGCCTTTACCATCTTATCCTTGATCTCCTGACCGCGATATTTGTCTCTTCTCCCTTCATAGATAAGCTCATAACTCCCCCCGCCGTGAAAGTTGGGGCGATAGTATTCCGACCAGGTAGCGGCATCGAGGAAGATGTCTTGTATATTGGCGCTTATATTGGTCTTTCTGAGTATGGAGAATTCAGGCGCGTAGGTGTAACTCAACGTGAACGAATTGCTTAACGTCTGATCATGTCCATAATAGTAGGGCTTGTCGGCCGAGGTAAATATATCCAATGGTTCTTGCGACCATATCTCGGAATCGACCCGTTTGTTGAGCATATAATAATGAAAATCGAGACGATGTTCGAGGGCGGGAGAGAAACCGACTTTCGCCAGTAACGTCTGCTGGTTGTATGACATGGGATCGACACGGGTGGTCGTTACATTGCGGGATAACTCCCCGTAGCCGAAATTCTGAATCTCATCGCCATACCGGTCGGCAAACATCAACAAACCGTCCCACTTGTTTTTCCTGAAACCGGCACCCACAAGATACATCCGCATCTTGTCCTTACCGTTGTAATTTCCCTGCACGGTAAGACCATACTCCTTGCCCGGCTGAATAAGGTCTGACGGACGTTTGGTTGTGTAGTCGACCGCCCCGCCCAAAGCACCGGAACCCACGGTAAAGGAAGCCGATCCCTTTTGGATATCAACGGCAGATACGAAATAGGGGTCAAACTCAACACGGGATGCGTTGGAAAGACCATAGGCACTGAACACCATATTCTCATGCACTTCAGGCTGCTGTATACCATCCACGCTGATTGCCACACGGTTGGCTTCCACACCACGGATAGCAAAGCCGCGTGTTCCACCACGGGTGCCCGAGTAGGAAATACTTACGCCGGGAATATAACGGATCAAATCCCTGATATCGGAGGTCATCTCTTTGGCTAACTGCACTTGCCCTATCTTGGTTTTACCAATTTCCTGTTTTATCCGACGCCGGGCAGTGACGGTAACCTCTTCCAGTGTCCGGTTCCGAAAAGTATCGAGTTCAACAGTCGTAGTATCTTGTTTTATCTCAACATGCTGTCCCACAACCGATGGGATTTGCATACATCCCCAAATAACAATGAACAATATTATTTTCTTCATACTTCCTGATTCATCAATTGGTAAGATATATTTCTTGTGAGAGGCCCGACAATAGCAGACTCCTTCCGTTATATTCGGCTTGTACTCCGACATCAAGCGTCAGATCAGGATCTTTGAACAGCAGGCTTTTAAGGGAAAGGACAAAAGTGCGTTCGCACTCGTTCCGTTGTGCCGGATCGGCAATCAACTCGCATCCCTCTTCCTGCTTCCTTTTGAAGGTGAATACGATATCCACGGGGATTCCCTCTTTTCCGGCTATATCGAGCGGATATGCCAGGATAGTGAGTTCGTCTGATTCACGGTTGTAGCGATATAACCGTCCTCTTAAATCGACTCGTCTATTTCGCTCTATTCCGTTCTCATTGAAAGGTATCCCCAAAAAAGGAGATGAGAAACTGGCTATTTCATTGCGTATATCAAACCATAGGTAGGCGCCGCTGCTTAAAAAACGGAAAATTTTGGAATACAACAGCGTGTTGTCTCCAAAGACCTCTACGGGATTATCCGCCGTAAAATCTTCATTATTGTTGAATTCCCGCTGGCAAGAGATTCCAGAAAGGGATACCAACAACGTGAATATTAGTATATAAACTGTTTTATTACGTTTCATATAATTGAATCATTATTATCATATTTCCCACTTCCTCCAATTGGCACATTGGCATATTAACCCTTTTTTCCTTTCACCGAAGCTTTTACGGGAACCGGCAACATTGGATCGATAAACAGTTCTATCATACCCGTTTTTCTTGCATATTTGCCTATCAGTTCCGCATCATCGCTTTCCGGGAGAGGAGCACCGATAGGTCCATCATCATTTGAAGTACGCACGATACCATCCGATCCCCGGATATAGATGGTGTCAACAGTAGCCTCCAGCAAACATTTTATCTTGACCGAAAGCTGCAGGGGCATAAAAGCGGTATTGAACTTGTTGAAATAGACATTTACCGCTCCGCTGGCCAGGGAATCGATATGAATATCTTTTTCTCCACGGGTCAAGTATAGTTGAGGAATGGTTCTTGTCTCATCATCGTAGTATATCAGTCCTATCTCGCTTGCATAGATTCCTGACAGTTCTTTTGCGAACGTCTGGGTCCCGTAATCCTCATTCAAATAATCGTCTCTGTCCGGCAACAATTTCTCCTGTCCATAGTCGGGTGACAGATGGTCTTCTCTCTCGCATCCGGGTAGAGAGAGAAGGATAATTATGATAAGAGACAACTGTTTCAACATATTCAATTATACTTTTCTTGTCAAAAAAGTTATAGCCCTCAAACTATCTTCATATTTACGGAAAATCCGGCGCATACCCAGCACTCTACTTCGCAAGGATGGGTGTGTCAATACATTAAATCCAATTTTTATCGTCCTGAACACACCTTCATCATTTATAACCCGTTTCGGTTCTAACAGATGCATATGGTTCATATGATAACTCACCACTTCCAACCCGGCTTGGACAAACAGTTCTTTCCATTCCGGTACGGTGATCGGCCGGGCATTCACCTGGATTGCATTGGCCAGATCACGATAGATTTCCTTTTTCAATGTGTCAGATACATTGTCGGGAATCAGGCATATTTCATGAATTGCGTAATACCCTCCGGGACGCAATATCCTCGCTGCTTCCGAAATAATGATGCCTTTATTCTTGTTGCTTTGCATGGTGAGCATCGCTTCACAGTACACCTTATCCACACTTGAGTCGGGAAGTGTTGACTCCACGGCATTGGCTACTATAAGACGCATCTTATCGTATTTTACTCTGTTTCGGACAATATTGGCCGCCTCTTCGTTAATCTCAACAGCCGTATACGATTTGGGAGAGAAAGAGCAGATTTTCTTGGCGGTCAACCCTAATCCGGGAGCAAATTCCACTACATCATCTTGGGTAGAGATATTTAAACTCTCTATCATCTTTTCGGTCAGTTCAATCCCTCCGGGACGAAGTACTCTTTTACCCAGTTTGGCCAGGATCCAATGACCCTGTTTTATGTTGAGTTTTTTTTCTGTTTTTGCCATCTTGTTTAATTTATTAGTTTGCCATCTATATTTTGTTGTTAGTTTTATTTCTTTAAAATGAATAGCTTACTCCTGCATAAAATACCCGTGTAGGTCCAGGCATGAAAAACGCCATATTTTTTGATGAGAAATCAGGAAAAGGGATGGCGGGATTGTGGATTTCGTCGCTAATCACATAATTTGCTGCATAATATTTGTTGAAAATATTTATCCCTTCAAGGTAAAGGGTACAGTTATCAATACCTTCAAAACCTATTCGAAATCCGAAAATTGAGAAAGGTGGTTGTTCCAATGTATTGGTGTGATCAATTGGGGTAGCTTGGGGTTGCCATTCTGCATTAAATTCCAGAAATCCTAAACCGGGATATCGGTATTCTAAAGCGCTTGTCAGATAATGCCGCGGAATACCGGCTAGGCGGTTTCCTTTATATTCTCCTGAGGTAAAACGGAAATGGCTGTAATTATACATCCCTTTCAAACTAAAGATATCTTCCTCCTTTGCCGAGAAGATCCCTTCTAAGGGGACAATACTGAATCCCCATTCCAATCCTGTATGGTTAGTTTGCGGGTAATTACGCGTTTTTTTTACACCCAATACAAAATCTTTTACCTCTAACAATTCATTTTTTACCCAAGAATGATAGAATGAGAGATTCCATGCATAGCGTTTCCCCATACGACGTGTCCCCACTTCAATGGTAGTGGCTGTTTGTTTATCTAATTCCACCACAAATAATTTCTTGGGACTGGTATTGATATTTTCTGATACTTCAGTACCGATCAATTCATCGAACGTCGGGGGTTCGTAACTCTGGCTTATATTCGCAAAAAGTTGTATGTCTTTTTCTATCCCTATGTTATAAATAGTTCCAATACGTGGATTCAAAGCATGATATGTCTGTATCTTAGTCATATTCCCGGAATAAAAATAGCGGTATTTATGCGAAGAGTGGCTATACCATGGGCGTAAATCAGGAAAAGGAAATATATCCTGACTATTACGTTCATTGTATACTATCTGCAGGTTTCCTACAAGTTGTAACTGATCGGTTAGTTGCCAGTTATCCTCTATATATAGAGTTGCGTTGAGAGCATGAAGATGATCCCATGAAAACATAAATGAATCAAATCCATCTTTATTGATATGTCCGCGCCTGTCTGTGAAACCATAGCTGCCTAAAAAACCTGCCGTGATAGAATGTTGGTTCCAATTGCGGCTGAACTCTGCCTTCGCTCCCAAGTCGTGATAAAACGAATGTTGGGTGGAGATTACAATCGGAAAAACAAAACGGTCATCGGCATATTGATACGAGGCAGACAATAATAACCTGGAATCATTTGAAAGACGAAAAACTGTACGGTCGGCAATACGAAACAGACTAAGTTCCCGTTTGGGTTTGTCCCGAAGGATATTGGGGCCCATCGCATACGGTAACATTACTCCGGGATTTACCTGTGTAGGGTCATCGAGCAGCGCCTGCATGGTTAATGGACCTGGAATATCGAAATTAATATATGAATAACTGAGAAAGAGGCGGGTTTCGATATCCTTGTTGAATCTGTATCCAACATTGCCCAGCAGATTGAATTTTTCATTTTTATTATGCTGTCTGAATCCATCCTGTTTCCCGATGGAGAGAGTCCCACTAAGATCCCATTTGTCCCAATGGTTACTGTAGCGTAACAAACCGGAATAATAATCATGTGTTCCGATCTCTATTTTTGTAAATAATCCCGGAGCACTTATGCCGGTATAAGTATTGAAATTGATGGTCCCTCCCAAGGTTGCAGCACCGTAACGAAGGGCGTTTGCTCCTTTCAACACTTCTACATATTGGGCTGATGAAGGATCAAGTACACCCGTAACATACGATCCATCCGCAAAGTTGACAGGAATTCCGTCCTGCGACAGATACACTCCTCGTCGTTGAGGATTACTTTGGATCCCACTGCCGCGGATATTCAAACGGGGTAGGTCATTAGACCCGAAAGATTCCTGGATCATAACCCCTGGTGTATAGCGCAGAGCATCCTTAAATGTTTCCAGACGCCTAACCGCCGGGTCTATTTTGACGAGAGAAGTGCCTCCTGCTATCCGTTCATGCATCTGTTCCAATAACCTGAACGAAGGGCTCGTAAGGCTTTGCCTGGACGAGACAACTACCACTTCATCCAATAAGACACTGCGAGCTTTCAGAGTGGTATATTTTTCTAAAGAGAGAGAATCAACGTCAACTGCCTCATGAGTTATGGGTAAACCTTTCCCATCCCTTACCGTAGCCGTTGTATTTTGTTGTTGACCATAGGTTAGGAGTGGTAATAATAAATAAAATAAAGGAATAAATAACCTATATATATATTGAAAAAACATTGACTTTTAATTCAAAAGAGAAAACAATCGACCGATAAGAATGTTATCCGAAAATCTGATAGATAACCCATAACAAATTACACGCCTCATCATCGCTTACAAAAGTAAGAGCCGCATAAAGAGAAATCAATACCAATAAATGGCTATATTCAGAATTCTTTATGGCACATTTAAGGTATTTTTTTTATAATTTTAGCATTGTGTACCCTTTTGATTGGAGTTTATTTCCAAAAATGCAATTGAACAATCAGGAAAATGATTATTGCTATTTACGATTTTATACCGTCTAAAGCTTGTTAGAATCCCTTTCGGATTCGACCCTTTTTGTTGTTATCTGTGATTTTATACCGTGAGACTCCCTATAAATAGGTGCATTTTCTGAAAAAAATCCCAATTTTAAGGGATTGAAATCATTCTATCGAAGCAGTAATTTTGTGAAAAAATATAAACACGATGCGGCCTATGAAACAAAATATATCCACACTAAGCTTGTTGAGAAGTTATATGGGGAAGAAAGGTGCTCTGATGCCTTTCTCTATTACACTCTCTGTTTTGGGAAATCTGGTAGGGATAATACCGTTCGTATGCATATGGCTTATTATTCGCCTGTTATTCATACAGGGAGCCTCAGCGACAGAAAACGAGATTGCACGTTATGCCTGGTGGGCGTTTGGTTTTTCTATCCTGTTTATCCTCTTTTATTTCGCCTCGCTGATGTTATCGCATCTGGCTGCTTTCCGTCTTGAACGTAACCTGCGTTACTCGGCCATGCAAAAAACAGTACGCATGCCGTTGGGTTTTTTTACGGGAAACAGTAGTGGTAAGATGCGGAAAGTGATTGATGATAATGCCGGTATTGTTCATACGTTCGTCGCTCATCAATTGCCCGACCTGGCCGGTGGCATAACGGTGTTTATTACCACGCTGATACTGTTGCTCGTATTCGATTGGAGGCTGGGAATCGCCTGCCTGATCCCACTCATGATTGCTTTCGCACAATTCTATATGATGATGGGGAAGCACTACGTTGCCACTATGGGACGGTTTATGACTTCGCTCGAAGCGATGAATGCCGAAGCAGTGGAGTATGTGCGCGGAATTCCCGTGGTAAAAGTGTTCCAGCAATCGGTATACACCTTCAAGCGTTTCTATAATAGTATCATGGACTATAACAAATGGGTAAAGGAATATTCGGTGTCGATGCGTAAGCCGATGCTGATTTACACCCTTGCCATTAACGGATTTGCTTTTCTGCTGGTGCCACTCGCTATTATTCTGATATATATCGGAGGAAGTTGGCAACAGGTTTCATTGAATTTGATTTTCTACATACTTATCACACCCTTTTTCGGGCAATGTATCATGAAGTTGATGTATGTACTCGATGGTTATCGTCAGGCGAGAGAAGCTGTAGGACGGATTGAATCGCTGACAGACCTGAAGCAACAGCTTGTCACTTCACAGCCCCCTATGCCCATGCCGGCAACATACGATATCTGTTTTAACGATGTTTCTTTCCGCTACGACGGGGCTTCAAAAGATGCGATTTCTCATATCAACCTGATAATTCCACAAGGGAAGAGCGTGGCGCTAGTAGGTGCTTCGGGAAGCGGGAAAACAACCTTGGCCCGGCTTATAGCCCGTTTTTGGGATACCGGTGATGGTGTAGTATCTATCGGTGGTGTGAATGTAAAGCAAATCCATCCGGCAGAGTTGATGAACCATATATCTTTTGTTTTTCAAAATGCAGAGCTTTTCAAAACCTCCATCCGTGAAAATATTCTATATGGAAGGTCTGATGCTGCGCCGGCAGATATCGACCGTGCCATCGATCTGGCACAATGCCGTGAAATTATCGACAAACTGCCCGCCGGCATCGATACAAAAATTGGAACGGAAGGTATTTATCTCTCTGGTGGCGAACAGCAACGCATCGCTTTGGCAAGGGCTTTTCTGAAAGATGCACCCATCGTCCTTCTCGACGAGGCTACCGCTTTTGCTGATCCCGAAAATGAACAGGAGATACAGCAGGCGTTACAGCAACTGATGCATGGTAAGACCGTGGTGATGATTGCTCACCGTCTTACTTCGGTAACCGATGCCGATATGATTGTCGTGATGGAAGAGGGCGGCATCGCAGAACAGGGAACCCACGTGCAGTTGCTGCAAAAAGAGGGACTTTATAAATGTATGTGGAATGAATATCAACAATCAGTCCAATGGGACATCAAAACAACGAAACATGCTTAAATATATACAAAACAGGTTTGCCATGAGTGAACAAGGTGCCAGGGATTTTATGAAAGGGGTATTATGGACTACTTTGCAAAACTTCTCTTTTATGTTGCCGGTAATGCTGGTATACCTCTTCCTGCAACATTTCCTTTCGCCTTATTTGAATGGGCATGAAGCCGCGACAATTTCCATATGGTGGTATATTGTGTTCAGCCTTTTGGCTGTCGGCATCATTTGTATTGTTGCCCACTTCCAATATAACAATACCTATGTGAATGTCTACAATGAAAGTGCCGTGCGTCGTATATCGCTTGCTGAAAAACTACGTAAATTACCTCTATCGTTTTTCGGGGAGAAAAATCTGTCCGATCTTACCTCCACCATTATGCAGGATGCTACCGATCTGGAACATACCTTTTCACATGCTGTTCCGCAACTGGTAGGTTCGTTTATCACGTTGCTCTTGGCGATGGTGGGGTTGGGCTTTATGGACTGGCAACTGGCGATCGCTGTCTTCTGGGTCGTTCCCGTAGCAGTAGCGGCTCTCTTCATCACCAAACGGATACAAACCAAAGAACATCAGACAAGTTATTTGCAGAAACGCGCTGTCACCGAGAAAATACAGGAAGGTATCCGGCAGATTCAGGAGATCAAGTCATATGGTCAGGAAGATGTATATCTTCAGGAATTATCAGTGGAGCAGGAAAAGTTTGAGAAAGGGCAGGTTAAAGGAGAATTGCTCATCGGTGTGATTATTAACGCAGTACATGCACTTATCAAGTTGGGGATACCCACGCTGATACTGTTAGGGACGACCTTGCTGATTTCCGGAAAAGTTGATTTCCTGACTTTCTTATTCTTCCTGATCCTCTCTTCTGTGATCTTCAATCCACTGCTGAATGCGTTGGAACATGGAGCAGTCCTGTTTTTCCTTGATGTCCGAATCAACCGGATGAAAGAGATTATGGATTTACCGGTACAAACCGGCACCATTGATTATGACATGAACGATTATACCATTCGATTCGACCATGTCGGCTTTTCCTATAAAGATGGTGAAGGGAAAGTGTTACAGGATGTCTCATTCAAAGCTTGCCAGGGTGAAGTGACTGCATTGATCGGCCCTTCGGGTGGTGGTAAAAGTACCGCTGCAAAACTGGCTGCCCGTTTCTGGGATGTAAATAATGGTGTTATCACGTTGGGTAGTAAAGATATCACTACGATTGATCCCGAAGCTTTGCTCGAAAATTATTCAATTGTTTTTCAGGATGTAGTGTTATTCAACGGATCGGTGATGGACAATATACGTATCGGTAAGAAAGACGCGAGTGACGGAGAGGTATTGTGCGCGGCACATGCAGCCCAGTGCGACGATTTTGTGTATAAGCTTCCGGATGGGTATCGTACTATTATCGGAGAAAATGGCAGTACTCTTTCGGGCGGTGAGCGTCAACGCATATCGATTGCCCGTGCACTATTGAAAGATGCGCCTATCGTATTGTTGGATGAAGCTACCGCTTCGGTGGATGCTGAGAACGAAACCAAAATACAGACGGCTATTTCGGAACTGGTAAAAAACCGTACAGTCTTGATTATCGCTCACCGTATGCGCACGATAGCGAATGCGGATAAGATCGTCGTACTGGAAAACGGACGAGTGACAGCAACCGGTTCACCCTCGGAACTGATCAAACAGAATAGTCTTTTTACCAGGATGCTTCGAATGCAGTCGTCCGATGTATATTATTCTACGATATCCACCAGCTCAACTTCGAAAACCAGTGTAGTGTAGGCGGGGATACTTCCTTGTTTTGTTTCTCCATATCCCAGTTTCCAGGGAATCCATATTTCCCATTTATCGCCTACCTGCATATGTTGCAAGGCAGTGGCAAATCCGTCGGCAAACTCGTTTACTCTTTTGGTAAGCGATGCATTCCTATCGGTAGAATCGAATATTATTTTGTTGTAGACTATATTGCCTCTGTCATCTTCATAGGTATCCTGAGTTCGGGACCAGTCTCTTTTGAACCATCCGGTATAGCGTATTCTCACCTTGTCGGTAGAGTAGGGTTTTGCCCCGTTTCCCGACTCAATCTCCCTGTACATGATATGTCCGGCCGTGGATGGTGAATTGATCTTGGTGTATTTTGAATCGGCGGTAATCCTGGCGAATTGTGCTTCGTTATCAAGCTTCCATTGGTCGTCAAACGTTTCTGTCTTGTCGCATGAAGCAAAGAGGATAAGTACACAAAAACTGAAAATCAGTGATAGTAGTTTCTTCATTGTTGTGGTTATTTATACTGATAGTTGTTTCAACAGATATTTCATGTCGGTTTTCTCGGCAATGGTACGCTGCAGCGAATCGATAGAAACCCTTTCCTGTTCCATTGTGTCCCGGTAACGGATAGTCACCGTGTTGTCCTCGAGGGTCTGATGGTCGATGGTAGCGCAGAAAGGAGTACCGATTGCATCCTGACGGCGATAGCGTTTGCCGATACTGTCTTTCTCGTCGTATTGGCAGGCAAAACTGAACTTCAGGTCATCCATGATTCCACGTGCTTTCTCGGCCAGCCCATCCTTTTTTACCAATGGCAGTATGGCCAGTTTTACCGGTGCAAGGGTCGGGGGAAGTTTCAATAATACGCGGGTCTCGCCATCTTCCAGGGTCTCTTCGTGATAGGATCCTGCCAGCACCGAGAGAAACATCCTATCTACTCCGATGGAGGTCTCCACTACATAAGGTATGTACGATTTACCTTGTTCCGGATCGAAATATTGTATCTTTTTGCCGGAATACTTTTCATGCTGGCTCAGGTCGAAATCGGTACGCGAATGGATTCCTTCCACTTCCTTAAATCCGAATGGCATTTCGAATTCAACATCGGTAGCTGCATTGGCATAATGCGCCAGTTTATCGTGGTCGTGGAACCGATATTTATCAGCACCGAAGCCTAAAGCCTGATGCCATTTCATACGGAATTGTTTCCAGTGCTCAAACCATTTTAATTCCTCTCCGGGGGCGACAAAGAACTGCATCTCCATCTGCTCGAACTCCCGCATGCGGAAGATGAACTGACGGGCTACGATCTCGTTTCTAAATGCTTTCCCGATCTGGGCGATACCGAAGGGGATCTTCATCCGTCCGGTCTTTTGTACGTTCAGAAAGTTTACGAAGATACCTTGCGCAGTTTCGGGACGAAGGTAGACTTTCATTGCTCCGTCTGCCGTTGAACCCATCTCAGTGGAGAACATCAGGTTGAACTGGCGTACTTCCGTCCAGTTGCGGGTACCACTTACCGGACAAACGATCTCACAATCGATGATGATTTGGCGAAGTTCTTCGAGGTTGTTATCATTCAATGCTTTGGCGAACCGGACATGTACTTCATCCCGTTTCTGTAGGTTTTCCAGCACACGGGGATTGGTCTCACGGAACATCGCTTCGTTGAATTGCTCTCCGAATCGCTTGGCTGCTTTCTGTACCTCTTTGTCTATCTTCTCGTCGAATTTGGCGAGATAATCTTCAATCAGCACGTCGGCGCGATAACGTTTTTTACTGTCTTTGTTATCGATCAACGGATCATTGAATGCGTCCACATGTCCCGAAGCTTTCCAGATAGTAGGATGCATAAAGATGGCAGAGTCAATACCCACCACGTTTTCGTGCAGTAGTACCATACTGTCCCACCAGTATTTCTTGATATTGTTCTTGAGTTCAACACCCATTTGCCCGTAATCATATACTGCGCTCAATCCGTCATAGATTTCACTCGACTGGAATACATATCCGTATTCCTTGCAATGCGATACCAGTTTCTTAAAAACGTCCTCCTGTGCCATAAATTTTGTTGCATGCTTTCGATCTGTCTGGTGACAAACCTTGCCTGTGTTATATATCTTTGGTTGTTATCTATTCTTATTTCAACCTGCAAAGTAAACTTTTTTTTTCAACATTCTTGCTATCATTCGTCTTAAAGATAAATAATGATGGGCTCCGAGGTAGATGTTAAAGAGAAAAATAGTACTTTTGTTTGATGATTGGAAATTAGTTTTTCACTGTTTACACGCATCTTCAAAGAATTATTGAGAAATTATGGCAGGAGGTATGAAAACATTGGCAAAGGAGACGCTCTTCTACGGAATGGGGAGTGTACTGCCCAGGCTCCTTAGCTGGTTTTTATCACTCTATTGGGCGTGGGTGCTGCCGAATATTTCCGATATTGGTGTATTGGGCAATTTCTATGCCTGGGTGGCTCTTTTGCAGGTGATACTTACTTATGGCATGGAAACCGGGTTTTTCCGTTATGCCAATAAGGAGAAAGATCCTGAAAGAGTTTTCTCTACCACTTTTATCAGCATTGGTTTCACTACATTACTCTTCTTTGTGGCAACACTCTTATTGTTGGAACCTGCCGCTTTTGCACTGGGTGGTGCAGCCATGAAACCACATTACCTGCTCTTGTTGGTAATCATCCTCTGTTTCGATGTGTTGGGTACTATCCCGTTCGCGAACCTTCGCTTCAAAAAACGGCCTATCCGCTTTGCGGCGATCAAGATCGCCAATGTGGTGTTGACTATAATCTTCAACCTCTTTTTCTTCCTGGCTTGTCCTTGGTTACAAACGCTCTTTCCTGACACTTTTTCCTGGTTTGATATCAGCCATGGCGTAGATTATGTGTTGATTTCTAATCTCGTGGCATCGATTATTCAATTCCTGATGGTATCGCCGGAGTTGAAAATCAGGTTTACATTTGATCGCGCACTATTGGGCCGGATACTGAGATACTCATTTCCTATCCTTATTCTCGGTATAGCGGGTATACTGAATCAGACAGTGGCGCAGATTATCTTCCCATGGGTTTATCCCGATGAGGCTACCGCTTATACAGAATTGGGTATTTTTACACAGAATCTCAAGATTGCAGTCATTATGGTGATGTTTACCCAGGCTTTCCGTTATGCCTTTGAACCTTTTATTTTTGCAAAGAACAAAGGGGCTACAGACGATCGTCAGTCGTTCAGTGATGCAACCAAGTATTTTATTATTTTGGGGTTACTGATCTTTCTGGTGACGACCGGATATATCGATATCATCAAGAAATTGATTCCCGAAGGTTATTATGAGGGATTAAAAATAGTGCCTATCGTCCTTTTGGCAGATCTATTTTTTGGCGTTTATTTCAATCTCTCGTTGTGGTATAAGCTCACCGACCAGACCCGGTGGGGGGCATATATGTCCATCATTGGCTTTGTGATTACCATAACGATCAACATCCTTTTTGTGCGCCGGTACGGTTATATGGCCTGCGCATGGGCACTATTTATAGCCAGTCTGGTCATGATGCTAATGTCTTATTTTCTGGGACAAAAAAACTATCCCATTCCCTATAATCTCAAGTCGACGGGATTATTCTTCCTGTTGTCGATGATCCTGTTTGCCGGCATCATATTCACATATAATAATGTGTCCGGTGTATGGTTGCGATTACTGATCAATACTGTGTTGATCGGGATATACCTCTTTGTAGTGGTGAAAAAGGAACTGCCTCTGCGGGAATTACCGGTGGTTGGGAAGTGGTTCAGGTAGACAGGTGGATAGGTGATCAGGTGGATAGGAAAAAAGAGAGTGGGAGATGAAGATTTTAAAATAATAGATAATTAATAGATAGGTAGTTAAAACTAAGACGTCTGCTTGAAGAATAAAAAAGAGGGTGGACAGGTGAAAAAAGTAATTTATGAAAAAATTAGGTTTGTTATTCGCAATACTTGTTGCGGCGTTGACGGTGAAAGCCGACGAGGGTATGTGGTTGCTCAAAGAGTTGAACCGCGAAAGTATTACACGTATGAAAGAGTTGGGATTCACTTTCCCTGTGGATCAATTATATGATGAGGCTAACCCTTCATTGAAAGATGCGGTGGTGATCTTTGGCGGAGGGTGTACAGGAGTGGCAGTCTCGAAAGAGGGATTGATATTCACTAATCACCATTGCGGATATGGCGCTATCCAAAAACTCAGCGCAGTGGAACATGACTACCTGAAAGACGGATTCGTGGCCAAGACCCGGAAAGATGAACTGGCTGCCGAAGGATTATCTGTATCGTTCCTGAGGTCGATGACCGACGTGACGGATCGCATCTTACCTCATTTACCCTCCGTACTCAGTGAAATGCAGCGAGGAAGGGTTATCGATTCGCTCTCCCGTGCATTGATCGCCGAATATGAGCAGGATCCCTTCACTCTTGCCCGTATAGTTCCCTTTTACTCCCGTAATAAGTATTATGTGGTGTTATATGATCAGTTTCGAGACGTGCGTCTTGTTACTACTCCTCCTTCTTCGGTAGGTAAGTTTGGGGGAGACACCGACAACTGGATGTGGCCACGCCATACCGGTGATTTCTCTGTGTTCCGCGTCTATGCCAATAAGGATAATCGCCCGGCCGATTACAGCAGTGAAAATGTACCCTATCAACCTAAATATGTAGTGCCTGTTTCACTAAAAGGAGTAACCGACGGTGATTATGCAATGACGGTAGGCTATCCGGGTAGTACACAGCGTTATATGTCTTCAGGAGGGATCCGCCAGAGGATGGAGTCGGAGAACAAACCTCGTATCGAAGTGAGAGGGGCCAAACAGGATATCTGGTGGGATGCAATGACCCAAAACGATACGATCCGTATCAAATACGCTAATAAATATGCCGGTAGCTCCAATTACTGGAAGAATTCTATGGGAATGAATGAAGCGATTACCAATCTGGAAGTGCTTCCCGAAAAAGAAAAACTGGAGTCCAGATTGATTAAATGGATCAACAGTACTCCTGCCCGTCAGGCTAAATATGGAAAGACCATTTCGACGTTGGAGGAAGGTTATGGTGAATCCAATGATGTGTCACGTTATATGACCTATTTCCTGGAAACATTCAATAACGGTATTGAGTTGATTCGTTTTGCCAATACCATCCTGAGATTCGATATGAATGGTACGGAAGAAGATAGACAGAATTTTATCAATGAACGTCTTGTCGAAGGTTATAAGAATTATGAACCGGCACTTGACAGGAAAGTACTCCCAGTATTGATGAGACTATATGCTGAAAGTGTTCCGGAAGAATATCATCCTTACATCTACCAAACGGTAAAGGATGAGTTTGGCGGTGATTATGAAGGGTATGCCGACTGGCTCTTTACAAACTCTAAATTCACATCTTTAGAAGGGCTTATGGCGTTGCTTAAGATGGGGGATGGCGATTCAGTGATGCAAGATCCTGCCATGAAGCTCGCTTTGTCGACCAATAATATCGGAAAAAAACTGTCGGAGGAAATGATGCTCTCATATGAAAAGAAGCTTAAGGGAGAACGGGAGTTTATGGCTGCTCTCATGGAAATGGATGCCAAAAAGACTTTCTATCCGGATGCCAACTTCACCCAACGGATGAGTTATGGGACTGTCAGTGGATATCAACCACGCGATGCCGTATGGTATGACTATTATACTACCTCTCAAGGAGTACTGGAAAAGCAGAAGCCCGGTGATCCCGAGTTTAATGTACAGGAGTATATTCTGGATGACATCCGTTCAGGGAATTTCGGCCGATATGCAGACCGGGAGGGAGTGATGAGAGTAAATTTCTTATCGAACAATGATATTACCGGAGGAAATTCGGGTAGTCCTGTACTGAATGGAAATGCCGAATTGATAGGACTGGCGTTCGACGGGAATTGGGAGTCGCTAAGCGGGGATATTTTATTCGAACCGCAAATGCAACGTATGATCAGTGTGGATATCCGTTACGTATTGTATATCATGGATAAGGTGATGGGAGCATCCCATATCGTTGAAGAATTGAAGTTGGTCAGGAAGTAGTGATGGAGGATAGGTGAAAAGGAGAGCCCCTTATTGATCAGTTACCAGTAAGGGGCTTTAATTATCTTACCACTTTTACCAGTTCCGCATCTTTCAATATATACATCAGATGTTCGGGATTATCTCTGTTGATACTGAATATTCCTTTGACTTGTATATACCGGTCGGTACGGATTCTTTTTAAATCCCGGTGTCCCTCCTTTACAAGAATCTCCATCACCGATTCAATTCCTCCCACACCACAAAAAAAACAGGTGTAAGAGGGTGACTCTGAAAGTGCAAAAATAGTACCTTCCATATCTACCGGAACATAAAACCCCTGTATGGTAACAGGTTTATTGTCGAGAAGTTCTATCTGTTTCCCGAAATTGGGCATTGGGAAAAAATCAGAAAGAGCCTCCATATATTTTCTGGACCATGTGACATCTTTCAGCATCTCCCAGGAGATGGTATGAAGTGATGGTGGTTGTTGTGCTTCCACCGGCAGTTTGATTGCCGATAAAAGGAAAAATAGAAAAATCGTTTTCTTCTTCATTCGCTAAGAGTTTTGGATATATCGGTACGCATTGCTTTGATGGCAGGGATCAATGCCGACAGCAATCCGATGATCAGTGAAACAAATAAGAAATAACAATCGTTTAAGTTGAACCATTGTAGCAAATTGTAATGATAGTTATTTTCCGTGTAAGATGAAACCAGTAACATTCCCAATCGGCTTAGGAGCACTCCCGACAAATAACCAATGAATGCTATGGTCATACCTTCCAGTATAACGAGTGAAAAAAGCTTTTTACGGCTACCGCCCATCGACCGGATCAGCGCAAGTTCATACTTGCGCTCTTTTAAAGAATTGAGCAGGGAAATAAAAATACTGAAAGCAGATATAATAATAATGAATCCTGCAATAAGGCGTATGGTCTGAACACCGACTCCCATCAATGAGTACAACCTGTTGATCTCCAATGCTGGTGCTGCCGCTTGCATATTCGTAGAAGTATTAATGAGCCTTGGTAGGGTGATCGCACCCATCGGATTGGCATATTTTACCAGTAACATGGTGATCTCTTTGTCATCTCCGGTATTGAATTCATGATCATGCTCACAATCGTGATTGTGCTCGTGATCATGGTCGTGTGCATGGTCATCTATATTTGCATTTCCGTTTTCGTGATTATCGGTATGTTCTTCATCTTGATGCTCATTATGATGTTCATGGATCCTCCATACACTTCCGATATTCGTCAGTATAAGTTGATCGAGTACAGTTCCTGTTTCCTCAAAAATTCCCGTTACAAGATACCCCTGGTCATCGTGTGCATGTCCCGCATCTTCGATTAATCCGTGCACTCCCGTAAATTTATCGCCGATTTTCAATCCCGTTTTTTCGGATACTTTGAATCCTATAGTAGCTTC
The DNA here is from genome assembly GCF_034927365.1 of Proteiniphilum sp. Taxonomy (GTDB): domain Bacteria; phylum Bacteroidota; class Bacteroidia; order Bacteroidales; family Dysgonomonadaceae; genus Proteiniphilum. The sequence continues at coordinate 106,315 of NZ_JAYFQD010000010.1, read as the reverse complement.
AAAATCTTTTTCCCATAACATCCCTTCCTTCAACCGACCTGAATAAAGATCCGAATAGGAATGATCAGTACCCACTATACGGAATCCATGGTAGTTGTCCCCTAAGGCCAAAGGTATTGCCTGTTTGATCAGAGGGTTTTGGGTTAGTTCCTGTGCTTCTTTGTACTGTATATTTCCTGTGGGGTGGTCGATGTGATAGATACCTGCTAAAATAAGTTGTAAAGGGCTCCCTTTTGCTCCCACTACCAGATCGATACCGGCCACGTTATTATTCAATTGTTTTTCTATTTTCTCTGTGGTGAGAAACAGGAAGGAAATAATGGCCACACCAGTGGCAAATAAAAAAATATTCAATATCGAAGACAAAGGCTTTGCCTTGATTTGTTGTATGTTCAACGAAAATATATTCATGATGGTGTGCCTTGAAGAGTTTTATAAAAAAATCCTGTTCGGAAAATAATCCAATAACCGTTTATCGTGGGTGGCTATCACAAGGCCTGCCTGCAGTTCGTCTGCATAGCGTTTCAGCAGCGTCAACGCTTCAGTGCAATTTTTGTCATCGAGGCTTGAGGTGGGTTCATCGGCCAGGATAAGGCTGGGTCTATTGATTACTGCCCGTGCAATGGATAAACGTTGTAATTCTCCCTGGCTCATTTGTGATGGCTTGCTTTTTGCTTTGTGTTGTAGATTTAAGGCTCCAAGCAGTTGGATTATATCTTCATTCTTTGTTATCAGATTATTGAGATATCTTGCTATTTGCAGATTTTCAAAAGCTGTCAACCATTGTATAAAGTGCGGTTTTTGGTAGATAATGCCGATATTCCTACCACGCTGTCGATCGGCGTCTCCGCTCTTGAGACCGACGGTATCGGTTCCCTGAACGATAATTTTTCCTGAGTCGGGTTTTATTAATCCGGCAATCAGATGAAGCAATGTTGTCTTTCCGCAACCTGACGGCCCCATAATGAGACAGTGGTTCCCCGCTTCGCAGTTGATATCGGGAAAGTCAAATGTGATCGATTTGTTATAGGAGAAAATCAATCCTTTTGTAATAAGTACTTTACTGTTCATTTTTATAGAGACGATTCCTGAATCAATAAATAATGTAATCAAAATAACCCTTGTCCGTGCAAAGGTAGAAAAATATTTCGTAAATGCAGTTGTGTTGCATTTAGTGTATAAAAAAAACCCCTCATTGGCATTTGTTTTCCAGTGAGAGGCTAAGCTATTTAACTTGCAGCGGTTTCAGAGTTTCAATGATTCCCTATCGAATTTCTCATATCTGGGAGGAGAGGGAGTATAATCATCGTCATCCCATAGATTGCTGGTGATCATCAGGTCGGCGCTATACCGGTTGCAGGCAATAGGAACATTGTGTACCCGGCATTGTCGGAGCAACATCATGATATCCGCCTCGTGGGGTTGTGGATTGAGATCGTCGATTAGAAAAACAGCAAGGTCTATCTCTTTACGTACCACCATAGCTGCAATTTCGGCATCACCTCCCATTGGTCCTGAATTCATGATGGTGAATCTGGGGTGAACACCACTTTCATTTAATGCATCACGTACCAGTGTTCCTGTGGTGCCGGTGCAAACAAGATGGTGTTCCGACAAAAAATCGGAGTTAAAAACCACCCATTCTACCATATCTGCTTTCCGGTGGTCATGTGCCACCAGGGCTATTGTTAGTTTTCGTTTCATTTTTTTAGTTTTTTAGAGCCAAGAGCCAAGATTTTTAGAACCAAGCATTCGAGAACGTTTTCTCTGCTCAAAAAATGCGTTGAAACATTTTGTTTCTAAAGAGACTGAATACTGTGCTAATTTATTAATCATCATACTATTGATATTATTATTCACATTATTCTTATTGGTTCATTAGCACATTGGCACATTAGTATATTGACACATTAAATTCCTAATTCCTTTCGGATAACGCTAATCTTCCGATTTGCCGCCTGCTCCGCTTCTTCCAACGCCTCTTTTGTTTTTGCCGATCCTCTTACTTCTATATAGAATTTGATTTTCGGTTCTGTACCTGAAGGACGGATTGATAGTTTTGTCCCCTCTTCTGTGAAATATTGCAGCACGTTGGAGGTGGTTGGCATTTCAAGAGAGATATGTTCGTCGTGAATATGATCTATCGCTTCCAATTTGGCGAAATCCTTTACCAAAGTTACGGGAGATCCACCCAGATAAGTCATGGGGTTTGACCGGAAGTTCTTCATCATCGACTCTATCTCATCGGCTCCTTCCTTGCCTTTGCGGACAAGAGAAATACCCACTTCCTTGGAATAACCATATTCCAGATAAATATCCTGCAGGAGTTCATACATAGTTTTTCCATTGTCACGTGCCCAGGCCGCAATTTCTGCAAAAAGGGTGCAAGCCGATACGGAATCTTTGTCACGTACGAAGTCGCCGGCAAGGAAGCCATAGCTCTCTTCACCACCTCCGATATATTTTTTTACTCCTTCATTCTGGCGGATAATCTTGGCAATCCATTTGAATCCGGTATAACAATCGAATAGCTCAATACCTCTTCTGTCTGCAATCTCTTTCACCAATTCGGTAGTGACGATGGTTTTTACCACATATTCCTTACCGGTAAGAAGTTGAAGTTCGTCCCGTCGGGTCATCAGGTAATAAAGACAGATCAGCATCGTCTGGTTGCCGTTTACCAACACGAAATTTCCGTTCTTATCACGGATAGCCGTACCGATACGATCGGCATCGGGGTCGGTGGCCATCACCAGGTCGGCACCGGTCTCGATAGCTTTTTTGATAGCCAGGTCAAGTGCTGCTGATTCTTCGGGGTTGGGAGAGACTACTGTCGGGAAGTCACCACTTAATACATCCTGTTCGGGAACAGTAATGATATTGGTAAAGCCTATGGCTCTCAGGGCATCGGGCACAAGCATGCTTCCTGCACCATGAATGGGCGTATATACAATTTTCAAGTCGTTATGCCGTGCTATGGCTTCCGGAGAGAGTACCAACTTTTTCACCTCTTCGATGAACGCCTTGTCCATATCTTTTCCGATGATCTCGATCAGCTGTTTGTTCCCTTCGAAACGGATATCATCTACAGACTTAATGCGGTTTACTTCCGCTATAATATTCCTATCGTGCGGGGCGAGTACCTGGGCACCGTCATCCCAATACGCCTTGTAACCGTTATATTCTTTGGGGTTGTGGGAAGCAGTGATCATGATTCCACTCTGACATCCTAACCTTCTGATCGCATAAGATACTTCGGGGGTAGGACGTAAGCTTTCAAAGAGATATACCTTGATACCATTGGCACTGAAAATATCAGCCGAAATTTCGGCAAATCGACGGCTATTGTTACGGCAGTCGTGTCCAATTACCACTTTGATCTCATCCAGGTCGGCAAATTCTGTTTTTAGATAGTTTGACAGCCCTTGGGTAGCAGAACCTACTGTATATATATTCATACGATTGCTACCGGCTCCCATGATACCGCGCAGTCCACCCGTACCGAACTCAAGATCCTTATAAAACGCGTCGATCAGTTTTGTTTTGTCGTCGCTGTTGAGCAGTTGCTGTACTTCTTCTTTTGTTTTGGAATCATAATTCCCTTTAATCCAGGACATGGCCTTGTCGGTGACCTGGGCTAATAATATTTCTTCTTCCATGTTAAAACAGTCTTATTATATTGTTTATTCAATTGGATGTACTTTGTATTTTTCTCCAGTCTGATCGACTATCTTTTTGTAATATTCGTTCGAATACCCAGGGCGTAAAGGAGAGGTCGGTTCCCCGTAAGGGTTCCGTTTGAACTGTCCGTTTTCTTCCTTCTTGATCACACCGTCTACATATTTTACCATAAGATACTCACCCAGCTTTTTCCATTCCGCTACGCCCTCTTTTATGAGATTGTTGGTATATTGTGTCAGATAATGAACAGCTTGAGAGGGAGATTGTTCACGAATCCGTGTGGCTTCCTTTTCCACCTCAGGCTGTGAGGCTCTGAACTGTTCTTCGAGTTTCGATTGTACTTTTTTCATATCCTCACTCATATCGCTGTAGCGGGTGTATACCATATTGGAAACCCAGTTATGGATCCAAAATGCAGATGTCCATGAAAAAGTAAGCAGGTCTCCGTTGCCGATGGTCATTTCGTGAGGTGTCTCGGTGTGGCCACAATAGAACGGATAGTAAACTGTTTGTGCTGCGTCGTCAATGCCGAACCAGAGTATGCCACCTATTTCGTTGGGTAACCAGGAACGCATTTGTGCCACGAAGGAGAAAGCTGTTTGCTGAGTGGCGATGGGACGTTCGTTGCAATACTCTGTCGAATCAACCTCGAAAGAGAGCGGACTCCAACGGTAGGGTGAGTTGAAAGGACCTGCACCTACGTCGAAGCGCCAGTCGAGTTCGGTTCCTTCATAATGGTCACGCATCATCTCCTGGATATCCTGTGCGCTCAGTTTCCTGTCTGGTTTTATATAAAGAGGCATGGGATCCGTGGTTTTTCCTTGGGCGTAAGTTACATATTTAGCCATATCTTTATTCACCTTGTTAAAAAACGACCATACGCGGGCTTCACAATAACGAAGTGCACCAAAATCGAGAGGTGCATATGCCTGTGCAAAGCTGAAGTCGGCATCTTTGCCATTGAAATATCCCATCTTACGAGCGAATGAAATCACATCCGAAGAATAGAGGCAATTTTCCGGATCATTCAGAGGGAACTGCTGAATACGTGCCTGATTGGCATGGGCAGAGACACAATCGTCGGGAATACGTATAGCTACCCATACAGCACCCTTATTACCTGGTCCTTTACCAATCATTTCTAGCACCCACACCTCATTCGGGTCGGCTATAGAAAATGATTCGCCTGAACTGTAATAGCCATGCTCCTTTACCAGATTGGTCATCATGCTGATGGCTTCGCGGGCATTTTTGGCACGTTGCAACGTAATATAAATAAGACTTCCATAATCCATAATACCTGTGGAATCGGACAACTCGCTCCGTCCCCCGAAAGTGGTTTCACCAATAGCCAACTGGTGTTCATTCATATTGCCGATCACATTATAAGTTTGCAATACCTGAGGTATTTCGCCAAGGTATTTTCCCGAATCCCATTCATATACTTTGAGTATCTCTCCCGGGCTATACTGTCTGGCAGGCCAATGATACAATTCTCCATATAGGGCATAGGAGTCGGCAGCATAAGAGATCAACGTAGATCCGTCGACAGATGCTTTTTTCCCGACCAGTAAGTTTGTACAGGGAAAGGATGTAAAGGTCACGAATAACAGCGCAATAACGGCAATAATTTTTCTCATATATTATATTTTAGCGTAAAGATACTTTATTTTGTTCAATTTGTCCAAAAGGTGCAATGGATATTTTGTATTTATTTCAATGAAATGGTTCGTACAATTGGAAAAAAGAAGCTATTTTTGTGGTACTTAAAACCGTGTTAGGTTGAAAAATAAAATAAGCATGTCTGTCAATTGAATAAAGGGATGATCAGTCGGGACAACTTGTTCCGATTTATCAGGAAGTAATATTGATTTATGAATAAATATATAAAAAAAATCGGATCAGGAAGGATTCTGGGGCTTACCGTCTATCAGATTGCTATTCTATTTGTACTGATCGCGATGCTCTTTTTTTTCAGTGACAGCAGTGTTGCCCGTAGATTGAAGTATGAATCTCAAATTAAAGATATTGAATCCCAAATTGAATTTTATCGTCATCAAACGGAGATGGATATGGAGAAGCTGAACGAACTTCAGTCCAATAAAGAGGATTTAGAGAAATTTGCAAGAGAGAATTATCTCATGAAAAAAGAAAATGAAGAGATTTTTATCATTAAAGAAAAGAAGTGAAAAGATATTATGTTATAATATTCGAAAAAAAAATAATACATTTGTAAGATCATAATCGGTTTTGGTTGATATTTCTCAAATAATTAGTACGTATGCAATGCATCGAGTAAAAGATGTCTTATTTCGGATTTCCGGTATTTTAATTTTATTATCAGCGGGACTGCATTTGGCCATTCCTACTGTAGCTCCTTGGGTGATGGCTTTTTCCGTGGTGGTTTTCACTGCAATGACCCTTACTAATCCGTATCCGGGAAAGAGTATACGCGGCAAGAGGTTGTTCAATTTTCAACTTTTTTCATGTATATTGATGATTGTGGCAACCTATTTGATGTTCAGGGAGCGTAATGAATGGGTCTTGGCCATGATCGTTAGCGCAATTTTTTTGTTATATGCGTCCGTCATGATCCCCCGTGAACTGGAAAGAGAGAAAAATAGACCATAGACTTTCGGTATATTACATGTAGTATATTATTATGGATAATATAAACAGGAGCATACTTATTCTAGACGACAATCTGACTGTTTGTCTGATGTTGAAGTCGTGGCTGGTGAAAAGAGGTTTTACTGTAGATACAGCAACCAATGTAACTGAGGCAAAGCAGAAGGTGAAACTGCAACTGTTTGATTTGATCCTTAGTGATATCAGAATGCCTGATGCCGACGGTTTCAGTTTCCTCTCATGGGTAAAGAAATATGATTCTGGTATTCTCGTAATTATGATGACCGGATATGCAGACATCGAATCGGCGGTTGAGTCGATGAAATCGGGCGCGGTGGATTATATCTCCAAACCGATTGAGCCAGAACAACTCTTCAAAAAAATCGATGAAGCATTTATCCTTCAGGAGCGGATGTTGAAACAAAGCCGCTTTTCCGATGATTTTATCAAGTTTCCGGGTGAAGAATTCAAACAACTTTACAAGCAACTCGACCTTATAGCAGAAAACAATCAACATCGGTTGATCATTGGGGATAGGGGAACCGGGAAACATTCTGTTGTAAAATATATCTATGAAAAAGGGACTCACTTGTCGAAACCATTGGTGATTTTCGATAATGATAAGTCCACCGATATGTTTCGTGCATCTTCTAACGGAAATGATGATATGTCGCCGCTTATGCAGAAATTTAATGAGGCAAAAGGGGGGATTTTGTATATTCGTGAGATGGCCAATATCAATATTCACCAGCAGGACGAGTTGTTGAATATTCTTACCCGACAAAAAAGAGATGCTGATTTCACTCAAGTGATCATGAGTACCGGTACGGGTAAGGAGGAACTACAAAAACGACTTATCCCCAAACTGTATAATCTGATTGTACAGGATTGTATCATATTGCCTGTTCTGAAAGGGAAAAGAGAGGTCATCGGTTTTCTGGCCGGTCATTTCCTCCAGTTTGCCAATTCCACCCTCGACAAGAAAATAGAAGCCATAACCCCGGCCGTACTGGAGCAATTGGCAGTTTATTCCTGGCCGGAAAATATACAGGAGTTGAAGAACTGTATCATGAAAGCCGCCCTGCTTACTGAAGGAACAACCATAGGGACCTCTATTATCCCTGAGTTATTCGGGAATGAGGTAAAAAATGAAAACCGGTCACAATTATTAAACCCCATACAGGGGCTTCGCAAGGAATATTACGAGAAAGAAAAGATACTGGAAGCGCTTGAATTGGCCAAAGGTAACAAAACCATGGCGGCTTCTATCCTGAACATAGACAGAAAAACACTTTACAACAAGATTAAGCTGTATAATGTCGTCACCAATAATTGAAAAACATTATGTCTTCGTTACCGGAAAATAAAAGTCGAGGTTCATTTAAGATTAAATCCACTGTCATTATAGGGTATCTGCTTGTGGTGGCAGTGATGGCATTGGGACTTATTACCATTTATCACAATCTGGTGGACTATTCAAACAAAAGGATAAGCAGCGAGGATATGTCGGAGTTGCTGATTGTAGGAAATACGCTCTCCATGCTTTATGAGATTGAGAGCGAACAGAACCTTATCAACGCTGAAAATGCCGGTCTATACTTTCATAAGTATGATTCTATAGCTCCCAAGATCAAAGCCAACCTGGATGAACTGAAACAGGTGGCTATCGATTCTTCCCGGGTGGAGAAACTGGATTCCATACAACTTCTGGTGGATAAGAAAAGAGAAAACCTGCAGATAGTGGCTGTATTGCTCGACTCTATACGTCGTGCTCCTAGAATTGTAGTGAAACGGGAGAGTAGTTATATACCCCCGAGATTGAATAAGGAGATATCCGATTATCTGGAGAGTAAAAATCTGAATAAAGTTGATGACAATAAGAATGATACGAGTGTAGTGGTGGGTTCCAGGAGAGGTTTTCTTGATCGTGTACGCGATGTCTTTGTGGCTCGTTCAGATTCGACTGTTGTGATAGAAAAGAAATCGATAGTTTCGGATAGCGACCTTAAACTGATTGTAGATACCATTATCCAGAAAGTGCGTTACTCGGAAAGACTCGATCTGCAACGGCAGAGACAATTTCAATTGGCTTACTTTAAACGTCAGGAGACAATGAATGAGACTAACCGAATGCTTACTTCCCGTATCGATGAATTATTGAAAGGCATTGAACACGAGGAGTTGAAAAAATCGTTACGACTCATAAAAGAAAAAGAGGAGACTTTGGCGAATTCTCAATATACGATGTTTATAGCCTTCTGCGTGGCTTTGCTCATCGCATTTGTTTTTGCATTGCTGTTCCTGGTAGATATCAATAAAAGCCAACGTTACAGAAGGCAGTTGGAAGCATCGAATAAGCGTATTTCAAACTTGCTTGCTTCGCGAGAAAAATTGATGCTCACGATTTCACACGACATAAAAGCGCCTATGAGCTCAATCCTTGGATTCATAGAGTTGATGGATACTCACGGTGATTTAAAAAATGATACCTACCTGAATAATATGAAAAACTCGGGCGAGCATATTCTGGAATTGGCTTCAGCGTTGTTGGACTATCATAAATTAGAGGAGGGTAGCTGGCAGTTGAAAGAATCGAACTTCAACCTAAGCAATCTTATTAATAATACAGCTTCCGGCTTTGAACCGCTGGCTGAAAGGAAAGGATTGAAATACACCGTTGAAAATAAGTTGCCTGAACAATTGACCGTTTATGGCGATCTTTATATGATACGTCAGATCATGAACAATATTATCTCTAATGCGGTAAAATATACCTCTGTGGGCAGTGTTCATGTGAAGACTCGTTTAGAGGGTGACAATTCCCGGAAACGACTCTTATTTTCTGTTACCGATACCGGTGAAGGTATTGATGATGCCGACCAACAAATCATCTTTCAGGAATTCAAGCAACTGGATAACCCTCTCGGGGAAGAAGGCAGCGGTTTGGGACTGGCCATCACAAAAGGGTTTATAGAGGCGTTGAATGGATCTATTCGTCTCAATTCCCGGAAAGGTGAAGGATCTGAATTTATCGTAGGGATTCCTTTGAAAGATACAAAGGAAGAGGTGAAGATACAAAACGCAGATAAATCTGAGATACCACAATATGATCTGGAAGGTATCACTGTGCTGCTTGTCGATGACGATCCCGTTCAATTGTCGATGACCGGGGAAATGCTTGCAAGGAAAAAAATAAAAAGCGTGACCGAGGTTAATCCGGATAGGGTGTTGTCACTTATTCAGTCGACATCGTTCGATATCCTGTTTATGGATATCCAGATGCCCGGTACTGATGGTATGACGCTGGTTGAAAAGGTGCGCCGTTTAGGAAACGAGCATATAGATAAAATACCTGTTATTGGTTTGTCGGCCCGCTCGGATATTTCGAAGGAAAAGATGAGGGAAGCCGGATTTACCGATTTTTTAACCAAACCGTTTTCTTCCGACCGGCTATATAATACCATTTACCAGTATGTAAGGGAAGAAAATCCCACAGTAGATGTATTCGTGCCCGAAGAAAAACAATCTTTTGAAGAGAAGGGACCCGCTGCATTGATAGAGTTTGTGAGTGATGATAAGAAAACTTCTGCTGCCATCCTGCAATCCTTTATCACTGAAACAAGAGAGAGCCGCATTCAACTCGAAAAAACTCTCCGGAAAAAAGAAACGAAGGTCGCACAGGGAATTGTCCATAAAATATTACCCCTATTCCGCTTGATGGGAAGTAAATCTTTGATAGCTCTCATGGAAAAATTGGAAAAAGGGGAGACTTTATCCAGAAGTGAAGAATCTTTTATGCTGGACAAGATCGAAGATCATCTCAGAGGGGCGGAAGTCCTCATAAAAGAGATCGCAGAAGATTGAAATGGAACGAAATCCGGAGATTGAAAGTTATAAGCGTTATCTTCTGTTGGAGAAAGGATTGTCGGCCAATACCATCGAGGCTTACATGACCGACCTGCAGAAATTGATCGATTACATAGGGAACAGTGAAATTACTATAGAGACAATACAGACTGCCCACCTGGAGGAGTTTCTCGCAGAATTGCATGATAAGGATATCTCGCCTCGATCCATTGCCCGTATTATATCAGGCTTGAAATCATTTTTCCGTTTTCTCCTGCTGGAAAAACTACGTAGTGATGATCCTGCCGAATTGTTGGAGGCCCCCAAGATAGGGTTGAAACTCCCGGTCGTTTTGTCGGTGGAGGAGATTGATCTATTGCTGTCAGCCATCGATTTGTCGACGGCCGAAGGAACCCGTAATTATGCTATCATAGAAACACTGTATAGTTGCGGTCTTCGTATTTCCGAGTTGACTAACCTTCGTTTCTCGAATCTTTTTTTCAAGGAAGGGTTTATCCGTGTGGAAGGGAAAGGTAGCAAGCAGCGGCTGGTACCTATTTCTGAAGTAGCCATACAAAGGATTCAGGATTGGCTCTATTATCGTAATCAGATCCCCATTAAAAAAGGAAATGAGGATATCCTCTTTATCAGCTCGCGCGGCAAAGCAATCTCCCGCGTTACAGTTTTCCACTATATCAAACTGTATGCGGAAGAAGTGGGTCTGCAGAAGAAAATCAGCCCGCATGTTTTTCGTCATTCCTTCGCTACACACCTGCTTGAAAGAGGGGCCAATATACGGGTGATACAGGAGATGCTGGGTCATGAAAAGATTACTACTACTGAAATTTATACGCATATCGACCGTCATTTTCTGCGACAGGAAATTATAGAGCATCATCCGAGAAGTTAATATGCCAATGTGCTAATATGCCAATGTGCCAATGTGAATAATTAGAATTGGTAATTTTGAATTTAGCAAATTAACCCAGTCTTGATTCTAAAAGTCTAAAAGTCTAAAAGTCTTGGCTCTTGATTCTCATATCTATAAAAATGATATGAACAGAAATCGAAAATTTATGAGAAAAACAGCCGAAGCACCGGGATAATTTTATATATTTGCTGGAAAATAAATAAACACATGCAACGCTCCTGAGATACAAGTTCACACACAAAGGTATTAACAAGTCTTGTGTCTTGATTCTTGGATCCCGGATCTAATTTTTAATCATATGAAGTTTGTAGTATCAAGCGCCGCATTATTGAGTCATTTGCAGGCCATAAGCAGAGTTATCAATTCCAAGAACACATTGCCGATCCTCGACTGCTTTTTGCTCGATTTGAAAGGCAACACACTGTCACTTACTGCAGCCGATAATGAAACCCGGCTGGAAACGATGGTGGAGGTGAATAGTGCAGAAGGTGAAGGAAGCCTGGCCATCAATGCAAGGAATCTCCTTGATCCGTTACGTGAGCTGCCTGATCAGCCACTTACATTCGATATCAACGACGAGACTTTGGAGATATTCCTCTATTATCACAACGGGAAATATAATTTTGTCGGTTTGAAAGGAGATGAATATCCGGAACCGAAACCGCTCAAAGAATCATTTATGATGTTGACAGTGGAAGCTGATACACTTTTCTCGGGTATCAACCGTACTGTATTTGCTACAGCCGATGATGAACTGCGTCCGGTGATGAACGGTATCTATTTCGATATTACTACAGAAGATCTCACTTTCGTGGCTTCCGACGGACATAAACTGGTACGTGTAACCACTACCGAGACTAGAGGTGAGGGACGTTCATCGTTCATCCTGCCTAAAAAGCCGGCTAACTTGCTCAAATCGCTCCTTCCGAGAGAATCCGGAACCGTAGAAATTAAATTCGATGAAAATAACGCCTATATTACCATGTCGTCTTATAAAATGGTATGTCGCTTTGTAGAAGGTCGTTATCCCAATTACAACTCGGTTATCCCTCAGAATAATCCTAACATATTTGTGCTTGATCGGTTAACGCTACTGAACGCTCTTAAACGTGTAGCAGTATTCTCCAATCCGGCCAGTAATCTGGTGAAATTTCAACTCTCGGAAGATAAGATCGTGGTGACCGCACAGGATATAGACTTCCTTACCACTGCGGAGGAAACGATCCCTTGTACCTATGAAGGGAATGTAATGAACATTGGTTTTAAAGCTTCTTTCCTGATTGATATTCTTGACAATATACCCTCTTCTGATGTACGTATAGAACTCTCCGACCCGTCACGTGCCGGATTGATACTACCCGTAGAGAAAGAAGAAAATGAAGATATGCTGACGCTATTGATGCCGATGATGTTGAATGACTAACGATAACCTGATGAAGTTAAATCTCAAAAATCCCTTGGTATTCTTCGATTTGGAGACGACAGGGATCAATATTACACAGGATCGTATCGTAGAGATATCATTTCTGAAAGTATATCCCAACGGAAAGGAGGAGATCAAATCCCGCCGTATCAATCCTGAAATCCCTATACCTCCACAGGCTACCGCTATTCATGGTATCACCGATGACGACGTGAAAGATTGCCCTACCTTTAAACAGGTGGCCCGATCACTTGCCGATCAACTGGAGGGATGTGATCTTGCCGGTTTTAATTCGAGCCGGTTTGATGTACCGATGCTGGCGGAAGAGTTCCTTCGTGCCGATGTGGATTTTGATATGAGCAAACGTAAATTTATAGACGTACAGATCATCTTCCATAAAAAAGAGCAGCGCACACTGGAGGCTGCTTATGCCTTTTACTGTGATAAAAAGCTGAAGAATGCACACTCTGCAGAGGCAGACACTATAGCCACCTATGAAGTCCTGAAATCACAACTCGATCGCTATTCCGATCTTGAGAATGATATTGATGTCTTATCTAAGGAATATTCAAGTTTTAATAGTAATGTCGACTTTGCCGGAAGGTTTGTCTACGACGAAAAAGGAGTAGAGGTTTTTAATTTCGGTAAGCATAAAGGAAAACCGGTGGCGGAAGTGCTCAGGAACGAACCCAGTTATTACGCCTGGATGATGGATGGCGATTTTCCGCTCAACACAAAACAGGCTCTCACGAAAATAAGACTTCGCGCGATGAACGGTTAAGCAGTTGATATTTAGCTTCGCCGTTATTTAATGGTTATTCACTCACTCCGTTCGTGTTATTCGCACTTCGTGCGTTATTAGTAACCGAATAACAACTGAATAATCACCGAACAACAACTGAATAACCACCGAACAACAATGTCCCGTTTCTTTATCACCTTTTCCTATAACGGCAAAAACTATGTGGGTTGGCAAATTCAACCTAACGGGATGAGTGTGCAACAGACGCTACAGCAAGCGCTCTCCCTCATCCTGAGGCAAGAAGTAATGGTGGTTGGAGCGGGAAGGACTGATGCGGGTGTGCATGCCCGTGAGATGATCGCCCATTTCGACTGGGATAGAGATAACTTTTCTGCGGATGATCTCGTATATAAACTCAATAATTTTTTGCCAAAAGATATTTCCCTTTCTTCCATAAGAGAGGTGCATCCTGATGCGCATGCACGCTTCAGTGCTGTCTCCCGTACCTATAAATATTTTGTGACTACGGTGAAAGAACCGTTTCTTCATGAATATACTTACCGGCTGTTTTTTCAACCCGATATCGATCGGATGAATACATTGTGTGATATATTGAAGGAATACAGTGATTTCACCAGTTTCAGCAGGTTGCATACCGATGTGAAGACCAACAACTGCCGGATTGAATATGCCAGATGGGAGAAAAAAGGTGATATATACGAGTTTACTATTCAAGCCGACCGTTTCCTGCGGAATATGGTGCGGGCGATTGTGGGTACGTTGCTGCAAGCGGGTAGGGGACAACTCGACGAGCAGGGGTTTCGACATATTATTGAAGCTAAAAACCGTAATGTCGCTGGCGACTCTGCTCCGGGACACGCTCTTTTTCTCGAAAAAGTGATCTACCCCGATGACATATGGTTGTAAATATGGATTATTTATTCAACTCACTAAATAAATATTGAAATGAAAAAAACTCTTTTTTTAACGATCTGTATCGTCTGTTCATTCGGCGCATTTGCGCAGTGGACTCCAGCACAAACCGAATGGTATTATCCCGTACCCCCGAAAGTTACTCCGGGTAAAACTCCCGGAGCAGCACCTTCCGATGCCATCATACTATTTGATGGTAGTGATCTCTCCAAATGGGTGAATGACAAAGATCAGAATCCTGAGTGGATTGTCAAGGATGGAGTTTTATCCATCAAGCCCGGGACGGGAGGAATCAAAACCAAAGAGCATTTTGGCGATTGCCAGTTGCATATTGAATTTAGATCTCCTGCACCTGAAAACTACAACGGTCAAAATAGGGGAAATAGCGGTATCTTTCTCATGAGTCAGTATGAACTACAGGTACTCGATGGCGACAATAATGAGACCTACGTAAACGGAATGGTGGGTAGCATATACAAGCAGACGGCACCGTTGGCCAACGCCTATACCAGGAACGGCGAATGGCAGGTATATGATATCTACTGGAAAGCTCCAAAGTTTGGAACAGGAGACGAGCTTGAGTCGCCTGCAATGATAACCGTGGTCTTGAACGGTATCCTTGTACAGAATAATTATATGCTGAAGGGACATACTCCCTATATCGGATTGCCGCAGTATACTCCTCATGGCAGGCTTCCGTTGATGCTTCAGGATCATGGTACAGCTGTTTCTTTCCGCAATATCTGGATAAGAAATTTATAACGATAGATTCGAAAACCGCCGAAAAATATATAAGGCTATTTGAAACCAGCCCCATTTTATCATCAAAACAAATAAAAATAAACTGGAACAATGAAAAGGAGAAAATTTTTAGCAAACTCAGCCGTGCTTGGTACTGCTATTCCTTTGGGAGTGGCTACTCCGGCTGTTCTTAGTTCATGCACGGAAAATACAGAGAAGGGTTCAGGTAAGATATATTCTGCAGAGGAGTTGGGAATGTATTCGTTTGTAGATATTGCACCAGACGGTAAACCATTGAAAGCAGCCCTTATAGGATGCGGAGACAGGGGAACCGGCGCTGCAGTCAATTTCTTACATTCAGGCCCTGATTTGCAAATAATTGCTTTGGCAGATGTGCTTACTGACCGGATGGAAGGTTGTCGGCATGTCCTTTCGGAAAATAATAATACCATAGATGACAGTAATTGTTTTATCGGTTTTGATGCTTACCGGAAAGTGATGGCAATACCGGAAGTCGATCTGGTTTTGTTATGTACACCTACCCATTTCAGACCGGTACAATTCAAGGCTGCCGTTGAAGCTGGAAAGCATGTCTTCATGGAAAAGCCTTGTGCTGTCGATCCATCGGGTATTCGCACAGTTATTGCTGCAGCAAAGGTAGCCTCCGGAAAGGGGTTGACTGTCATTACCGGGAACCAGCGCAGGCATCGTAGGGATTATTGGGAAGCGTATGTACAGGTCCGAAACGGAATTATTGGTGAAATTATATCCACTACTTCTCATTGGAATCAGGGAGCATGGTGGAACAAGCGTCATCGACCCGAATGGAGCGATATGGAGTATTGTCTTCGTAACTGGTTCAATATAAAATGGCTGAGTGGGGATCACATCCTCGATCAGGGTATTCATAATATTGATGTTGTCACCTGGTTTATGGGAGAACAACCCGTTAGGGCTGTCGGTTTTGGAGGATCTGCCCGTCGGTTGACAGGTGATATCTTCGATTTCTTCAGTGTGGATTATTACTATAACAATCATAAGCGGATGCTACACACTGCCCGTCAGATTGACGGTTGCGACGGCAACGTATCGGAGCAGATTTTGGGTACTAAAGGGATTGCTCAATTGAATGATCACGGGCAGATCAAGATCCTGGACTGGGATGGCAATATTTTATGGGAATATGATTACCAGAATAAACCTGTAAAAAATCCGTATGAACAGGAACATATACATCTGGTAGAATCTATCCGGTTAAATAAGAAAATCAATCAGGCGGAGGATTTGGCCTATTCTACCCAGATTGCTATTATGGGGCGTGAAGCTGCCTATACCGGACAGGCTATTACCTGGGATGAAATTATGGCGTCGAATCTTCGATATGGCCCGGAAACTTATGAGATGGGACCGTTACCCGATTATCACGAAAGAGTTGTACCTGTTCCCGGAAAAGATCCGTCAAGTCCCATGTAATTTATTTCGAAAAAATGTGAAATACACTATAACACAAAAACGCAGCGATCTGTGAAGTTCGCTGCGTTTTTGTGTTATCTTTTTCCCTTAGGGAAAAATTCTTGGAGATCAATCATTCATTGAAATCAGGAATTCTTCATTGCTGGAAGTACGTCTCAAACGGTTAAGCAGGAATTCCATCGCTTCTACTGAATTCATATCGGAAAGGAAGTTGCGGAGTACCCACATGCGGCTGAGTGTTTCCTGAGACAGAAGCAGATCATCGCGACGAGTACTCGATGCGATGATATCCACGGAAGGAAATATCCGTTTGTTGGAGAGTTTACGATCGAGTTGCAATTCCATGTTACCAGTACCCTTGAACTCTTCGAAGATCACGTCATCCATCTTGGAGCCGGTTTCGGTAAGTGCTGTCGCGATGATAGTGAGCGAACCGCCATGTTCGATGTTTCGTGCAGCTCCGAAGAAACGTTTCGGTTTGTGCAGTGCGTTGGCATCCACACCTCCTGAGAGTACTTTCCCTGAAGCGGGTTGCACGGTGTTGTAGGCACGTGCCAAGCGAGTAATGGAGTCGAGTAGTATCACCACATCATGTCCGCATTCTACCAGACGGCGGGCTTTGTTCAGCACGATCTCCGCGATCTTCACGTGGCGGTCTGCCGGTTCATCGAAAGTAGAAGCGATCACTTCCGCTTTCACGCTCCGTTCCATATCGGTTACCTCTTCCGGGCGTTCATCGATCAGGAGTATGATCATATATACTTCAGGATGATTGTCGGCGATAGCGTTGGCAATATCCTTCAATAACATCGTTTTCCCTGTTTTGGGTTGAGCTACGATCAATCCGCGCTGTCCTTTTCCGATAGGTGAGAATAGGTCGACTACGCGGGAGGATAGATTATCGTTATGCCCTTTGGTGAGGTTGAACTTTTCGTTAGGGAAAAGCGGCTTCAGGTGATCGAAAGGTACGCGGTCCCGTACATCATCGGGGTTGCGTCCGTTGATATTGTCGACTTTTACCAGCGGGAAGAATTTTTCTCCCTCCTTGGGTGGACGAATTGGACCTTCCACTACATCTCCCGTTTTCAGTCCGAAGAGACGTATCTGCGATTGTGATACGTAAATATCGTCGGGAGACGACATATAGTTATAGTCGGAGGAACGCAGGAATCCATAACCGTCAGGCATAATTTCCAGGACTCCGGAAGCATTCAGGATTCCATCGAAATCATAATCGGGATCTTTTTCCTTTTGTTGCGGAGATTGCACTTGCGGCTGTACCTGTGCCTGTGCTTGTGGCTGCACTTGTACTTGAGGTTGAGACTGTTGCGCCTGTGTTTGGTTCTTGTTCTGTTGTGTAGCCGGTTGTTTGTGTTGCAGGGGTGATGGCGATATAAGATCCATCATCGAGAGTTTACTTCCGGATATCGGGACTTCCTTCACGGGTGAGTCCGTTTTTTCTTCAGGAGCTTCTTCGGCTACTACGGGAGGTAATGTGACGGGAGCGGGAACACTCTTTTCGTCATTACGTCGTTTAGAAGAGCGGAAAACCAACTGAATAGGTTTTGCAGGTGCCTTTTGGTTATTATCCTCTTCAACTTTTTTCTCCGGTGTGTCGATTTTCTTTTCATCTATCTCTGTATCTTTTTCGGAAACCGTTTCAGAAGCAGCCGTTTTTGACTCGGGTATAATATTTTGTACCACAGGAATACTCTCTTCCGTGGCGGCGACTTCTTTCCGCACCAATTTGGGTTTCTCTACAACCTGAACAGGTTGCGATTTGCTTTGGGATATGTTTCGGTTTTCCTTTTTGTCGCTATCCTTCTCTTGGGGTTCCTCTTTCCTGGAAGTTTTATTTCTTTGGTTATTTATTTTATTCTCGGAACCTTTTCTATGCGTGTGCCCCTGTTGGGGTCCACCCTCTGCACTCATTTTTTTTGTTTCGGCAATTGCCTGTTCATCAAGGATTTTGTAAATGAGTTCTTCTTTCTTGTATGCATCTGGGCGTCTTATCCCCATCTCTTTGGCAAGCACCCGTAATTCTGTTGTGAGCTTCTCATTGAGCTCAATAATGTTATAAGCCATGTAAATGTATGAAATTCGTTATGGTTTTTGAATATTTGAATAAATATTGTTGTGAATGACTATATGATCCGTTTGTGAAGAAAAGCATTGATTTCATTCAATTTTAATGAACAAACGGACAGATATAATTGAATTAAATATGAAAGAAATTGTTTATTTAAATAACACAGCAGTTATGGGTAAAATTACTGTTGTAAGATTTAAGGGCAAAGGTACTCTTTTTTTTGAAAAACGGAAATTAAGTAGGCAGTTTTTTTAGGTTATTATACCATAAACCCTGAAAAAAATGTTTAAATAGTTTTTTCAGGGTTCAGGTATACTCCGTTCATGTTAAAAATCATCCATATTCAAACGGTTGGTATTGTTGAATCGCCTTTCGACTTCATTTTTGTAGAGCTGCGATCTTCTTCGTTCCAGGGAGTTAGGTGCTGTGGATTCATTGAACAGGTTATTCGCTACTTTTGCCCATTCGATAGCTTTACTCATATCATCCAACATCTCATAGGCAAGAGCGATATTATGGGCTGCCTTGGCTTTATCTATTTTCTTGGAACGATTATTGTAAAACCTTTCCCACTTCTCAATCGCATTACTCCATTCCGATCCTCTGGCATATGCCTCCCCTTCACGCATCAATGAACTGGAAGAGGTGTAATACCAACGGTCTTGCATCTCCCAGTGGGGTGCAAATACATAAGTCATTTTCTCGGCGGCCCTTACCGCCAATATTCTCATTGCCTCTTCACGGGAAGGGATCATCACTTCGGCATAAGCTCTCCCATCCTGGATATCAAATCCTTCCCATCTGAGGCTGTCAACATATTGTACAGAAGGAATCTTTCCTTCCATGGTAGGCATGTATACCCGGAAAGTAGAATTTATTTTTCCGGTCATATCCGCGTAAGTGTAGCCTTGCTGACGGAAATGGTCTCTTTTTTTTGTCTCAATAAAGAGCTTGTCGAGAGAAATAATAGCGTCGGCTCCTGTTTCTCGTCTGAGGCTATTCATCGTTTCAGGATCTATAGGTTTTTCCACGAAGAAATCCAGGTCGTTTCTCAACGGTTTATTGTAATACATCACCTGATAATAATAATCTTCCTCATCCATAAACTGGGCCAAAGCTTCGGCGTAAAAAACAGCCACACTGTCTGAAGATGCTTTTGCCCTCTCCGGTTTTGTATTTCCTATCGGTATACTGTCGTGTCCGACGTCGTTGGGTTGTTTTACTACATTATTTATTACTATGATAGAAAGCACACTGGAAGGTAGGTTTACTTGTGCCGGTTCACGAGTTTCCACTGTCAGGTACTTAATTCCTGCACAGCTACTCATCAACAGAGCGGAAAGAAGAATTATCAGAGTGGATGTTGTTTTTTGCATATGATTAAATTTTACTACAAAGTTATCATATTTCGTTCATATTTCAGAGAAAATAAATTTTTTCTGTAGTTGATCCATAATGGCTCCCTCCATAATGGCTCCCTAAGGATCCGGATCAGGTTTCTATTATAAAGATCAATTTCTTGCGGTTTGGTTTAATCACTCTTCTCTTTTGATCGCAATGTATGAACGGATCTTTATTTACATTCCCTTTTCATTTTTTAGAAAATCGATAACGAAGCGGGAGGCATCGTAAATTTTGTGTATATTTGTAGCTTCTAAGACATTTGGAAGAAACAATCTAACTAATCCAATTAATAAATATGGCATTTAATATTATTGTGTTGGCTAAGCAGGTTCCTGATACACGAAATGTAGGGAAAGATGCGATGAAAGCCGACGGAACAGTGAACAGAGCAGCATTGCCCGCGATCTTCAATCCCGAAGATTTAAACGCGATGGAGCAGGCGTTGGATATCAAAGACCGATTCCCCGGCTCAAGGATTACGGTATTGACTATGGGGCCGGGACGAGCTGCCGAGATTTTACGCGAAGGTTTATTTCGCGGGGCAGACGATGGGGTGTTATTGACCGATAGGGCTTTTGCCGGCGCTGATACGTTGGCTACTTCCTATGCCTTGTCGATGGCGGTCCACAAGATCGGAAAGTTCGATATCATCGTTTCAGGTCGTCAGGCGATTGATGGTGATACGGCACAGGTGGGTCCTCAAGTAGCTGAGAAATTGGGTATTCCTCAGATCACCTATGCCGAGAATATCGAAAAAATCGAGAACGGAAAAATAACCGTCAAGCGTCGTCTGTCGAATGGTGTGGAAGTAGTGGAATGTCCTCTTCCCGTAGTGATCACCGTGAATGGTTCAGCCCGTGCGTGCCGTCCTCGTAATGCGAAACTGCTGTTGAAATATAAGCATGCCAAAACCGTTACTGAGCGTCAAGTGGAAAATATCGATTATATAGATATCTATAGCAGCCGTCCTTATTTGAATCTTACCGAATGGAGTGTGGCCGATGTGGAAGCCGATAAGGAACAGTGCGGCCTCTCCGGTTCTCCTACCAAGGTGAAAAAGATAGAAAACGTGATATTTCAAGCCAAAGAAAGCAGGAGGCTTACCGACGACGATGTCGATATCGAGGATTTGATGAAGGAACTGATAGATAGTCACACGATTGGATAACACAAGGATAAAATAAAATGAACAACTTATTTGTATATTTGGAAATCGAGGATGGAATAGTGGCCGATGTGAGCCAGGAACTACTGACCAAAGGACGCTCACTTGCCACCCGGCTGAATTGTAAACTCGAAGCGATTGCCGCCGCATCCCCGGCTGACCTCGAAAAGATCGAGGAGCAGGTATTCCCATATGGAGTAAATGTACTACATATTTTTAAAGACGATCGGCTCTCACCATACACTACGCTTCCGCATACTTCTATCCTTGCGGAGCTTTTCAGGAAAGAACAACCGCAGATATGCCTTATGGGGGCAACCATTATCGGCCGCGATCTCGGACCACGTGTCTCGTCCTTGTTGGGTAGCGGCCTTACAGCCGACTGTACTTCACTTGAAATTGGAGATCACGAAGAGAGAAAAGCGGGAAAGACCTATAAAGATCTGTTGTACCAGATACGTCCCGCTTTTGGCGGTAATATAGTAGCGTGGATCATCAACCCCGATTGCCGTCCGCAGATGGCTACGGTGCGTGAGGGAGTGATGAAGAAGGAGATCTTCGATCCTTATTATAAAGGAGAGACGGTAGCACACAATGTGGCAGATTTTGTGAAGGAGGATGATTTCGTGGTTTCCATCATCGACCGCCATATCGAAAAATCGAAGGTAAATATCAAGAACTCGCCCATCATCGTTTCCGGAGGATACGGAGTGGGATCAAAGGAGAACTTCCAGTTGCTTTATCAACTCGCCGATGTGTTAGGTGCCGAAGTAGGTGCTTCCCGTGCTGCCGTCGATGCCGGATTCGTGGAGCATGAACGTCAGGTGGGACAAACGGGAATTACCGTACACCCAAAGGTGTATATCGCCTGTGGTATATCGGGACAGATACAACATATCGCCGGTATGCAGGACAGCTCTATCATCATTTCTATCAACAACGATCCCAGCGCGCCGATCAACGCTATCGCCGACTATGTGATCACCGGAGAGATAGAGAAAGTGATTCCGAAGATGATTAAGTATTATAAGAAGAATTCCAAATAAGTGGGAAGGTGGGAGAGTGGGAAAGTGGGAAGGTGACTTCCGACTTTCTGAAATTAAAAATAACATATAATATTCAGAAGAACGAAATGGCAAACTTTTATACAGATACACCACAGTTCCGTCATTATCTTCAGCACCCGCTGATGAAGCGAATTGTGGAATTGAAAGAGAGAAATTATGCAGACCGTGATACTTATGACTACGCTCCGATGGATTTTGAGGATGCGATGGACAGCTACGATAAGGTGCTGGAAGTGGTGGGCGAAATCTGTGGCGATATCATTGAACCGAATTCGGAAGTGGTAGACCATAGCGGTCCGACGGTAAGCGATGGGCGTGTGACCTATGCAACTGCCACACAGGAGAACCTCGATGCGCTCAACAAGGCGGAACTGATGGGGATGGGACTTGCACGCAGATACGGAGGACTCAACTTCCCGATGGTGCCCTATATGATGAGCGCCGATATCGTGAGCCGTGCCGATGCCAGCTTCCAGAATATATGGATGCTCCAGGATTGCGGTGAGACCATTTATGAATTTGCCGATCAGGCTCAGCGGGATAAATACCTGCCACGTATCGTGAAGGGCGAAACCATGTCGATGGACCTTACCGAGCCCGATGCTGGATCCGACCTGCAGGCAGTAATGCTGAGAGCGACTTTCAACGAGAAGGAAAATCAATGGTACCTGAATGGTGTAAAACGGTTTATCACCAATGGTGATGCCGATATCCACCTGGTGCTGGCACGTTCGGAAGAGGGAACCAAAGATGCCCGCGGCTTGTCGATGTTTATCTATGACAAAAGAAGTGGGGGCGTGGATGTGCGTCGTATCGAAAATAAGATGGGTATCAAGGGAGCTCCTACCTGCGAGTTGGTATACAAGAATGCCAAAGCCGAATTGGTGGGTTCACGCCGGATGGGACTGATCAAATATGTGATGTCGCTGATGAACGGTGCCCGTCTGGGAATCATGGCACAGTCGGTCGGACTTTCCGAAGCTGCTACCCGTGAAGCTTATAACTATGCCTTGGAGCGTCGCCAGTTCGGTAAGGCCATTATCGAATTCCCACCGGTGTATGAAATGCTGGCCAATATGCGTGCCAAGACCGATGCGACCCGTGCCCTGCTCTATGAAACCTGCCGTTTCGTGGACATGTACAAGACGCTCGAAGATATCAGCCGTGAACGTAAACTGACTCCCGAAGAAAGGGATGAGATGAAGTTCTATTCGCGTCTGGCAGATGCTTTTACTCCCCTTGGAAAGGGAATGAGCAGTGAATACGCCAATCAGAATGCCTATGATGCCATCCAGATCCATGGCGGCTCGGGCTTTATGAAAGATTACAAGTGTGAACGCCTCTATCGTGATGCACGTATCACCAATATCTACGAAGGAACTACCCAGTTACAAGTGGTGGCAGCTATCCGCCATGTCACCACCGGAACCTATCTGCAGCAGATCAAGGAGTATGCAGCCCAGATAGTGTTACCCGAACTGGAACCGTTGAAACGTGACCTGGCCAATATGGCAGAGACCTATGAGAAAATGGTAGAGACAGTTATTGCTGCCAAAGATGAGGTCTACCTCGATTTCCATGCCCGCCGTCTCGTGGAAAGTGCTGCCCATATCATCATGGGACATCTTCTCCTCCAGGATGCCAATAAGGAGCCGGAAATGTTCCGTCGCAGTACCGAAGTTTATATCCATTACGGAGAGATAGAGGTGCTGAAGAACTGGAATTTTATTTCCAAATCACGTATCGAAGATTTGGGCTATTACAAACCGGTTATCGGCGAGTAAGCACTGACAGACTTTACATATTTATAAAGCGGGAGAATTTGGTTTCTTCCGCTTTTGTTGTTTAATAATGGGGCGTATAGTTTAAATTGGATTTGTCGATTGTGTACTATCAAGAAAAATAAATTAAAAAAATGGAGGAAATATTTTGTCGGTATAAATATTGTTTCTATCTTAGTGGCATAGTTGCATATGTCACTATATACAATAACACGACAATTATGATTAAAGTAAACAATCTTTCATTTTATTATCAGAAGAAACATCCTCTGTTTCAGGAATTAAATCTGGAATTGGAGGGCGGTTCCATTGTGGGATTACTGGGGAAAAATGGGGTTGGAAAAACTACCCTGTTAAAATTGATCTCCGGTCTGGTATCTCCGAAACAGGGAGGAATTGTTGTAAACGGGTATATTCCTTTCGAGCGGAAAACTGATTTTTTGGCGGACATATATATGGTACCCGAAGAATTTGCGTTCCAGAATATCACTATCGGACAATATGTAAAAGTTTTTTCGACATTCTATCCCCGCTTCGACCATCAAAAACTACAACGTGTGCTGAACGAGTTTCAACTGCAGTTTTCAGACCAGCTAAACAAAATTTCGCACGGACAACGTAAGAAGTTTCTGATTGCATTTGCATTGGCGAGTAATTGCCAGTTGCTCCTGTTCGATGAACCGACCAACGGATTGGATATTCCGTCGAAAAGCCAGTTCCGGAAAATTCTTGTGAGTTCCGTTTCCGATGAACAGTTGGTAGTGATCTCGACACACCAGGTGAAGGATATCGACTCGGTGATCGATACCGTAATAGTCATGAATGAAGGTACTATCGCATATCATCAGCGCATGAATGATATCATTCAGGAACTCTGTTTTGAGATTGTGCCTTCACTCGGTGAAGAGGAAAATGGAATTTATTATGAAAAATGTCCGTCGGGTTACAAACTTATAAGGCGGTCGTCGGGTGAAGGGGATACGATAGTCGATCTCGAGCTACTCTTCAACGCAATTGTCAATAATCAATTAAATAATAGGAAACCCTTATGAAACGAGCATGATAATCATTCTCACTCAAGAACATGATTAAAAGCGAGTTCCATATGATACCTTTGAAAATAAAAGATTTAATCATATGAAGACAAATCAATTTTTCTCTTTCAAACGCTTGGGCCGATTGTTGCAAATCGATTTGCAGGTAAACTACAAAAGATATTTGTTGTTATCGGGAGTCTTGCTTATTGCACTGTATGGTATCCTGTTTCTCGATATGCCACGTGGAGATAGTAAATGGGGTTTTGAGATGCGGAAATATTATTTTCCGTTCAGGGTGATTGTATTTTTATGGTGGGCAATTGCCGGTTCATCGTTTCCCCAATTTGGCAATAAGTTGTCGGCACGAGGTTATCTTCTTTTGCCTGCTTCCATATTTGAGAAGTATCTCTCTCAGTTTCTCTTGAGGATCGTTGGCGGAGGATTTCTTTTGGCGGTTGTGTTCTGGATTGCTGCATTATCGGCACGCCTCACCGCAATGAGTACACTTCATAATCCTGCTATTCAGATTGCAGTCTTTAATTATCCTGATTTTTGGGATCATATTTACAATAACGGAGGAAGGTTGCTGTCTGCTATGGCGTGTTTCGTAAGTATATCCTTGTTTGCTTTGCGATTGTTTTTTAATAAAAACGGCTTGTTCAAAGCGGTTATTGCCCTTCCGGTGGTTATTTCACCCATTGTATTGTTAACGCTATTGTTATCATATATCTTTTATCCGGAGAGACCGCTTGGGTATACACCCCAGTATAGAATTACAGAGAACTTAGTGAGTACTAATATGCAATTTTATATTATTTTCGGCATTTTAGGATTGGCATTGCTTTTCGTCGGTTATTTCAAATTGAAAGAAAAAGAGCTATGAGTATTGATTTCAAAGCTACCAAGGGTATTTTCCAACAGATTGCCGACAATATCTGCCGACAGATTCTGGAGGGAAAACTTCCACCCGGGGAGCGAATATCTTCAGTACGTGAACTGGCGGAAGAATACGAAGTAAACAGGAATACCTTGCTTCGGACCTATTCAATCCTTGAGAGCGACGGAGTAATAGTCAACAAGCGGGGAATCGGCTTCTTTGTTGCTGATAATGCTGTGGAGTTGATCCGTGCCAACGAACGGAAAGAATTCTTTGCAGAGGTGCTGCCTGAATTTATCCGAAGAGTACAATTGTTGAATTTGACGGAATCTGACTTATCCGATTTATTGACCATTATTAAAAACAACACCGGAAATAACCGCTTGAAGTAAATCCCGACAAGGGTGGGTTATATCGGTCTAAAAATATAAACAAATGAAAAAGAGTAATATTATCCTGGTTGCCACTGAAGCTTTGTTGCTGGTTGTGTTGTTATTCCTGTTTATTTACGGCAAAAGAATAGAAGAGAAAAGAAATGTAGAACCTATTTATGTTGAAAAACCGGAATTACCTGATTTCTCTGTAATCGTCGTTAAAAACAATGCACGACTGGATCTTTCTTCGGGTGATTCTCCACAGCTAGATATTTATAGAAGCGATGTAAATCAGACCATTGATGATTTTTGTACCATCACAAATGATACATTGCATATCTTTCATGAAAGTGTATCTGTGAGAAGTTCCGGAATTCATTCTATTATCGGTGATAGCGCGATGCATATATACGTTAATTCATACGATACCGATACTCTTTCACTTGATTTACGAAACAGTTATTTGAAGCTGTCTCCCGGAATACAAGATAGGACTCATATAAATATGCTCAAGATCAATTTAAAAGATAAATCAACAATTAGGATGAATAAGGTGACGGTGGAAAATCTCCAGTTGGCAGTAGATGATGATTCTTTCATAGATACTGATCTAGCAATTATAAAATCCACCAGTAAATTAGATACTAATGACTGAATCTTGTTGATCCGGAATACCTGTTTGTATCATCTTTTTGTCGTAAATAGAGATGTATGTGATTGGGAATGTGTATACTTGTGAATCCTGGAAATAGGAATCTTACCAGATAGCTGATATGGCATGATGACATATTAAAAGGTAATTTGTAAAAATTATGGATGAATATTAGAAAACGAGTATCATGAAGAAAACAATCCTGTCCATGCTGCTTTTAGCATCTGTTTTAATTCCGGTTTCAGGAAAAAACCGTGTAATTGATAATCCTGCTTATGACGTGAAGAATTTGTAGATTTAATTGGGAAAATAAAGTGAAAATAAGCATCTTTGTGCAACATTTCACTGTCTTATTTCGTCAATGTTATGAGGAAGATTCTTCTTCAAGCAGGAGGAGTTGCTCTTAGAAGTTTCAGATGTTATAAGTTGAAGAATATGAATGTTATATCTCGTTTTGTTGTTTTTTGTGTTGTTGTATTGGCTTTGTCATGCGAAAGTAATGAAATTGATCCTCCGGATATAAATGCTCGGACAATAATAGACGCAGAGCTGTACAACGAATTGTCGGGCTTTGATGTCGTCGATGCCGAGATTATAGGTGATATGCTTAAAATAAGTATTGTGTCAAGTGGTTGTGACGGGAATACATGGGTAGCCCGGCTGATTTGTACAGGAGGGGTAATAAAGACGAATCCGCCAAAACGGGAAGTTAAGATTGAATTTACAAGCAAGGAGTTATGTAATGCTATGGTGTCGAAAGAGTTTGTTTTCGACCTGAAACCGTTGCGTTGGAGTGATTCAAAAAAGGTGGAAATTTTGTTGACTTCCGATAAGGGTACAAAATCACTTTTATATAAATATTGATTACGTTTATTTTGTGGCTTTCTATTTAGTTTAAGTGCGAATAACTAATTTAAAATCATATATAATAATATGAAACCGATACTTTACATTTTTTCCGCTTGCCTGTTTGCAGCAATATTGTTCTCGTGTGAAAAGAATGAAGTTGATTCTTCATCTAACGTGAATGCAGAGACAATAATTCATCAAGAACTGTATGAAGAACTGGATAAAGATGTTCCTCTCAAAGAGGTGAAAATAATAGGGGATGAACTACATGTTACAATCAACGATGGCGGTTGTAGCGGTGCAAGATGGAAAGTCAAACTGGTAGGCGGTTCACTGGCTTATTCCAATCCTCCGCAACGGTTTGCTAAAATTGAGTTTGTGAATGACGAGGAGTGTGAGGCATGGATAACCCGCACTTTCGTATTTGATCTAAAACCTCTCCGGGTCAAAGGAAGCCGAAAAGTGAATATCAAGTTGGAAGGATGGCCTAAGCAATTATTGTATGCATATTAGGAAAAATCGGTTTCAAGGTTTGAATTCTGATATGGAATTCGGAACACAGAATACCCCGCGAGTAGTTGGGGTATTTGTGTCTTTATGAAATCTTTTCGTTAAAGCGATATAATTACAATATTTTTCGTAATGCTTCCAGATTTTCCGGGGAAGCGGCTTGCTTCCCTTCTGTGGTATAGAGCGAGGCGATCCTTGAAGCATACACCTCATATATTTTATGTTTCACCAGTTTCATCGTAGAGTTCATCAGCCCGTTCTGTTCGGAGAAAGGCTCTTCAATCACGGCAAAGCTGGAAGGAATCCACCGGTGGGGGAATAGTCCGTCGTGCTTGCCACCGCTCCGGTACTCGTTGATCGCCTTTTCTATCAGCAGTGCCGCCTGCGCGGCATCGGCGCCGGCTTTCTTGAGTTCAGTGGCGTTGGGTACGATCAGCGCGGTGGTGTAGGGGCTCTGGTTGTTGTAGAGCACACACTGGTCGATATAAGGCGATGTGGCGACAATCGACTCTTCAATTCCTTCGGGAGAAAATTTCTCGCCGTCGTCGCTGATCAGGAGTGATTTGGTGCGTCCCAGCACATAGAGATAACCGTCTTTATCCATATATCCCATATCGCCGGTGCGGAGCCATCCGTCCACGATGGTTTCGGCAGTCGCTTCGGGATTCTTCCAATATCCTTTCATCACGTTTCCGCCACGGATGATGATCTCCCCCTTTTCACCAATGGCCACTTCCTGCAGTTTGTCATCCACGATTTTGAGATCCATATGGGGTACCGGTTTCCCGGATGATCCCAGCTTGTGGGCATGGGGACTGTTCGCAGAAATAATGGGCGTGGCTTCCGACAACCCGTAGCCTTGGTACATGGGGATGCCGATGGCGTAGAAGAAGCGCTGCAACTCGATATCAAGAAGCGCGCCTCCACCGATAAAGAAATCCATATTGCTCGAAAAGGATTGACGTATCTTGGAGAAGATCAGTTTGTCATAAATAGAAAGCATCAAACGGCCGCTGCCTCCCTTGTTAAAACCTTCCTTGTTGTATTTGTACGCTGTCTTAAGTGCTTTTTTGAAGAGGATGGCGGTGAATTTGCCTTTCTTCTCTATCTCGGTTTCAATATTCTTCCGGAAATTGGATGCCAGTGCCGGCACGCTCATCAGGATATGCGGGTTGATGGCCTTGATACTCTTGGGTACGTTGCGCAGTATCTCCATGGGCGATTTCCCTTTCGCCACGGAGGCGATGGATGCGCCGCACTTCATAAAGGAATAGACCCCTGCCGTATGGCCGAAGGAGTGATCCCACGGCAGTATCAACAGGGTGCGGTAATGAGAGGGGATACCGTTGAGGCACTCCACCGCCTGTTCGGCATTGCAGACATAGTTGTTATGGGAAAGCATGATCCCTTTCGGGTTGGCGGTCGTCCCGGAGGTGTAGGATATATTGGCCAGCGAATCTGGCTGCACGCCGTCCATCCTCTCCTGTAAAGTGGCAGGATTAGACTCGAGAAGCGTTTTTCCCGCTTCCATCACCGATTCGAACGAACGTTCATCCTTTTCGGGATGCTCCTCCGGGTCGAGCAGGATATAGTGCTTCACGGTGGTGAACGATCCTTTTATCGGACGTAGTTTCTCTATTTGGAGATCGGATGCCAGTACCGCCACACAATCGGAGTGGTTTATCCGGAAACTGAGGTCCTGTTCGGTCTGCAGTTTTACCGATAGGGGCACGCTGATGGCACCGGCATGGAGGATTCCCAATTCACCGATCACCCAGTTGTTCTTTCCTTCGGAAATAAGGGCGATGCGGTCGCCTGCTTCGATGCCCAAGGCGATAAGTCCCGCTGCGAATTGCCGGGATTGTTCCTGCACCTGTTTGTAGGTAAGGGAGATGTATTCCGTACCTTTTCTTGCTTCGTAGAGATAGGGATTATCGCCATATTTCTCCACCGATTCATTTAACAAATCCAGAATGGTTTTGTGTTTCATATATATGATCGTTTACATGCTAATTTCACTATCATCGTCAGACCCTTTTCAAACGTAAGAATTATTCGTTTTACAGATATGATTATTCAACTCTCACGGATGCAAATATATAAATTATTCCTTATTCTATTTGGAGGTTATACTTTTTTTATTTTTCTTTGTTTTAATAAATTTAGTTGTTTGCGCTAACGCAAACGCGCATTAAGTATAAACATTAAAATCATTTGCCTATAAGTCCTCTTTACTCAATTGAAATTACATAACAATTAAGAAGTAAAGCAATGGATACTTTTTGCACGATGACCGATGAAGCATTGGTCGTTTCGTATGCCGAGGGCAATGATTATGCGTTTGAACTACTCCTCAACCGCCATAAACAATCCCTTTACACCTATATTTTTTACACGGTGCGTCACCAGGGGCTGGCCGAAGATATCTTTCAGGAGACTTTTTTCAAAGCTATCACCACTATACGGCAGGGTCGCTATACCGAAAGCGGCAAGTTCAAGGCATGGCTCATGCGTATTGCCCATAATCTTATTATCGATTATTTCCGTCAGAGAAAGAATGAAAATACGGTTTCTAATGATGATTATGAGGTAGACTTGCTGAACAATCCCTCTTTGTGCGACGATACCATAGAAATGGAAATGGTGAAAACACAAGTGCTTAACGATGTGAAGAAACTGGTCGGTTATCTCCCTGATGAGCAACGAGAAGTGCTGGAGATGCGCTATTACGGCGATTTAAGCTTCAAGGAGATTGCCGATGCTACCGGAGTAAGTATCAATACAGCCCTCGGACGCATGCGATACGCCATCCTTAATATGCGGAAGCTGGCAAGTGACCACAAGATGATTTTGACGATCAACTGATTTTTTGTATCCAAAATAAGATTCTCCCTCATGATCCAAGGGGGAGATGTCGTTTGTAGTTTTCTGGGGGGATTATCTTCCCGGCCTGAAATGCAGTTCCAGTTTGGGTTGTGCACGCATTTTTCCGGAGAACATATCACGCACCCAGATCATGCCGCCTTCCACACCCACGGTTGGCTTGAACCAATATTCTACAGAACCGCCGTAGTAAGGGGTATTCATCATTGGAAGCATAGACCGGTTCGGCTGGTTGTTGTTTTGCATTACGGGCATTCCGCCGTAACCATTCACATACCAGTCGTCGGATAACCGGTAACGGCCGTGCAGGTCGATCATCACTGCCGATTGGTTGAGATTGAACATATTACCAGTTGTTTTCATATAGGTCAATCCACCATCGATTGATAAGTTCCGATTGATCTGATAATTGGCATTTATCCCTGTATTCCAGTAGGGTATTGCACCGAAATTGGCGTTATACCCACCGCTGGTACCTATCGTCAGCGAAGGACTGACCAGATAGTTTGCTCCTGCGTTCAATACATAATTATAACCCAAGCCGAGAAAAGGTGTCTCCACCACTCCTAACGTGGCAGAGGAGTGTAATAGCAGCCGGGAGGTAGGCATCATGGAAGCGATAGCCGTGCGGCTTTTGGTATTGAGAAAGTCGGATGCTGCACCATTCCAGTGAATGGGTGGGAGATTGCTCTTTTTTATTGATTGTTGCGGCGTAATACTGAACTTTTGATAAGGAGTAAATTGAGGCAGGATATTCTCTGCCTGATTGAGTCGTGGTAGCCTTAACGGAAGTTGCCGTGTCCTGAGGGAGTCGATTTGTTTGGGCAGTTCTCCGGAAATTCCGGTTTTCAGTTCCAAGCTATCTGTTTTCACCGGGATATCCTGTGCAAAAATTTTCGTGCTTGCAACGAAAAAGATTATCAGAAGCGGGATAAAGCTTTTCATATAGCTTTTGGAGTTAAGAATCATCCTATTGGAGCAAAGGTAATAAAAAATTCAGTAAATCCGAAGAAGAGCAGATTCACTTTTTTTCTCTTCAATAATTCACAGATTTTTTTCGATTTTTTTGATAGTTATTGCTTTTTATTTTCCTTTGACGATTGACCAATATTTAATTATTCAGTATGAAACGAGCATGATACGTTTGAAAATAAAAGATCAATCTTGCCGATATAGAACAATATAATTCATGTTGTTGATGTGGGATTTCGGTTAGAGGATCATGAATTTGGCATAAAAGGGAGTGGTATCGCCGGAATCAATTGGAGTGGTATAAGATTTACCGGGAGAATCGGTTTTTCATTTAAAAAATGACTTGTATCCTGCATATAACAAAAAAAGCCGGCTTTGCAACCGGCTTTTTTATATGGTAGGAGTTCAAATCGTTCTGTACTGAACGGTGCAGAAGTTGAAATGTGTTCAATTGCCGAAGGAAATCTCAAATTCTGTAGATACTGAAACTGTCTTATAAAGTCAATTTTATAATTTCTACAGGGGATTATACTTCAGAATGCGGATACTTCAAAAAACGTCTGAAGCAGTGTTTGAAGTTGCTAGAGCTGCTCTAAGAAGTCTTTAATATCATTCAATTCGATAACATTCAATCGTTTGATATAAAATTTTTCCGAATTGTGAAGCAGAATCAGTCATACGAATGTAATCTTGTCTTTCATCCCTTACACTTTTTACCGTCGGTAATTTTCCGATTTGGAAAAAATCCGATGTAGTAGAAAGTAAATTTTGAGACCGGATTTTCATCTCGATACCTGGCATTTCTTGACTTTTACCTTTGTTTCCGGAGAAACTGCATTACCAGTGAAACAGCGTTGCCGTGAAGGCGAGCCTTTCAACTGAAATAAACTGTAAAAGTACTCACAAATCCTTTCAATGCTTGAAGAAATATCATTCATCCGGGTCGGTCGCTACTTTGCGGTCACATCCATACAGGTATACCCGGTACAGTGGATCACATAACGAAAAACTATGGGTCCTTCCGATAGAAACAATGAATGCTTCACACTTCCTGGACAAAGAGAAAAAACAAACGTATTTGCCGATCTCCTGAATGAAATTCTTCCCATTGTGTACAAAATGTCAATGAACTCCTATATGTCTTGTACGATGCTCGTACTTTTTATTTCCCATTGTTGTTCTGCAAATATAACATCATGACCGAACAAATTACAAATTTTTTTGGTCGTTTTTATGAACAACTTCTGAACAGGTTATCAACAAGTTATTAACAATGGTTACTGGAAAGGGGTGGGAAGGTGGAAAAACAAGTCGGGACAAGTAGTGAAGATTGATTGAGATTGAATTGAATGATTCTTCATTTCTTAACTCTTAACTTCCTGCTTCTTGACTTCCTGATTATAGCTTATAAGTTATTGATTATATGATAATTATTAATTAGTAATTTTTCAATCGTGCGTGGATGTGAATTGAAGACCGACAATAGATATAATGAGTGTGCTCAGGAAAAGGATTCTCCAGAGGGTAACCGGTTCTTTAAAAACCAGAATACCCAGTACCACCGTCCCTACAGCTCCAATACCTGCCCAGACGGCATAAGCTGTTCCTGTGGGGATAGGGTGGGAGCCTCCCATCGACTTAAACAGTAAAAACATGCTTAAGCTTACACTGACTACAAATACTGCGAGCCACAACCACATTTCTTTGCCCAAGGTATGCTGCATTTTCCCCAAACTCATGGCGAAAATCGATTCAAGCAGACCCCCTATAATTAGGATTATCCAGTTAATATTCATTTTTTATAGGACTAAAAAGTTTTATCCCCAAAGGTAGTGAAAAACGGGTTAAAATCGATCTACGTATTGACATTCGAGTTGAAAATAAATTACTCAAACCGGATGGATTTGGCGGGAGTGATCCTGGCGACGAGATAAGAGGGTCCGATCATCATCAGTAAGGAGGCGATGAGCGCTCCGATATTAAGAAGAATGATATAGAGTGGATTCAGATCTACCGGAACTGCCGAGAGGTAGTAAGTGGCAGGATCGAGTTTTAATAGTTGGAATTTATCCTGAATAAGACAAAAAATCAGAGCTATAACATTTCCCCATAACATACCTTGTCCGATAAGGAAAGCTGAAAGATAAAGAAACACTTTGCGGATACTGAAATCTCTTGCTCCCATCGATTTCAACATGCCGATCATATTGGTACGTTCCAGAATGATGATAAGCAAGCCGGAAATCATGGTAAAGCCCGATATCACCAGCATAAGGATGATAATCACCCATACATTCATATCAAGCAGATTGAGCCAGTTGAATATCATGGGATTGATGTCTTTGATGGAACGGGTGTAAAGGGCGTTGCCAAGCCGGTCTTTGTAGGAGGCCATATCGAAAAACAGATCCTGTGCGATCCGGTCGAGGTTGTTATAATCATTCACTAACACTTCGATGCCACTTACCATATCCGGATCCCATCCGTTGAGGGAGGCAAGCACATTATCTTCTACAATCACAAAAAGTTTATCGTAATCTTCGAAATTAGTACTGTAGATACCTCTTATATGGAATCGGCGGGCACGGACGGGTTCCTGTACGAAATAACAGGTGAAGTTATCTCCGATTTTAAGCCGGAGTTTATCGGCTATATTTTTAGAAATAATAGCCTGGTTGCCTGTAATGGTATCGTTGAGCTGGATAGTGGTACCTTCCAGCATGTTCTTCTTGAAAAATTTCCAGTCATACTTTTCAGAGACTCCTTTCAATATCACTCCCATAAAATCATCGTCGGTCTTGATAATTCCCGGTTTGGTGATGAATTCCTGGAAGTGTTGGATATTGGGGTTTGCAGAGAGTATAGCTCCAAGGGTATCGGAGAAGGAGATAGGGCTATGTTCATAGGAGGAATTACTCTCGAAAGCTGTAATCTGGATGTGGGAGCCAAACCCCACCACTTTAGCACGTACTTCTTTTTTGAAACCGACAATGATACATACAGCCACGATCATTACTGCCAATCCCAGCGCGATGCCGGCAATGGCTATTTTGATGGCAGGAGAAGAGACCCGTTTGTCGTTCTTTTTGTCGCCTTTATAGATTCGCCTTGCTATGAAGAGCTCCGCATTCATCTCTTTTTGTATGTGGATAGGCCTCCAGTGCTTTTTCGAGCACCGTGAGCGCATTGTTCAAATCATCTTTATTGAGGACATAGGCGATACGTACTTCATTTCTGCCGAGCCCCGGTGTGACATAAAAACCGGATGCAGGTGCCATGAAGATGGTCTGGCCCTGATAACGGAAGTAAGAGAGGCACCAGGCACAGAAAGCGTCGGCATCTTCAAGAGGAAGCCGCGCCAGGGTGTAGAAAGCACCCTGCGGCATGGGCGAATAGACCCCGGGGATATTGTTCAACCGTTCTATAAGGAAATCGCGACGGCTCTTGTACTCGTCGAAATTATGCTGCATGTAGTCTCCATTTTCCTGTAAAGAAGCGTTTGCCGCAATTTGTCCGATAAGAGGAGGGCTCAGGCGTGCCTGACAGAATTTCATCACAGTATCGTGTACTTTCCGGTTCTTGGTGATAAGTGCCCCGATCCGGATACCACATTCGCTGTATCGCTTCGACACAGAATCGATCAATACCACGTTCTCTTCCACATCCTCCAGATGACAGGCTGAGATATAGGGAGTATCGTTATAAATAAACTCGCGGTACACTTCGTCAGAAAAGAGGTAAAGGTCGTATTTTTTTACCAGTTGCCTGATTTGCTCCATCTCCTGTGGCGTGTAGACATAACCGGTAGGGTTATTGGGGTTGCAGATAAGAATACCTTTGGTATGGTCATTGATTAGCTTTTCAAATTCTTCGATCGGTGGAAGGGCAAATCCTGATTCCATGGTGGATGGGATAGTACGGATGATAGCGCCTGCGGAAATAGCGAAAGCCATATAATTGGCGTATGCAGGTTCGGGAACGATGATTTCATCATCCGGATTGAGACAGGCCATAAAGGCGTAAAGTACCGCTTCTGAGCCACCTGCAGTGACAATGATCTCTTCAGGGGTGAGGTCGATATTGAACTTCTTGTAATAATTTACCAGATTCTCCCGGTAAAACCGGTATCCATCGCTAGGACTATATTCCAAGGTAGTACGGTCGATATTGCGGATAGCCTCTAAAGCCGATGTTGGGGAGGGCAAGTCGGGCTGTCCGATATTGAGGTGATATACCTTTACCCCCTCTGCTTTTGCTGCGTCAGAAAGGGGAGCCAGTTTCCGTATGGGTGAAGGGGGCATTTGTACACCCCGGTGCGATATATGCGGCATAATGTTCGCGTTGATTGTAACCTTTGTAAATCTTTTCCTTATAACATGATGAGGCGCAAAGGTAATAAAAAAGTTGGATTCTGCTCCATTCGGGGATGGAATAAAGTAGACCTGTGATGTGAGAGGAAAGAGGAGTGGAAAGAGAAATATCTATAGAGGAAAAGAGTGATTAAAGAGTCGCTCTTCCGCCAGTTTTTCATATTTTGTGTTCTCCCGTCCATAATTGGCATAAGGATAGATGCTGATGCCGCCGCGGGGAGTGAATATACCGGTCACCTCAATATACTTGGGATCCATCAGTCCTATCAGGTCTTTCATGATGATGTTCACACAATCTTCATGGAAAGCGCCGTGATTACGAAAACTGAAGAGGTAGAGCTTGAGGCTTTTGCTTTCAACCATCTTTACGTCGGGTATATAGTCGATACGGATGGTCGCAAAGTCAGGCTGTCCTGTGATAGGGCAGAGGCTGGTGAATTCGGGACAATCGAAGGTAACCCAATAGTCATTTCCCTGATGTTTATTGATGAACGCTTCCAGTACCTCCGGAGCGTAATCTTGTTTGTATTCCGTTTTACCACCCAGGTGGCTAAGTCCTTCTTGTTCCATATTATTTTGTTTGTCAGATGTTTGTGTATAAATCTATGAAGTAATGGTTGATATTGCCTGTTCTGTCCTGATGCATGACTTTTTATCGTTCCGCCAGATAATCCTGCAGTCCCTTGTTCCGTAGTTTGCAGGCGGGACAATGGCCGCAGCCTTCCGCAAGGATACCATTATAACAGGTCAGCGTCTCGTTTCTTACGATATCGAAAACGCCAAGTTCGTCAGCCAGTCGCCATACTTCTTTCTTATCGCGCCACATAAGCGGTGTGTGTATCACGAACTGCTTGTCCATGGCGAGGTTGAGTGTGGTATTCGCCGAGCGGATAAAAGTATCGCGACAGTCGGGGTAACCGCTGTAATCGGCTTCCGATACTCCTGTTACTAAATGTTTGATCCCTTTTGCATAGGCGATGGTAGCCGCAAAAGTGAGAAATAGCAGGTTTCTGCCCGGTACGAAGGTGTTGGGATAAGAACCGGCAGGTTGCTCTTCGTCCATCTGTACGGAGAAGTCGGTAAGCGAGTTGGGTGCTAATTGGGAAATAATACCTGCATCCAGTATCTGGAAAGGAATATCGGCTATTGCTGCGATTCGGCGTGCGTTCTCTACTTCCTGGGAATGGCGCTGCCCGTACGTGAAGCAAAGTGTATGAGTATTTCTGAACTGTTGCTTTGCCCAATAAAGGCAAGTGGTGGAATCCTGGCCGCCTGAAAAGAGCACCAGGGCGTCCTGATTTTTATAATCTTTCATCATTCTTTGTTTTTTATGTGGTTTCCTAAGCTACACAGAAAAGCATCCGCTTTTCATTGCAAAGGTAAGAATAATTAGATAAATACCACATCCTCAATCTTAACAAACACGTAACATTTTTGTAACTATATTGTAACATCCATGTCGTAATTTTGCGCAAAATAATGAATCATAGCAACTTTTTATTGATGCAACGAATATTTCAGTTTTTACTTCTACTTTTGCTACTCATTTCCTGTAATAATTCCACTGATGTGGAGAAGAGCGGTTCCGGAACAACTCTATCGGGTGCCGGTGCTACTTTCCCCTATCCTTATTATAATATTGTTTTTCGCGATTATATGCGATTAAACAGTGGGATGACAGTAAATTATGGTGCTATTGGAAGTGGCGGGGGAATTCGTAGTCTACGAGACCGATCGGTACATTTCGGCGCTAGCGACGCCTTTCTCAATAGTAAGGAGATCGAATCGATGAAGGGAGAAGTGATCCATGTACCCACCTGTATGGGTGGCGTGGTAATGGCTTATACTCTCAAGGGAGTGGATAGCCTCCGGTTGACAGGGCCTCTCGTAGCCGATATTTATCTCGGGAATATCAGGAAGTGGAATGATCCGAAAATCAGAGCCATCAATCCTGATATGCCATTGCCTGATCTGGATATCACTCCGGTTTACCGGTCGGATGGTAGCGGTACTACCTATAACTTTTCGGAGTATCTGTCGATGGTAAGCTCCGAGTGGGGCACTGTCATGGGAAAAGGAAAAGCCCTGAAGTGGGAAGCCGGTATTGCCGCAAAAGGGAATCCCGGCGTGGCAGGTATCGTGCAACAGACCGAAGGAGCTATCGGTTACATCGGATCGGAATATGCTCTTACGCTCAAGTTGCCGGTAGCAAAACTCAGAAACAAGGCGGGGAATTATGTAGAGGCTACGCTTCAGACCATCTCTTCTGCTGCCAATGTGGAGTTGCCGGATGATATGAGAGCATCCATTATCGACTCGGATGATCCTAATGCTTATCCTATAAGCATTTTTACATGGATACTTGTTTATAAGGATCAACAGTATGGCAACCGTACAAAAAAAGAGGCGGAAACACTTGTCGATCTGTTAAACTATATGATCAGTGATGCAGGACAAAAAGTGGCTGCACAAATAAATTATGCGCCTCTTTCTGCTCAGGCGATAGAAAAGACGAGACGGCTGATTGGGGAGATACGGTATGGCGGTGAGGAGATTCACAATTGACAATGGAAAATGGAGAATAATGTGCCAATGTGCCGATGTGGATAAGATCAAAAATTCCAAGTCTAAAAGTCTTGATTCTAAAAATCTTGGCTCTCTTTTAATTGTGAAAAAATGAAAGATAAATTATTCCGGATATTGCTTTTCATAGCGGCGTTAGTGATCCTGCTACTCGCGGCAGGGATTATTTACGCCTTGGTGAACCGTTCTTTGGAGGTATTCGGAGAATATGGGATTTGGGGATTTGTGACCAATGCCGAGTGGGATCCCCGTTCGGCGACTGAAGAGTATGGGGCACTCTCCTTTATCATGGGGACAATCTATACGGCATTCTTTTCCCTTTTGCTTTGTGTTCCCTTTGCATTGGCGGTAGCTTTATTCAATGGTGAATATTTCAAGGGCAGCAAACTATCCTCTTTCGTGAGTTCGATTGTAGATTTGTTGGCTGGTATCCCTTCCATAGTATACGGTCTGTGGGGGTTCTATACCGTCCGGCCTGTCATCATTGAGATGGGGGTGAATGCACAGGGATTCGGGATCTTTCTTTCATCGGTTGTATTGGCCATTATGATTATCCCTTATGCTTCGTCGCTCAGCGCCGAATTCCTGTCGATGGTACCCAACAAATTGAAAGAAGGAGCTTACAGTCTGGGAGCCACGCGCTTGGAAGTGGTGCAGCATATCAGTCTGCCTACGGCTGCATCGGGGATTTTAGCCTCTTTTATCCTTGCATTGGGACGCGCTCTTGGTGAGACAATGGCCGTAACCATGCTGATAGGTAATACCAACAGGATACCGCAGGGGTTGCGAGATACGGGAAACACCATGGCGAGCGTGATTGCCAACCAGTTTGGTGAGGCCGACGGCCTTAAACTCAGTGCACTGATCGCTATCGGTCTGTTACTCTTTATCATTACGGCGATCATCAACTTGGTGGCGAAGATGGTAATGAAAAAATTAGCACGCGTATGAGCCGGAATAAAATAACAAATATGGGATGGCGGAAAGGAAAAGACAAGATGGCTTTTGTGCTGGTCGGACTCTTCTCCCTGATAGCTATGTTCCCCCTTTTCTTTATCTTATGGGACGTAGTTTCGAAAGGGTATAAGAACTTCAATTTACGCCTCTTCACCGAGGTAACTCCTTCGTCGATGGATGCCATGTTGGCAAAGATGAATGGTGAACCTATCCCGGGAGGAATATTGAACGGTATCACGGGTACGATATTGATCGTAGGGATGGCCGTCATCTTTTCGGTGTTCCTGGGGCTGTTCATCGGCATTTACCTCGCTGATAACCGGGGAAAACGGTTTGCAGGTGTGGTGAGTTATCTGACCGACCTGTTACAGGGAATGCCTTCCATTGTGATCGGTATCATTGCCTATGCATGGATCGTGAAGCCCTTGGGCGGCTATTCGGCCCTGGCGGGTAGTGTGGCGCTCACCATCATGATGCTGCCGATGATTGTCCGCTCTACCGAAGAGACATTGAAAATGTTACCGGTAGCCTATAAGGAAGCCGGTCTAGCGTTGGGTTCGTCATATACCAACGTGGTATTCAAAATATTGATCCCTTCCGGATTTGGCGGTATCTTTACCGGGATACTCCTTGCCGTATCGCGTGTAATGGGAGAGACGGCACCACTGATGCTTACAGCACTCGGTGCGTCTGTTGTAAACTGGAAAGTGATGGAACCGACCAGTGCCATCCCCCTGTTGATTTGGGATTTTTATAACGACCCGAATCTGGTGGATCTGATCTGGTCATCATCGCTTCTTTTATTGATCGTTATATTCCTCTTAAACTGGATAGCTAAAATCGTAGCACGTAAATGGAAAGTGTAAAAATAGCAAACGGAAAAAGTCCTATTCTTCAATTGAAAGAGGTATCGGTCTCCTATTCACCCGGTAGTTATGCGGTGAATAAGGTGACGACCAGTATCTATGCGAACACCATTACCGCCATCATGGGACCGTCAGGCTGTGGAAAAAGTACGCTCCTGCGTGCCATTAACCGCATGCATGATCTTTATCCCAATATTAAAACCACCGGTGAAATCACCCTGAAAGGGAGAAATGTACTGGAGATGGATCCGATGGAGGTGCGTCGTATGGCGGGGATGGTGTTTCAACAACCCAATCCTTTCCCCACGATGAGTATCTATGATAATGTGCTGGCAGGATACAAGTTGAATGGTATTGTCGTGAAAAAAAAGGAGAAAGATGAGATTGTGGAGCAAAGCCTACAAAACGTGGGACTGTGGGACGAGGTGAAGGATGTGATGACCAAAAGGGGATCGTTCCTCTCGGGGGGCCAGCAGCAACGGCTTTGCATAGCGCGTGCACTTGCCCTTAATCCGGAGGTACTGTTGATGGATGAACCCACTTCGGCACTCGATCCGATCTCTACCAATAAGATTGAAGAGCTACTGTTACAGTTGAAACACGATTTCACTATAATCATCGTGACTCATAACATGTCGCAGGCCGCACGAATATCTGATAATTCGATGTTCATGTATCTGGGAGAACTGGTAGAACATGGAAATACCACGCAAATGTTTACCAAACCCCAGAATAAACGTACCGAAGAGTACCTGACAGGTGTTTTTGGGTAGTTGCTCTGGTATGAAATTTTTTTCGTATATAACATTGAATATTGAAAAGAATCAAGAGAGTGAATGTTTGCGATGTGAGGTAAATAAAAATGATTATTTTTGCTTGTCATAACATGATGCTAATGATTCTGTTTCGGCAAGCCAATATAAATAGGAGAAACAATGAATAACGGGAATGAAAAGGCTAATAGTCCATACGTCAAGGGAATCAAAGACAACTATATAGATCAGTTGCATGGTGATTTCCAGTTGATTTCCGAACTGGTCCTGACACAGATAAAACTGGCTTCCGAACTAGTTCGTGATAACAGAAACAAAGAGATTATCCCCCAGTTGAAACGGAACGAGAAATTGATCAACTCTCTCGATGTTACCATCAAGGAAAAGGTGATTCACGCAATCATGCTTTTCACACCCAGGGCTTCCGACCTGCGCAGGCTGATGGCTTATCACGATATGACCATCTCCATGGAGCGTGTAGGCGACCTGATTGAGAATATCACTTTCGCATTGGAAGAGATTGATTTCTCACTGACGGGGTTCGAGAATTACAAGAAACCGATCGACAAGATGTTTGTACAGACCGACAAGATGTTGAAGAACGCACTCTTCGCTTTCACCGGTGTGAGCAACGAGATGGCTTACGATACCATACAGATGGATGATAAGGTGGATAAGCTGGAGAAGAAGATCGAGCGCAAACTGGCGGAAGATTTCCAGAATGCAGCTCAAAGTGTGCAGTCGCTGGTAAACATTATGAATCTCAATAGTATCTCCTATTATCTGGAAAGGATCGGGGATAAGGCGGTGGATATTGCCGAATCGGCGGTGTATGTGATTGAGGGAAGGGATATCCGTCATGTGAAAGAATCCAAAAAGCCGGCTACCGGTATAAAATCAGGAGATGAATAAGATGGAAGGTCGAATTTTAGTGGTCGATGATGAAAGGGATATCTGTGATATCCTGCAATTCAATCTGGAGAACGAAGGTTACATAGTGGATGTGGCTCACTCGGCTGAGGAGGCAGTGGAGATTATTACCGATATTCACAGGCTCATTATCCTTGATGTGATGATGGGAGGAATTTCCGGATTTAAGTTGGCCGAAAAATTACGGAAGTCGGGAAATTCCATGCCGATCATCTTTCTCACTGCCAAGAATACCGAGAACGATATGTTGACCGGCTTCTCATTGGGAGGGGATGATTATATTGCCAAACCGTTCTCCGTGAAGGAAGTGCTCGTCCGCGTGAAGGCACTACTCAAGCGAAGTGCACTCGCTGCAATGCCTCCGGTCAAACCTGTACCAACAGAATGGAGTTATAAAAGCCTTATTATCGATCTGCAAGGAAACCGGGTGACTATTGACGGAAATGAGATATCACTCACCAAGAAAGAGTTCGAGATACTCTCTCTGCTGGCACGCACATCACCTAATCTTCTTACTCGTGCGGAAATACTAAACAATGTATGGGGAGAGGATGAATTTGTACTCGACCGTACTGTCGATGTCCATATCACTCGCTTGAGAAAGAAGATGGGAGATTACGGAAGTATCATTGTGAACCGTTCCGGGTTTGGTTACTATCTGAATATAGAAACAGGTGTTTAAATTATTTTTTCACTTCCCAGTTCCAATAATATCCAACTTCCAAAATATGCAACGAAAAATATCCTTCAAAACACGGATTGTAATTATCTTCTCAGTGATCATAGCATTGTTCACTGCGGGTATTATCGTGTTCGAGCAGCAACAATTCAAAAATGAACGCACGCGTAGTCTGGAACGTACGCTTGAGAACAATGCAGATATTGTGAGTAAGTATATCAACCAGAATGGCATTGATTTACAAAATGATCCGGCGCAGGTTGTAGAAATGTTGCGCTATATGTCTTCTGATGTACGTTTTACTATTATAAGCTGGGAGGGACGGGTTCTCTTTGATAATCTTCTTGGAGCCAGTGAAATGGGGAATCACCTGAAGCGCCCCGAAGTACAAAAATCGATCGGTTTTGGTAGTGGTTCCAATATCCGCCTGTCTGAAAGCGATAACATTGAATATCTCTATTATTCTAAGAAATATGATGAGGGTTATTTTATCCGGTTGGCAATGCCATACGATGTGAAACTGCAATCGTTCATCAATTCCGGTAGCTCGTTTATCATCTATATTCTTCTCTTTTTTGCGTTATGCATATTGATAATGCTCTATTTCTCCAACCGATTTTCCAAATCGTTGAAAGAGTTAAGGGAGTTCTCTTTGAACATGAAGAATGGATCGAAAATGCCTGTCAGCTTTGTGTTTGCCGATGATGAGGTGGGAGAGGTGAGCGCCGATATTGTCGAGAATTATAATCTGCTACAGGAGAATAGGCGTAAGCTGGCGACAGAACGCGAGAAACTGCTGCAACATTTTCAACTCTCGGAAGAGGGAATCGCCATCTTCTCGAAAGATCATAGGGAGATCTATGCCAATTCCCATTTTCTACAATTTCTGAATATGATCCTCGACAAACCCACATTGGAGCCCAGACTGCTTTTTGATGATCCTATTTTTAAGGAGTTTGTCGACTTTCTCAATACCAAACCCGGAGCATCCAACATGTTCTCGAAGCGGATAGGGAAAAGTGGGCGGCAATTCAGTGTGAGGATAATTATTTTCGAAGATGAGAGTTTTGAACTCTATATCAGTGATATCACTAAATTGGAGAAGATGCGGCTACTCAAACAGGAAATGACCAATAATATCGCACATGAGCTACGTACCCCGGTCACTAGTATCCGCGGTTATCTGGAAACTATTCTCAATCTTTATGATTATAATGGTGAAAACAGTGAGCGTATTCACGGTTTTCTCGACAGGGCCTATACGCAGACTATCCGTCTCTCCGAACTGATACAGGATATCAGTATGCTAACCAAGATTGAAGAGGCTCCCGACCGGTTCGAACAGGAACCGGTGAACATGCATGACCTTCTGGGTGAACTCAGTAATGATCTGTCCGACAAACTAAAGGAAAAGGATAAT
The DNA here is from genome assembly GCF_034927365.1 of Proteiniphilum sp. Lineage (GTDB taxonomy): Bacteria > Bacteroidota > Bacteroidia > Bacteroidales > Dysgonomonadaceae > Proteiniphilum. Next base: position 61,679 of record NZ_JAYFQD010000010.1, on the reverse strand, counting down.
ACCTTTACGGTAGAGGTAGACCATAATGTAGTGATCTATGGTAGCCGTACTCTTCTTTATTCTATTTTCCGGAATCTGATTGAGAATTCTATCTCCTATGGTGGAACAGATATTGATATCGTAGTACGTTGTTACAACGAGAATGAGAATACTTACTTTTTTGAATTCTACGATACCGGAACAGGTGTTGATGAAAAGCATCTGGTTCGTATGTTCGAACGTTTTTACCGGGTGAATGAAGGACGAACGCGCAACACCGGTGGATCGGGACTGGGACTCTCCATCGTCAAAAATGCCGTGCTGTTTCATAAGGGTAGTATCGTGGCAAAGAATCGACCCGAAGGAGGATTGCATTTCCTGATGACTTTCCCTAAAAATCCGATAAAGATTGCCTGAATAATCCTTTATCGTTGTATCTTTGTTGGGAATAGAAGATTAAAAGAAAAATCATGAAATTTATCGGAGCTCATATCAGCGCATCGGGAGGTGTGGAGAATGCACCCCTCAACGCATATGCCATCGGGGCAAAAGCTTTTGCTTTCTTTACAAAAAACCAACGTCAGTGGTTTGCCTCATCCTATACACAACAGAATATTGATCTTTTCAAATCGCGTTGCGAGGAATTGGATTATTCACCCAACCATATCCTGCCACATGCCAGTTACCTGATCAACCTGGGACATCCCGAGGAGGAGGGCTTGAACAAGTCGAGGGCCGCTTTCAATGACGAGATGAAACGGTGTGAGCAGTTGGGGATCAACCGGCTTAACTTCCATCCGGGAAGCCATCTGAACAAGATATCCATCGATGCCTGCCTCGACAGGATTGCCGAATCGATCAACATCGCGCTGGAAAAGACCAACGGAGTGGCTGCCGTCATTGAGAATACAGCCGGCCAGGGTAGCAATCTCGGCCATACTTTTGAGCAGATCGCCCATATCATCGATAAGGTAGATGACAAGGGTCGGGTAGGAGTTTGCCTCGACACGGCACATACCCTTGCCGCCGGTTACGAGATCAGGACGAAGGAAGGGTATGAGAATACTTTTGAACAGTTCGGGAAGGTGGTAGGGTTCCGCTACTTAAAAGGGATACATATCAACGATTCGAAAAAAGAACTGGGCTCGAGGGTCGACCGGCATGATAGCATCGGTAAAGGATTAATGACCATGGATCTGTTTTCTTTCCTTGTCAACGATCCTCGCCTCGACGATCTACCACTCATTCTGGAGACCCCCGATGAATCGCTTTGGGCAGAAGAAATCCAATTGCTTTATTCTTTACAAAAAGGGATTTTATTATCGTTATAATAATCAAAGAAGGTTGGTAAGATTCCATTTGATTAGAATATGACAAAGGCCTGCTTTTGGGAAATAATCCCTTATGCAGGCTTTACTGATTGTATCTCGTCTAACTGGATTTCTAACCGAATCTATCCAAATCTTGAGGAATTTCTATCCAAATTTTAAGGAATCCCTAATTGAAATAAAGAAAATCCCTAACCAAATTTAAGGGAGTTCCTAACTAAAATAAAGAAAAATCCTAACCAGGCTTAACGTAAATTCTAATTGAATCTTAACAAAATCTTAGTCCAACCTAATTTCGTCAACAAAAATAAATGCTTTGCCTCCTTTTCCGGGATGCCATTCCGGCATTACCGAGGTTTTCACTGTCACCTTAAAATAGCGGGATATTACCGGATCAAATGATACTTCGTGGGTGAATATCCCTTCGTAATTTTCAGTGGCGTCATCGGTAATATTTTTTGAGGCTACTGTCGTGAAATTCTCGTTATCGGAGGATATCGCGATTTCGATGGCTGAAGCATTGAAGATCCAGTCACCTGTGATTACATCTGTACGTATTTCTGCTTTACTGATCTCGGTAGGTTCCAGCATATCGACGACTGCGACAAGTCCTTCTCCCACGAAGCCCATCCATCGTCCGGTACGATAGTTGGTATTCGTTCCATTAAGCCCGTCCACTAACAATGTAGCTCCCGTATAAGTATAGTTGGATGCCGGCTTTGTCAATAGCTCTATGGGCTTGTAAGTCGATTTGCTGACTTTGATTGTTTCACTGAAAACAGGACTTTTTTCTCCATTGTTACGGATAGCTACCGCTTTCAATACGGCATCTTCCTGTATGGAGAATCTCCCGTCATAATGCAGTGATGTATTGCTTGGTTCATTGCCGTCCAGTGTGTAATAGACAGGAGCATTGTCCACCGTCGAGAATTCCACATCAAGTGCATTCTTTTTGGTATTGGGAGTCAGCGTGGCCTGCACATTAAATATATGCTTGGCGTAGTTGTATCCTAACTTGTCGTAGAGCGCTATCAGCCTCGGCAGTCGTTGCAGGAACTGTTGGTAATCTTTTTTGTCGGGCTGCATCCATTGCACCTCACTCAAGGCTGCCAGCCTCGGAAGAAGCATATATTCCACATGATCCGGTGTTTTAATATATTCAGTCCAGAGGTTTGCCTGTGCTCCCAGAATATGCCCTTTCTGTTCAGGGGTAAGTGTTTCAGGTGCCGGTTCAAAACTATATACCAGTTCTAACGGTACATATCCACCAATGCCGAAAGGTTCTTCTTCTGTATTCTGTGATTGGTAGTAGTCGAAGTAAGCATAGGTAGTGGGAGTCATGATCACGTCATGTCCCATCTGGGCAGCTTGAATACCTCCACCCATACCTCGCCACGACATTACCGTGGCGTTGGGAGCCAACTCTCCTTCCAGGATCTCATCCCATCCGATAATCCTACGTCCGTGGCTATTCAGAAATTGTTCCATCCGGGCAGTCACATAGCTTTGGAGATAATGCTCGGCAGTATGTCCGTTACGGTCTTTCAATCCCAGTTCCTTTATGAGTGCCTGACATTTGAGACACTCTTCCCAGCGTGTTTTGGGCGACTCATCCCCTCCGATATGGATATACTCCGACGGAAATATCTCCATCACCTCTGTCAGTACCGCTTCGAGGAAGATATAGGTCGAGTCGTTTCCTGCACAGAGCACATCATCAAATACTCCCCATGATCCTTCCACTTCATAGGGTCCACCTGTACATCCCAGTTGGGGATAAGCTGTGAGTGCGGCCAGCATATGTCCGGGGAGATCTACTTCAGGGATTATGGTGATATAGCGCTCCTGTGCATAAGCTACCATATCCCTGAGTTCCTCTTTCGTGTAGAATCCTCCATGTGGTATGCCGTCATATTCACCACTATTGTGTCCGACTACTGTCTCTTTGCGCATCGAGCCTATTTCCGTGAGTTTGGGATAAGCATCGATCTGGATGCGCCAGCCCTGATCGTCGGTCAGGTGCCAGTGGAAACGGTTTATATTATGCAGCGCCAGCAAGTCGATGTATTTCTTTACAAATTCCACCGGTTCGAAATGGCGTGCCACATCGAGCATCGAGCCGCGGTAGCCGAAGCGGGGAGCATCGTTGATAGTGGCCGGGGAATAGGAAACTGTACGGGTTTTCTCCACCGGTGTGGCTTTCCTTAATGACTGGATACCGTAGAATACCCCTGCTTCGGAAGCGCCTTCGATACGGATCGCTTGTTCATTGATGGTTATATGGTATGCTTCCAGATTCTCATTGGCCAGTCCGGTGGATAGCATAATGGTGTTCTGTTCACGCATATCGGAAGTGACAACAGGTTTGATCCCTGTGGACAATTCCAGATATTCCGCCAGGAAAGCAGCGTTGCGTTGCATCTTCTCATTCCCTTTGGGGAATACAATATGAGTGCTTGCTGAGAGCTTGAAAGGTGTTCCCTTTTGTTTGACTATTTCGTTGGGCAAGGGTACTATTTCGTAGTTGGCCTCTGATGTAGAACTACCTCCCGTGTTACAGGAGACAACGAGGAGAGCGATCGCTATGGCTGTGATTGTTTGCAGGATTCTCTTCATTTTTCTCGATTTTATAATTACGCATTTGAAGATACAAAGATATTTATTTAGGCATAAATTTAGTGATATCCTTAAAAATAGATTGCCAGAGAGACGGGGATTGATGTAGTTGGTCAAGATCGACTTCACTGAACGAATCCTTATTCAAAAAATAGAGTTTATCATGATGTAGAAACATATCGGGAGAAGCTTTCAGAGTCGCCACCGATTTGTCCGAATTGTCGAGCACAATAAAGTCTGAGTCATTTTTCGATATTAATGTATACTGTGGATTGCTGGCCTTTTTATAATACAAGTCATTCTTGCCATAAATTAAAACAGTTTCTAAATTGTCGGTTAGTACGAAAATACGATCTTTAGATGTCATCATCAAGTTGTAATTATAAAATTCGGAAGCCAGCTCTTTGAAAAAAGGATCATTGCCCTTACAATATATTCCGGACTCAACAAAACTGTCTAAATATTCACCCTCCTCTAATTCTAAAACTTTTTCAGCGGTCCGTACACCATCATTCAACGAATAGGAAACAATTTTTTCTTCAAAAACCACAAATATCTTATTATTTACTACCTGAAAATTACGGATAAACTCTTTCTTCTCCGGAATAGAGGTAAAGTATAATTGCTTGCCACTCTCTAAGTCGAAAGATGCGAGATAGGGATCGCCGATCATTGAAAAATTCCCGTTGTATTGTGCATAGCCGCGGTTAATCATATAAACTGTGGAATCAATCAGAAATAATGATGATTTAGAGGTCTTTTTCTTCGGTAACGAAGTAGACCATACTGTTTTGCCAGAACTATCAATCCTGGATATCTGATCTTTTGATGCGAGTATGGTATTCTCGTAAGGATCAATAAGCATGTTCGATACCATATCCGAAGATACATCCGGCTGAGCCTGATAGACATAAAGTCCGGTAAACATGCCCATGATGATGCCAAAAAGATTGATGCCAACCATTTTGCCAATTTCTTTCCTGGTGGTATTTGCCTTGTGGCTCCACCCATTTCCTGTTGCCAGATTGATGGCTTTTATGCCATCCACTGAGATCAACAGAATAGAATCATTCAGCATATATGCGTCATTCCATCCTGACGAACGGTTGATTCTTTTCTTCCATAATTCCTTTCCGGTCGTTAAATCAATAGCGGTAAGTTTATTGGACATGGATTGCAGTGGATAGCCGATACCGATATTCAGAAACGGATCAACAAAGTAAAACTCATTCCTGTTTTCCCACAACACATTGCCCGTTTGGGGGTGCAGGCAGAAATTCTTCTTCTTTTCAGAAAGAAAGTAGTAGTTTCCCTGTTGTCTTACCTCCGAAGATGTATAATTCATTGGGCGGTTCCATTTCACTTCTTTGGTTTTCAGGTCGACCATCTCAAGTATGCCACTATTTTTGAATGAAGCCTCTTTATCGTTTGATTCCTTCAATTCGAGTAATAAGTTGTCGGAAAAGCCATCCCAATGCCATCCGGATATTTTTCCGCCTGCCATATATCGTATTGTGGCAAGAGGAAGCCCTGTCACGGATGAAGTGCCAACGGTCGAATCATTTATTGAAAATAATTGAGTTGATGTTTGTGCGATTATTACCCGGAGAAAACAAAACAGTGCTATAATGGCTATAAGTCTTCGTTTCATACGGTTGCAAATTTAGGAATATAGTATTGAAAATCTCAATTATTGTTGCAAATCATATCACTTCCCATCGCTCGGGGATATAATTTGTATCGAAGCCTGATATGAACCTGTAGGTGTTGCAGGAGCCGAGGATACCGATACCGTTGACAATATTGCTATGTACCTGCACCGGTTCGATGAACGGAGTATCGTAGGATCCTTCCGATTTGTAGCCGGAGATGACGTATTGATAGAGATCTTTTGAAACTTCGGCAATTTCAATGACCAGTTCCACTGTTGCATTCATGTTACCGCGCCCGTCATCTACTTTATTTCCTTCGTAATAACTGGCAGTTTCAAGTTTATCGATGAACGTGAAGTCGAAAATGATATCTTTCCCGTTCACCAGCATGTCGGAAAAGAGATTGTCGGTCCTGTTGATCTCCCAATCATCACCATAGAGATCTTCGAAGAGATCATTATTGCCGCTAATACTATTCTTTAATAACTCGCTTAATTTCAAATCAGTTATCTTAGTCATGAAAATTTCACCATTGCGCAAGTAGTTCCGTGTGGCTTTTATAAAGTAATAATTCTCTTCACCGGCGGCATCTTTCAGTATCAGCCGGGTACTCATGTGGCGGTATGTGGTTTTGATCAACATCCGAGGATCATAAGGTGAGGTGTACTCTTCTTTCTTAACGGTGACAGTTGAATCGGCTACCGTGACGGTGGGTTTCTTCGGTACGATTGTCTGTGAGTAGACCTGATCGAAGCCATCAGCTTTCGCTTCTATCTTTATCTGATCACCGGGCTGAGGGAGGTAACTCCCCTCGTATGTCCCATTTGTGGTGTGCGAGAGTTGCTCTTTTAAAATGCCATTCACCCATACTGATACCGTACCGTTAGAGATATTTTTGACGGGATACCAGTCTCCGATGGTGAAACGGCTTTGGGAAAGGTGTACGGTGATGATGGAGTCGGGGGTAACGATGCTGTTCATCACCAATAGCGGGTCGGCAATCTCTCCTTTGAATTCGATGTCTTTTTCGCAGGAAATAAGACAAAAGGTGAAGATCGAGAGAAAAAGGGTGTATAATCTATTTCGTTGCATTGCTTTAAAATTTAATTGTATAACTTACTGAAGGAATGATGGGGAAGAGTGTGGTTTGTCGCAAAACACTCTTTGTTTTCCGTTCTCCTGTCTCCGGATTCACGATAGTCTTGCCCCAAATATATAAGTAGAAAGGGTTCAGTCGATTATAGACGTTATAGATACTGATATTCCAGGTCCGTAGGTTCCCCCGTTTGGTTATTTTGTGGAAATTCACGCCGAAATCCAACCGATGATAATTGTCATATCTGAAGTTGTTGCGGGCATCCACATGATAATAGGTATCCGGGAAATAATAGGAATCACCCCGGTAATTGGGAGAATTGATCGCGGCATATTCATGAAATGCGAAGGTGGCTGCATTTCCCGTGCTGAAGACCCACGAGGCCGACACATCTATCTTCTCTGAGAATTTGTGCGTACCGGTAATGCTGATATCGTGCCGTCTATCGTATTTCGCGGGAAACCACCTTCCTTTGTTGATGGTATTACCGGGACGGTCGAAGAGCCTGTCGGATTTTGACCAGGTGTAGCCAATCCATCCGGTTGTATTGCCGAATGACCGTTGGGCCAGGAATTCAATTCCATAGGCAACGCCACGCCCCATGCTCACCTTTTCTTCCCAGTTCGTGGAGGAACCAATAAACGATGCGCCGTCTTTATATTCGAGTAGGTTATGCATTGTCTTATAATATCCTTCCACGGAGAAATCGGCTATGTGCGGGACAGAATAGAAAGCACCCAAAGCGTACTGATGCGATTTCATCGGTTTGATCTTTGTTGTGGCGGGTACCCATAGATCGGTTGGCATACTGATACTGTTGTTGGAGAGCATGTGGATATACTGGTTCATAGAGGCATAACCCGCTTTCAAAGAGAGATTTTCAGCAAGCAACACACGTAATCCTGCCCTGGGTTGTAATGAGAAATAGTGGCTGTTTTGTACATGGAAGGAGGAGAAATGGGCTCCTAAGTTTATTTTCAGCACTCTTCCGAGGGAGAAGTTATCCTCGAGGAAAGCCATCGTTTCATGAGCATACACCTTGGGGCTACCGGCTATGGTATCAATATTTTCCTCATTATTATCGCCTGTACTGTTGAATTTCAGAGAAGTAACATCGGGTGAGAAAGTATGGTAGGTGTAGGATGCTCCGAATTTGACGTCGTGATTCACATTCGGTGTGAAGTCGAAATCGGTTTTCAGTGTCCAGTCCCGTATACCGGAGTTATAGGAGAGGCGTGTCTCTTCTTCCCGGGTAACTTTACCCTGACCCGAAAAATCCTGGCTTTCGTAGGCGCTACCCAATGCCGACCGGTAACGGGTGAATGAGGCGGTGGTATTCATGAACAGCTTGTTGTTCACAACCCGGTTCCAGCGAAGGGCTGCAATGGTATTGCCCCAGTTCCAGTCGAGTTTCGTATGCTCTTTGCTCTGGAAACTCTCACCGTAAGTGCTTTTTTCCGCCACGTCCATATAAATCGCATCGTCACCCATATAGGTGCTCAGGTATAGCTTGTCCCTGTCCGATAGCTTATGGGTGAACTTGGCGTTTATATCGTAGAAATAGTATCCCGCACTTTTTACACCTCCGTTCCCTTCGTCCTGCATCATTTTGATGATCGGCTGTGCCAGCACATCGAGATAGGTTCTTCGCAGTGATATATTGAAAGTGGTCTTCTCCTTGATGATAGGTCCTTCCAACTGTAATTTTGATGAGATCAGTCCGATGCTTGCTGTACCCCGTATTTTTTTGTCATCTCCGTCTTTCATACGCACGTCCACAATGGAGGAGAGTCGTCCACCAAACCGTGCCGGGAAGCTGCCTTTATAGAGTGTCACGTTTTTCAATGCGTCACTGTTGAATACAGAGAAGAAACCGAGCATATGGTTGACATTATACAGCGGAACACCGTCCAACAAAAGCAGGTTTTCATCCGGTCCGCCCCCACGCACATACAATCCTGCTGAACCTTCGGTGCCCGATTGTACACCCGGTAGTAGTTGTAATGCCTTGATCAGGTCATTCTCACCCAGGAGGGTAGGGATATTCTTTATCTGTTCGATGGGTACTTCCACGGTACTCATTTGGGTTCCTTTGACCCCTATCTCGGAACGGTGACCGATCACTGTCACTTCCTGCAGCATGTTATCCTGAGCCAGTTGGATGTTTAATACGGTGTCGCTTTTCAGTTGAAATTCCTGCTTCAAGGTACGGTATCCGATATACGAATATTCGAGTGTTACAGTTCCGGCAGGCAGCGTGAGCGAATAGTAGCCGAAATTATTGGTTACCGATCCTTTCGATGAGTTCGAATCATAAATTGTAGCGGAAAGGAGGGTTTCTCCGTTTTCCTTATCGGTAATGTAGCCGCTGATAGTGTAACGTTGTGCCAAAATCGGGTAGACCGACAAGCACAGCAGCATCAGGAAAAGTGTAGTGAGTTTTTTCATAAAATAAATGATGAGCAATGCTCAATTGTAATACTTCTAAGTGATATGTATGTAAGATGCACTACAAGTCAAAATAACTCACCATAGTTGGTTAAATTATTATAATTATTTTATTTTGTACAACAAAGATATTACATGCGATGATGAAATTGAAAAAAGAGTTTATAATTTTTAAGGATGAATTCCCTGAAAGTGTAGGAAAAGCAGTCACGAGAATATGGGATAAGGGAAAAAAAGAAATTATATCCCATTATGGTAAAGGATATTATGGATTTAAGTTTAAGCAGGTAGATTGGTTGGTGAACGAAAAGAAGCGTACATTGATGAATTAAAACGCCAGTACGCACCGGATGAAGAAAATACCATTAACCGTACCGGGAAAGTGACCGGGTAAAAGAGGATTGCTGCAACATTCCATTGAGTGATTTCGTCTATACAATAGATCCAACTTCGGATTGTTTACTTTGAAAGTGCTCTATGCTGCAATAAATTTTGTGAAACAACATAGAACAGAATTATTAAACACTTTTATTATGAAACCGTTAAAGCTATTTTCTCTTTTATTCTTATTATGGGTATCGATACTTTTATCCTGTTCCAAAGAAGAAAAACCACAGGTGCTTGATGTAAACAAAGCAGAACTACAATTCCCTACCGGTGCTTCCACTCGTGAATTTAACATTACAACGTCCGGAGACTGGTTAATAGAGGCAAACGGATTAGAACTTTTGTATGGAGGAAACATGGGGCGTGCCGATTGGTACACTGTAGAACCACTCGGAGGAAAAGGAGATACAAAAGTAGCCGTGACTTCAAAAGAAGAAACGGCTGGCAACACAGCCACACTTAAAATCAAATACGACGGAAAGGAAAAAACTGTTGTGTTGAAACAGGACGCCGCTCTCGAAAGTGAATAGTATTATGCCCAGATTATTATTGATTGTGGGAATCTGGCTGTTGACACTTATTGTCGTAGAAGCCCAACACTACACCATCAGCGGTTATATCAACGACCGCTCCACCAAAGAAATTCTTATCGGGGCCACCATCTTCGATGCCCGATCCGGTAAGGGGGCATCAACCAACAGTTATGGCTTTTACAGCCTGACATTACCGGCACGAGAGGTGAAAGTAAAATTTCAATCGGTTGGATATTCACCTTACGAAGATGGTTTTCATCTCACCAAAGATACGGTCATGAATATTTCCCTTTCCCAAACCGCATCGGAATTGGAGGAGGTGGTTGTGACTGCCCGGCAGGGTAGTGTCGACGCAAAACACGGTGTCACGCATATTCCCATCGAAAAGATAAGGAATACCCCGGCGCTATTTGGGGAAAGTGATTTGATGAAGTCGTTACAGTACATCCCAGGCGTGCAGAATGCCACCGAGGGTAAAAGCGACCTGTCGGTGCGGGGAGGGAGTCCCGACCAGAATCTTGTGCTTCTTGACGGAAATCCGCTTTACAACATCAATCACCTGTTCGGATTTCTCTCCGTGTTCAATACCGATGCATTGAAAAATGTAACGTTATATAAATCCGCTTTTCCTGCCCGTTTTGGGGGACGGCTTTCTTCTGTCGTCGATATCAATACCAAAGACGGCAACAAACAGAAATTCGGTGGCTCGGTTACCGCAGGTTTGCTTGCCTCTAAATTCAGTATGGAGGGTCCGATTGTAAAGGATAAAACCTCTTTCACCCTTTCTGCCAGACGCTCCTATGCCGATCTGTTCATGGGGAAATTGCAGGAATGGATAGACGAAACATCGAACAGTCGTGAAAGTTTTTATTTCTACGACTTCAATGCGAAACTGCATCATAAGGTCGACGATAAGACCTCTTTCTACGTGGTGGCATACAACGGAAAGGACAGTTATAAAAACAGGATATGGGAGAAAGATATTCCGGGCGAACGAACCAATTCTATCATCCATCAGGACTGGAGTTGGGGCAATACCATTCTGGCAACCCGTTTCAACAGGGCGCTTACCAGCAATCTGTTTATGAATGCCAATCTCTCCTACAACCGCTATGCTTACCGGATTTACATAGATGAAAAATTCAATCTCGTTGAAGATGAGAAAGAGAAGAGTGTGCGCAACACGCTACACTACGACTCGGGAATCAGGGATTATACCGGAAACCTCGAATGGGAGTATATTCCCTCTGCAAACCATTACGTAAGGGCAGGAACACAATTGATCCGGCATCATTTTAAGCCGGAAGCGTTCCGTTTCTCCGAAAATGCAGAGAATCGATCTCCTGCTTTCTCCTCGGCAATGATTAAAGCTACGGAAACCGCCGTCTATGCTGAAGATGAATGGAACCTTATAAGACAACTAACGCTGAACGGCGGATTGCGTTTTGCAACGTTTCACGCAAAAGGGAAAACATATACGGCGCTCGATACTCGCGCTTCGATAAAGTATCTTTTGGGTAGCAATACTTCCATAAAGGCAGGCTACAGCCATATGCAACAGTACATTCACTTGTTGTCCAACAACTCCCTCCTTTTTCAAACCGACCTTTGGGTACCGGTAACCGATAAGGTTAAACCGATGAACTCGGTGCAATATTCATTGGGCGTATATCAGCATCTCAACAAGTTATTCGATTTCTCTGTCGAGACCTACTACAAGACAATGGAGAACGTGATTGAATATAGGGATGGCGCTTCCTTCTCCGGTTCGCCCGTCAGTTGGGAAGAGAAGGTAGAAGCAGGCGAGGGACGCTCTTATGGTGTGGAATTCTCTGTTGAAAAGCAATCGGGCAGAGTGACCGGCACGGCATCTTATGCGTGGGCGAAAACAGAACGTCGATTTGATAAGATCAACGACGGAGAGTGGTTTCCTGCCAGATTCGACAGACGGCACACCGCTAATATTTATCTATCTTACCGCCTGAACAGGAAAATCGACTTTACAACCCAATGGACTTACACTTCCGGCGATATGATGACAATTCCCTTGATGACGGTCATTACGCCCGATATCCCTGATGCAATGGGAATTATTGATGATTTAACCCAACTCGACCACCGGAATAATTACCGTATGCCTGCCTATCACCGGCTCGATGTCGGAATGAATTATACCCGTAAGAAAGACCGTAGTACACGTTATGGCGTGTGGAATTTCAGTATCTACAACCTGTACAACCGGATGAATGCGTTTAAAATCTATGTGGTCACAGATGTAAACAAGGATGCAACCGGCAGAAACATATATACAAGACAGTTAAAGAAAATAACGCTGTTCCCTGTTTTGCCGTCACTGTCATATACTTATTATTTTTAGTCATGGGAAAAAGATATTTATACAACATATATGCAGGCTTTTGCTTGCTGGCAATATTCCAATCGTGCGAAAATGATGTTCATTTCAAGGACAAGCAATCCTCCCCAAAAATGGTGGTGAACTCCATTATCAATGCAAGTGAGGGGCAAAAACAATTAAAACTGTCGGAGAGTGTCTTTGTTTTCGGTGATCAAAAGCCCAAACCGGTGGAAAACGCTGAACTACAACTTAAAATAAACGGAATTGAAACACCGTTGACCTTTGAAGAAACAAAGGAATCCCACCGGTATTATAGCTTTCGGGCTGATTTTAAATCCGGTGACAAAGTGGAAATATCCGGCAAATCTCTTGAACACAATCCGATTTATGGAGTAGACTATGTTCCTGAACCTGTAGAAATAACCGGTGTAAAGACCGAATGGTTTACCGGTAAGGCCGATAACAAAAGCTATCTGCGGACACTTATCACCCTGAAAGATAAACCCCGTGAGAAGAACTTTTACAGAGTTGTTATCCGTGTAAAAGATATTTACGAACATAATGGCAAAGATGAAACGGATTGGATTCTGTATGATGTGCACGTAGATCAGGAACCGCTGTTCAATCATATCCCCAACACTCCGTGGAATGAGAATCCCGACACATACCGGATCTTTTCGGATGAACTGATTGACGGGAAAGAATATACGCTTAACGTCTATCTGCAGATGGATAGGGATAATCCTTGGGGGGCAGTTCCGCAAACGTTCATCAAAGCAGAAATACATACCTTATCGGAAAATCTTTACAGATACCTTCGTTCCGCAGAGTTGGCAAGAGAAACCGATTATTTTGCAGAACCGGTCAAGATATTCTCCAATATACAAGGAGGATATGGGATTATGGGGATTTATAATGTCAATGAGAAAATTACAGAAGTTGAAAGATAGGCAGACTCCACATCGAGGGTATTACTATAGACAACCATCCGAAGCAGGAAAAATGGAAACTCCTATCTGGCGACTTCCAGTGCTTTTTCCAGATATTCATCCCTGCCTTCCTTTATAGCCTTGATGGTTTTATTGACCGGATAGTCGGGGTAGAACCCTTTCAGATAAAGTTGACTCCCGTCGTGCTTTAATACTTTCATGCCTGTCCATATAACCCGATAACCGCATGGAAGGATAATATGATTGACATTACCGTTACAGCCCGCTGTCAGTTCCCCTACGGTAGTTGCCAGATTGTAATGATCAATGATGCCCATCATGGTTTCGCCCGCACTTACCACTGAAGGATCATTGATGATGATCGATTGGGATTTGAAAAAGGGTTGCTGGGGTTGGACCGTCCAATATGACGAATGAAACTCTACCTTTTTCCGGTCGGGATAAATAGTTAGTGGGACATTCCACGATGCTGAAGTAGCCGGCTCTTTAATCAGGTAGGGCAGGATTTGGAAAAAATTCAACCTGCTACTACCTCTTTGGTCATAAATTACAGCTTTTGCTCTGGCTAAAATTTCTTTTTTCTGCTCAAATTCTTTTCCGGAACAATTGGACATGTTGATGTAATATATTTCGGGTTTTATTTCGACGATCGTTTCGGACGAGTATTTTCCCTCATTTATCGGGTTGAAAATTATACTTCCGTCCCTTGAATTGGCTACGATTATATTTTGTGCTTTACCGTCGCGTTCAATCAAGAGCCGGGTTCCGCTGCTTTCCGGTTTGTTTTCCTTGTTATTATTCGCAAATTCAAACGTACTAATACTGGTTGTATTGTTTTGGTCCAGTTTTCCTCCCAGGATATTCAACGCCCTATATTTCCGTAATTGGGGTGAGCCTGATATCATTTTTTCCTTTTCATCCAATACTTCCATAACTGGTTTCGCATCTATTTCGAGGATGATATCGCCCCGTTTTAAAGTGGTATCGTTTGAAGCTGTAATGACAATCTTATTTTCGATAAACTCAGTGCGTACAGGCAAAAGATATATCGGTTCCTCGAAAACGATCCCATGCCCGTCATCAACTTTGGAAATCATCTGGCTCAATGTCACAAAAAAATCTTTCTTCCGTTTGTTGGTAAATGCGCTATTCAATGTTTCTCCCAACACTTCATTCCAGTCCGTATCAATCACATCGAAATAGGGGAAAAAATGTTGAAGCACATTCCAGGTGATAATGACACTCGCCAGATTTACCTGCAGATCAAAAAAATATCCGTTGATGTTTATATGATCCAATTCAGATTGAAGCCGGGCTAAGGTTGATCTATCCGTTTGGGGATAAGTGGAGGTGTCGTTTGTAAGCAAGGTTAATGGAACCACACAAATCAGGTTATTACCAATGGGTTCTTTGATAATTTCACCGAATGGAGGTATGCGGTCAAATATCACCGTATCGATTTCGTTTTTGTAGGTCCTGATACTATTGTAAATATTGGCCGGGTTGTCCAGGTACACACCATAATGTTGCCATGCTACCGGTTTTGCTTTTGGATCGGGAGAACGAAGAATCTCCGGATCGAATATTTCTGCTTTTTGTGTTTCATAAATCTGTAACCCTTGTACTATGGGTGAGAAAAGTTGATAAAGAGTATCCCTCAACGCTACGGTTGTCTTGACATTTTCAACTTTTTGAATACCGAGTACGGCAAACTTGTCCCAATCTATTTCCCGAGCTTCGTCACTTGGGTGAAACCATCTGGCATATCCGTACAACCGGGTAAAAGACGCTATGTTTTGTACTTTCTTATCCAAGCTTTGCCCGTTGCTGCCTGGTTTATTATGGCAAGCGACGCAAAATGATACTACAATGACGGTCAGAATGACATTTGCTTTCATAATTTTTTCTGTACCCCGATACCTTTTTACTCATCTCATTTTATTTTAGATAGTTTTTGGCTTGCGGAACTCTGGGCTCCAAATATAATCATTTTTATAATAAGGCGGTTGGTTTATTAAATTTTACACATTTGTGTATTGTCTGACTGCATATTTTTCCTGACCTTTGCATCGTCGAGTCATGTATAATGTCGAATCTTAATAAGATGATAACTAAGATGAAAAAATTACACTTGATACTGCTTCTGGTAGTTGGGACGCTTATTATCAGTAGCTGTGAAAAGAAAAGTCCTGAAGACGATTTTATGAAGCTGGAATTCGAAGATTTGCCCCATTCGTCCCAAGAGTTTCTGCAAAAATATTTTCTGGGTAATAAAATTGTCGACATCAGTTTAGACAGACCGGAAAAAGCGAGTGACCCTCACAAGGTCAATCCCGGTGCGATTACGGAGGATAATCTTACGTTGTATGTTACTTTAGAAAATGATGTCTATGTTGCTTTCTCCTCACCAAATGGTAATTGGATATATGTGCAGGCTGATAAGGGGATGCCTTTTTCAGCCGCTGAAATATTACATCCGGATGTCTATCAGGAGTTGATCAAAAAAGAACCTGATGCAAAAATCAGTATGCTTTCTTATTATACCATTTATACTATCGGTATTGTATTGGATAATGGGCATAAATATGGACAAACTCCGGCATTTACCTATAGCAATACCATACTGGCAGAAGCAGGAGTTTCCGATAAGACTCTCGAATCAAAATTCGATGCGTTTTTGAAACGCAATCGCCTCGAATCACAAATTACGACCAGCGATTTCTTAAAAATAACAGAAAGGGACAGGGTATATTATCGGTTGTATGTAGCGAATATTCTTGCTCTCGCTTTTAATGAAAATGGCGATTGGATTCGCGGGGAGATAGATTTTGGCGACCAGGACAAGATGGCAGGAGCAGCCGTTTTCCTGACACGGATTTCAGAGAATGAGCTGCCCGAAAGAGTGGGAGAGGTGTTCCGCGATATGCATGGTTTAGGGGATATAGAGATTGTTGCCTCTTATGAAAATGGATACTATGGTTTCCGTTTTGAAAACAGAGATCTGCTGGTACATGAGGAGAAAGGGATCATGCCTTCCCCGGTGGGAGTTGCCGGTAAACTGGTTGCAGATCATTACGGCAATTCTTATACACTGGTTCGACCCCAGGGATCAACCATTATTGGCGTGGATGAATTCTATTACTCTTTTTTGTTCGAGAGTGGGAACGACAACATCAGCATCGATATGGACATGTACGGTAATTGGACATGGATTGATGCCTATTATTACAATAAAGGTAAACGGAAGGATCTGATCTTATCCATGAACATGGTGGAAGCTGTGCTTCCGGATAAAATCATTGATTACCTCCATGAGAATTATAAGGATGAGGATGTCTATCAGTTGAAATTCGACAGGAGATCGGAATATCGTGTCTATATCGAGAAATACATCCTTATGTTTGCAGAGGATGGTCGTTTCAGAGGGCGTGGAGAATGGAGTATTATATATCCAAGCTAAATGTTCAGTGCTGCAATTGTCTTCTTCACCAATCCCGAATGGGTGACCTGTTGTTCGTATTCCTCGATCACCACGGCAGTACCTCCCATCCTGATGTTGGGATTGCGATAGATCATGGCACTCTCCACCGGTTTCCTTGCTGAAAGATGAAATTCTCTGGCTCCAGTCTCCCTGGCAATAGTGGCTATATTGTGCATGTTAACCCCACTTCCGGGCATAATAATAATACGTTCTCCCGCACGATGTACCAACTCTTTCAGCAGTGAAATTCCTTGTTCTGCCTGCTGTTGCTGCCCCGAAGTGAGTATCCTGTCACATTCCAGGGATATAATTTTTTCCAGACTATCGAACGGATCACGACACATATCGAATGCCCGATGAAAGGTGACACTCATTTCCCCGGCTGCATCAATCAACTCCCGGTTACGTTCCATATCCACTTCACCTTTTGCCGTGAGGCAACCAATCACAACTCCATCCACTCCCAACTGACGGGCTATCTCGATATCTTTCAACATGATTTTATGTTCCAGTGTCGAATAGAGAAAATCACCACTTCTCGGGCGAATAATCACATTCAGTTTGATATTTAAAAGTTCCCTTGCCACTGAAATATCACCATACGAAGGAGTGGTGCCACCTTCGGGAATCGCAGCACAGAGTTCTACACGATAAGCCCCTCCTTTTTGCGCTTCTACGCAACTGGCGGCTGAGTTGGCACAGATTTCCAATTTATAATCCATATCTCAATATTTTTTATTTGGTGTGATCGGATTGTTTTGAAAACAATATCGATTCATCAAATCAATTCGAGGGTACAAAGTTAGATAAGAATTGTGTTATAGCCATCATATAGGTAAAAGCTATGTTCTATTAATAACTTCAATTGAAAACCAAGCACTTTTTTCTTTGTTGTTTGTTAGATTTTATATTAATAATTTAAAAACAAAGTTATGAGCACAGTAACAGCAAAACAACCGAAAGCAAAAATAAGCTCCGCTAATAAGGAAATCGGAACTTTTATTGGAGACATTTTCTCGTTTAATAATAGTTTGAAACTCTATCACTGGCATGTTACCGGTAAAGGCAGTTATGCGCAACATATTTCGCTGGATCAGGCTATAGTCGTGATTTCGGATTTACTTGACCGTATTACCGAAACGACTTACGCGCTGAAAGGTGATCTCAATATCGTAATTCCCCAGACTTCCGTTCCGGGTGATATTGTAAAGCACGCTACGGGCTTTTACGAATACGTGGATTCCAAACGTGAATTATTTACCGAAGATTTTTCGGAATCGATACTCGACGATATTCAGGAAGCTATTCAACAGCTTCTTTATAGACTCGTCAGACTACAATGACCAAAACCATAAAATGAAAAGAGTGGAGAGCGGCTTAAGTCGCTCTTTTTTATTTTAAGACACTCTTGTTGGCAATTTTTTACGCAGATACTCAGATATGTAAATTTTAACCCGATTTGTGAGCATATTATTCGTTTTTTCTGTCTTTATGTTTTACTTTTGCCATATGAACACTCTTAAGATAATCTATAAAAATGGCTATAATAAAAATCAACAATTATTCGCTCTTAACAATCACTCTTCTGCTTGTTTCACTGATTACTTTGCAAGGTTGTAAAAAGAAGGAGGGAGAAGAGAATTATATCAAGTTTAAAAAGCTCAAAGATACCCATCAATATTTTGCTTACAGGGGAGATGGCTCAATATTGATAAGTGGTCACAGAGGGGGCTGCGAGGAAGGATACCCCGAAAATAGTATCGAAGGGTTCCAGCAGGTGTTGAGCCAAATACCAGCTTTCTTCGAAATTGATCCCCGCCTCACCAAAGACAGTGTGATCGTGCTGATGCACGACGCAACACTGGATAGGACAACTAATGGAACGGGTAATCTTTCCGATTACACTTTCGCAGAATTGCAATCATTGAGGTTGAAAGACCATGAGGGAAATATAACATCTGCCGAAATACCTACGCTTAACGAGGTGATCAAATGGAGTAAGGGAAAGACTGTAATAAACCTCGATAAAAAAGATGTTCCGTTCGATATGATCGTGGATTTGATCAAAAAAGAGAAAGCAGAAAAACATGTAATGCTTACTGTACATACCGGAGCACAAGCCAGATATTATTCCGACAGATTATCCGGAATCATGTTGTCAGTCTTCGCCAGAAATGACAAGGAGTTTGAAGATATTGCTATTTCCGGTGTACCATGGGAGAATATGATCGCCTATGTGGGGCAAACAATCAACGATTCCAATAAACATATTGTAGAGCAATTACGGGCCAAAGGGGTTAGATGTATGGTCTCATACGCACCGTCACTCGATCGACTGAAAACGGCCGGAGAAAGAGAATCAGCCTATAGGGAAGCAATCAAAATAAGCCCCGACATCATTGAATCGGATTATCCCGTTGAGGTCTGGAAGGCTCTGGTATCAAACTAAAAAGGAGTTCGTATGCGAATAACCTTACCTAATCAATTGCCTTTCTATCCCTTGTTTCGGGAAGGAATTAGACGAGCACCCGACAGAGGATTCCAACTGACGGTTAGCCAGACGAGAACGGCTTTGAAAAATGCACTACGTTATATTCCCTCGGAATTGCATGTGCACTTGGCACCTGAATTTCTGGAAGAACTGAAAACGCGTGGCAGGATCTACGGTTACCGCTATCGCCCTGAAGGAGACCTGAAGGCTAAAGTCATCGATGAGTATAAAGGTCAATGTGTGGAGGGAAAAGCTTTTCAGGTGATGATCGATAATAATCTATGTTTCGATATCGCACTCTATCCCTATGAACTAGTCACATACGGTGAAACGGGGCAGGTGTGCCAGAACTGGATGCAGTACCGACTGATCAAGATGTATCTCGAAGAGTTGACACAAGACCAGACATTGGTGATCGAGAGTGGACATCCGTTAGGGTTGTTCAAATCGAAGCCGGATGCACCACGGGTAATTATCACCAACTCGATGATGGTCGGCATGTTCGACAATTTAGCTGATTGGGAGATTGCAGCACAGATGGGCGTCGCCAACTATGGCCAGATGACTGCCGGTGGATGGATGTATATTGGTCCGCAGGGTATTGTCCACGGCACGTTCAATACTTTGTTGAACGCAGGGCGGCTGAAACTGGGTATTCCGCAGGATGACGATCTGCGAGGACGACTATTTGTTTCCTCCGGATTGGGCGGGATGAGTGGAGCACAACCTAAAGCGGCAGATATTGCCGGTGCTGTTTCTCTTATTGCCGAGGTGGATGTTTCCCGTATCGAAACACGTCGTTCGCAAGGATGGGTACAGCGTGTTACAAGAAATTTGCCGGAGGCATTCCGTTGGGTGAACGAAGCAAGAGTAGGTCTACAGCCGCTTTCCATCGCTTACCACGGGAATATCGTCGATCTGCTGGAATACGCTGTAGCAAACAATATTCAGATTGAGTTGTTGAGTGACCAAACTTCGTGCCACGAACCCTACACGGGCGGTTATTGCCCTGCCGGCATCACCTTTGAAGAACGTACCCGTTTATTGCATGAAGATCGGTTGACATTTAAGCAATTGGTAGATAGATCGCTCCGTCGTCATTTTGAGGTAATCCGAAAATTGGTGGACAAGGGCACCTATTTCTTCGATTATGGCAATTCTTTTATGAAAGCGGTCTATGATGCCGGCGTGAAGGAGATTTCGAAGAACGGCACAGACGAGAAAAATGGTTTTATCTGGCCTTCGTATGTGGAAGATATCATGGGACCCGAACTGTTCGACTATGGTTACGGACCCTTCCGTTGGGTTTGCTTGAGTGGAAAAGAGAAAGATCTGATAAAGACCGACCGGGCCGCGATGGAGTGCATCGACCCGAATCGGCGGGGACAGGATCGGGATAACTGGATTTGGATCCGAGATGCAGGAAAAAACCGGTTGGTAGTCGGTACACAGGCCCGTATCCTCTATCAGGATGCGGAAGGTCGACTGAAGATCGCTCTCAGATTCAACGAGATGGTGCGTAATGGTGAGATAGGACCGGTGATGTTGGGACGTGATCACCATGATGTGAGTGGCACCGACTCTCCGTTCAGGGAGACTGCCAATATCAAAGATGGTAGTAACGTGATGGCTGATATGGCGGTGCAATGCTTTGCCGGTAATACAGCCCGTGGCATGAGTCTGGTCGTATTGCATAACGGCGGTGGAGTGGGCATAGGAAAGGCGATCAATGGTGGATTTGGCATGGTCTGTGATGGCAGTGAGCGGGTAGATGAGATCCTTCGCTCAGCTATGATATGGGATGTGATGGGAGGTGTGGCACGCCGCTCATGGGCAAGGAATCCCAATGCGATAAATACAGTGAATAGCTTTAATCGGTCATATGCGGCCGAGTATCATATCACAGAACCTTATCTGGCAGATGGTGAGCTACTGGACAATCTTATTTTATCATAACGAGGGTTGATAGCCAAAATTATGGTTACTTTTATAGAATATAGAATAAGAACAATATAAATTCAGGTTAGTACCAAATTATGAATAGAATCATGGAATGTGTCCCTAACTTTAGCGAGGGGCGCGACAAGCAGATAATTGAGAAAATAGCAGATACTTTCCGCGGCAAAGAGGGTGTAAAACTGTTGGATTACAGTGGTGATACAGATCATAACCGGTCGGTGATTACCGTCGCTGGTGAACCGGAAGCATTAAAAAATGCGGTGATCGAAGCGATTGGACGGGCAGTGGAGTTAATCGACCTTACAGAACACCAAGGGCAGCATCCCCGTATGGGAGCAGTAGATGTGGTACCATTTATCCCGATCAAGAATGTGACGATGGAAGAGGCGATAGCCCTGTCGAAAGAGGTGGCGGAAGTAGTCGGGGAAAGATACGGCCTTCCGGTTTATCTTTACGAGAGATCGGCTTCGATTGCATATCGGGAGAATCTTTCCAACATACGTAAAGGCGAATTTGAAGGGTTAGGTGATAAGATGAAACAACCGGAATGGAAACCCGATTTCGGTCCTTCAGAGCCACATCCTACTGCCGGGGCCGTTGCGGTTGGTGCACGTATGCCACTGGTGGCTTATAACGTAAACCTGGGTACAAATAATTTGGAGATAGCGACTGCCATCAGTAAAAAAGTGCGTCATATAGGTGGAGGACTCCGTTTCTGCAAAGCGATGGGTGTTGCATTGGAAGACCGGGGTATCACGCAAGTATCAATGAATCTGACAGATTATACCAAAACGGCTATCTATCGCGCTCATGAACTGGTACGTATCGAAGCGCAACGTTATGGAGTACCCGTGGTAGGCGCTGAAGTGATCGGCCTCGTTCCGATGGAGGCGCTGGTCGATTCTGCCGCTTACTACCTGGGGTTGGAGAATTTTTCGGTCAACCAGGTGCTCGAAGCACGACTGATAGAATAATAAATATTAACTATATAGCTATTGCAATGAAAACAGTATTACAATGTATGTTTCTTTCAATTGTGTTATTGCAATTTTCTTGTAATAAAGAAGATGATGATCTGAATTCCAAATATTTAAAAGGTATGTGGGTGCATACGGATACAAAAGCAGACACCATAGATTTTAGTAATAGGATGTTCATGTCTGAGAAAACATTTGAAGTGAAACGAGGAAAAGAAATCCGAAACGGTTACGAGTTTTCCAAAGCTGGAAGTGGAATTTATACATATACGATTAAGGGTGATAGTATTTATCTGAGGGATTTGGCATCAAGTTACGGAGGATTTTTTCCCTATTATTTCAGGATAGATCTGGATAGAAAATCTTTTGATATCGGGAGTTTCGCTCCATTTACTGAAGGTTCGGTAATCAATAAATTTAGAAAAATAGAAAAATGAGTCTGAGAACTTTTCTTGCACAAAGTCACGACTTCGATTTCCTTGGTTCATGGTTCTTGCGTCTTATTTCTAAAACTTGAACTATATGAATAATCTGATCATAAAAAATACAGCCCAAATAGTCACATGTAGTGGTTTTAAGGGAAAATGCGGCAAGGAGATGAGTAACCTGCACGTGATAGAAAACGGGACGGTAATCGTAACCGAAGGTATCATATCGCATGTGCTTCATTCCGGCCAAGAGATGCCTGTTAATGAGCAGGATTATAATATAATAGATGCTACAGGCAAAGCTTTACTTCCCGGATTTGTCGATCCTCATACCCATTTCGTATTTGGGGGCTATAGGGAAGAAGAGTTTTCCTGGCGGATGCGTGGCGAAAGCTACATGGAGATTATGAACCGGGGTGGGGGTATTGTCAATACGACCCGTGCTACGAGGGAAGCAACGGAAGAAGAGTTAATGGAGGTCGGTAGTCAACGCCTCGATGCGATGATGCAGCTGGGCATCACCACCATAGAAGGAAAAAGCGGTTACGGACTTGAAAAGGATACCGAACTGAAACAACTCTGCGTGATGCGCCGCCTGAATGAGATCCATCCGATGGATATCATACCGACCTTTATGGGGGCGCATGCCATACCGGCGGAATGGAAAGGTAAAGAGGATCAGTTTATCGATTTCAATATCCGTGAGATGTTCCCCCTTGTGGCAAAAGAGAAGTTAGCGGAAGCAGTTGATATCTTCTGTGAGAAAGGAGTTTTCACAATAGAACAGTCACGCCGCTATTTGACAGCTGCACGGAAGCATGGTTTTCTGTTGAAGATCCACGCCGACGAAATAGTGCAGTTGGGTGGGGCAGAGTTGGCTGCGGAACTACATTGCCTCTCTGCCGATCATCTGTTGCAGGCATCGGACGAAGGGATACGGGCCATGGCCAAGACAGGGGTAGTGGCTACATTGTTACCTCTCACCGCCTTTTCATTGCGGGAAGAATATGCCCATGGCAGGAAGATGATTGATGAGGGCTGTATGGTAGCGTTGGCGACTGATCTTAACCCTGGGAGTTCATTCACGGCATCGGTACCATTACTCTTTGCGCTAGCCTGTATCTATATGAAGTTCTCGCCCGAAGAAGCTGTCACTGCTTTTACCATCAATAGTGCGGCGGCCATCAACCGGGCAGACCGTATCGGTAGTATCGATGTAGGCAAGCAGGGTGATCTGGTGTTACTGCAATTCCCTTCTTACAAATTCCTTCCTTACCACGTAGGGATGAATATCGTGGAGACGGTGATAAAACGGGGGAGAGTTGTAGTCAAAAATTAGAAATGAAAATGGGTCATTCTGTATTGAAAGTAAAGAGTTATCAGTTTTCTCTTCAAATAATTAGACTCGTGAAGAATTTACAAAAAGAACAAAAAGAATACATTTTGAGTCGTCAGATAATGAGAAGCGGAACGACCATTGGAGTTTTGATCAGAGAAACTGAATTTGCACAAAGTAAGGCCGATTTTATTCATAAAATGAGTATTGCTTTGAAAGAAGCGAATGAAACACTCTATTGAATTTCCCTTTTAAAAAAATCGTTCTATCTTTATATTAATGATGAAAATTTTATGTCGTTGAACTCCATCTCTAGCGAATTGATAGCTTTATTAGTTTCGATTGTAAAGACATCAAAGAAGAACTTAAAAAGCTAATTCTTCACTATTCATTTCTTCATTATCCACTTTTAATTTTCATAATATGAGACTACAGGATTTAACTTTAAAAGAATTTTTAGAAAGAACCGCGGCCAATGAGGCACTTCCGGGTGGTGGTAGTTCTTCGGCGTTGAACGGCGCTATTGCTTCGGCACTGACTGGGATGATGGCTAACCTGACCATTGGTAAGAAAAACTATACCGATGTGGAGGAGCAGATGAAGAAGACGGTCGAAATGATGGAGGAGAATAGATTACACTTTGTCAATGATATCGACCGGGATGCAGATGCATACGGTTTGGTGATGAATGTCTACAAACTTCCCAAAGAGACGGATGAACAAAAAGCTGTACGCGGAGAGAAAATCCAGGAAGCGATGAAAGTCGCCTCTCTCGTCCCGATGGAAGTGGCAGAAAGGGCATACGGTATGCTTGATATCATCATAGAAACGATTCGCCTGGGGAATAAAAATGCGGTGACAGACGGAATGGTCGGCCTGATGGCTTGCCGTACCGCTATTATGGGGGCGCTTCTCAATGTCCGTATCAACCTGGGTGGCATCGCCGATCAAGTTTTTGTTGCAGAGTTGAAAGAGAAATGCGACCTGATTGAGAAAGACACTATTATAACGGAGAATGAAATGATAGAATGGGTAAAATCACTAATCTAATCATATAGGATGAACAACATTTATTACATCGGAAAAAGCGAACTTACACTGGATGACCTGAAGTGGATCATTTCCGAAAATATTAAGGTGGAGTTGGCTCCCGAAGCCA
The DNA here is from genome assembly GCF_034927365.1 of Proteiniphilum sp. Lineage (GTDB taxonomy): Bacteria > Bacteroidota > Bacteroidia > Bacteroidales > Dysgonomonadaceae > Proteiniphilum. Next base: position 36,503 of record NZ_JAYFQD010000010.1, on the reverse strand, counting down.
AGAAACGTATACAGAAATGCCGTGATTATCTTGATAAAAAAATGGAAAACCAGACCGAACCGATCTATGGCATCACTACCGGATTCGGCTCGCTGTATGACCGTACTATTTCTAACGAGGATCTCAGTACACTTCAGGAGAACCTGGTGAAATCACATGCTTGTAGTGTGGGAGAAGAGGTCGCACCGTTGATCGTCAAGTTGATGTTTCTTTTGAAAGCATATGCTCTCTCGTTGGGTTATAGTGGAGTACAGGTGGTGACCGTACAGCGTATGCTCGATCTCTTCAACAATGATATCCTTCCCATCGTTTACGATAAGGGATCGTTGGGGTCTTCAGGTGATCTGGCACCGCTGGCTAATCTCTTCCTGCCACTCATCGGTGTGGGGGATGTTTTTTACAAAGGTAAAAAGCAGGATATTGGTGTGGTACTGGATGAATTCGGATGGAAGCCCATTCGGTTGAAGAGCAAAGAGGGGTTGGCGTTGTTGAATGGTACACAGTTTATGTCTGCCCACGGTGTTTACTCCATTATGAAGGCAGAACGGCTTTCCAAACGGGCGGATCTGATCGCTGCCATGTCTCTCGATGCTTATGATGGCCATATCGAACCATTCGAAGAGAAACTACAATTGATCCGTCCCCATTCCGGACAGATTGAGACGAGCCGTAATGTACGCAGGTTTCTGCAAGGGAGTGAGATCCTTTCAGGAAAGAAAAAACACCTTCAGGATCCGTACTCTTTCCGCTGTGTACCGCAAGTACATGGTGCGTCGAAAGATGCGATCAATTATGTGAAATCGGTCGTGATGACGGAGGTCAATTCTGTGACCGATAATCCTACTATTTTTCCGGATGACGATGAAATTATTTCTGGTGGCAATTTCCACGGTCAACCTCTCGCTGTGGCCTTCGACTTTCTGGCGATTGCCCTGGCAGAACTGGGTAATATATCCGAACGGCGTACGGCCCAGCTTATCCTTGGAAAGCGGGATCTTCCCGAATTTTTAGTAGCCAATCCGGGTCTTAACTCCGGATTTATGATTCCTCAGTATGTGGCGGCGTCGGTAGTAAGCCAGAACAAGATGTACTGCACTCCGGCGAGTACTGACTCGATTGTCTCTTCCAACGGACAGGAGGATCATGTAAGCATGGGTGCTACTTCGGCTGTCAAACTGCTCAAAGTGATGGACAATCTTGATATTATCCTTTCCATCGAATTGATGAACGCTGCACAGGCAATAGAATTCAGGCGACCACTTAAATCGTCACCGTTGATTGAAAAGATACTGAAAACTTATCGTAAGGAAGTGCCTTTTATCGATGAAGATATTGTGATGTATAAAGAAATACGCAAATCAACTTCATTTCTTAACCGGCTGGAAGTGGATGATATATAAGTTCATTGTATAATATGAAAAACAACGGTTGGTTTTCCCCGATAAATGGTGAAGATTAACTATATTTGTCACTTCAAAAAAAATAGACATCAAAAAATTATAAGAAAATGGTAGAAAAAATCAGACAATCGCTCAGGGATTCTGCAGCGGCGAGGTGGTCTGCACTTTTCATTGTATCCTTTACAATGATGTGCGGATATTTTTTAACGGATATCATGGCACCGCTGGCCGGCTTGCTGGAAGGGCAACTGGGGTGGTCGCGTGCAGAGTACGGTACGTTCACCAGTTCATACGGGTGGTTCAACATCTTTTTGTTGATGCTTATTCTGGGAGGAATTATCCTCGATAAACTGGGCGTAAGGCTTACCGGACTTGGTGCCGCCTCGGTGATGGTAATCGGAGCGGCTATCAAATACTGGGCAGTATCTTCGGAGTCGTTGCGTGGATCGACCTTGTTTGGCCTGGATGCACAAGTGTTATGGGCAAGTGTCGGATTTGCTATCTTTGCCGTGGGCGTTGAAGTAGCCGGTATCACTGTCTCCAAGATCATCGTGAAGTGGTTTAAGGGAAAGGAGTTGGCTACCGCCATGGGAATGCAGGTGGCTATGGCCCGTATCGGTACTGCCATGGCATTGGGTTTCTCCGTGCCGATTGCTAAAGCGATGGGTGTGGTCGACGTATCCCGCCCTATATTGTTCGCCTTGATCGGCCTCTGTATCGGCCTGATCGCTTTCATCGTCTATATGATGATGGACAAGAAGCTGGATGCTTCGGAAGCTACAGACGGGATTGAAGAAAAGAATCCGGACGATGAATTTAAAATCTCTGATATTGGAAAAATATTGGGTAATAAGGGTTGGTGGTATATCGCTATCTTGTGTGTGTTGTTTTATTCGGCCGTTTTTCCTTTCTTGAAATATGCAACGGACCTGATGGTCAATAAGTTTGGAGTGAAAGAAGATCTTGCCGGACTGATACCGATGTTATTGCCTTTCGGAAATATATTGTTGACTCCTCTATTTGGGGGAATTTATGATAGAAAAGGGAAGGGGGCTACTATCATGATCATCGGCTCATTACTGCTAATATTGGTACATGCACTTTTCTCTGTACCGGGCCTGAATAGCTGGATCTTTGCGATGGTACTAGTCGTGATACTGGGGGTCGCTTTCTCACTGGTCCCTTCGGCCATGTGGCCTTCCGTTCCCAAGATCGTTCCCGAAAAACGATTGGGTACCGCTTACTCCCTTATCTTCTGGGTACAGAACTGGGGATTGGCAGGAGTACCGTTATTGATCGGATGGGTGCTTGAGAAATATTGTATTACAGGACAGACCGTGCGTGATGGACTCACTGTAAATACCTACGACTATACACTTCCTATGATGATCTTCACCGGTTTCGGTATACTGGCGCTGGTAGTGGCTTTCCTGTTGAAAGCAGAAGACAAGAAAAAGGGATATGGATTGGAGTCGCCGAATATTGAAAAATGATAATAATTTGTAGATTTAATGATGTTATGATTTGCTGATTGATAGTCAGGTGAATTGTTCCCGTCAGAATAATAAGAAAAGGTAATCAGAATTAAATAAAGTAGATCGATCCGTTACATGTTGATGTGGCGGATTGATTTTTTTTAGGGAAGTTCAACTCGTATAGTTATCTTGCTGTTTGTTTTCGACCAGGGTGGAGAGCCCAGCAGAAGCCTTTTTATCTCGTTTTCTAACGCTGGGCAGGAATTTTTTTTGATTTTGATTTGAGCTGGTCGGCCAATCGGATCAATAAAAAACTCCACCTCGAAGTCAATATTTTGTTGCGCACAGATATTTTTATCGTAGCTATTGATAAAATAGCGTTTGAACTCTTCTTCTCCGAAGGTCACTTTATCTTTTACCATTGTAGCAGAACCGATGATAGATTCTTTTTTCTGGCGTCCAAAAGCAATAATAACTACTTCATCTAACGTCTTATCATCGTTTTTCATCATAATATCTCCCAGATTTTCTTTCAATGGGATTTCTGCCCCTTTCATGCCGATGAATGAGGCAATAAGTGGTTCCTGTTCATCTTTTGACACGGTCAGATGAAAATTGCCGTCTATATCGGAGACAGTGCCTTTTCGGTTGTTTTTTCGTAAAATGGTGACTCCGGGAATCGGGTTGCCGCTCTCATCCACTACACGACCAGAAACTCGGATCTTGTCCCTTTGATTTACTAAAGACAACGCTTCCTCGGGAATGATAATATCACTTTGTGCCTGTTCAACACTGTCTTCCATCACAATGCGGCCGCCTATTAGATCTTTTACCTCAGTTTCGGGTATTTTAAGTTCAGAGGCAGAGATAGTAGAAATTGAACCGACACTATTTACCTTTTTTTGCTTTCCAAAAGCAACGACCACTGTTTCATCTAATGTATCCGGTTGCAAAGAGATCGTTCCTGCAGTATTTCCGGTGTTATTTCGTGCCTGTACCACTTTGGTTGCTGTATCTTTTTCTTTTTTCAATGCATTGTGTTCGGCAACCAATAACGTATCGATCTTTGGTGATGGAGTTGGTATTTCTTGCTTCTGTTGGATTTTCTCTGAGGATACAATGACTGGTATTTCATTCTTGTCATAAGGCTTATGAAGCAATAGGGGAATACCGATAAGCAATACAATCACGGCTGCGGCAGCCCATATCCACATTCGTTTATAGCGACGCTTTTGAGCAGAAGTGATCCGTTTTTCTAAATCTTTGATTACAGATATATGGTTCCCTTCCACCGAATCGTACCCGTCGATGGCGTCCTGAAGAAAAGGATCATCCATGGCTTTCCGTTCCAACTGGTTGGCTTCCTTTCCTTGCCGGTGTCCCCGTATGTAATCTTTTAAATTCACTCTATTCTTCTTTATCTTCTCTTTATCAATACTATATCAATATTATTGTATCTTCAACACTCGCATGATGCAATTCTTTAAATTCCGTTTCCCATTCTGAATATAACTCTTCACCTTCTCGAGCGTGTACCCCGTAAGGGAAACGATGTCGGCATACGATTTGTTTTCGTAATAAAAGTAATGGATGCTCTTTTGCTGCTCTTCGCCTAATTCGTTCATGCAAAACATCAGGGCCGACTCCTCTTCGCTCGATTTCTCTTTATCTAATAGAGTGAAAAAATCGCCATTTTCCATAATTGTTTCATCCAAATTTACAAAATGTGTTTGTTTGATTTTGCGTAAACGATGCAGGCAATGGTTTTTAGCGACACTGTACAACCATGAATGAAAATTATCTATGTCGTATTGCTTGACCTTTTGTGAAACCTCTTCAAACAGATCCATCACTGCATCCTGTGCGTCAGTTTCGTTGGAAAGATACTTCAGGCATAATCCGTACATCATCGGAATATAACGGCGGTACAATTCACCAAAATATATCGGCAGTTCTTCTTTTTTGTAAAGAATAAACAACTCGTCATTCGATAGTACCGATATTTCCTGCCTGTTTTTCAATTTATTATCTATATGCCCATGTGAATGTTCAATACAAAAGTAAAAAAAATATTTATTCTGTTATGGAATTCGAGAGACAATTGTATCCATATATAAAATGAAGAATTAAGAGTGAGTAATGAATGATTAAGAATGAGGAGTGGAAAAGAGAGAGATAGTCTATCGTTAAATTAGTAAATCATCAAATCAACAAATCAATTATAGGTATGCAAACAATAATTAAAAAAATCAGTTTGGTTTTACTCGTGGTAGTAATGTCATTTTCAGCTTTCGCACAGGAGATAGAGGTGAAGGGAAAAGTGTATGATGCACAGGATAAAACGCCATTACCGGGAGCAGTGGTTATAGAAAAGGGTGCAACCAAAGGTGTTATCACGGATATTAATGGCGAATTCAGTATCAAGACTGAAAAAGGCAAAATCCTGCAATTTCAGTTCATTGGATATAAAATGAAAGAGGTGAAAGTAGAGAATGAATGGCTGGAAATCGGCATGGAGCAAGAGAGTGATAAATTAGACGAGGTGGTTGTCGTTGCTTTTGGCAGACAGAAAAGAGAGAGTATTATCGGTTCAGTTACTTCAGTTTCAGCATCACACCTTAGAGTGTCGAGAACCGATCTGGGGAGAATGATAGCCGGTAGGGCTCCAAACACCGAAGAGTACCAGTCATTCAAGGAAAACCGATTCTTCCCGGTTGCAAAGCAGCCACTTTCCACTTTTTCACTGGATGTGGATGCAGCATCCTATGGTAATGTCCGCCGTATAATCAATCAGGGTCAGATGCCGTATGAAGATGCTGTACGTATTGAAGAGATGATCAACTACTTCAGTTACGACTATCCGCAACCCAACGACGGGCATCCGGTCAGAATTGTAACAGAAACGACGGTCTGCCCTTGGAATAAAAAACACCAGTTATTGCGCATCGGCGTGAAAGCAAAAGAAATTCCTTCGGAGAAATTGCCGGCTAGTAATTTCGTTTTTCTGATTGACGTGTCGGGTTCAATGTACGATGCCAATAAATTGCCGCTGGTGAAATCTTCAATGAAACTGCTGGTGAATAATTTACGGCCGCAGGATCGTGTGTCGATCGTGACCTATGCGGGATCGGCTGGGGAAGTGCTCCCATCTACCAGTGGTGTGGACAAGCAGAAGATTATGGATGCGGTGGAGAGTTTGTCTGCAGGAGGATCCACTGCCGGAGGTGAAGGTATTCAACTGGCATATAAGATCGCTGAAAAGAACTTTATGAAAGAGGGGAATAACCGGGTGATCTTGTGTACCGACGGCGATTTCAATGTGGGCGTTTCATCCACAGACGGATTGGAGTCGCTGATCGAAAGTAAACGTAAGAGTGGTATCTTTCTGACGGTGCTGGGTTATGGAATGGGAAACTACAAGGACGATAAGCTTCAGACCCTGGCGCAGAAAGGAAATGGCAATCATGCTTATATCGACAACCTGCAGGAAGCCAATAAGGTTGTCGTAAACGAGTTTGGCAGTAACATGCATACCGTTGCCAAGGATGTGAAGATTCAGGTAGAATTCAATCCCGCGCTTGTCAATGCTTATCGCCTTATCGGGTATGAAACCCGGCTGCTTGAAGAGGAAGATTTCAATGATGACTTGAAGGATGCGGGTGAACTGGGTCCCGGCCATACTGTGACGGCACTCTATGAGATCGTGCCTGTGGGAGTGAAGGCACCGGCGGGCGGTGTCGATCCTCTGAAATATCAATCTTCGGAAAAAGAAGACGCTCCCCGTAAATTCAACAACAAGAGTGAATTGTTGAATGTGAAGCTACGTTATAAGAATCCCGACGAAGATGAGAGCCGCAAACTGGAAGTGCCGGTTCTGGCCAATGTAGTCAATAAAACGGCATCGGAAGATTTTAACTTTATCATGGCAGTCGCCATGTTCGGACAATTGTTGCGCGATTCTGATTACAAGGGTGATGCTACTTACGCGAAGGTCGTCGAATTGGCCCGCAAAGGTTTGGGTGACGATCCGAATGGTTATCGTCGTGAATTTATCCGTTTGGTCGAATCTGTAGAACAATTGGCAAAGTAAGCCGAAGAAATATTCCGATACAATAGATAATCCATCCCGGCAAAGAAACCATGGATTGTGATCAAATAATCAAACAAATGTTTTACATTTGCAGTATGAGCATGATACACAAAATAATACCGCTGAAAATTATTACTGCCACTTGTTTATGGGTGGCAGTAATAATCTCTTCCAGCTTATATGCGCAGGAAACAGAAAGGAAAATATCGGGTACTATAACCTCCGAGTCAGGTGAACCCATACCCCAAGTTTTTGTTACTCTGAAGGGGACGACCAGAATGACATCATCTGACACGGCCGGAAAGTATGCCATAATCGTCTCCAGAAAAGCGATCCTCTATTTTTCATCCATAGGATTTGAGAGTCAGGAAGTCGTTGTGGGAAATCGCTCCGAGATCGATATCGTAATGAAGGAAGGTGAAGGCGAGTCTATGCTCCTGAAAGATGGAGAGTTTATACCTTTAAAGGAAAGTGCTGTGAAAGGTATTACCCCGGTAAATCCTGCTGATTTGAAGATTGATACCAAAGGGATAGCGCCTGCAAAACCGATCGACCTGACGGAACAACAACAGAAAAAAGCAAATTCTGACAACGATTTTGGGTTTAAGATGTTTAGGGAGATTTCGAAATTGCAAGGAGACGATATCTTTTTTTCTCCCTTTATCCTTAACATGGCCATGGGATTGCTCTATAACGGTGCTTCGGGTGATACCTATCAGGAAATGGACGAAATCCTTAACATGGCCGCTCTTCCCGAAGAGGGCTTCAATGCCTATTATCGTACGATATCACAGAAATTGCCGGAAATCGACCCGACGACTGAGATCGCGATCGCCAATGCCATCTGGTACCGTGATGATATTCAACCGAAAGAAGCTTTTATTGAAATCGGGAAAAAATATTTCGATGCGGATGTGCAGGCACTCGACTTCAATAATGCCAAGTCAGCCGGGATTATCAATGAGTGGTGTAAGTCCAGGACAGGAGGTAAAATCAAGAATCTTAGGCTGGTTCTGCATCCGGACGACCGGATAATCCTGACAAATGCCATCTATTTTAAAAGCCAGTGGCAGAAAGAAAAAAAGTTTGATAAGAAGAAGACTAAGCCGGATGATTTTATAAAAAGTAATCAGACGAAGAGCCGGGTAAACATGATGGAACAGATCACTTACTTGTCTTATTATGTCGACCCATATCTCCAATGTGTTGAAATGCCGTACGGGAACAAGGCATTCAGCATGGTCGCCATCCTCCCCCCTGAGAATGAGGATATGGATCAATTGATTGAATACCTGAGTGATGTTAAATGGGACCAGATAGTGAATGGGATGAAAAGTCAAAGAGTCTGGTTGAAGATGCCCCGCTTCAGATTAGAGTGTGAACTCACACTCAATCAATCACTTAGAAATATAGGAATGGGGTCAATTTTGAATGGTAACTTTACAAATATTGCCGATACAGACTTGTTCCTGTCCGGGATCATCCAGAAAACCTTTGTAGAAGTGAATGAGGAGGGTACCGAAGCTGGAGCCGCAGTGGCATCAATGATAGCCGGGTCGATAGGAGGATTACCCGAAGAACCGATACCTTTTTTTGCCAATCGTCCTTTTTTGTTTATGATCAGGGAGAGAAGCACAGGAGTAATACTTTTTATTGGAAGAATAGATGATCCTCGTGAATAAAAGAACTAAACATATAAAATATGCAGAGGGATATATAGTGCGAAATCAATTATTGCTTAGGCTTATAACTGTCATATCCCTATTATTGGCAGTGTCAGTTTCTTCCGGCATATTATATGCGCAGGAGACAAAACGAAGAGTTACAGGCACTATAACCGACCAGTCTGGTGAAGTATTGATAGGTGTCAACGTAAGAATTAAGGGAACAAACGCAGGAACAGTGTCGGATATTGATGGAAAGTATGCTGTAATGGTTCCGGAAAATACTGTTTTGCAATTTTCTTTTGTCGGCTTCGAACGTCAGGAAATTGCCGTAGAGGATCGATCGGTGATCGATGTTGTAATGGAAGAGGAAGTATTGAACACAATCGAACCGGCAAAATATGTGATATTGACAAGTGAACAGCGAGATAAGGCGAATGCCGATAATGGCTTTGCTTTTGGAATGTTCCGTGAAATTTCGAAATTGCAAGGTGAGAATACATTCTTTTCTCCTTTTAGCCTCAATATGGCAATGGGGATGCTGTATAATGGCGCTTCAGCTAATACTCGAAAGGAAATGGATATAGTTCTTAATACGGTCGGTTTTTCCGAATTCGAATTCAATAACTACTATCAGACAATATCACAGGAATTACTGGCAATAGACCCGACTACAGAGATCGCTATCGCCAATGCTATCTGGTATCACAAGGTCTTTCAAGTGAAAGAGGCTTTTATCGAAACAGGGAAGAATTTTTTTGATGCGGATATCGTTGCACTCGACTTCAATGATGCCAAAAGTGTCAATTTTATCAATGACTGGTGTAGTAGTAAGACGGCGGGGCGGATCGGAAATATGGTTTCTCATCTGAACCAAGATCATCGAATGATCTTGACCAATGCCCTTTATTTTAAGAGCAAGTGGGAGAAGGAGAAGAAATTTGACAAGGAGAAGACAAAACCTGATGATTTCACGAAAAACGATCAGACGAAAACGAAGGTCAATATGATGGAGCAGACGACTTCTCTGCCTTATTATGCCGATCCATATTTGCAATGTGTTGAAATGCCATACGGAAATAAGGCATTCAGTATGATTGCTATTCTTCCACCGGAAGAAGGGAATATCGACCAGTTAATTGACCATTTGAGTAGCGTTAAGTGGGACCGGATAACCAACGAGATGAAGCAGCAGAGGGTGTGGTTGAAAATACCGCGGTTTAAGATGGAATGCGACCTCTCCCTTAATCAGCCATTAATAAATACAGGGATAAGACAAACCTTCAATGGTGAATTCCCTAATATCGCCAATGAAGATATACCAATATCCAATGTCTTGCAAAAAAATTTTGTGGAAGTCAATGAAGAGGGTACCGAGGCTGCGGCTATTACAAATATTATGATTGTAGCTTATGGAATAATAAGAATTCCTGGTGGACCCATTCCCTTCTTTGCCAACCGTCCTTTCCTGTTCCTGATCAGGGAGAAAAGCACCGGAGTAATTCTCTTTATAGGACGGATAGATGATCCTCGTGAATAAAAAAACTAAACATATAAAATATGCAGACGGATACAGTGCGAAATCAATTATTACTTAGGCTTATAACTGTCATATCCCTATTATGGGCGGTGTCAATTTCTTCCGGCATATACGCGCAGGAAACAGAATGGGAGATTTCGGGGATTGTCACAAATCGGTCCGGTGAAAAATTGATGGTTGTAACTGTCTCTGTAAAGGGTACAACAAGAAGCGTCGTGGCTGATGTCAACGGGAAATACACTATCATGGTTCCTGAAAATTCTATTTTGGTGTTTTCTCGTCAGGGGTATGATACTCAGGAAATTCATGTGGGACATCGATCCGTAATAGATGTTGCAATGGAGGAGGATGAAACGACCAAAGGACTCCCATCTGTAGTGGTAGTAAAAGCAGGGGGACAAGGAATCAAGTCGGCAGAACGGATTGATCTGAGTTGGAAACAGGGAGATAAGGCGAGTGCCGACAATGGTTTTGGTTTTAGAATGTTCCGTGAAGTCTCAAAATTGCAGGGTACCAATACATTCTTCTCTCCTTTAAGCCTGAACATGGCTATTGGAATGCTTTATAACGGCGCATCCGACGTTATCCGTAAGGAAATGGACGAGGTATCGGGGATTACTAATTTTTCAGTATCGGAATTGAACGACTATTACCGTACTATATCGGAGGAATTCTTGCAAATTGATCCTACTACAGAAATTGCGATTGCCAATGCCATCTGGTATAGAAATAAGTTGCAGGTAAAAGAGGATTTTATTGAGGCCCTTGATAGGTGTTTTGATGCAGAGGTAGCGGCACTCGATTTCAGTGATCCCGAAACTGCCAGTATTATAAATGATTGGTGTCGGGATAAGACGAGAGGAAGGATCAACAATATTGCTCCCGATCCGTTCCAAGGTGATATGTTTCTGACAAATGCCCTCTATTTTAAGAGCAAGTGGGAGAAGTCTAAGAAATTTGATAAGGAAGACACCAAACCGGATGATTTCACGAAAGGCGATAAAATGAAGAGCCGGGTGAATATGATGGAGCAGACAACCGAGCTTCCTTATTATGCCGACGAGCATCTACAATGTGTGGAGCTGCCTTACGGCAATAAAGCGTTCAGTATGATAGCCATTCTTCCTCAGGAAAATGGAAATATCGACCAGCTGATCGACTATTTGAAGGATGGTGTTGAATGGGATCCTATCGGTTCTGTCGTGAAAGAAATGAAGTATCAGAGGGTCTGGTTGAAAATGCCACGATTTAGACTGGAATGTGAACTGTCGCTCAATCAACCATTGCAAAATGCGGGTATGGGTTCGATTTTTAAAGGAGAATTTTTACATTTGGCTGATACCGTCATGGGGGTAGGCAATATTCTTCAGAAAACATTCGTGGAAGTAAATGAAGAGGGAACGGAGGCGGCAGCCGTAACAAAATTGATGCTTGTAGGAGCAGTGAACCTGCCAAGTGAACCCGTGACCTTTTTTGCTAACCGTCCATTCCTGTTTCTAATCAGAGAAAAAAGTACTGGGGTGATTCTTTTTATCGGACGGGTTGATGATCCTCAGGAATAAGATTGAAAGCATGAAGAAATTTTTGGTGTTTCTATAAAGAAGGATATTCTTTCAATTCCGGTTTTTGTCGGATTCCTATCAATAGCCTGTCCGAGAGGATATAGGGATAGTAGAGGGAAATTTATTGTATATGGATAATATATTCGATTGCGATCTCGAAAAAGAAGTTCCTCTTACAGTCCTTTTTTTAAATATGATAATTTCTTTCGATACAAATAATCGGCAATCTTAAGGATGGCATAATTCTTGTCTCGTGTGACTTCATTGAAAAACTGCCCTTTCATTATTTCATCTATATTCCGACCAAAAAGGATTGAGTTGGATCGGAATTTCAAACCCTCAAAGTTAATGATCCAGGGTGTGTAAAGATAGTTTGGTATGTCATCTGAGTTCTCAATGATTATTTTTTTACCGTCTTGAAAAACAAAGATGATTCTTCTCCAATCAGTTGTCGTACTCCAATTCCCATCCGTTTGCCAAAAGGCATTGTCTATATTTTTTGATACGCTCTTCTTCCTTATCAATGAATTTCTTGAATTTTTTGATGTCTTCTTCAGTAATTCCCAAATCACTTAAAGATCTTTTTGAGAATCTTGACTTGTCAATTATGTCTACCAGATTTTCTATTTTACTTGTTTCTATTTCACTGACCGAACGGGAAAGATATTTGGAAAAACTTCTTCTTGTCCCAATGCTGCCAATGGAATAAGTATAATTATTAATATGTGTAATAACCTTCTCATGTTAATCTTATATTATCTCAATCTCATACTCGTAAAAATCCTCTCCACTATCTGTTTTTCCTTGTTGGATAACCTTCATTCCGCATTTCTCTGAAACTTTGATTGATGCAATATTCTGTTTAAACATTCTTGCGGTTAATTTACTTAGCTTCAATTTTTTGAATCCGTAATCAATTAATGATTGGCAAATTTCAGAGCCATACCCTTGTCCCCAAAATTTATTGTCAAGTATATATCCCAACTCTAAATGTTTGAGATTTTGAAATGAGTTGAATAATCCTGCTTCCCCTATAATCCTGTTTTCATTTTTGATTTCAACAACGAAGATGCCAAAACCGTTTTCATAATCTTGATTTATCTTGCCATATTTTGCCTGGAGTTTTTCGTGAGTCCACTCAAAATCCGAATTAGGAATAAATCTCATATTTTCAGGATGCTGATAAATTTTTAATAAAGACTCAATATCATCTGTTTTTATCTCTCTGATCCAAAGTCTATTTGTTTCTATGATTATTTTCATATTCTCCTGCCGTTTGGTATGTCACTTATTCACTTTTGATTGAATTTCCCAATAACCATTTTTCCTGCCTCCTATTCTTTTTAGCCTTTCTTCTTGCTTAAGTTTCTCAATATCTCTATCTATGGTTTTTTCCGACATCTATTCCGACCCCTTTTCCGACATTGGCAAGTTTAGGATTAACTCCCTCTATCTGCTTGTCATCCGTAACTCCTAATAAAATGACTCCCCCGTTCCTGTTTAGAAAAGCAGATGTAGTTTTGGAGAGTGTTCCCTTGTGCTTGAGATCAATAATATTATTAAGAGTAATAAGTAATTTCTACTATTTAGCTCAATCAATACTTTGTAGGTTTTGGCTACCTTGACAAATTTTTCTGAAGCCTCTTGTATGCTTGATTTGCTTTTCTATTAATTGTATAACTTGCTGTAAATCTATGCTTTCCAATTCTGTCTTTTAGAGAATTCTCAAAAAACATAGTGTAGCCATATCCCACATTAAGCCACATCAACGGTATCCCAATTTTTAGCATCAAGGCTGGACTGTATTTGTCAAAGTCAGTATAGTTTATGAATTCCGCACCGAAGAAGCTTCCGTGAGTCTCCCCGATGACACTTAATTCCCAACCGATTTTTGGTCCAATTATTACTTTCTTAAAGTCACTTAAACTGATTTCTGAGGATAGATAAAATCCTGATGAAGAGTAGGGTGGGGTTGTTCCCGAATAAGGAGGTCTTGTATAAAATTGATTCAGATATAATCCAGCTTCAATTCCATATCCTTTTTGTCCATTAATGCCAAACCGGGGTACAAGGCGGGTCGACCTATATACTTTATCACTTTGATCCTGAGCATAAGTCAATCCGCAGATCGATAATCCAAGCGTCAGTATCAATAATCTTTTAATCATTTCGTTACATTTATTATACCTGCTAACGCGAAGATACATCAATCCTCTCCGGCCATATATTAGGCAATTCTCCGCTAAATCCTATTTCCGGGAGTTCGTTGATCTGTTTCATCTCTTCTTCCGATAATTCAAAATCAAAGATAGCGATATTTTCTTCAATTCGCTGAAGTATAGTTGATTTCGGAATTACAACCACATCGTGTTGAATTACCCAGCGCAGGCAAATTTGGGAGACAGATTTATTGTGCTTCTCAGCGATGGCGTTCAATATATCGTTTCCGAAAATCTTTCCTCTTGCCAAAGGAGACCAAGACTCAACAACAATATCGTTCTTTTTACAGAATGCTGTTAATTCGGGTTGCCAATAACCGGGGTGAAATTCAATCTGATTGACAGCAGGAATTACTTTTGCCGTTTGAAAAAGTGCCTCCAAATGTTCTTGCCAGAAATTACTTACGCCAATTGACTTTATTCTTCCTTCAGCTTGTAATTCTTCCATCGCACGCCAACTATCCGCATTTACTTTTTGCCAGTTGGTGTAGTTTCTTGCATTGGCGGGCCAATGTATCAAATAGAGATCAATATAAGTCAAACCCAATTTTTTGAATGACAGTTCAAAAGCTTTTTTTGTCTCTTCATATCCTAAATTCTCCCGCCATAACTTTGTGGTGACGATGATCTCTTTCCGGTCGATACCACTTTCTGTGATTCCTTTACCAACTTCTTCTTCGTTATTGTATTTGGCTGCTGTGTCGATCAACCTGTAACCTTTTGCTAAGGCACTTTTTATTGATTGAATACCATCATCATTGACAGACTTGTATGTCCCAAGACCGACAACAGGTATGCTATTTCCGTCATTTAAAACTATCACTTTCATATCTGTATTTATTTTCTTTCAATCAATAATTGCACATCAAAATCAATAATCGAAATTATTCTGCTTTAAACTCTTCTGTAACTGGACGGTTATTCCAGAACTTGCCATCTGATCTGTAAAATTTACGAATTGAGGTGTTATCGGTTTTTATGTAATCAATAACGAAAACCTGCCCTGTATCGATTTTCATGGGATAGTTATTGTAAGGTAAAACATCCCCCGTTGTGGGAACGGTTTTAAAATCGTCATATGCACCCTCCAAACGCCAGAATTTCCGATAGGCGTAATCTTTGAATCCCGATAAATTATTTCTGCCAAAATAGGATGCTCTATAATATGATCCATTTACCTTGTCAAATTGTTCTTTTTCTTCTTTTGTCATTCTGTTTCTCATTAATCTGATGGTATAACCTCCTCATAATTTATTGATGAAGTGTTTGATTAGCTGTTTTAATCGCATCATTCATTTCTATATCAGTATCGGTTACGGTAGATATTGTCGGTTCTCCGTCACATTCAATTTTTGCCGTCTTATTATTACAGCTTATAAGCCCAATAATAAGTGATAATGTCAAAATGAACCGTTTCATTTCTTTTCTTATTCTTCAAGTTTGAAATAAACTGTCACAGTGACATCCACTCGAATATCATCGAAACTAATATCCAAATTCGATTGATCATTTTCACTGTATGCTATCGAATTTACTCCAATAATGTTTACTCCCGGAGCTCGATAGCCTCCAACATTTGTCTGCATATCTGAAATGAAAAGTGCTGTCCCGACTTTTTGATCTAATGCTTTGGCCATTTCCACAGCTTGTTTCCTGGCTTTCGATACAGCCTTTCCTTTTAGCTCGATCTTGAGTTCTTCGAGTTTGGAATACTCAGTACTGATTAGCCTTACGTTAGAAATATCATTGTCGGATAGTTCTTTTAAGATTCTTCCGGCGGATGCTGCATCGTAAACTTCAAGATAGAAATTCTTTGTTTTCTGGACGTCTGTTCTTCTAAGTAAGGAACTTTGGAAATTACTTGACAAGTCTTTTAACATGAGCTGTTTGCTTATATTTATGCCATTGGCTTTCAAAATACTTCCCAATTTCCGTTCCAATTCCTCCACGGATACTTTTCCTTTAGAATTGCTTTCGGAAAGAGTAATGGATAAAGTGATCTTATCCGGTTGGACTTCCGTGGTAAATGTTGCATTAGTTTGAATCTGAGGAACTTTTGTGTAATCAAATTCCTGAGCGTGAATAGAAAAACTGATTACTAAAAATGAAATTAAGAGTTTCTGTTTCATCGTATTCATTTTTTAATGTGTTGTATATCTGTTGATTATTTTGTGTTTTGTCCTCTGCTTTATAATACAGCTACCTGTACTTTATTTTGTCCTTATCTTAAAATTTGTACTAACGTTCAAATTTAGCAAATAGTTTGATACAATGCATACCGGCTGCATTTTAGAACTAAAGATGATCCGTCATTGAATTCAGAATTTCCACTATTTCTTCTTTTTTACAATATACATTCCCAACCTTTCATGTGAAATGCTATTTTTCAATATGTAATTATAAACCGGCTCCCCATCAATAAGCAGCGAATCAAAATATTTGAAATCTATGTGAGGTGATTCACGAAGCTTTTCTGTAACTTCGGTGATATGACTTGATGGCTTCCAGATTGAAATGATTCGTAAATTGTTTTATACTGCCTATCAGTTGAGATAAACCCTCCGGGATATCATTATTCAGTCGATTAGTCAGATTCTTCATATCTTTTAGTAAGATGGTTAATTGCTGAATTCCCGATAGAATCAGGTAATAGTATCCTCATATTTTTTAATTTGCGATAAATCGTTCATAAAACCAGTAAATCAAAAATCCAACCGTAATTAGTCTTGCTACGATACTAAATGTTGAATGTTTCACCTCTCCCTTTTCGAGTACCAAGGCAAGCCGCTCTTGATTTACCCATTCAGAGTTTAGCTGCATCCCAAATTGATAGTTTTTTTTATCTGTTGTTTGAACCTTTAAAACTTGCCCTCCTCCAAATAGCGTATTAATCTTTAACAGCCGGGCCGTTGATATCGTGTCAAGTGGAATTATCCATTTACCGCATACAATTTTTTCTTCTGTCAACAAGATAACCGCTCGCTGTGAAGTAACCCAGTCAACGCCTCGTTGAATGTCTTGGTCTGAAGTAGTTGCAATACCTTTACTTGCGTCTGCTGCCAAAACTTTTTCGCCAGGATTATTAAACTCAAATTGCCTTTTTACTCGCCCGGTTCCGTAAACCAAATCGACAACTCTTTTTAGTGCTTTATTTATCATTGTAGTTAGTATTATCTTATCTGCTGCAAATATGTTGTTATAGCACGTTTTTTTCAAGTCCGTCGTTAGTCTCGGTCTTATTAATGATGAAAATAAGGGTCGAACCCGGGAGTATTGTAATTATCTTTGCTAACTTTTGAGCTTCAGGATAGTTAACGTTTTTCTGTTCCATTATTTCTCTTGTCGTTGTTAGCTCTAAAGGGTTTCTTACAAATAAAGTCAAGAACTCTGTTTCTTTATCTGAACAGTAATTAAAATCCAGTCCGGGAATTGGCATATCACAAGCCCCGTCAATAATGCCAATGCGATATGTCAAGCCATTTAATTTAATACTAAAATATTTGCAAGAGCATAAATTTCATAGGTCAAAGATGTCTTGCCACTCGTCGTCTGTGCAGAATATTCTTTTGTGCTTTTGTCATACATTTCGTCAGGGTCGTGTATAACATTCAAAGTTGTCTTGCTATTTTGAAAGTCGAGAACAAGCGTATCTTTTTCATTTTTAAGTTGAATATATCCGTTGGTCATTCCTGAGAATGTTCCTTTATCAACGGACTGAAAAATAGATTTCTCCTTGTTTGACCACCAAGTCGCATAGATGCTGTCATTAAATGTTTGTCCGAAACTGCTTGTTACGGTCAGAAATGTCAAAGCCAGTATGTAAATTGCTTGTTTCATTATTGTTACAAAATGTCCTATAACACACAAATATACGCAATAGAATTAAAAGTATAGTTGTTTATTACCGTTTTTATGATTTCGTCATACATACAGCATCCTCAAGCAGTTAAATGCAGGAGAGTTAATTTTTTGCAAAGAAAATAACGATTGTCTTTTTTGATTTTGGTTTCATATTTTCAATTTCTTTGAATATAATATTCTACTGTATTACAAATGCAATTTCTGTTTTGAAGTAGGAAAACATGATATCTGCATTCAAGAAAAAACGGCTTGAAATCTTATATCCAAATGAAACCGGTGGTGCGAGAGTAAAGTGATCGTTGGGTATTTTTCCTCTTGAATAGAGAACTTCATGTTCAAGGTTGGAGTTTCTACCGGATTGATCATTTTTCTTATCTCAATAATTTTATAATTTCATTTTCAATATTGTATATATTAATATTGCGGGCAACAACGATACCATTCCTGTCTATCAAGATATTTGCGGGCAACGAAGAATAATTATATAAACGAGTAACAGCATTAATCCCTTTTACATCAAGGAGGTTTATCCATGTAATCTGATCCTTTGCAATAGATTCTTGTAATACTTGGATATCGCGGTCTTGGGAAATTCCCAGGATTTCAAATCCTTGCCCTTTGTATTGCTGATATATTGCTTCCAGTTTCGGATTGGCTTTTCTGCAAGGACCACACCATGAAGCCCAGAATTCCATTAAAACAATTTTGTCTTTGGCAAATTTCGAAAAGGTGATATCATTATTTTGCGAGTCTTTTAACGTGAAGTCACTGGCTTTTTTACCCGGCTGGTTTCTGTCCGCATGGACGATATCATATATGTGCTTGGAATTATGCAGGCTTTTATCTAACAGACTTAATAATTCATCTACTTGCTTGGTGTCGAAAAGATCCTTGTTCTCATATAAACTATATGCAGAAACAAAGGATTTAGGATTGTTTTTTATGTATTTGTAGGCTCTCTGTCCCTTTAGCTCTTTAAGTTCAGCTGCTTGTATTTCAATTTCTCTCATTTTTAAAGTGTCATTAATGGCTTCTGCTGTATAGTATTCATCTCGCAATTGATCCAATAAGTCTTCGACATATCTATCCACTATCTTGAGGTATTGTTGGAACTCATCATGTACCAGAGAACCTTTCACAATAGACTTTTCAATATCTTTTGTATTTAATTCTATCCCTATTTTGTCATTGGGAGCAATAAAGATACTGAGCGGATTAAATATACTTTGATCAGATTTTTCAGTCATCAGGGAAAATTCTTCAGGATACTCAAGACTTCCGGTAATATGAAATTTCCCGTCTATGATAGGCGAAGTTTCTGCATCAAACCTGGATTGTCCAGCTTGGATTAAAACTACAATTGCGTCAGTGTCACCAATCACAGTTCCGGATAATTCAAATTTATTATCAACTTGTTTGCAGCCCGTCAATAAGATTAAGGTTATGATGTATAATTTCTGCATATTCTTACCTGTTAGTTTATTTCGTTTTAATCTATTGAATAACACTTTCAATTTGCGTATAGAAATTTTTACCTTCTCCCTGTTCTCTGATTATTATTGTTCCTTCCGGATCAATGACAATCTTGGTAGGGAACGCCATGACACCATATGATACATTAATAGCCGACGATTTATCATCATACACATTTATCCAAGGCAGTTCGTGTTGCTTCACTGCTTCTTTCCAACCAGCAACTGCTTCTTCGTTACAGGCAACGCCCACTATCTCAAGTTTACTTTTATGCTTTTCATAGAGGCTTTTCATTTGCGCGAAACCTGCAATACAGGGGCCACACCAACTGCCCCAGAAGTCAATAATGATATATTTCCCTTGAAGCGAAGAAAGGTTAAACGGTTGGCCGTTTATATCATTTAACATGAAATCTGGTGCTTTGCTGCCTACAACAACTTCATCAACTGCTTTTTTTGCATTTGTGTATGTAAGAGATTGCTCCATTACCCCGTCGAGCAAGCTGTGAAATATTGAGTTGCGGGCATTTTCACCAAGTTTATGATAGTATATGTCCAAACTGTCTAAAGGTTGTTGGGATAAAAGAAATGCCGATAGCGGGTTATCGAGATTTGTTCTTATAAAGTTGCCATACAATTCCTGACGGGCATTCAGTCGTTTTTGACGATTTGCCCGACCTAAATCCTCTCTCTCATTGTCTCTATCCACCATTGCCTGTTCGAAAGCCATTTCTTCTTCGACCTGATTTTTATTTATTTCAAACATCCTGTTTTGAATTGTTGAATAATCACGATTGAGCTTTGTCCCGGAAATGGTAACATGGCTTATACCTGACGAGTCAATGTAACCCCTGAAACTTATTTTATCTCCTGCCTCGAGAAATATAGCAAGGTTTGAATTATCAGGGGTATAACGTCCTCCTGTGGGTCTGTCAAGTATAAAAAATTGCGGAAAACTAAACATCAATCCGTAAGCACCGTCATTAGCAAAAGAGTAATTGAAACGACCTTTTTTACAATAAATGGTGTCTTGTATTGGCTCTTGTTCACCAAAATTGTTCAACGAGACTGCTGCCACAAAAATAGTATCATTGGTAAGCCCCTCAATGTATCCTCTCACAGTGTACTGTTGTGTACAAGCCATGAAGATGAATGTAAGAGTAATGCAAGTAATATGTAGTTTTCTTTTGATTCTTGTATTCATCGTCTTTAATTTTTTTGATTATTTTTTAAAATCTAAATCCTATCCTTATGTCTTACTTTGCATTAGAATCCACACCATCTTTGTTTTTTTGCGTTAATCTCTAAAGATTACCATCCTGATATGATTAAAGTTCTTCATGTTCTCCAGCGATATTGTAAATCCATTCGATATTTTCCAAACTTTATTTGTGTAATTGTTTTCTTCTTTGTATTCAATGGGTTCCCCTCCTTTCTGTACAATACTTTCTTCTAAAAATTTTAATTTGTTTTTGAATGTTTCATTTGCTTTTTTTTGCAAATTCTGATTTATGACAAACGGTTCTTCCCATTCAAAGAATATAACTCTAATCAGACCACTTTCTTTTGTTGCATAGTAAGTTATTGAATTTTCAATCAATGAAGTTTCATATAAATATACTCTGGCCGTATCTATTTTATATTTATTGGAGTTCGGATAATATGATTCGGCAATACCAAGTTTATGATCGGGTGTATTATCAATCGCTTCCCATTCTTCTTCTTTAAGTCTCATATCATTTAATCGTAACTTACCCAGATCAGACAAAATAAGATTCATCCGGTTTGTGAAAACATCATCCGCTTCGATAGTTACATTATCCAACTTTACAGTTCTTCGATTTGTTGAGTTTAGAGCATAAGTAGGCTTTCTAAATTCTCTTAACCCGATAGAATAAATCATATATGGCCAGATCTCTGTGGCTATCGCATTGGGATATATTCCAACATTTGAAGTTTCTTCATATTCTCCATCTTCTTCTCGCTGAATTTCAGATGTATAATTCAAGATTTCTTTCGTGTAGTTCTTCATTATTAGAAGTACTTTCATATTCTTCTCTCTTTCTTGCTCCGTTTCTCCACTTGTTCCCAAACAAAAGTAAAAAACAATAGTGTTATCTTCTCCTTTTTTCTCAAACAGATCATCTTCTTTTTGAGTATCTACGATTTCTTCAAATGGTTCAAAAGAGAGTACCGAATAGTCGAAATTCACGGAATCCTTTGGAACCAATTTGATCACAAATTTACTTCCTAAAGGGAACGCAAATCCATTTGTAGGTATAGATGGTAATTCTTGTGCCTGTGCAAAACAAGTAATCGCTAAAAATATAACTGTTAAAAATCTTTTCATCGTAGCTGATCTCTTTTTTCATTTTTTATCTTTCCTGTATCCATTTCGCAAACTTCTCAAATTTTTCATAGTTTGCTTCAAGCCATCTTTGCGCCTTGTTGTTACTCGAAATGCTGATATAATAACAGAAAACGTCCATGTAATCAGATTTAGCCAGATCGTAGAAGAACGGTACATAGAAATTCCACCAAAGGTTGTCTTTGTCATGGGGTTCATTTTCATAAAGTTCTCCTAAAACGGAGAAAAATGATTTAGTGTTGTCTATAAACAACTCATCCGGCGCTTTCTCTTTGTTCTCTTCCAAAGAGTTGGATGCTTCGAGCAGTGCAAGCAGCATGTCAGCTGTTCCAAATTCGGATTCCACACTTTTAGGATTGATAAGCACATTGATATTCGTCGGATCATCAGCATCTTTTTGAATATTACCGCCTAATTGCTCTTTTAGTAATTTATAAGCAGTTTTCGACCTGTTCGAAGATGGCTCTAACATTAAAAAGTAATACAAACTCAATAAACTTTGTACTCTATTGTTGTTTTGATGTTCCAAGAGCGCTAAAGCATAATGACTGCTGTTATGGTCGGATTTGTTTTGAATGGCGTTGATGAAAGCATTTTCCGCATTCTCTGTCTCTTCTATCTTACTGTAATCCACGCCAAGATTGTAGTATAGAAGATGATGATCTCCTACTTTTTCTAATGCTTCGTTGAATAGTTTGATTGATTGTTTTGTTTTACCCAAATTATCCAATGCCGAACCTTTTACGATATAAGCAGGCAATAGGTGGTCTTGTTTTTGTTTTATCACAAAATTGCTATGTTTGAGTGCTTTTTTGCTGTCACCTGCATATAAATATGACATTGATATTTCGTAGTTCACCAATAATGATTTTGGTGCAATCTTCAATGCCTGTTTGTAAACCTCAATTGCCTGGTTATACTCTCCATTATCGTGGTATTGTATACCAATTTGCACTAGACTGTCGATCCTATCCTGTCCTAAGCAAGATATTGTCCAAAAAAGGCAGAACACAAATAAAATTTGCTTTCTCATATTATTTTAGGTGTTTTTGGTAACATATTCTGTCAAAGTCCCTTTTACTTATTTTTTATCTGTCATATCAAGGCTTCCTTTAATCATTTAATTCTTCGACTCCGACTATCAGACCGTTTGCAATAAAATTATC
The DNA here is from genome assembly GCF_034927365.1 of Proteiniphilum sp. GTDB lineage: Bacteria > Bacteroidota > Bacteroidia > Bacteroidales > Dysgonomonadaceae > Proteiniphilum. The sequence goes on along the minus strand of NZ_JAYFQD010000010.1, from coordinate 13,686 downwards.
TCCTGAATTTAGTTTTGAAATCGTGTAGGTTTCTTGTTCTCCTTCTAAAAAGTCAATCGAAACTAATTTTTCTGTTCCGTCTGTTGTTATAAAGAAGTCTCCAATATTTATTTCGTTTATATTTTCAAATCCTTTGTATTGTTTTGATTTATCCGGTTTCAACGAAGCCCAACCTTTATTGTCGATTTTGAATGGATGGCCTTGAGTTGCAGTTATTGTCAATCCGCTTTCAAATCGGTAAATAACGAGTCCATGATGCATTACCTTTTCCATTTTCTCAACCTTGGAAGATTTTATCGTTTTAGTATCAGGATCCATGTAGGCAACCAAGTCACCGACTTTTAAGTTCTCAATATATTCAGTTGTGTTGTTTGCTAACTGGACTTTTGTGCCTTTCGCAAAACAATGGACGTCAAGCCCGTCAAAATAGATTTCAGAAATTGCTACGTCATCATATTTTAGTCCTTTGTAAACATCAAGTATTTCAAATTTCATAGTCCAGTCCGGTTTGGTTTTGAGGACATTCCAATCCTTTCTGTCGCTATTTCCAATTGGTTCAATTTTAAAGCTCTGCGAACCGCGTATATCTTGTAGATTCAAAATTGCATAAGGCTTATCGTTGATGTATACTTTTAATTTTTTAACGCGCGAGTTGTTTTCCCATGCTGTTTTACTTTTTACATATCCATTTACAACGATTATCTCATTAATTCGTGGTGATGCTCCATCAAAAGTATAAAGTAGATACTCACCAATACCATAACCCGCAACACCTTCTATCCATGCATTCTTATAATTTAAATCATGAGCGTTACTCGGTTCATAATTGTTTTCTCCTTCTGATTTTAAATAACTTGATGCGGTAACCTCTTTGGATCCACCCCCACAATACCAACTGCAACCTCCTCCGATTATGTCCCAATAGCTTTCCATGGTTTCATCAACTTTTGAAAGCGCATCTTTGTCTTCTTGGGATAAATCCTCGTATTTTGTCCCATTTCCTAATTTTTCCATCACTTTCATGCCAGCTTCTTGATTCTTCTTGAATTCATTTTCACCTTGGACGCTTAAATCAAGTAAATGAATTGATGTTGGAGTCATTTTCTTTATTTGTGAAAATCCAACCTGTGATATTAAAATCAGTCCTATTATTAAAATCTGTTTCATATTCGTTATGTATTTCTTAATGTTTGGCAATACGATGTTGTGTGCTGGCACTTGTCCCTCATAATTTTTATTTGTTTTCTAATTAATATGTCCAATATTCCTGAATAACAAAATCTGTTGACTCTTGGAGTAAATCTAAAAGTCCGGGTTTATGCTCTAATCCGACAAGTACAACAATACGTTTGTTTTTGTAATCGTTTGCGATTTTTTTGATATTATCAGCCATGATTGAGTTTCGCTCATACCAATGTGCTTCCCATTGTCGCGCAAAATCAATCCAATGGTAAAGTTTTTCCGTATTTTCGACTATTGAAACCATTTTCGAGTAGATTATTTTTTCGCGCAACGACAAAAATTTTACCATCATATTCACATTCAAATCCTTCACCGAACTGAAAGTCATTCCATTGTAATTCATTACTAACCGTATTAGTTCAACATCTTCCTTGTCTTTTTTGCTTAACTCACTTCTTTCGTACAAACCAAGCACTTCACTCCACATTTTATTTTGATTGTCAAAATAGTTTGTTTCCTTATAATATTCATTTCTTCCTGTCATATCAAATGGTCGCAAATCCACCTTGTGTTGCGAATGATATTTTTCTGCACCAATATTCTCATTTGTAGAAAGCAGGTCGGGATATTTGTTCAAATCAAAATTGAAATTGTCAGTAAATAAAGTAGAATCTAACTCTATAAGAATGACATCAGGCTTTGCTTTTAGCAATATATTATAAATACTATCGCTGTTTATATAAGAAGATTCATTGTGGAAAGTCCCGACAATACAAAGTTCCGTTTGGGAATAGGCATTGTATAATCCACAGCATAATATCGAACAAATTAAAAATCGTATTTTCATATTAATTGTTATTGACATTCTATTTCCGAGCCATTGTAAACGCTATCGCTCGCTTGCACACAACGGTCGAGTGTATGAGCCGTAAGGGTGAGCGGAGCCACATTAGTATCAACCGAGGCGAAACGACAATGCGAGGGGGAACTTTCGCATACCACGGCCACCCTTATTGGCTATACCGCGTGTTGTGTGTAGGTTTTTTTTATTTCTTCAATTGTTATTATATTTTTTTGATTCGGTTGTCCATTTTCAATCATTGAAAAACCTTTAGAAAGAAAAAATCTAATAAGTTTTCTCTCTTGTAAATCTGAATTTACCTTCATCATTATTGCTAATTCTTGTTTATTTTCCTTTATAATCCTTTTACAATAATCAGTAGCACTGTAACTTTTAACCAGTTCTTTATCCATTTCCACAACAACGAAATGAATTGATTGAATTATAGCAGCAACTTCTTTCAAGGTCGGTGAATAATTATTTTTAAAGTTATCGAGCATTAAACTTGAATCTAATCCACGAAATCGTTCTTGTATATCTTTTTTGTCAGTGTTTCTTAAGAATGTAGCATATTCATGGTCTAATTCATTCTCTGCATGAAAATGAACTAAATTATTCCTCCATTGAATCCCTAAATGAATCAATGAAATAGGGAAGTCAGTCTGAAAGTTCAGACTTTTAACTGCTGCATTAAATTTTCTATAAACAGAACGCACCTCAATTTCTTTTAGAAAACTAGAGTCAGAAATGCAAAATGGTTTTTTTCCAAGAAATCCAATATAAGTATCAAGTGAGTCAACAGCCCAAGATAAAGCTGAATTTCTTGCAAATCTACGGCTCCTCTTTGCTGAATCCTCAATTGATTTAGGTTGCCATGTTACATTAAATGATTCTCCTTTTGTTACAATACCAGAACGAACACCTTCTAAACCGATCAAGATAGTAATCAAATAATGATTTGTTTGACCAATCAAATCTTTGAAATGGTTTAAAGCTGGAGTATGTCTTAATTCGAGCATATCTTTTAATTTGTGAGCTTATTGGATTCGAACCAACATTTCCTGCTTTATCTTAAATGTCTTTGAAGGCAGGTGACTTATCCAATTAGTCGAGAGCTCTTGTTTTTTTAAACTTATACACATCGGGCCGGAGCTTGACGTTCGGGCGGGATTTTCGGCAGAAAATTCCGAGCGAGCGACAAAAGCCCAAATTTACGAAAAAGTGTCGAACGGGAACGTTCGACCCGCCTGACGCCAAACCCTTGTTTGCGGTTCGGCTTTTTGTTTTTTCGTTGTTTGTTTATTGTTAAATTATTTTATGTTGGTCTGATAAACAAGGTTCTGCATAACCAATTATTTCCTTTTTTTCTAATTCGTCAAGTTTTTGTTTTATAAATTTATAGTCAACTAATGCTGGAACTTCCATTGAGAAATAGCCGTCATTTACTTTTTCAGAAACACACCCAAGTTCTTCAAACATTTTCCGAATTGAATTTATGTCTTTTGTCTTGTCCATAAGCACAATTTGTATCGTTGAATTGCCTGAATATTCAACTGTTTTTCTATATGTCAGCATTTGTTGTTGTTCATCAAATTCCGCAAACACAATATCTTCAGAAGCGACAAGTGGTGCATAAAACGGAATATTGTCGAGTCTATAAAGCCCTTTGTCGTTATCAAGTATTGTAGCCCACATAGTTTCAACCATTTCTTCTTCGAAGATGTCGCTATAAAACTGAAATAATATTTTCACATAGTTGTCGTCTTGCATAATCATTTTCTCGCTTGACTTTTATATTTGACAACAAATTCTTGAGCATCTCTAAGATTGTCGGGATAAGCAACATAATTTTGACAAATTGTTATTCCATTTTTAGTTTCAATTTTTTCGTAAATGTGATGAAAGTAAAAACCGTTATCAATTAGAAATTTTACTGTTTCCCATTTTTTGCTTTCTGACTTTTTGGGCGGTCGAAATCTATGTGGTAAAAGTGTCATTGGCTTTCCACATTCAGGACAAGGATAAGTTAATTCAGAACCACTGTCAAATGGTCTGTTAAGTGTTACTTTACATTCTAAACAAACTTTTTTATGTCCCATTATCTTTTTGTATTGTGTGGTTTTAAGCTGACCGCCAACGGTCGAGTGTATGTGCCGTAAGGGATTGCGGAGTAGTTTCCTGTCCACCTACACGAAAGTTTGAGCGGGTTACAAGGCTTGAATACCCACTGAAACCCATATGGCATATACACTTTGTTACAAGCTGGCCGTTCTTGTCTTTCATTTTTCCGTCTTTTATTTTTGCTGCTTAGCCTTTTTGTCCGTGCGAGGGAACAGGCACACTCTTTTACAAGCTTTGGTTTATGTGTCGGCTTGTGCGGCTTGCAAATGTGTGTGACTGTAGCGTTGGCATATCTTTTAAATTAATCCTCCTTCTCTGTCTGCCCAATATTCTTGGATTATTCTGTCTGTTTCGTCTGGTGTATAAAAGTCAGCACGAATCAGGCTCGGTATTAGTCCTTGAATATTCAGATTTATTACCTGTGGAATATTGTAAACAATACTGTTCTTTACACGTTGTGCATCAAAAAATCTTAAACGTGTCGCTAATGCAACAATTCTGTTTGTTGTTGTATTAATTTGCAAGTCTCTAAAAGGATAGCCCAATGCTCTCTTAGATGCCCAAGCTCTTTCTATTTGTTCATATTCAAACCAAGGTCTGAACTCGAAAATGCCTGAATCAAATTCTTTAATGTTTGATATTTGCATCAATGCATTATTGATTTCATCGAATAAGAGGGTGTCAATGTTGTCTATGTGTCCAGTAACGGTTCTGTAGCCATTGTTATCTTGGATTTGCTGGTGAACAATATGATTTACACGTTCATATTGAACAAAATACTCAACAACTCTGTCTTTGAAATGATTACCTTCTTCATCAAAAACATCTTGTTTCCATCTTGCGTGATAAAGTTTAAGTATGTTCATATTCTATCTTTTATGCTGCCGTTCTGAGAATTTCTCTCAGCATTTTGTAGGCACTTTGGTTAATAAATCCTTGAATGTTTTCCTGTGTCAATTCTCCGTAATGTTGCGGTGAATGGTTGATGATAAAGTCTGTATAGAGTTTGTCCATAATGCCTTTAATCACCAAATCATAAACCTGTCTTTCGTCTTGGGTCAGGTTGTTTTTGATAGTTGTTTTAAGGTCATTGTCCTTTTGTAGTGCTTGTAAATAGTTTTCTACTACCGAAACTCCTTCGGGTGAAACTCTTTCTTTGAAACGCAGATTAATTGCAATTACCACTTCTTCAACGGTTGCCATTGGTCGAACGCTAGTAATGTTTCCACCGCCACGCTGACCGCCACCGTTTCCACCTTCATCATCATCTCCGCCCTCGGGTTCCTGAACTCCTTCTGATATTTTTTCAATGTCAAAGGCTTTCAGTTTTACTTTTTTGATTTCTTCTTCCAAATCTTCGGCACTCATTGTCGGGTCAAGTTTCTTGTAAAGAAGTGTGGCGAAGATGTTGAAGTCAATCAGAATTTTGTCTTTGAAACGCAAACGGAATAAAGCACGGATAAAGCCAAACAAACTTACATATCGGGCAAGCAAGGTTCTGAATTCACGTTGTTTGTCGCTGTCGGCTTTGGCTTGCAGTATACCTTTTATTTTGGTAAGCAATACCGAAAGGGGAACTACATCAGTAGGGTTTTCACTATTGAAAAGCTTTACGCATTCTTCCACATCTTCCAGCGTGAAAATGCCACGTTTCAGCAACTCGTCTTTGATTTTATACAAATCATCTGGGTTGGCTTCTTTATGGCTTTCTACATTGCTTTGGTATTTGCGGAATGCCTTGATGATTTTATCATACGAGTTGGTAAAATCAACGGTCAGTGTATCGAATTTCTTTCCCGGATAAATTCTATTCAGTCGGCTTATGGTTTGAACGGCATTGCGGTCTTGCAGGGCTTTGTCCACAAACATTGTGTGCAGCATTTTTTCGCTGAAACCAACTTGAAACTTGTTTGCCACAATCAGAAAACGAATGTCATCGCCCTTTTCAAAGCATTCTTCAATCTTTACATTTTGCGGATTGTTGCTTTTGTTCATTTCGGTTTCGGAATAAAACGTTCCGTCATGGTTGATTTGTCCGCTAAAGGCAACCAACGATTTCCATTTTAAACCCCGTTTTTTCAGTTCTTCGTCCAGATAGAGTTTGTATTTCACGGCACTCAAACGGCTGGACGTAACAATCATTGATTTGGCTTTGCCTTCAATCTTATCGGCTGTGCGGTCTTTGAAAATGGAAACAATTATTTTGCATTTTTCCTTGATGACTTCATCATCTTCAAATGCTTTCAGTTTCAATGCACGGTAAACCTGCAAGGTGGGATATTCATTCTGCTGATGGTCGTCAGGCAGTTTGTAGTTGAGTTCGTAAAGCGTTTCGTAAGTGATAATGTTTTTTGCCACGTCCATAATGTAGCCTTCGGCAATGGCTTCATCCATACTGTAAACATCAAAGGCTCTGCCTTCTTTGCCAAAGTGCTGAATGGTTTTATCGCTTGGTGTGGCAGTCAGGGCTACGAAGCAAAGGTTTGGAAATTCCTTTCTGGCAATTTCATCCAGTAATTCTTCCTGCTCGTCATCTTCCTCTTCGATTTTCTGCTGAATTGTTTGGCCTGTGGCTTCATCAAACACATCTACCATTTTCTCGTGCAGTTTGCCTTCCTGATTGGTGTGTGCTTCGTCTATGATGAAGCAAATATTTTTTCCTGTTTGGTCGGCAAGGTCTTTCAGAAATGAGAACTTGTGCAGAATGGTTACAATGACTGGAGCATTGATAGGAATTTCGGGATTTCGATAATTATCCAATCGTTCACCTAAAGCCAAACGAACATCATTGCTTTTTTTGCAATAAGCCACTACGCCAGTTTGTCCAATGGCTTTTAAAAAGTCTTTGCTGATTTGGTCGTCAAGGTTGATGCGGTGCGTTAAGATGATGATGTGGTCGAATACCTTTTGATTTTTTACGTGCAAGTTTCGCAGGTTTTGCACCAACCAAACAATGGTATTACTCTTTCCGCTTCCTGCACTATGCTGAATAAGATAGCGAAGGTTTAGTGCTTTCTTTTTGCGGTAATGTTCTGTAATGTCATCGTAAATGCGTTTTACACAACGCTGCTGGTGATAGCGTGGAAAAATCCAGCCTTGTGTGCTTCCATACAAATAGCGTTCAATGAAATTGAGTACACTTTCAGGAGCTAGGATTTCATTATACAGGTATTGTACAGCATAATCGTCACCTTTTATTTTCTCATTGAGCAATCCTGTATTAAACTCTCTGAAATCGTCTTTGGTAGGCGGCTTGCTGAACGTGGTAGCGATTTTTGCTTTTTCATCATCAGTAGCTATATGCACAAAAGCACGGTAAAAAATAGGGCGTTCGGTGTCTCGTTCGCAGTATTGCTTTACAGCATCCAATACATTTTGCTTGGCAAGGGTGTGTTTCAGTTCAACGGTAATAATGGCAAAGCCATTCAAACAAACTACCACATCAATACTTTGGCGGTCGTCTTCTTCCTGACGGGCATTGGCGGCACTGGTAAAATGATACTGCCGGATGACGCTAAAGATATTTTTCTTAGCCAGTTCTTCCTGATGCTTATTGTCGCTGCGTTCGGGTTTGAAATAGAGTAAATCCAGTGTATGCTGACTGTTTACTTTCAGTCCGTCACGAAGCAATTGGAACAAGGGTTTTTCCTGAAGTTGTTCCGCAATCTTTTTACCTAAATCCTTTTTCCAGTCATAACCCAATTCCGATTTTACGGCTTGCAGGGTAGGGCGTTGGGTATCTTCCCAAAACTGTTCAAGCCTGTCCCAATGAATGCAGTTTTCCTTATCTACCGTTATTTCACTGTCACGGAAAATGCGGTAGCCCCACTTCGTATCTAACTGATGACAAAAATGGTCTTCAAATATTCGTTCCCAATCTTTACGCTGTTGTTTCGGCATAAGCGTTTACTTTTATCTTGCCTGTTACGGCTTCATATATTTTTATCTTTCGTAGCTCTTGCAGTTTTTCAATCTGTGCTTCAATGTTTTTAATCAGTTGGTCAATGGCGGTGGTGCGTTGTTGCAAATAGTTAGCTATTTCAGTTTGTTCTTTTTTAGGTGGAATAACAATTTTGATGTCACCCAATTTTGTAGAACTTATTGCTGGATAACTAACACCTTCAGAGTTGGCAATAACACGTTCAACTAAAATGTGACTAATCATTTGATAGTATAAATATCCTGCATCGAATATATTTTCGTTTGCGTCAATTACTGCAAAACCTGTTGATGCAATTAGATTTTCATCTGGATTTTGCACTAAGGCAATGGCTCTTAAATAGGTTCTAACAGTTGACAGTAAAATACTATTATGTTTAGGGATTCTTCTTGCTCTGCTTGGTGCTTCTGAAAATTCCATTTCTTGCAATTCAATGAATTCTCCCATTGAATTGACGTTGCTGATGTCAATGTATTTAATTAAATATTCTGGTGTTGTTTTTTCAGATATTACTGATTGATTTATGAAGGTTGTGTTTTTTAATCTGTTCACCTCCCAATATTTTGGAATTTTACCCAACCACTCAATACCGCTGTCTTTCATTTCGGCATTAGCGTTAAGCCCTTTGGTAACGGCATTGTTGATTTCTATTTGCCGTAGTTCTTTGAGTTTTTCTGCCTGCGCTTTTTTGTTGGCTATCAGGCGGTCAATCTTTTGGGTTTGGTCGTCTAAGTAGTTGGCGATGGCGAGTTGCTCTGACTTATCTTCTGGAATTACAATTTTGAAATTTTTGAGTTTGCTATTAGAGATGCTTACTTGATTAATTGCTCTATTACAAACTGATTGAGTTAGTTTTTTAAAATAGTCAGATTTTATCAAATAGATTAAGAAGTATGGCTCAATTCTATTCTTGTTAGGAATAAACCTTAACAAATTCATACCGTGCAACAATTTTATATCTAAATCAAAAATTGCGCAGTTGGCAACATACTCAAAACTATTTATGTGGCTAAAAAGAATGTCCCCATTATTTAAATAGTAATCTTCAATTCCTTTGTCTGATGGAATTATGCCTGTATTTTCAATATTAATTGTTCCATCTGAAATTGTTTCAATTCTGGTTACAGGAATTCCTTCTTCAAAAGGGTCTTGCGTTACTGTTGTTCCATTAGTCATTGACAACAAAATGTTTTTTAGACTGACTACTTTCCAATCCTTTGGAATATCCCCAATCCATTCGATACCGCTGGGCTTATATGTTTCGTATCTGCTCATAAGGTAATGCCTAAATTTTTCATCAATTCCAGATTTTCGCTTTCCAGTTCTGCCATTTCATTCACTACTTTGTCTTGTTCACGCAATGGTTGATATACATAGAAATGCTTAGTAAAAGGTATTTCGTAGCCCTTTTCCTCTTTTGTGATTTGCCATTTCTTTTCTACCTCTTTTTTCAAAAAGGCTTCTTTGTCGTCTTTCCAAGGTATGTATTCGGTGTCTTTTACAATCTTCGGTACATTGAGGGTAGCTTTCAGCCCTAGTTTGTTGCCGTCCAAAGTTTTACGAATGGTAATAGTTGTGTCAGCCGTTTTGTGTTTGGTAGCCAGTTCGCTTTCAGGGTTCAGGTTAAAGCCAAATTCGCCTTCTTTACCTTTTTTGTCTTTCAGTTCGGCTAAGCGTTTTTTATCATCGGCTGTTTTAATCAGTAAAGTGTCGTCCAGTTTGTTTTGGGCAACGGTTACTTCTTTCTCTTCGGTTATCGGGTTGCCGTTTTCATCGGTTTCCTCCAAATCCAAAAACAGCTTGCGGAAAGCAAAATCTTCCAGTTCAAAAATCTTGCTGTACGGTCCGGGTGCAAAGGCTTTATGAATGTCAATGATTTGTTTTATCTGGTCGTTGGCTTCCACGTAGCGTTCATTTTCTCCGCTGCCTTCCATACCGTTGTGTATGCGCCTGCGTTTGTTGCCCAAACTGCGTTTCATAGGTTTCCAAAAACTCGAAGCATCAATCAGTTGAATTTTGTCTTTTTGTTTTTCGGGCTTATTGTTTCGCACCAACCAGATGTAGGTTGCAATTCCCGTGTTGTAAAACAATTCGGTGGGTAGGGCTACAATGGTTTCCAGCCAGTCGTTTTCCAAAATGTACCTGCGTATTTCGCTATCACCGCTTCCTGCATCCCCACTAAACAATGGCGAACCGTTGTGAACAATGGCAATGGCAGAACCGCCCAACTCGGCAGGTTTCATTTTGCTAATCATATGCAGGGTAAAGAGTAACTGCCCATCGCTGCTGCGGGGTTGCCCCACATCAAAACGTCCGTTGCTGTTGGCAAGCACCTTCTTTTGAATTTTCTTCCAGCTTTTGCCATAAGGCGGATTGGAAAGCATAAAGTCGAACTGCTCACCTGCTGCACCATCTTCATACAGTGTGTCGCCTTTGGTGATATAGGCCGTTTCGCCTTTCAGCAATAAGTCGGCTTGTGCCACAGCCCAGGTTTTGTCGTTTACTTCCTGTCCGTATAACACCACTTTGGCGTTGGGGTTTATCTTTTCTTCAATAAACTCTTTGGCTGCCGAAAGCATACCACCGCTACCACAGGCAGGGTCGTAAATGGTTACAAGTTGTCCGTCTTTGATGGCTTTCTCGTCCATATCGAGCATATGCGTCATCAGGTCAATCACTTCACGGGGCGTGTAGTGTTCTCCTGCTTCGGCATTATTGGCTTCCGAAAATTTGCGAACCAATTCCTCAAACACATAGCCCATTTTGATGTTGCTCACTTTTTCGGGGCTCAGGTCAATCTCCGAAAAGTCCTTGATGAGTGTGTACAGGATTTTTTCTTCCGCCAGTTTGTTGATATGTGAACGAATACCCGAACGGTCAATAATGATTTTGATATTGTCGGTATAGCCGTTCAGGTAAGCAATAAAATTATTCTTAATGCTGCTTTTGCATATTCCGGTGATGCTGACCCCCTGTCCGGGATGTTGACCCCCTGCGTTCTCCCGGAGGGCACTCCGAAGGTCATCCTTTTTTGATAAATCAAAAAAGGCAAGGACAAAATTATCGTTTTTTTCTTCTCAGGGAGTCTCCCTTGAGTGTTATTTTATGTGATGCGTTCAACAATCGGTCTAAAATGGCATCGGCAACCGTCTTTTCCGTTATGATGTCGTACCATTTTTCCAGGGGAAGTTGCGAACCTATGATGATGGACTTTTTAGCGAACCGGTCTTCAATGATCTCCATTAATGTCAATGAGCTTATGTTGTCCAATGGCTGCAAGCCGAAGTCATCGAGTATGAGCAGGTCCTGCTTTTCAATCCGCTTGATCTCTTTCATGTAAGAGCCGTCCACTTTATTTATTCGTAATGCGTTAAAAAGTTTCTGTGTATTGCGGTACAGCACCTTGTAACCCATCAGGCATGCCTGGTACCCCAGGGCGGATATGAGGTAGCTTTTCCCTAACCCGGTGGCCCCTGTCACCAGGACGTTCTCCGCCCTCTCGAGGTAATTGCAGTCCACCAGCCGGAGCACCTGGTTCCTGTCCAGGTTGCGCGGATGCGAGTAGTCTATTTCTTCAAGGGATGCCGGGTAACGGAACCCCGCGTTTTTTACCAGCCGGTCCGTTTTCCGGTTCTCCTGTTCTTCCCATTCGGCCTCGACCAGGGTTGCCAGCATCTGGTCGATGGTGAACTGCCCCGATGTCTTACTCTCCAGGATAGCCCTGAAGGAGGACTGCATGCCATACAGGCGGAGCCGTCCCATTTTTTCCAATGTCACTTCATTCATGTTCCTTTTGTTTTAATCGTTACATATGTCTTTATAATAATCGCTTCCCCTGAGGTTTTCATGCCCGGGAAGTTTTTGTTTCCTTGCCGCCTGTTCCCCTTCCGCCCATAGCTTGTCGGTATTGTTGGCCAGCACCTTCGATATGAACCCGTAGTTGTAGGTCTCCATCCTTATCCCCATCCTGCAGGCTGTCACCAGGCGCTCCTTGCCCAGCTTTCTGGCGAAGGAGAGTATCCCCACGCAGGCACGGTAAAGTGTCTCAGGGTAGTTCTTCTGCGAGAGTACGCCTTCTATGTAGGTTTTAACTTCGGGACTGATCCCGGCGGCCCAATTGATGAACTTCTCCGGGTTCCACTCCGAGACGAACCGGTGGTGCGAAGGCAGGTGCTCCTTGATGGTGGTGTACTTGTAGGGTTTCCTGTCCCTCAGGTGGAAGGCCACGCGTTCGCCTTTGAGATAGACGCTGACCTCCTTCGAGGTGTAGCTCAACTTCACCTTCTCCCCGATATGCCGGTACGGGACACTGTAGTAATGCCTGTCGTCGGAAAGTTGGACATGGCAGTTCTTCATGACTGTCACCTGTCTCGTCTTCCTTATTTCAAAACGTTCGCCCGGCAGGGGTTTTAACGCTTCCCTTTCGGTTTGCTCGAACACCTGCCTGCGGGAGTGATCCCTGCCATGGAAGGGGGTCGAGTTATGCTTTTCAAGGCACCGGAGTATGGCCCCGTTCAACTCTTCCAGCGAGAAGAAGGTCATCCCCGAGAGTTCGGCGTGCACCCTCGTGTAAAGCGTGCGGATATGGTTCTCGACAAGGCTTTTATCCCTGGGCCTGCGGCTGCGGGCGGGCAAGACGCCACATCCGTAATGGTTGGCCATGTCCAGAAAGTCTTCGTTCAGCCCGGGATCATACTTGCTGCTTTTGCTCACGGCGCTTTTCAGGTTGTCGGGGACCAACACTTTGGGAACACCGCCATAGTAATGCAGCGCGTTCTGCACGCTGGCGATGAAGTCCTCCTTTTGCTGGCTGGGGGAAGCTTCCCCATAGGTGTATTGGCTCTGCCCGAGAACGGACACAAAGAACTCGCATTCGATGATTTCCCCCGTGCCGTATTCAACGTAGTGTAATTTCTTTCCCGCGTAGTCAACGAACATCTTGTCCCCGGCCTCGTGCTCGAAGTGCATCACGGCCGACCTGCTCTCCCGGTATTTTTGGTAATGGTGGCAGAACTGGGAGTACTGGTAGCCCCCGGGATGGGTCTCCTTGTATTTGCACCAGAGGTAATGCAGGGTGAAACCTGTTTCCTCCAGCTTGCTGCTGATATCGGGAAAAAGTTGTCGCAATTGGGTCAGCTTATCCCGGCCTTGCGTATTATCCTCCAACAGGATATGCTCCAATGACTCGTTGCTGTGGGAAGTTATCGCCTCCGGTGGCAACCCTTTGGATTCGGCCTGGCGCAAATAACGCTTTACCGTATTTTTGGATATGCCCAGATCCCGTGAGATCGTCTTGATCCCGTAACCAAGTCCATGTAGTTGTACTATCTGCTTTATCATACTGATGCTTTTAGGTGTCCCTGCCATCTTGATTATCGTTTATGTTTACTCTGGGAACATAAACAACTCAAAAAGGGAAAACCTTCGGCGCCCGGGCGGGGTCAGTATGCCGGAACGGCAGGAGGTGGACATTCCGGCATGTTGACCCCTGCAAGTCTTTAATAAAATGCGTATCCAGGGGAGTTTTACAGAGGGGTCAGGATCCCGGAACAGGGGTCAGCTTGTTCCGGAATGAGGGGTCAGGATAAAACGGAATTTGCAA
>NZ_JAYFQD010000026.1:0-10551 GCF_034927365.1 Proteiniphilum sp. | reverse complement strand
TGAAACTTGGTGATCTTGGCAGGTCTTCTGACTTACTCCCGTGCCGGACGCCTTCCCATCCCGGTTTATCGGAACAGTGGCAATTGTGGTATTTGTCCGGCACGTAAGCGGAGCTTACAGCAGCGGGTCTGTTCAGGATTTTCACCTGATTCCCTTTTCATCATTCACTTCGAAGCCGTTGAAGTGAACAACACCAAAATTCACTGCAAAGATAAGGTTTTCTTTTGTATTTTGTCGAATAACTTTTCAATTACTCCCTTACACACCGTATTGAAGCGGCGTTGCTTTTCCCTATATAAGCCGTACTACTATAATTGGATAATACCTGATATGCATAAGCAAAACCGGGAGTTGGTTTCAAATAGTCCACCTCTTCTTCCGGGCTTGAGATCATGGGAGTGGAGCTCCAGATATAAGCCATTTCACCTGCCCATATCAATGATCCTACCGGAATTTGTGGTTCTATATGTCGTCGGACTCCTGCCAAAGGGAAGACACCCAGTCGGGAATAGGGAGTACTGGCGTTATCGAGCCTGTTCCATGGAGATAGTCTATTTTTATAGGACGGTACACGCCATCCTTCAGGACAAGGATCAAATACCCCTTTTCCGATATTAGTACCCCAAAGGGAATTGTCGGTATTCTTGGTATCCCACGATATGAACCATTCTTCGTAAGGATTTGATTCTTTTCGGTCATGCATAAGTAGGGCCAAAGGGTTTGTGATAGCCTTATACAGATTATGTACGGCCTTGTCAATAGAAATAGGCGTTGTATGTATCCCTTTTCCAGGAATGGATCCTGTTTCTTCCAAAATATTGCCATCTATATCATAGATAGTACGGCTATAATATCGAGGTATGGTATTATTGAATCCAGCCTTTAAGTCACGATCACCCGGAAAAGGTTCTTTTCTTCCCCATTGGTATAGCAAGCCACACGCATCAAGACTATCCACATAAGTCAGCTTGATACCTGAAGATATGGCTCCCAAGTTGCGATCCATCCATATATAATCGCTTATTCCGTCTCCATTATTATCCCACTCATATGTTCTACCATTTATATTATTCTCAGGAACATAGTTTGTAACCCACAAATGCCAACTCCAACAGATTATATCATCTACCTTAAAAGCAATAACAGCATTTCCGGAGTTGTTGGAAAGAGTAACAGTAATCTCGGAGTATTCTATCTCATTTTCTGTCAGGACAACACTTGCCACTAAATCCTTCCTGTCCTGCCATAGTAGAGTAGCGGAAAGAGTGGCTTCGCGTGACAGCTTCGTCCTTAATATATCTTTATATTGTTCCCAAACGGCATACGCTTTGATTACCGGGATAGTAATTGTTTCGCCGGGTTGTACCATATACGAATTAGGCAATGAAAGAGCTCTAAAATATTCTTCGGGCTTTGGTGCGGCAATCGTATCCGAAGTAGATTCAGGCTCTTCCGGATAAATCACCGGATCATCATCACTCTCATATCTACATGAACTTATAGTTACCATAATGATAAGACTATATAATAACGATATGGAAGAATAAAGAAACCTCATAAAACCGCAATTATTCTTATATTTCATCCAACTGTTCATATTAAGGCATTCCAAAAATATTTTTACCATCATTGAATGCTTCTGCCCAGGATTCTATTGCTTTATAAGTTTCCACACTTTCTCGTGGAACATAAAGTTTTTTATCAGGATTCGTATTTTCCCATATATCAGAAATCTCCAATGGCACTTTATTATAACAGTATACTTCGTTGATACCCAAACACCCGAAAAAAGCTCCGGCTCCAATTGCCATCACACTGGAAGGAATCACGAGCTTTCCTTTGATATTCCGATGATTAGCGAAAGCCATCGCCGGAATTACGGTAGTACCCTCGGAAATAATTAAATCACCACTAAGGCTGGAAGGAAAAGAATGCCTTCCCAATAAAACTAAATTTGCAGGATAAATCAAATCACCCGTTAATCCGGTACAACCGGAAAAAGCGAATTCACCTATTGATGTAACACTATTGGGGATACGTAATGACCCCGTAAAAAACAAACATTGATAAAAAGCATATTCTCCTATTGTTATCAATCCGTCCGGCAGGTTGAGGTTTCCTCTTAAATTATAACAGTCATGAAAAGCATGATTCCCGATTCTTTTTAAAGTCTCAGGAAACGAAATTTTAGTAAAGAAATGCTTGAATTTTGCCGGATCATAGAATGCGTTGTCGGGAATCTCTGTTATTGTCGTCCCGTTCAGATCGAGAGTGGATAATTTATTTACTTTATCTCTCATATACCTGAAGTCATCTCTATCGGGTGATCCAAATAAGATAATCTCCTCAGCATCAATAGGGACAATGTCCTTCATATCCCCTCCTTCTATATAATAACACTTTTCTACATCCTGATTGGCAGAAGATAATTGACCTATAAATGCATCTACAGAGAGCGTGTCGGTACTGTTCGCGATTTTGACCATAGTCCATCGGAAGTGATGATTATTAGGCTTTACGGAGAAGATAATTTCTTTATTATTAATATCTGCCTGCACGAAACTCAACCAGTCTTTGGCTTCATCAGGGACTTCCACCACAAAATGTTTGATATTGGTATTTAGCGCGACAGCAAGCTCTCCTCCGTTTCTTCCGATAAAAGTTTGCTTTCGCTCTTCAAGAGATATTATTTCCTCTAAAAAATCATCCTCCTCTGTTATAAGAGTGGGCTCTGTGTCGTCACTGCAACTTATAAATATTGAAAATAAACTTATTAAAGCCAGTGGCAGTATCAATCTTCTTCTATTCATCTAAAAACGGGAAATGGGTTAGACAGCGCCAGCTATCTAACCCGGTTATTTCTATATTCTTTCTAATTACGGTTTTATAGTTTCTATTGTTTCACCTATCATATGCAGGTCATACGCGTTTTTTATATCACTATCGGCTTCACCATAATACATACCTCTTTCAATAAAGGTGCCGGTATATACTTTTACAAAATCGATACCCGGAAGATTCACATATTTACCATCACCATCAACAGCCCAGGCAATGTCGATTGATGTACCTACCTTATTTGCATCACCCACATTACAAGCATAACCATAGTCAAACGGTTTATAGTTTGCATCGGATGACTGATCGGGGAACATACCATTCATGACAATCGTACTACGTAATTTTGTCAGATTCTTGAATGTGATTTGTTCTTCCTGATTGCCTCTGTACCACAAAGGATAAACCGGACTTGCATCGGGTATCATTTTCTTGGTGATATAGCCTTCTTCTTCTTTATTTGTCGTCCATTTCAGGTAATTGTCACCCATTTGAAAGTTTTCTAAAGGTTCTGTCGGTTTATAGTAGGTAATATCTATACCACGCACGGTTTGCACATGGTGGTATTCACTGCCGGCAATTTCATACCATTCGTCATCTGCTTCTCCATTACCGTTGGTATCATAAGAGACCATAATCACTCCGGGGCGCGTATTATTTGTTTTTCCGGTAGAACTGGTAATGCGGAAATCCCTCAAATCGGGTTTATTAATGACTGTGTGGTCAAATCCGAAAATAATATATCCACCAAAATCTCCTAATGATACAAACTGATCGGCTGCCAGTCTGTTTTCAACAGTCTCTATCACCATTTCTTTAGTGGAACCGGCATTGCCATAGCTTGATACCCTCCATCCCGGGGCAGGGGTATATTCATATACTTTGGCTATTTTCTCGGAATAGGGTGTTTCAGGTCCGCTCACAGTAACTTCAGTATAAAGCGTTTCCTCTACATTCCCATCCTTAATATGGAATTTCAGTTTGTATTTCCTGGCATTTTCCCTGATGAAAGCCAAATCTTTAGTCTCTGCCAATAGCGACTCTTTTCCATCTTCGGCCACTTCATACCACTTATATTCCGGCGCTTTTTCATATCCGGTTATTTCCGGTGATATGACCTTGATTTTATATGTTTTTACTGCAAACTGAGATTCCAGATTGGCCTTATCTTTTACTTCACCTTGTTCAATCTGTATTTCGATAGTCTTTCCGGACTCAACCTGTTTGATAATCACCTTTCCGGTACGTCCTTCTCTGAGAAGGTTCTCGGAAACTTCAACCGATAGGCTTGCCAGGTTAATTTCTGCCACCGCCCACTCGGGAAAGGAAACGATTTCAAATCCTATCCGCGTACCATTCAGGGTCGAGATAACATTGACAGAGAAATTCTGTCCCAAAGAAGTAGTTGTCAATACTTTATCCTCATTAGAAACAGAGAATTCATACTCCATGACAGGATCATCATCGTGATTGCATGAAGGCAGTATAAAACTCACTGCCAGAAACATCATTGCTAACACATAAAATTGTTTTTTCATCTTGTGATTGTTTTAAAAGTGGTTTATAAATTATTCAATCGTTATTTCTTACACATCGTACAGACATGGCGGTACTGCGTGACGTCACATCTATTTTGGGTTTTGTGGCACCCAGATAATCTTTATGGATGTTCAGGTAGCGTGCATTGGCTTTCTTATTGACAACAGCACAATATATACATGACTGGAACCCCGAATTCTTCAATGCTCCGTTGTTGTAAAGGTACCTGAATCCCGCACAAGGAAATACTCCCAATTGAGAATAGGGAGAATTAGCCTCGTCAAACCCTTGCCATGGCTGTGATCCATTTTTATATGCAGGTACACGCCATCCGTCAGGACAAGGATCAAAAATTCCTTTTTTCCCATTCCAATCCCATAATGTATCATCAGGGTCGAGAAGTTCTGAAGCAAACCAATCGTCATAAGGCACGTCAATGCCTTTCAGATAAATCATCGGATTCATTATTGATTTGAGCAGGTTGGCTGTCCCACGGTCTTCATTCGTTTTTAAGGTATATACCCCCTCCCCAGTTTCTGATCCCGTTTCTCGTAATATTTTTCCCATCATGTTATAAATAGGGTGGCTATCAAAATTAGGAGGATAATTTTCGGTTGTATATCTGAATGTTCTGTCCCCGGGCAGTGGATCCTTACGCCCCCATTGGTAAAGGAGCCCGCTGGCAGCCAGACTGTCTTCTTTGGTGAGTTTATTTCCATTTGTTTCGGCTCCTAAATTGCGATCCATCCAAACATAATCCGATATGCCATCTTCATTATTATCCCATTGATAGGTTCTGCCATTGATCTGATTTTCCGGATCGTAATCTGTAACCCACAAATGCCAACTCCAGCAGATTTTATCGTCCGATTTGAGGGCTACAACCGCATTCCCTTTCTTCCTTGCTGTCTTTACGGTAATCTCGGAATATTCTTTCGCCTTCTTGCTAAGATTCACTTCGGAGACAAGTGCCGGCTGATCCTGCCATACAAGTGTTACCTGAAGAGTTGCTTCCCGGGATAGTTCACTTTTGATAACTTCTTCATATTGTTTCCAGACGGCAAAAGCCTTCATTACCGGAAAGGTGACCGATTCCCCCGGTTTCACAATGAATGCATTGGGATTGGACAGTGCAGCATAATATTCGGCGGGTAGAGGTTCTGGAACGGGGTCCGGCTCCGGCTCTTCAATTTCAGGATGAAGAACCTGTTCATCATCGTTGCTATAACTACAATAGGTGAACAATGTCATACATACTGTAGATAGTATAAGTGATACAATTAGAAATAACCTTTTCATATTTACCCCTGTTCAAATCATTGACCATTATTTCCTGAACGACTTCATCTTGGAGTGGGAGAGTCTATTGCCGGCCTATATGCAGGTCCTCCGCACAAAATAGTTCGGTTGAAGTTTCTCCCAGCCATCCTAAATATTGGTTCTGCGCGGTATACACTTTAATAAAATCAATACCCTTCAGATGCACCCTCTCTCTTGTTTCAATGCCTACCGCCCAGCTTATATCAAAATGGTTTCTTTGATTACCTTCGCTATCCACGGCACCGTCGGGATAGTTATCCACATAAGCTCCACGGGGAAACATAAACTGGAGGTAGTAAGTACCATTCCCCGAAACGTCAGAAGCATTGTTCGGCAGTCGTGTCCCCCGGAATACCATTTCATCATCACTTATCCACTGCGGATAATAAGCCTGATTATGGAATACATTCTTCATAACATATCCCTCTTTTCCCCGGTTATCGGTCCATTTTATATATGTCTTATCGGAGATTGATCCTTGTCCCGGATCAGGATATTTATCGGGATTGGGTCTGTAATATTTTATTTCATAATCCATATAGGCAATTTCCTTCGTTACATCGGGATACCAGTCTATTTCATACCATGTATCATCCGGAATACCGTTTTGGTTGTCATCGAAAGCGACAAGAATAATCCCCGATTCACTGCTACCTACTTCAAGACCAGGATGAGCCCCACTATTGAAAGCGTTTCCCTCTATATAAAAATCACGTTTATCTTTTATATTCATTACCGTATGATCGAATCCAAAGATGATATATCCTCCGAAGCCGCCTAAGGATACACCACGACGCACATTACCCCGGATACTTTCTTCTGCCTTTCGCCTCATAGACTCTTTTGTATCACCAATCACATATCTGGGCATATCATTAATAAATTGCCCCGGTGCAGGTCGATATTCATATACCGTGGATATATAGGGGCTGTATTTTCTTTGCTCCTCCACCACAAAGACAGTGATGTCCTCATTCACAGGGGTAGTTTCATCTAATATCTTAAAATTCAGGTGATATGTACCCAATTCAGATTCCAGGAATGTATAGTCTTTTTGATTACTCACTACGGATTGGTGGCCATCCGGCGCTGTTAAAGTCCATTGATATGCTTCCCCTTCGAGACCGGGACGCAAGAAAACAGCCTTCATCCTCGGAGCTATATAGGCATCGTCCAGGCCAAGGCTCACAAGAGGAGCAAAGTCGGTTTCACACGAAACAAATGTGAGAAACAGAAGTATATAAAAACCAATTCTTGCTTTCATCTTCCTATTTCTTTTCTAAAAATACCATGTGTGCAGGAATATTGCCTGTTCGAATGCTCCATCGTTTCCGGCCGGTAATATCGTAACAATGAAGTTGACCACTCGACACATAATTTCTTGCATCGGTAATATAAATATCATTTGAGACAGGATGTATGGCTATACCATAAGGAACTTCTATTGTCTTGTCTGTTCCATCGGTAATGAAATTGCGCGAAATCACTTTCTGTTCGTTTACATTGATAAGAGCATAGGTGACGGTATTTTTATTGCTGTTTCTATTGTATTCCACGCTATAGATATAGAGTGAGTCTCCTTTTAGCGCCATATTACTACAAGGAACATCCAAGGTTTTTACCTTTCGATATACTCCTCCGACTCTATCCAACACAAATAGATTGGATGAAGTTGTATTATAATCCCCTCTTGAAGAAACCCACATTTTACCATACTTGTCCATTTTTAAGCATTGCAGGTTGATACCGGCTTCAATCTGGGAATCATGGTTCATTTTACTTGAATAGAGAGTCACCACCGATACGGTATTATCGTAGTTCGGTACACGGTACCCCCCGGAATTTGCCACATACAGATGATTATCGTCTATCACTATTTGTTCGGGTTGATAACCGACAACCACTTTATCCACTATGGTATTTGAACTGAGATCTATCTTATAAATAGCTCCCTTTCCGGCATGTTGGCTAATGCCTACCGGCACATCATATGCACTCACATACCCATGATTATCTTTAAATTTTATATACCTGCAATTCGGGATTTCTATCTCAGCTATTTGTTCACAAGTATAGGCATTCAGCACAATCACTTTATTGGAACAATTGATCACAACATATAATTTACCTTTATGCACCTGGATATCATTTCCTACATCTCCAAGTCCTCTCGAATTTTCAGGGTTTTTCTCAGCATATATATTTCGGGCATAAGTAGCTGTGCGGTAATCTACAAAGTCAAGAGTGGACGTATTGGTACCCATCGCCCCTTCATTAAGTAGATATAACCCTATAATCTTAGTATTGAGGTCGGGAGTCATTCCGACGATGGATTCATACTGGGTCGGGGTCACAAGCTCATCTTTGCGGCATGATACCACAATAAGAAAAGAGCATATGATGAATAGTATCTTTATTTTATTATTTTGTATCATAGTTCTATACTTATTAAGAAACGATAACTTGTCTTGGGCATCGGATAATTGAGTATAACATCGTAATTCTGGCTAAAAAGATTATTTATTTCAACGGAGAATTTCAAATGATTTTTCTGTATTTTAATTTCTCTGGTTAAAGCCAGATCATTTGTATACCAGGGTTGTACATGATTGAAATAAAAATTTTCTTGTTGACTATAACGTTCCCCGGTGTATATGAAACTGTAGAATGCTGACCATCCTCTATATTTGAAGGAGACCATAGCCGATCCTGTATTCCACGGGATATAAGGTATCTGATGTCCATAATAGGAATCCTGAGGGTTACTAAAATCCTGGGCCTTCTCGTAGGTGTATTGGAGTTTCAGATTCAAAAACATCTCCTGCATAATCTCAAAAAGATTACCCACTGACGCATTTATTCCTTTCACCTCCACTTTTTTCAGGTTAAGTCTGGTCCATTCAAATTGATTACCTTTTGGATAAGCAATTATCTTATCTATTACATCATGGTAATAACCGTTGACCTCTATGTCGAAATGTCTCCAAACAGGAATTTTCAGTTCTTTCTCATATTTCACCCCCACATTATACTGTGTAACATGTTCAGGTTTCAGATAGGGATTGGCCATGTCAGTATAGTAAAGATCATTGAAGGTAGGCATCCGGAACATCTGTCTGAAATAGGGATTCAATGTGAGCGCATGCCCGTCGAAGGGTTTAAATGAAAGAAAAAAGGCCGGAGTGAAAAGGGACTTATCTTTCAAATTTTCATTGCGTCCTACCTTATGACGTGCCAGGTTCAAAAGAGTACTTGCCTGTGCTTTAAATTTCCAGAATTCAAAAGAAGTAGCTCCGGCTATCAATGTTGTATAACGGATTGGCTTGGGAAACATTTCTTCTTTTTCGGGTATATTGTATTCTGCATCTAATGTATTCCATTGAAAGTCGGTGGAGAAAGATATATCCCAATTGTCCAGTATTGAATATAGGTTGGCAAGGGATATGTACATTTCCTTTTGTCTGTATTTACTATCTGTGTCATATTCTTTGTTGTCGTAATTCTGGTAATGGGTAAAATCGGATGCATATTTTATATTCAGCATTGAGCGGAATTGAGGAGAGAAATCCTTGTTGATTGTTCCTTGAATAAACGAATTTCTGTCCCAGAGACGTTCTCCTTTACGAAAAGTATTATTTATAATTGCTCCGGGAATACCTTTCTCAGAATTATAATTATGTCCCCGGATAGTCCATTTCCCTCCTTTGATTAATCCATACAATCCTACTTCCAAACGGGTCGCATTAATATCTCCATTTTGCCTTACAGCCGTAGTATCATATACCAGTGTACCTGCCTGATTTCTACGCCGATAGGCAAACTTATACTTACCATCGGCATTGATCCACTCGCCGCTAAAAGAGGCACTTATATCGTCCGATATCTTATATTCCACCAACATGGACGGATTAAAGAGCCCGAACGAACCGGACCGTAATGAAGCTCTTATATTTCCTTGCTTCTCTCCTTCAAATTTGGGATGACGGCTTGTGATATAAATTGCGCCAGAATAGCCAAAATCTTTTGCCGATTGAAGTATCTCACTTTTCTGTCCACTATAAAGTGAAATTTGTTCTATATTGTCTAATGAAAACCTGCCTAAATTGACTTGCCCATTCTGGGTCGTAAGTTGTATCCCATCATAAAAAACATTCATCTGGTTCGTTCCGATGTTTCTGGTATCTAAAGATCCCAGACCTCCTATCCCACCATAATCTTTCAATTGAATTCCTGAAAAAAAGCGGATGGCATCTGAAACCGAAAGTGTATTGAAACTTTCAATGTCTTTATGGATCATAACCCTTGCCGGAATAACTTCCTTGCCAATCTTTTTTCCGATCACCAATATATCATCCAATATAATATCCCCAGGTTTATGCAGAGAGTCCGGGGCGTCTTTCTTGCGAATGATAGTTGAATCGGAGATGTTATCGACAATGGTTTGTGATTTTGACTTCTGGGCATAAACCGGGTTCATGAAACCGAGATTTATTCCCATTAAAATAATGAGTAACAAAGAAGTCTTTTCCAGAATTCTAAGAAAACAGATATAATACATCCTTAAGCTAATTGAATGTTGCCAAATAGCTTGCAGAAAATAGATAATAGAAGATTCAACTGATAAACAATTTCCATATAAACCAGAAGCACCTATACAAAACACCAATTGGAAAGGTTTTTCCATATCGTCTTCAGCTCTATTTCCCGAAAGCTTGAAACTTGGTGATCTTGGCAGGTCTTCTGACTTACTCCCGTGCCGGACGCCTTCCCATCCCGGTTTATCGGAACAGTGGCAATTGTGGTATTTGTCCGGCACGTAAGCGGAGCTTACAGCAGCGGGTCTGTTCAGGATTT
>NZ_JAYFQD010000021.1:0-103001 GCF_034927365.1 Proteiniphilum sp. | reverse complement strand
GTGTTTACTTCTTCTTATGTTATGTGCTTTTGTTCCGAAAAAACGGAATGAAAAATACCTTTGGGAATTTGCCAATTATTATACATTCTAATATGATCCGTTTTTAAAAGATAGTTTTTGCACAGTCTGTCGGGGGCTTACGTATAGCACCTCTATATAATCAGATGCAAAATTATAAAAAAAAAACAGTAAAATGTCGTTTTTTGGACAAAAAAAGACAAATAATAGATAAAATTATTTGTCTGAAATGTAATAAAATGGAAAGTAACAGGTTCTGTGGAATAGGAATATGTATGAGGAATATTATCTGTTCAGAGTATATCCTCTTTACTGAATGGGGTATAGGGTCCATCTTTCACTTCGAAGATCATGGTGCCGGATTCCAGTGCTTCCAGCGTGTGCCATTGACCGATGGGGATATGGATTCCATATTCATTGTTTTTAGGGTCGATGGTGAATTCTTTGATCAATTCTTTCTTCTCGTTATAAAATAATATGCGGATGCTTCCGCGGAGTACAATATATGTCTCCGCGGTATTCCGGTGCCTGTGTATCGGCAGTACCGTTCCCGGTTCCAACGCATTCAACAGGCGTTGTGCTTTGGCATCTAAACTGTCGTGCAGGTTAAAATTCATTCTCAGGCGTTCACTTGTTTTCGCCTTGGCGGTTACTTCATCCAGTAATTGTTCGTTGATCAGCATGACAATGGTATATTTAATTGGGAGCTGTTTTCATTAAGCGGAATTTCATTGAATAGAAGGTGAGTAATGTAACCGCCAGTATCACGAATATCCACCAGCCTATAACCGGATACAAGGCGATGATCAATCCGGAGCAAACCAGTTGTGCTAAAAAGTACATAAGGGAAATTTCCCTGTGATCCATTTTACGTTCATTGGCCAGTATCTGGTAGAAATGCAGGCGATGGGCCTCCATTATATTTTGTTTCAGGTAGATCCTGTGTACGATCGTACAAACTGCATCCACTCCGTACACCATCAGGAAACCAATCCATATCAGGTTCTGTGTTTTAATGATCAGTAGGAGTAAGAGGGTCACTACCCAAAAAGCGACACTCACGCTTCCCACGTCACCGGCGAAACATTTCGCACGCTTCCTGAAATTAAAGAAGAGAAATACGATGGATGCCAGTAGCGGGAAGATCAGGAAATCATTTTCGGTGAAAGCCAGCTTGTAATTGTTTACGTAAATCATAGGCAATAGCACAGCCAACGTATATAATCCCGTGATACCGTTTATTCCGTCCATGAAGTTATAGGCGTTCACAATGCCGATAAATACGACATAGCCTATTAAGATTGCCCACCAGGGGTAAATCCCGAATATGTTTGCCAGGTAAAAGGCGCAGGTCATGGCCACTAGGTGATACAGCAACCTGATCTTTTGTCCTAGGCCGTTTATATCGTCCCACAGGCTTACCGAAGCCATCAGGGTGATTCCTCCCAGGAACCACCAGCCGGTCTCCGAAGGGTTGAGCAGCGCATAGAGCAGGGCGGTCACCCAATAGATGATACCTCCTCCCCGCAGTGTGATCCGGGTATGCGAGCTCCGCTCGTTCGGCTTATCGATAATATTATATTTGTCGGCAATGCGGAAATAGACAAGTTCCGCGATGAATAACAAGACAATAACAAGCAGGTATATCATTTTCTCCTTTTTCCTATAAGTGATTACCGGAAACTATCTAGCGTTTTGCGCATCCCTTCACGTGCCGGCACCGGCATCCGGTCGATAGCCAACGCCTGTTTGATTTTTTTGTTGCTCACCACGTAATTCTCGGTTAGTTTTTGTAACCGTTGTTTGTTAAGCGGTAAATGCAGGGCGCCTCCCACACCCGCCATTGCGTTCATCCATCCTTTCGGGAGTTTCCAGATATGCGGTTTTTTGCCTACCGATTCACTGATCAGGCCAATCAGTTCGTTGGTCGATAACGGTTCGTCGTCGCCTACATGGTAAATCCCGCTTTCGATGTTGTCCCTTACGACCAGTTGTTCCACCACATAAGCGATGTTACTGATCGAGCAGAACGATCGGCGGTTGTCGAATGCCCCCAACGGCCATGGGATCCCTTTCTTCACCACATTGTACAACAGGTTCAGGTTTCCCTTATTGCTCGGCCCATGGATCATGCAGGGGCGAAGGATATAAATATTCTTCGTCTTGGCTCTTGGATCCTGGCTTTTGACCCTTAAGATATACTCCTCCGCTCTGATCTTCGACTCACCGTAAGGGCCGACAGGGTGGGGGACGATCTCTTCAGTCAGGATGTCACTCGGGACGCTGTCGGCCGCCGCTTTGACCGAACTGAAAAAGATAAATGTTTGAGCATCCGATTGTAGGAAGTAATCGAAAATCCGTTGAGTCAATCCCGTGTTGATATCGAAATACGACTGTGCCTCGCTTTGATTTTTTGTATCGTGTGCTTTACCGGCAAGATGTACGATAGCGTTCACTGGTGGTATTTTTTCCAGTTCTTCCCACGAATAAATATGTTCCACACCTTTTTTCTGAGGTTGGAGAATATCTAATCCGTATAGCGTATAATTTTTACACCAACTGTTCGTAAAGTTTGTACCGACAAATCCGTTAATTCCAGTGATAAGGATTTTATTCATAATGAAAAAAGTCTTTTATTACGAGTTCGTTTTTTATAACTCACTCATGTTGATATGTTTAATTCGTCTCGTATTAAACGAAGAAGACTGCCGCAGCAGTCCATCTTCTTCATGTTTTCAACAGTACCTCTCTACGATGTGAATATCTAGTTCATTGCTAACAGAGATTGATTTTTTTTTAATCATAAGTTGTAAACTTTGTACTACTACTTGTATTCAGTTTGATATAATGATTAAATGATCTGTTTTAGAATAAGTTCGGCTATTTCTCTTTTTTCAGATCAATCAACTGGACAGTTTCTTCAATATGTTTTTTACTTGATGCCCCAAAAACAACCGATTGAATGTTTTGCTGATTGATAAAATCGTATGCTTCTTTAGCAGGTATTGCTCCGGAAGCAAGAGTAGACATAGCCATCAGTTGATAATCATCCGGATTGTTGGTATCTGATGCTTCTATGTAACTTGATACATCAGGAGACATTAAATATCCGATTTTATTGTATGAAGAACAGATTACTACATTCTTAATATTCCATTCTTTGAGTTTAGACAACAGATAGGGCATATTTTGTGTAATCAATCCAGGGGTTGCTCTGTATGCATTTCTGATGTATTCGCAATATTCGGCAAAAATCTCCTTAACTCCATAACCTAAAATAAGATCGGTAATTATATTTTGAAGAAAGACAACTTTAATGTTCAGTCCTTTAAAAATTTTCATTTCTACATCAATCAACATCTGCATGATTTTAATGGCATCTTTACTCAAAACAGCTTTTCCTCCTTTGGCCATCATCCCAAGCACACCGAGTGCTGAATTATCTTTAAACAACACCTCGTTTATTGCCGGGAAAATTCCCTTTTCGGCAACCATGTTCGCATATTTATGCGGATATGGTATTGAAGGATACCAATTGATTGAGTCATACTTGTTTTTATTATCCCTGAAATAATTGCATATTTCTCTTGCACGATCGTTGCTATTTAGCATAACCGCATTTATACCACACTCAAAAGCAATGTCATATACTTTGTATATATTGTTTATGTCAAAGAATTTTTCAGAAAGTTGCTGTGCTTTTTCTTGTGACATGTGATTGATCCCAAAAAACTGGTTATCACCAAATATTATTTTGTCTATCTTTTCCATCTTAAAACTTTGCATTCAATTCGTAATCAGAGAATATCTTATCAATCACTTCCAACGTATTTGCACCGTCATTAAAGGAGCATCTATTAGATACTGTTTTATCCTGGATACATTCAATAAAATGATATAATTGGCTTGTAAATTCATTACCTCTCACATAGAAAGGTACTGAATTGAAAATATCAGTAATGTAAAAAGTATTCCACCCTTCTCTAAGTTGAAATTCTTTATTTGCTTTATTCATATAAATCTTTAAAGAGTGTTGGTCTGCCATAATGCGCCCTCCATCACCAAATATTTCAATTTTATTGGTCGGTTTACGATAACTGGGATCACTCCAGTTTATATAGATTGTACCGCTGATGCCATTTTCATATAACAATGTAGTTGACATCGCATCTTCTACTGTCTTGGAATAGATATGGGTAAGGGACGAACCTGTAATTCTATCGGGTTTACCGATTAAAAAATTGACCAGATCAATTGCATGAGATGCTATTTCAAACACGGCGCCTCCTCCACTTTCCCGTGAAGCGCGCCATCCGGAGCCATCATCAGATTTGGTAATGGTACAGCTGAACATTTCTGATTTAAATCGTATGACTTTACCGATAACACCCTTTTCTACAAATTCTTTTGTTTTTACAAAAACATCATTAAAGCGATTTACATAACCCACTTGGTTTATCAGATCGGAGTCTTTGAAAAGATTATTCAATCGGGATGCATCTTCATATTTGGTAGTAAAAGGTTTTTCAGCAAAAACATGAATCCTTTTTTGTGCAGCCTTTTCAATTACGTCGTAATGAAGATGTGGAGGAGTACAAACTAAAACAGCATCGGGTTTTGAAGTTTCGAATAATTCGTTATAGTCTTTGTAGGTCTTGACAGGAAGATACTTCTTCATCATTGTCAAGATGATTGCTGATGAGTCTGCAACAGATTCTATCTCTACATTTGGGTGACTATTGATGATAGAATAGTGTGTTATACCCATTCTACCAAAACCAATAATTGCAAATCTTATATTGTTATTCATAAAAGTGATTTATATATTTCATTGTATTCTTTTATCATTCTTTCAATTGAAAAATTGATCTTTACATGTTTCCTATTTTCCGTTCCATTAATATTGTTAGACAATCCACTGAGACTAAATGAATGGGTATTTAAATAAATAATAGATGGAAAATTCAATACTTTGTGCTGGGGTATGTCAGAAAGTATCAATTTGAGTCCACAAGAAGCTGCTTCCAACACAGACATTGGTAAGCCCTCAGAAACCGATGGATAGATAAATGTTTCATATTTGTTAAGAGTTGAAAGTACTTCCGAATATTTTACGGAACCCTTCCAAACGGCATATTCTGATTTGCTAAGTGCATTTTTTACCAATTCATTAAATGCTGGTCTTCTTTCATCAAATGCACCATATATGTGTAAATTCACTTTGGCTTTATTTGCCTCATCGATTAATCGAAGTAAATTTTTTTCTGGACTTATTCTACCTAGATAAACAATGCTCTTTTCCTTACTCTCATGATATAATAAGTTTAGGTCAGGTATTTCAACACCATTTGGTACATAATATAATTTTCTAAAAGGGACAAACTTACTAAATTTATTTTTATCCACTTCACTACAGAAAACCAATCGAGGGAGAATCATTGCTCCAACAAAATCAAAAAATAATATAAAAAACCTTTGAATGAAATTGTATTTAGGGTTTGTAAAATGACAGCCATGAATTGTTACTACATTTCTTTTATTAATAAAACTAAACAATATGGCAAGAGGAATATATGTTTCATTATGAAAGTGTATAATATCTATGTCCTTAGTTTTGACATAATCAGCAATAAAACCCAATTTCTTTAAATACGGCTTTGGCAAAATCTTTATATTAGCATGTTCCTCTTGTGGAAAATCTACCATTATATGGCTCTCGATATCCTCACTACCGGATACAATATTATATACAACCCTTTCTGTTCCTCCATGCGATGGAGGATAGTTCTTAGGACCAACATGTAATACTTTCATTTTCCTTCAATTAATTCAATATAGCTATTCTCGAATTTTTCATATGAATAGTTTTCTTTTAAAATTACATTGCTCTCAATCCCCAATTTTATTCTGGATTCATAATTGTTTATCAAAATCAACAAACTATTAGAAATATTCTTATAATCTCCTGTATCATGTAGATAACCACTTTTACCTTGGTGTACAAGTCTATTATTGTCACCTACATTCGTTGCAACAATTGGTAAAGAAGCATTCATAGCCTCCATTATTGAATTACTCGTACCTTCATATTTTGAAGTGGAAAGATAAATGTCAGCTTTATCTAATAACTCAGAAATATTTGAAGGGTTAATTAGTAGTTCAATTTTATCATTAAGATTAAACTCGTTAATCCACTCTTTAATAGTTGGTTCTAGTTTACCATAACCAATAATTTGATACTTTAAATTGGAATATTTCTCTACTGCTAAACCAACAGCCCTGATTGCTGTCACATAATCTTTAGACTCATGAAATCTCCCAACAGAAATAATAGTAATATTTTGTTTTTGAGGTCGAATCGTCACTTTTTTGACAAAGGGAAAACAATTGGGAATAACAATCGATTTTTTCGCTTTTAATTCTTTTGAGAACTTATCTTCAGCTAAAAAACTATTAAAGATTGTCCCGGAAGTAAAAAAACGCATTATCATTTTTTCTAGTATACTTTTCCATATAGGAAATTTTGTGCTTCTTATTCCGCCAAATATTTCTTTTACACCGGCCAATTTACCAATAATTCCACCTAAAAAATTTGGTTTTGTAAGATATGTAAAGAGAATACTTACTCTATTATTTTTAAGAATATTATACAATATTCTCACCTTGTATAGGCCATTCCCTCTCAATTTCACCAATTGATAGTTATTGCTATCAATTAATTTTAGCATATTTTCATCAATAAGATCTCCATGGAATATGATAAATATAGTTTTATACTTATTTTTCAATACATTGAAGAGAAATACACTTTGTTTCTCTGTGCCACCGCTTTGTAGTGAATTAACCAACAACGCTACTGTCGGCTCTGAAAGATTATAATGAGAGTCAAGCATGATCTGTCTTAGATAAAATTACAGAGTATAACGCATTTTTATTGAATGATTAGTGTTGGTTTTGGAACCTTAACAAAGCTGTATATCTTTGCAATAAAACTAAGAATATCCAAATGTGTAAAGTATAAATCCATGATAACGTAAAAAAAGAAAATAGTAAAACACAAAATAATAATATAGGTGTTTTGCTATGTTTTATAATCCTTCGCATATTAACCAATAGATGAACTAGCATTAGTAAAAAAAGAGATATTCCAACAATGCCTAGTTCAAATAGAATTTTTAAAAATACGTTATGAGCATTTGCTCCAAACAGTTTTTTATCAAGTTCAGTAGAAAAGGTATCAATCCCAAAACCAAATATTTTCTTATCACTTTCTTTAAATATCTCAAAACCAGTCGACCATATCAAATCTCTACCACTTAAATCTAACTTACCTGTAGGTGTCAAAAATTGCAAGCCACCGTTGTGAGCAGGTTTTTCTAAATTTGATAATATAAATAGAAATCCAATAATCAAAAAAGATATCGCAGCATATTTCTTTATACCCTTTAATTTAAACCAAGCATAGAAGAGAATAATAAATAAAAGTGAAATTACGCCGGTTCTTGAAAAAGTTAAAATAATCGCATAAATAACGAATAACTGACTGAATAAAATGAATTTCTTTTTTGTCAGATTGTACAAGTAAAGACCAATTACAAAACCAACACTCAATAATATTGAAGATTCATTACTATCTATTCCCAGTATATTAGCTCTTCCTTCAACAATTAAAGATTGAGGAGCAAAGAAAAAAACATATATGATTTGAAAAGCTGCAAAAATAACTCCTAAATAGTAACCCTTGAAAAAAGTGTATAAATTAGAGTAATTATTGAAATAAAAACTAAAACTTACTGTGACGAGCAATAGTGTTAATAATCTAAAAATCCAAATTCCTTTATCATTATTTTCGGAAAGTATAATTGTAAATAATGCGTAAATTAGAAATAAAGAAGGATAAAGTATAGTTTTTCCGTTAATCAAGTGTTTTTTGCTCACTACAAAATGTAAAATATAAATAATTAATATTATACCAAAACCATATTTAGCATTACCCCAATATTCTAAAGATATTTGAGGTATAATAAATATAAACAATAGAAACAGTAGATTAAATATTTTTCTCATGCCATATCTTATAATTAAGCTGGATTAAACGAAATAATAATTTTATTATTCCCCGATACTTATCACTTAAAATTTGTAAATAAAAGATTATACCTGATGAATATTTTATTTTAGAATCGAAATTTTCTTTACCGTTAAAATAGAATACCGGTGCAAAACGAGAAACTCTATTAGAAAAATTCTTATATGAATTTCTTAGTTTACGACGTTCTTTTAACGTTAAATCCTTTGCCGAATTGAAAAATTTGTATCCAATTTTTTTGGCGATCTCTAATCCTAATTTAGAGCCACTGCCTCCAGGCCAGCAGAGAAAGGTCACTGTTTTATTTAATCTCTTTTCAATTTCATTTTTAGTATACTCCAATTCAAAGGAAATTCGACTTTTATATTCTTCAAAACTTTCATACCTGCCTATATTAGGATTATCAGCAATAAAATCACTAGAAATATTATCTAAAATCAATTTCCAATTATTTTTTTTAAAAAAGTCTTGTCCTCCATTATTTTTTACGTAGTCTGTTAATAAATTATCTAAAGTAGGATCAGGTATATACTTTCTAGAAAGAAGACTTTTCTCGTATTCATAAACTGGCTGACCATATTTCATCAGAGTTGGGTTCTCAATCTGTAAAAATGGTTTATTATCTGGGGTATCGTTCCATGTCATCCATATATAATTATCACCGGGATGTCTATAGTCGACAATAGTATTGTTAATAGGATACCATGTATGTGTCAATGCATGACTTTCGGCAAAAATAACATTATTATCTTCCATAATTTTAATTTCATCCCAGGAAAGAAATCCCTCTATCTGTAATTCTGATATATCATCAACTTGATCCAATCTCTTTCGCACAATATTTCTCTTCTCGACAAAATCAGGATTAACAAATACTGTGGCACAAAATTCATATTTCTTTAATAATGGATATGCAAAAACCCAATTATCCAAATAACCGTCATCAAAAGTAATAACAATAGATTTTTTAGGCAATTTTTTGCCATGCATCATATAATTGTATAGCTCAGTTAAGGAAACTGTTCTATATGATAGTTTTTTTAATATTGAAAGTTGATTCTCGAACACCTGATACGGGCAGGTTAAGTAGTTCCAATGCCATTTAGGATTAACAATTCCAACTGAATGATACATTAGACATGGGACATTGTTCTTCATAAGAAAATAGCTGTTTTTATCTTGTTAATTGTATCTTTAAAAGAATAATTATCTATATATGTACTATGTGCATTTTTGCTCAAAGTTTTTGCGAAATCAGGATTTGAAATGATTTGTTTTAATAATTTTGATAATTCCTCTACATTATTATTATCAAACAGTACTCCATTCCAATTATTAATGATAATATCATTTATCCCTTGAGAATTTGAAGCTAAGATCGTTACCTTATTATACATTGCTTCAAGCATTGATATAGGAGTCCCCTCATAATCTGAGCTTATAATATAATGGTCTGCTATTTTATACAAATCTGGCACATTATTTCTTTCAACATTCCCTATCAATTTTATATATTTACATAATTTATATTGGTTTACCCTGTCCACTAAATCTTGGTACATCGGTCCGTTGCCTGCAATGATCATTATAACATTCTCTTTTTCTAAATATTTGTCGCCAAGATAATTAAAAGCTTCTATAATTATTTCAGGCCTTTTTAATTTCTTCAGACTTCCAACATATAAAAAAACCTGCGAAAAATTCTGTATTGAATAATTGAGTCTCAAATTTTCTTTAGACAGATTAGATTGTTTAAAAGGAATTACAGGTGGTAAATATTCAATTTGTAATTTATAAACTCTGCTATATTCTTCACATATAACTTGAGAGACACCAAATAATTTCATGGATCTCTTAAATAAATTATTATAGATTACGCCTTTCTTTAGACCTGTCAGACCACCTCCATGAATAATTATTACATATCTTGTATTCAATAAAATATTTAAAATTGGGAAAATTGCCCAATAAAATATATTTGAACGAGAGAAGCTTAAAATAAATACTCTTCTTTTGATGCTTAGAATTGTAATCAAAAAAATAAAATGAAAATATTTTAGATACTTGCTTCTAATTAGCCTAAAGTGTTTTAATGTATTATTATCTTCTAACTTGTCATAACTGACATATTCTAATGAACATTCTTTTGAAAGCTCCTTCAGAAGATAATAATTAAATACCTCAACACCACCAATATAGAATGGATAAAGTTGGGGTGAAATAAGAGCAATTTTTCTCATCTTCAACTGTTTTTTAGTTTTGAAATTATCCAATTGTATTTCCCGTTTGCCCCTGGTTTGATATTATCGACTATTAATATCTCAACGGTTATATTTGAGCCCAACTTTTCTTTTGTTTTATTGATCAATTTAAATTTTTCATTTTCATTAAATTCAGAATTGACAACAATATTGAATCTGATTTCCGATTTGCTTAATTGTATTAATTGAAATTGACTTATTCCCTTGATTTGATATCTCATCAAAAGGGTCCAAAAAGTACCGGAAACTCTATTACCGTTTAATCCCTCTATGATTTCAAAACTTCTCCCTCTGATGTTTTTAATTAAAGGCAATGTGGATCCACAATCGCAAAATTGTTTATAATCAAGATATTCCCCCATATCTCCAATTTTATAACGAATTAAAGGAAAAACGTGATTATCTAAATCTGTAATAACAATTTCACCAATCTCTCCCGGTTTACAAGAATTACCATTCTTGTCAAGAAGTTCTATAATTAAATGATCAGAATTATAATGCAATCCTTCATGAATTTTGCATTCGTTGGCAATATGCCCTACTTCTCTACATCCATATCTATTAAAAATTTTTGTATTAAAAACTTTTTCAATACTCTCTCGCTGGAAATCATGTAATGTTTCCCCTGCAGAAACGATCCCATTGACCTGATGAGTAAATGTGAGTTTTCTTTCTGCTAATATCTGAGCTATTTTGTATAGAGCAGAGGGGTAACCTACAATTATTTTCGGTTTGAATTTCTCAATAAATGAGTGATATTTAATGATATTTTGATCATCTAAGTAATATGAGGATAAAACAACTTCTTTTTGAAAAACTCTTTTTAATATAGCTCTCAGACCTTTATTTATATCTCTTTCAGCACCCCAAATAATTAATTTTTTTTCTCCAAATTTCCACCCCGCCATTTCATCTCCTCTCATGGCGACAGCCAATGAATAAGTATCTGATTTATCACTATAAAAATAAAGAGATTTGCCTGATGACCCACTTGTAGAGTTCTTGATAAAGCGACTTTTGTTGATGTTAGTAGCTTTTAATTGTTCAAATTGGTCATTAATTACTTCTTTGGTAAGAACGGGTAATTTATTTAAATCTTCTATTGAGTGAATGTTTCTAATTTCATTAAATTGCTTGTAATAGGGTACGTTTGATTTAACATGCTCTATTAGACGAAGAAATTTTTTTTCACGTTCTAAATCTTGGTATGATGCTGTCTCCATTTCATACCTTTTTGCTACCCGATAATTCGATAAAAAATTATAGTGCTTGATATTCATCAAAAATAAAAATATGTTTTTTTTCATTATTGAACTATTTTGGAAACGATATTATCATACTCAATCTATTAGCCCTCCGTATAATAGAATCCAATTTCTTTCAAAAAAGTGAGTTCTCTCAGATCTCTCTTCATTTAGAAATATTAACCAGCTTGAGATGAAAAACAAATCCTAAATATTTAAATTGTTAATATTCAAATTTGCTATTTCATGTATTAACATTATAAACCTTCAATGTATAGCCAGTACTAGAGAAGTTTGTCTTAGCTTTTTTTGTAGATTTTGGCAATTAATAGATTCCGAACCACCTTAATATCTTCTATCACAAACATATGGAGCTTTATCTGAATAAAAAAAATTATTCCTAAATAAACTATAGATGAAATAAAAATTTTAACTATCATATTAGAAAAAATATGTGATACTAACGTCAGTAATCCAATACCAGCAATAGAAATAATCATATGAACTACTATGTCTCTTATCGGAAGAAATTCCTTTATCGTTTTGGAAAGAAGCTTTCGCTCACTATTTAGAATAATCACAGTCGGTATTAATAAACTTATAACCGAGCTAACAATGGCACCATATGAAGAGAACAACTTAATTAGCATAACTGTGGTAGGTATAGTTATCAGTGAGCTGTAAAGGTATATTCTCATTGTACTTCTTGTTTTACCTGCGGCTCTAAGGATCAATCCCGGACAAAACATTAGCAAAAAAATTGTAATAAGATAAACTTGAAAGAAAACTATTGCGTCCAAATATTCATTTGTAAAAATCACGGCAATAATGTCACTTGACAGAAAATAAACTAGGAAAAGAAGCGGAATTGTAATTGACGCCGTTTTTGCAATAAGTTTTTTATATAATTTATGAGCTTCATCAACTTCACTACTGTGCAGTAGTTCAGATAGCCTTATTATCAGGACCCTACTAAATGAATCAAATAATATTGTAATACCGGGGATACCAAAAAAAGCAACAGAATAACTTGCATATGCTGAAGCTGAAACGCTATTTATCAAGATTAGTTTGTCAAGTCTTTGTGTGAGAGTCTTTATTGAAACTGCTATTCCAAAGGGTATTCCATATTCTAATTGCTCTCTTATGTATTCAAATCGAATGCTCTTCAATGTTAAATCTTTTGCCACAAGAATAAAAGAAAAGAGAAGTTTAAGTAGAGAGTAAAAAAGAAAACCATAAGCAACAGAAATAACGTTCTTATTGAAAATGTAAAAACCAACGATAGAAATTACTTTTAAAATATTCTCAAATGGAGGGTAGAATAAATTTAGAAAAGTTTTATTTTTAACTACAATGAACGAGTCTATGATATTTGTTGGAATCAAGAGCACTATACAAGAAACCAAGAGAAACTGCATGTTTCTATCTTCTAATTCACCAAGAAATATTCTCTTTATATAAGGGATAAAAAATAAAAATAAAGTTAAAATAGCGATGAGGAAAAGGATTATAAATACAGATGAGATGTATATTTTTCTTTTTTCTGAGTCCTTTGCAATTGGGTAAAAATAATAAAGGTTAGAATGAATTCCCAGACCAAAAAAAGAGACTGAGAACAACATGATAGTATAGAATATCTGATAAACCCCATATTCAGATTTTGGCATTATTCTTGTCAAAATGAGAGGAATTAAAAAAGTGCAGATCATTGCTACAATTCTTCCCAAAAAGACCGCAATTATTTGTTTTCTCATAATGTCTCAATGCCAAACTAAAATTTCGTCCGGTTTTCTCTTTAATGATTTAGGTACCTTAAAATTTTTAGGATAACTTCCTACTGCTATTCTTACGACTATAGTTTCTCTCTTTGGTATTCCCAACAAATTATATGTTTGCTTATCTGTTTTTGGATCAGAAGCCCAATTAAGGATAACGGCTCCAACCCCTAATGAATGGAGAGCAAGCAATAAATTCATCGCAAATACTCCGCCATCTACATAATGCTGATTTCGCTCTTTATAATAGATACTTGTCCGTAAATCAGCTGTCACAATAATTAATTTGTCTATTGACTCGACAAATCCATTCGTCCCCCCCTGCAATTTTCCAAGCTCTATTATATCAGACTTATTCTTCAAAACATGAATCTTAACCGGTTGCCGATTGCATGCACTAGGAGAATATATAGAAATTTCAACTGACTTTTTAATAACCTCATCTGGTATTCGCTCTGGACCAAAGTTCCTTAAACTAAATCGGCTCTTCACAAATGCCGAATAATTAAATGAATGAATTTCAGGCTTAAAATCCCTATATGTAACTGTTCCTCCAGTCAATGACTCATTGCACTTTTCCTTTAGTTCAAACCTAATCCCTTCAAATATAGACAGACATTTATTATTATTTGAATTATAACTAATCCATTCATTAAGAACATCTATAACATTATCCGTAAGATCATCTTTTCCGAACTTATCAAAATAAAAATTTAAGAGTCTAATTAATTCGGTGGCCGCTTTCACCCCAAAACCAGGTCTGGGTTCTTTTAAACTTAATCCTCTTTCCAGATCATGATAAGAGATGGTAATTTTGGATTGTAGCTGTTTTCTTTCATAGCAATTTAGAGGATTATTTGAATACTTACTAAAACGATAAAAATCATAAATGAATATTCTTAAATTTCTAAATAGGCCAAGCCCATATGATATATTCTTCCTTATCTTTTCAAAGTATTTCATCTCTTACTTGTATTAATCTTTGTTTTAACACGTTGCTTTTGTGAATCAATTTATGATGTAATTCTCCCCGATTGTTTATTAATATAGAAATATCATCTATCAATACCTGTCTATCTTTTTCAATATTCAATAACATTTCCTTGCAATCACCCACTTCTCCTATTATTGAATAGCTCCTATGATCATGGATGTTAGTTAACATACCAAAGGGGGTTGCAACAGAGAGTGCTCCTATAATAGAATGGGTTCTTTCTCCTAATAAAAAATCAGCCCATTTAATTATTGCTTTAAGAAATCTAGCATCTAAATCATCCGTAATAACCACAGCCTCACTTTTATATTGCATTAAATCCAAAACCTCGCTTGAAATTAAAACATCATTTCCTCTTCCCTCATCTTTTGTATGAGGTAAAAACACAATAAAAGCTTGATAACGTACTATTAATTTATCCAGCAAATATGCTATTAAACGATTATGAATATTTGTTTTTTCTTCTCTATTCTCAGCTTGCAAGAAAGATTGCTTAAACACTACAGAATTCTCACAAACTGTTACGACAACAATGAGTTTATTAGCATCTTTCGAAGCTCGAATAATTGGATACCCTTCACTAAAAAACTTATCAACTAAGTCCAAGGACTCATACTTCATCCCAAAAGCAGGATCAGGTGTTATTTTAACGAGAGGATTGTTTAAAGATAAACTTTTCATGTATTGAAAAGCCTTTGTCTCACGGAAAAAAGCAAAATGTGCTAAACTTATAGCTTTTCTATAAGCCACCCTTTCAATTAATCCTCTTAATCCTTTTGTTATCGGATTAAATCCAGATCCAAGTATCCCTGTTTTTGCTTTAAAATATCTTCTACATACAATGAAAACAGGGACACTTGATATACCCCATGCTCCATCATGCCCAAAAAAGACATAATCACAGCCTTCAATATATTCTCTCAATTCCTTGTATCCTAAATTATTCTTTCTTAATAGTTGATTTGCAGATCCATAGTCTCCCCATAAAAAAGAAAATAAATTATAATACTTTCTAATTTTGTCAAAGAACGACAAATCAGGTAAATTCATGACTTGGGTTCGCATAGGTCTATGGAAAGGATATAATAAAGTTATGGGAAAAACTTTGATATCATTAAAATAAGTTGAATTATCTACGAAGTCCATAACAGCAATTTCAACCTTCTCATTCTCAAATAAGAAATCAGCAATACCTCTAACAATAGCTTCTTCTCCTCTGTTTTGTAGTGGGACTCCTTCTGCAATTAATATTCTCTTCATATTTTAAGTTTTATGATATGAATGTAAATTGAATTTACATGGAAATAATTTTCCTTCT
Organism: Proteiniphilum sp.; assembly: GCF_034927365.1. GTDB lineage: Bacteria > Bacteroidota > Bacteroidia > Bacteroidales > Dysgonomonadaceae > Proteiniphilum. Next base: position 87,299 of record NZ_JAYFQD010000021.1, on the reverse strand, counting down.
TTTAAATAACAACCAGTTTAAAAATCATAGCTGAATCAATTTACTTTGTTAATTTTCAAAATATTTGCCATACAGAATCTTTCTGAATGACTATGTATAAATATATCAGAACAAATGTCTATTTAGTGATTATTTCCCAATCATAAATAAATTGAACATCAGCACCTAAAAAACGTATTATAAATTCGCGAAAGAGCCTAACATTTTGCATTTGAGAGCAATAAACGGCATCGTATTTATCAGCGTTACATTTTACAATCTCCCATCAATATACAATGGGTTTAGAATCCCTTTCACATCATACACAATACTTTCTCCATTGGTTATTTGGTTTAAATCCAAATAACGAAATTCATTGTGTGCAACGGCTAAAATGACCGCATCAAATTCCCCTTTCGGCATAACTTTCTGCAGCTCTACTCCATATTCATGTTTTGCAATGGTGGGGTCTGCCCAGGGATCATGAATGATTACATTGGCATTGTACTCTTCCAACATTTTGATGATATCGATCACCTTAGTATTGCGTACATCGGGACAGTTTTCCTTGAAAGTAAAACCAAGCACCAATATTTTTGATTCCAATACCTGAATCCCTTTCTTCAGCATCAACTTTACGACCTGGTCGGCGACATACTCTCCCATCCCATCGTTCATCCGTCGACCGGCAAGAATAATCTCGGGATTGTAGCCGTACCGTTGTGCAGCTTGTGCCAGGTAGTAGGGATCCACACCAATACAGTGCCCGCCTACTAAACCCGGTTTAAAGGGAAGGAAGTTCCACTTGGTACCAGCTGCTTCCAACACATCCCGGGTATCGATACCCATTTTATTGAAGATCTTGGCCAGCTCATTTACAAAGGCAATGTTGATATCTCTCTGTGAGTTCTCGATTACCTTGGCTGCTTCGGCTACCTTTATGGTGGGTGCCAAATGGGTGCCAGCGGTAATTACAGAGGCATATACTTCATCGACGATCTTGCCAATCTCGGGGGTACTGCCAGATGTGACTTTTTTGATCTTTTCTACAGTATGCTCCTTGTCACCGGGATTGATCCGTTCAGGACTGTAGCCGGCAAAGAATTCTTCATTGTATTTTAAACCGCTGACTTTTTCAACCACCGGGATGCACTCATCTTCTGTAACTCCAGGGTAGACAGTGGACTCATAGACCACGATGTCTCCTTTGGAGATTACTTTACCCACTGTTTCACTGGCTCCATAAAGGGGACGTAGATCGGGATTATTGTTCTTATCCACCGGAGTAGGAACCGCGACAATATAAAAATTGCAGTCGCGGATCTGTTCGATATCAGTGGTACAGGTGAAACCATTTTGAATTGCTTCCTGCAATAACTTGTCGTACACCTCAAGCGTACTGTCATGGCCACTTAGCAATTCATCGACACGTGACTGGCTTAGGTCGAAGCCTACCGTTTGAAATTGGGTGCTCATCAGCCTGGCCAATGGCAGACCTACATATCCGAGACCGATTACGCAAATACGAGGGTTGAAATAGGAAATTTTTTCTTCCATTTGAATCATATTATAAAACATCTTTCTTGAAGTTGGGGTCCTGGGTTCGAGCCCCAGGCGGATCACATCAAAAATTACAGATTTTCCCAATACCAATTGACAGCTTCTTTGAGCCCGGCCTTCATAGAAAACTCCGGATTATATCCCAATAAACTTTTTGCTTTATCAATATTAGCCAACGAATGCGGTATATCACCAACTCGGTTAGGGCCATGTAAAATCTCCACTTTGGCAATTTCAGGATCAAATTCCGAAACAAACTCTTTCAGATAACCCACCAGTTGATTGAGGGTGGTTCGCTCGCCATAAGCGGTATTATATACCGTATTAATAGCCTCGGGATTGGCTGTATCCATTGCCAGCAGATTCATTTGGATCACATTATCGATGTAGGTGAAATCACGGCTATACTCACCATCGCCATTGATCACTGGCGATTCATGGTTCATCAACTTCCTCATGAAGAGAGGAATGACTGCTGCGTACGCCCCGTTGGGATCTTGCTTCCGACCAAAGACGTTGAAATAGCGGAGCCCGATGCATTCTATCCCGTAGGTACGGGCGAATACATCGGCATACAATTCATTTACATATTTGGTAATGGCATAGGGAGACAGAGGCTTGCCAATCACCTCTTCCACTTTGGGAAGAGATTTACTATCACCATACGTGGAGGAACTGGCAGCATAGATAAACCGTTTCACGCCTGCATCACGGCTAGCAACCAACATATTCAGGAAACCAGACACATTGACTTCGTTGGATGTGATTGGGTCTTTGATGGAGCGAGGTACAGAACCCAATGCTGCTTCGTGAAATACATATTCAATGCCTTCCGTAGCTTTTCGGCAGTCGTCCAAGTTACGGATATCTCCCACAATGAGGTTGAGTTGCTCAGGGTATTTTTCCAATAGCGGCAGCAGATTCTCGATCTTTCCTGTAGCAAAATTATCCAGTACGGTTATCTTATCTCCCCGCTTTAGTAAGGCCTCGGTGAGATTAGACCCAATAAAACCGGCTCCTCCGGTTACTACTATATTGCGCATTCGATTCCTATTTTGTACCAATGTTGTATCCTTCCGGGCGCACTTCGTGGCTACCTGTCACAAGAACAGATAATCCGGCGCACTTTGGTCTGCAAAAATACAATAAAAAACTGTATTTTCTCCTTTTGGGGAAGAAAAAGCAGAGTGGACTCTGGAACCGTTTGTCCATGGGGTTATTGGCGCTTTATCCACTATTTGTTTTCTCTTCTGATATTAAGTTTTTGTTACATTGGTCGGATTATTCGCATCGGATGGCGGATCGCAGGCGAGATATATACTGTTGGAATTATCTTGCAGGTCGTGGGAAGTAAAATAGATCCAGAAATGGGTAATATCCGGTTGTCGCTCCCCGGAGAGTTCGACTGAAGCTTCACTGTCAGCCCGGGTCCCCCGGCTGAACGTTTTTACTTCCAGGGGATTGCCGGTGTTGAAATAAACGATATGTACCCTGTCGTTATCGCTTCCCGGCTGGGATGGCCAGGCAAGATGCGGATTCCAGGAGAAAGTGGCCATGCCGGAGAGGCGATCGAACCGGAGGCGGATGTCGGCGGGCAATTGAAGTTTACCCACCGCAATTTGAATTTTGCTGAAATCGACGGAGAAATGTGGATAGTCTCCCGTTACTGCTTCGCGGAAAGCCTTGCTGATCAAGGTTCTGTAGGCATTCTTATCGTGGCGGTAGCCCCGCTTGATCACATTATTCAGGGGAGAAAGCGCTCTATTGACGAGAGCGAATTTTGCACGGTGCTCCACCTGTTTAGGCGAACGGGGGTTGTTGGGCTTGACGTAGACCCTGAATGCCTGTTTACCACCTTTTGTGATATAAGTAACTATTGGTCCTATCCTGCCTGAAAGCCCCGTTAATTTGGATAAATCTATTGTTCCCATGATTATCTGTTTTACGGTCGTTCAATTTTGCAATATTAATAAATATCAGCCACAAAACCAAACATTTGCCGCACCAAAGCCGGTGCCTCCCTATAATTTTATAGTGTGGATACAGAGAGGAAATAGAGTGGGAATAGAGTGGTATCGGAGAAGAACCACCCTTGGTATGCACTTGATATAGTTTTTAAACCTTCGGAAAATCCGATAGTGATCGTTCGGATGCGTTAAAAATCAGCTTTTTATATCGAAATTACGGGGAAATAATTATTTTTGTTAGCAATGTGTGAAGAATCCATAGCGTAGGGGTGTTTTCAATGGTTTGATATGAGAGCGAAAGAATACCTTGCACTTCGTAAGAAGGAACTCTATTATTACGATATCGTTGAAAAAACGATTCGCGAGTTGCACCCGTTGCGATTTGACAAAGTCGGGACGGAGGAGTATTTTAACAGATATCTCTTTGCCGATGCCCGGTGTCGAGTCGATAAAAATTTTGTATTGCAGGAGGGAGAAGTTGACCCCACGATCGCACTCGCGGTAAGGATCGAATTATGCCATGTGATTGCCGGGGACGATTCTTTCGTGTACGCCTACAATATTATCGTGCAGGGTAAAAACAAGTTTTGTCATTCCGTTGCAATGAGATTGTATGACCTGAAAGAGGAAAATATCCCCACGCTGCAGGAAATGAGGGAGCTGTACTATAATTGTAAGGAGGACTTGCAACACGCAGTAGAGGGTATTCTCCGGTGCCTGCTTGACCAATCCGACTTTCATTTGAGCAATGTGCCGCTGGACAGGATAGACTTGCTCTGGGAATTTATCCGGGAATTTTATATGACTTTCTGTCGGACCTCCAAGTATAGAAAAGAGATGGAGGAATTGAAAACTGCCCTTGCCCGGAAGGAGCAGGAAGTTGCCACGCTGGAGGAATCACTCCTTACCCTTAGAAATCAGTTGTCAACATATAGTAAAGGAGGGATGACGGTTGCCGAAACGGCATTGACCTTTTATTACCTCTTCGATGAATTGGGAGTGGATTTCTCCAATTCCGATAAAACACAATGGGCACGGTTTATCCACCGGTTGACCGGCAAAAGTTACCAGCGTGTCCGCGAAGCATTATATTTTGACTTTGACCAGAAAAGCACCCGGAAAAATCTCCGGAATGTGGCCTCGCTCTTCTCTGAGTTGTTCCCGCGTATCGAGACAAAAATAAAAAACGATATGGAACCCCTCCGGTAACGGGGGGTGCCACTTACAACACCCGCTACACCCCTTTCCCTCCTATCTAAATTTGTGCCGCCACCCCTGAAGGGTGGGGGTGGTTTTATGTCAAACAACTAAACCGTTTAGATGATGGGAACAATTAAAAAAGGAATCCTGGGAGGTTTCTCAGGGAAAGTAGGGAACGTGGTAGGCGCCTCGTGGAAGAGTATCGCTTACATCCGCAGTTTACCCTCCAGCGTGAGGAATCCGCGGACAAGAAAGCAGATGTCGCAACGGAACCGGTTTGCGTTGATCGGGAAATTCATGAAGACGATTATCCCGGTGGTACAGGTGGGGTTTAAAAACAGCGCCGGCGCGGGTAACAGCGCTTTTGGCGCGGCCGTGTCGTACAACATCAACCATGCGGTGAAAGGGGAGTACCCCGATTTCGGGATCGATTTCGCGAAAGCGGCGGTAGCAAAAGGTAGTTTATATACTACGAACCAGGTGACGGTAGCTTGTGCCGCCGGGAGCCTGACTGTCGACTGGGATGCAACCGTGATCAACAATGCTTCGGCCACGGACCGGGTGATGATCATCGCTTACAACCCGTCCAAGGGGGAAGCGGTGTATGATATGGAAGCCGCCACAAGGAATGAGGCCCATGCTTCATTAGCTTTGCCGCCTGCATGGGATGGCGATGAGGTGGAGACTTTCATGCTGTTTGTCTCGGAAGATGGTGCCTTGGCGTCTAACTCTATTTACACGGGCAGCCATGAAGTAACGGTTGGCTGATGTTTTTGTTTTATCGGGAGCCGCGCCATCGTGGCGCGGCTTTTTTCACAATCTATTTAAATCTTACAGGTGATGATTGATATATTCCAAATAAAGAGTGATTTGATCTCCACCCTTGGCTCGTTTATCGGTGGTGGAGCGCTGGGCGGATTGATCTCCACGGTATTCAACCGTAAGGAGAACAAACGTATCAAGAGGAGCGAGGCCATCCAGTCGGAGGCGGCCGCCAAAAAGGAAGATGCCTCCGCAGCAGCGGAGATGATGGGTTTGCTGGAACGCGCGGTAGCACATATGGAACTGCTGCAGTCGCAGCGGACGGAGGATTACCGGCGGATTAACGCCCTGGAGAAAATGATGGAGCAGGAGTTGGCGTGGCGCAAGGATGGCGATTACCACTATTGCGAAGTGGAAGAGTGCAGGCAGCGGAAGCCGCCCATAGGAACCTTTAAAAGAGTGCGTCATGGATAAGCAGTTATTTTACAAGGAAATCGGGCAGTCGCTTTTCAACGGGCGGCTCTCTCCCGCCCAGCGAGACGGGATGGAGGTGAAGCTGGAAGCTTTCGACCGGCATGGTATTACCGACAAGCGGTGGCGCGCCTATATGCTGGCGACCTCCTACCACGAGACGGCACGCACCATGCAGCCGATAGAGGAGTTCGGGAAAGGAAAGGGGAGGCCCTACGGGCAGAAACGAAAGTGCGACGGCACTCCTTACACTCATCCCGATAAGCTATATTACGGTCGGGGAGACGTGCAACTCACCTGGTACGAGAATTACCACAGGATGGGGAAGCTGATGGGGATACCCCTGTTGACCTGTCCTGAGCTGGCGCTGGATCCCGATATATCGGCAAGCATCATGGTAGAGGGAATGACAAGGGGCAATTCCAACCGGGGTGATTTCACCGGGGTGTCGCTGGAGGATTTTTTCAACGACCGGGTGGATGATCCGGTAAAGGCGCGCAAAATTGTGAACGGCTTGGATCAGGCGCAACGTATCGCGGGATTCTATCAAAAGTTTTTAGCCGCCTTGCAGATAATCATGGTGGTAGTCTTGTTGATGATGGTGGGATGTAAGCCGCACCAGGTGGTCGCTGAAAGGATAGTGACCCGCACCGACAGCACCGCTCTGCGGGAGTTGACGGATAGCCTGTTATGGCAAGAAAGAGAGACCTCTTTTCTCCAAACGGATGTAAACCGGGCACGGGAAGAGATAATCCATCTCGGTAGCGTGACGCGCCAACACCGGATACAGTACGATACCACCCTTCCCGTAGACAGCACCACCGGCAGGCCGCCCGTGGCCAGCGAGGTTATTACAACCATGCAGAGCCGTCTTGAAAAGATGATCGAGGATGAGGAAACAGGGCACGGAGAGCGGTCAGGGGTACGGGAAAGCATTGCCCGTGAGCGGCGACATCGGACGCTTACCGTGGAGAAGCAGGCCCATGAGGAAAAGGTGAGGCTGGAGAAAACACCCACTCTCCTGCGGAAGCCTTCGCTTTTGTGGGCAACCGCGGTGGTGTGTATCGCTCTTCTTGTTTTGACGGTCCGTTTTTTTTGGAGAAAAAAGGTGTAAATACGCTTTTTTTGTGGCGTATGGCTTGGGGTTTAAGGGAAAAGTGCTACTTTTGCGTTTTGAAATTAGAAACTCGATTTGTATGAAACGAGCATCATCATTGTTCTCACACATGAGCATGGATTAAAAGCGAGTTCCATATGATACGATTGAAAAAAAAGTTTTAATCATATGAAAAAACAGTCTGTTCTCGTGACGCTGTCCATCCTGGCAATATGGTTGACCGGGTGTACCGCTTCCAAAAATGTGGCTTATATACAGGGTGCGGGGGAAGAGGATATGGATGCCTTTGTGCAGTCAACTCCCTTGTACGATGCACGCATATTGCCGAAAGACCTGCTGACTATTACCGTAACAGCCACAGACCCGGAAGCGGCACAACCATTTAATCTGACCGTACCTACTCGGACAACCGGTTTGTCTACCTATTCCCAACCTCAATTGCAACCCTATTTGGTAGACAATAGTGGCCAGATTAATTTCCCTGAATTGGGGATGATTACCTTGAGTGGCCTGACTAAGCGGGAAGCAGAACTGAAGATCACCGACCTGCTGGGGAAATTCCTGAAAGAGCCGCCGGTAGTAACCGTCAGTTTCGTGAACTACAAGATATCGGTATTGGGTGAGGTTGCCCGTCCCAACACCTTTACTATCAGTAATGAAAAGGTGAATATTTTCGAGGCGTTGGCCATGGCGGGCGATATGACTATCTGGGGGCGACGGGATAACGTGAAGATCATTCGTGAGGATGCCCAGGGAAACCAGCGCGTAATCCTGATGGACCTGAAAGACAGAAATATCATTTATTCGCCCTACTATTACCTGCAGCAGAACGACGTGTTGTATGTGGAGCCCAATAAAACCAAGGCGCGTAACTCCGAGATCGGCAGTGCCACAGGTATCTGGCTGTCGGCCACTTCGGTGATGATTTCGGTGGCGACCCTTTTAGTGAATGTATTGAAAAAATAGAGGATAGAAAGAGATGATGAATATAAACTCGACGACACAACCGCAGAGATTGACGGATGAACAGAAGGAAGAAACAATTTCCCTCATAGAGATACTGCTTCGTTTCGTGCGGTATTGGAAATGGTTCGTGATAGGGATTGCCGTGGCGTTGGCGCTGGCTTTCCTCTACCTGCGGTACACCACACCGGTTTATAATGTGACTTCCAGTATTATCCTGAAGGAATCGAAGAACCAGCGCTTCCAGCAGTCCCTCATGGGAGGTATGGATGGTTTGCAGTTGGGCGGATTGGGTGCCGTGGCTAATCTGGAAAACGAGATCTATGTCTTGCAGAGCCGCTCCATCATCCGTAACGTGGTTAACCGGCTGAACCTGCATACTTCTTATATTGTGGAGGGACGTATCAAAAGTATCGATCTCTATAAGAAGAGCCCGGTAATCGTGAGCATGGCGCAAAGCAAACTCGACAGCCTGCAACAGAATATCGAATTCCAGATGCAGATGGATGACCAGGCCGGTACCATCTCGGTATCGGGTTTGATTGGCGGTGTACAGGTGGATACCATCTTTACCGTCTTGCCTGCACTCCTGCGTACGGCGCAGGGAGATATCAGTTTTACCCGCCGCCCCGGGGTGGAAAGTGGCAACAAACCATTGAATGTCGTGATCCAGCGTCCTGAATCGGTACTCAAGCAATACAGGAATAGCCTCTCTGTGCAGCAAGCATCGAAACAGGCGTCGGTACTCGATCTCTCCATCAATACCCCTTATCCCGAAAAGGGAAAGGATTTCCTGAGTATGTTAGTGGAGGTCTATAACAACGAGACCATCGAAGACAACAAGATGGAGGCGTTCAACACCCAGACATTTATCAATGACCGTATCGCCATTATTGATGGGGAACTGGGACAGGCTGAAAGGGAAGTGGAAGATTACAAGCGCCGCCAGGGGTTGACCGACTTGCAGGCGGACCTGCAGCGCAATATGCAGATGGGCAGCCAGTATGAACGGCAGTTGGTAGAGGTGGAGACACAACTCAACGTGGTGAGTTCACTCAACCAATATATCAATAACCCTGCAAATGTAAATAAGACTTTGCCTACCAATGTGGGGGTGGAGGATCCCACGCTGGCGGCTACCACGAGCGAGTATAACCGATTGGTTCTCGAACGGGAAAGACTCTCCCAGAGTATGACCAACGACAACCCTGCCATGCGGAGGCTGGAGGAACAGATCTCCGGCTTACGACAGAGTATCAACTCCTCCATCCAGAGTGTAGAGCAGGGATTGAGTATCCAGCGGCGCGACGCACGCAACCAGGCCAATATTTACGGGGGACGTATCGGCAGTGTACCCACACAGGAGCGTGAATTTATGGAGCTCTCCCGTGAACAGCAGATCAAGGCAAGCCTCTTCCTTATGCTACTCCAAAAACGGGAAGAGAATGCGCTGGAATTGGCGGCTACCGCCAACAGTGCCAAGGTGCTGGACGAGGCAGTGCTTGCCGGTAAAGTATCGCCCCGTTCCATGATATTGTTGCTGGCAGCGTTGATGTTGGGTGTATTAATCCCGGCGGGAATTATCTACCTGATGGATATACTGCAATACAAGATCCGTACCCGTGCCGATGTGGACAAGATTACCAGAGTTCCGGTATTGGGTGAGATCCCGAAACATGATGAGTCGGATAACGTGGCGGTACAGGAGAACGAAACAAGGCCCATCGACGAGGCCTTCCGTATGGCGCGTACCAACCTGATGCTCACGCTGGGAGCCGACAACAAGGTGGTGGTATTTACCTCTACCATCTCGGGTGAAGGGAAATCGTTTGTCGCCATCAACATGGCGATCAGTACGGCACTGCTCGACAAGAAAGTGTTGCTGATAGGAATGGACTTGCGTATTCCACGTCTGAAAGAATATATGAAGCTGGATACCCATAACGGGATCACCAGTTACCTCTCCGGCTTCGAAAAGGATATCGACAGTCTGGTTGCTCCATCGGGTATCCATCCCAACCTCTATGTGCTTCCGGCAGGCCCTATTCCTCCCAATCCGGCAGAGTTGCTCTCGCGACCGACATTGGACAGTGCTATTGCCAAACTGAAGGAAGAGTTCGACTATATCTATATCGATTCGGCTCCTTCGGCACAGGTGACCGACACTCTGATCCTGAGCCGGGTAACCGATGCTACGGTGTATGTTTGCCGTGCAGATTACTCCAGCAAGGGTAATCTCCGTTTTGCCAACAGCCTGATGGAACAGAATAAACTGAAGAATATGGTGTTGGTGGTGAACGAGGTGGGAGAATTCCACCGGGGCTACGGCTACGGTTACGGTTACGGATATGGTTATGGCTATGGCCATAAGAAGGGTGAAAAGAAGAGAAAGTGAACAGGTAGACAGTGGATAGGTGGAAAGGCGGTTAGGTGCCTGAGTGAAAAATGAACCCCGGGAGTTGTTTGGTACGGCTTCCGGGGTTTATTGTTAGGTTATTGAGGGGATTTTTTGCTTAGAACCAGCGCTTTTTCTTTTTGGGTTCGGGCATGGCTGATTGTCCTGCCATGATTTGTATCGCATTGCCACCCGAGGCCGTTACCTTGACGGCGTTGTAGATAACGCCCCAGTCGGGAAGACCTCCCAAGTTGCGGTCGTCGATAAACAGGTCGACACTTAGCTTGCGGGAGAGCTCTTCTCCCTTCTCCCGGGTTTCACCCCGGTAATTCTCGTTCTCGGCGAAAAAATAAAGCCCCCGTTGGGAACAGTAATCGATGGCATCCTGTAATAATTGACCGCGGCGTACCGTCCAAAGAATCAGTTTGTGTCCATCTTTCTGCATCTGCAGGAGCGTGTCGATCGCGAAAGGGATAGGCTTACCAATCTGTGGATAGGCATGTTCCACGATGGTTCCGTCGAAATCTATGGCTATAATCATAATTCAGTAGGGTTGTTTCAATTATATTCGTGTCGTATTTGATATACAAAGGTACGAAAAAAACGAAACAACCCGTCACGGATACCTTAAAAATAGGAATTACCCCATCTGAAGCACACCTTCAATAATCTCTTCCCTCCTCAACCTCTTCAGGATTTGATAATCTTTGTTAGTCCTCGCCCTTTTGCCGTGGGCCAGCCGATATACGCGAAACGCTCCGACATGGTTTTCACGAGCAATGGCCCGATAAACAGCCTTGTTTTCCGAAAAAAACAAGAATTTAATAAAATCGAACATGATACAAGTTTTAATTGTGTAAATTGAGACTATTCTTTTTCCAACCAAATAATACAATCTCTTTTAAAGAGAATAAATACCGTGGTGGTTCCGAAAACTTTTTTTTTCTTTTCCAATATCCTACATGTTCTATCTTCTCGTGAGGCTGTATATCGGAACCACCTAACTCTGAGTACAAATATAAGGTAATAATTAGAATATTAATTCATTTTTATAGGAAAAATATTATAGAAAAAATTGATTTTTTTAATAAATGTTTACTGCGACAGGTCGGAGGATACTTTTTTTTCTACCATGGAAGCACTCATCTCCACCACGGCACAACCCAACTGATGGATGCGGATGGCGATCCGGGATTTGCCTTCGATGGTCATCAATTCTCCCTCGAGTCCGGAAAGAGGGCCTTTGATCACCCGCACTTTTTCACCGGGTTGTAAATCGTCGGTATTGAAGTTCACTTCGCTATCGGAATAGTCGAGCATGAAACGGAAACGATCCATCTGTTCTTCGGGTATCTCTGCCGGCCGGTGTTCTCCGCGTAGTGTCAGATAATGCAGTATTGACGGGAGGGTTATGACTTCACGTTGTTCCGCCATATCGACATGTACGAAAATCATCATCGGGATGAGTACCCGCTCTACCTTTTTCTTCCGGTCGCTCCACTGACGCAGTTCCACCTGCACCGGCAGGAAGCTCTCAATGCCCATCGCCGTGAGCCGGTCGCGCACCTTCTTCTCGTGATGCATCTTCACATAGGCTGCCAGCCATCTCTTTTCGTTCATACTTGATTTTTAGTTCATCGTTTTATGTTCCCGAAAATAGTACTTTTTTCATTAATATGCAAGCCGGGGGATATTGATGAATAAAGTAGATCCAAGTTTGGCTTTTCTCCCAGCTTTCACTATATTTGTGCCCGGAAAATAGTAAAACTGCCTGCTAACGACTATTGGGTACTCAAACTTTCTATGCATAAGATATTTTTCCTGCTGATTTTACTTATGACCGGGATAACCGGGCTATTTGCGTCCGAGCCGCCGGCAACAGAGGTGAGGGCAGTCTGGTTGACTACCAACTACGGCCTGGATTGGCCGCGTAACCGCACCAGCCTTGAAGTGCAGAAGAGGGAGCTGATTGAGATATTGGATAGCCTGAAAAGCCATAACTTCAATACAGTGTTATTTCAGGTGAGGGGCAGGGGAGAGGTGCTTTACCGTTCCCGTATCGAGCCGATGATGTCGCTCATCGCCCCTGCCGGGCCGGGACAGCCGCCGTTCGATCCACTGGCCTTTGTAGTGGAAGAATGTCACAAACGGGGATTGGCATGCCATGCCTGGGTGGTCACCTATCCATTGGGAAATAACACTCATGTGCGTAGCCTGGGAGCTCAGTCGGTCACGAAGAAAAATCCATCCATCACCAAACAATTCCAGAAGGAGTGGTTCCTCGACCCGGGAAATCCGCGTACCGACGACTACCTGGTTTCGATCGTACAAGAGATCGTGACGGGCTATGATGTGGACGGGATCCATTTCGACTATATCCGTTATCCCGACAACCGGGGACGTTTTCCCGACGATGGGATGTACAGGCTGTACGGCAAAGGCAAAACGAGGGATGAGTGGCGCAGGGATAATATAACCCGTTTCGTAACAAGGATTTACGACATTGTGAAGTCGGTGAAGCCGTGGGTACAGGTGAGCAGCGCCCCGCTCGGACGGTATCGGACATTGGCAGGCAATGGTGTAGGGTGGACCGCACTGGAGACAGTATCGCAGGATGCCGGCAAGTGGATGATGATGGGTAAGCATGACGCCATCTACCCGATGATGTATTATAAGGAGAGACTCTTTTATCCTTTTGTCGACGATTGGTTGAATCATAACAACGGACGGATCGTGGTGCCCGGGTTGGGCGCTTACCAGATGATCGAACTGGGCTGGTCGCACCGTGATATCCTGAACCAGGTGGATTATACCCGTGACAAGGAGGTGCACGGACAGGCCTATTTCCGCGCGGAGAACGTGCTCTCCAATACGAAAGGGATCCTGCGGGAATTGGGTAGCTATTACAGATATCCCGCGAAATTACCCCCCATGACATGGTTAAGTGATACCATTCCCGATAGTCCGAACGACTTGAGGGCGGAAAAGAATGAAGAGGGCTTGTTTGAACTCTCCTGGGAAGGGAAAGGATCGGCCAGAGTGACTTATAATGTCTACCGGAGCGAGACCGATACGCTTAGTCTCGACCGGGCCGAAAAGCTGATAGCGGTAGGATTACGTGAACCGCAGTTCCGCTATAGGGCAGAGGAGAACGATAAGGCGTACTACTACTACATTACCACCTCGGATGCCTACCGGAACGAAAGTGTGCCGTGTGTGCCTGTCTTTTTTTATCATTCGGCTATTGAGAAGTGATTGGGTGGATAGGTGGATAGGTGGACAGGTGTGGGAAAGTGGGAAAGTGGGAAAGTGGGAAGGTGGAATTCCGAATTTATAATAAAAAAGAAGCGGAAATCAGAAAAAAAAGAATAATTTTGTAGCTATGGATGCCGCTCAAAAATTGAAGCAACAGGTAAAAACCGAGTTTATGGAGTATCTCACACTTCATAAGCACAGAAAAACACCCGAACGGTTCGCAATTCTGGATCATATTTATTCTTCACGAGGACATTTCGATATGGATTCACTCTATAATTCCATGATCGAGGTGAATTTCCGGGTGAGCCGCGCCACACTATATAACACCATTCAATTGTTGCTCGACTGCGGGTTGGTGGTGAAACACCAGTTCGGAGCCAATATATCGAAGTATGAGAGGGCTTACGGTAACGAGAACCACGATCACCTTATCTGCACCACCTGCGGAGAGGTACGCGAGATGACGGGTGACCTGCTGACGACGGCACAGCTCAAGAAGATCAGGAAGTTCAAAGTGAGCTATTACAGTACTTATATCTACGGTACTTGCAGCAAGTGTATCCATGCCAAGCGTATGGAATTGAAGAAGCTGGAACACAAGAATGAAGCCAAGCAGCAAAAAAGAGTGGTAAACGGGATAAAAAATAACTTAACTGACGATATAAAATGAAGGTTGATGTACTCTTAGGGCTCCAATGGGGCGACGAAGGCAAAGGAAAAGTGGTAGATGTGCTTACTCCGCAATATGAGGTGGTAGCACGGTTTCAGGGTGGCCCCAACGCCGGGCATACACTGGAATTTGAAGGTGAAAAATATGTCCTGAAATCGATCCCGTCGGGTATCTTTCAGGAAGGTAAGGTAAATATTATCGGGAACGGGGTGGTGATCGATCCCGCGCTCTTTAAACTGGAGGTCGAAGCCTTGGAGGCTTCCGGACATACTCTCACCGACAGGCTCTTCATCTCCAAGAAAGCGCACCTGATCCTGCCCACGCACCGGTTGCTGGACGCAGCTTCGGAAAAGGCCATGGGCAATGCCAGGATCGGTACGACGGGACGCGGAATAGGCCCCACTTATACCGATAAGATCGGCCGCCATGGCTTGAGGGTGGGCGACCTGTTCCATAACTTCGAGGAAAAATACCGCAACGCGGTGCTGCGCCACAAGGAACAACTCGACCATTACCAGTTTGAATATGATCTGGCTGCACTCGAAAAGCAATGGTTTGATGGGGTTGAAAAGATGAAGGAGTTCACAATTATCGACAGTGAACATTTCATCAACAAGCACCTGGCGTCGGGAGGCTCGGTACTGGCCGAAGGGGCGCAGGGATCGCTGCTGGATATCGACTTCGGCTCCTATCCTTTTGTCACTTCGTCCAACACCATCTGTGCCGGAGCCTGCAGTGGTCTGGGGGTGGCCCCTGGTAAGATCGGCGAGGTATACGGTATCTTCAAGGCCTATTGTACCCGTGTGGGCAGCGGCCCTTTCCCCACGGAACTGTTCGATGCCGACGGCCAGTTACTCCGCGATAACGGGAATGAATATGGTTCGGTGACAGGAAGGCCGCGCCGCTGCGGATGGATCGACCTGGTGGCGTTGCGTTACACGATCATGCTGAACGGAGTCACCAAGCTGGTGATGATGAAAAGTGATGTGTTGGATAGTTTCGAGACGATCAAGGCCTGTGTCGCCTATAAGGTGAACGGTGTGGAGACAGAAGATCTGCCTTATGACATCGCCGATGGAGTTGAGCCGGTTTATGTGGAACTTCCCGGATGGCAGACCAATATGACAAAGATGCAGTCGGAAGACGAATTCCCCGAAGAATTCAATAACTATCTCTCCTTTTTGGAAACAGAACTGGAAGTACCCGTTACTATTGTCTCTCTCGGTCCCGACCGTGCACAGACGATCATCAGATAATCCGTTCCTTTACCGGAAATTTCATAAGAGCGCCTTTCCCGGGCGCTTTTTTATTGCTTATTTATTTCTCAATTTTATGATTTTATCCGATTTAGGCATGGTTTTTGTTTGTAATAAGAGAAGAGTTTACTCGATGGGTTGTGTTCTCCTGTGAACTTTTGATTGAGTTGGGATGTTTTAAGCCTACAATGTAAACTGATAACAAGAAAAGATTTCATACAATAACTAATGGCAACAATCTGGATTATATTTATTGCAATTGCAGTGGCCGGCTGGATCGTACAGGGCATGCTGCAGGGTCGATTTAAGAAGTATTCAAAAATTCCCCTCCGTAATGGAATGACCGGGAAAGAGGTGGCGGAGAAGATGCTGCACGATAACGGGATCTACGACGTGCAGGTGATCTCGGTGAGAGGGCAGTTGACCGACCACTATAACCCGCTGAACAAGACTATCAATTTAAGTGAGCCGGTGTATGGCTCATATAGTGTGGCCGCCGCCGCGGTAGCAGCACACGAAACGGGACATGCCATTCAGCACGCCACTGAATATGCACCGTTGAAAATGCGGTCGGCACTGGTGCCGATTGTCTCATCCACCTCCAAATGGGTGATGTGGGTGATCCTGCTGGGTATTATCATGGTACAGACGTTCCCGATGCTTCTTTGGTTCGGGATTGCGATGTTCGCCCTTTCCACACTCTTCAGCTTTATCACCCTGCCGGTGGAAAAGGATGCTACCAACCGTGCACTGCGTTGGCTTAGCAGTGCCGGAATTACCGACTCCAGCAACCATAATCAGGCGGTAGACGCCCTGAGGTGGGCGGGATACACTTACGTGGTAGCTGCGGTTGGCTCTCTGGCGACACTGCTTTACTACATCATGATCGCGATGAACAGGAGGTGACCTGTCTCATATGAAAATTTTACTTCGGGAGTTCCATTGGAATCTCCATTAAGAGAATTTCCGAATTTTCTAATGCTTCGAGAGGGAAATGGTTGGTATCCCAGATACCATAACCATCCCTCTCGTTCAGTATCTGTCCGCCTACCTTTGCTTTTCCCCGAATGACGAATATATAGACGCCGTTTCCCTGTTCCTTGAGATTGTATTCTTTTGATACGCTTTTGTCGAAATGTGCCAGATGGAACCAGGCATCCTGATGAATCCATAGCCCCTCCTCACCCTGGTAAGGCGAAATAATTTGCTGGAAATCGTTGGGCCTGGCAAAATCGGCTATATGCATTTGCTCGTAACGAGGCGTAACCCCTGTCTCACGGGGGATAACCCATATCTGTAACAGCTCGACAGGGCGATCGCCATTCGCATTGAACTCACTGTGGGTTACTCCTCTCCCGGCAGACATTACCTGTATATCGCCATCCCGGATTATACCCCCGTTACCCATACTATCGCGATGTTCCAAATCGCCCTTCAGCGGTATGGTAATAATTTCCATGTCGTTGTGGGGGTGTGTGCCGAAACCTTCCCCTCCTTCTATATAATCATCATTGATTACACGAAGTACGCCAAAATGCATCCGCGCACGATTGAAATAATTGGCAAAACTGAATGTATGTGCGGTACGTAGCCAGCCATGATCGGCATAACCGCGGGAACTGGCAGAGTGATAAATAGTTTGCATAACTATGTCTGTTATATTAATATTATTTATTGAATAACAGTTGCAGCGCATGAATTGTTTAAATAGATTATGTTCGATTGTATCAAGGGGAGGGCAACAATTGTTTTCCTTTTTTGTTTATATACTGAAGTGTGATTTTTCTATTTTCAATGATTCTCAATGAATAGCAACCAATGAAGACGATTTTGATTACAGGCGGATCGGGAATGGTGAGTAGAAGGTTAACGGATTTGCTCATCGAGAAGGGATATAAGGTTATTTGGTTGAGCCGTGAACGGTTTGTGAAAGCGCAGATCCCCCGCTATCGATGGGATTACCGGAAAGGTGAGATCGACAAGGAGGCACTTGAACAGGCTGATGTGATTATTCATCTGGCGGGGTCGAATCTGGGCGAGGGCTCCTGGACGCGGTTGAAGAAACAGAAGATTGTCGAGAGCCGGGTGCAGACGGCCAGGTTGCTGTTGGAGACGTTGAAAGGAATGGACAAAAAGCCGGAAGCATTCATCTCGGCTTCGGCGATCGGATTCTATGGACTGGAGACGTGGGAGAGGATATTTTTGGAGGAGGATAATCCCGGACAGAATGATTTTTTGAGTCGTACCTGTCGTAAATGGGAAGCCGAAGCTTTCAGGTTCCAGGATGAGTTGGGTGTGCGTACGGCAGTGATGCGTACTGCATTTGTGATCTCTAAAGAGAGTGAGGCTTTCACTAGAATGATGTTGCCCACACGTTTCGGATTGGGAGCACCACTCGGTTCCGGCAGACAGTATCTGAGTTGGATCCATATTGACGATCTTTGCCGCCTTTATGTAAGAGCGGTTGAGGAGAGTTCGATGCAGGGTGTATACAACGCAGTCGCTCCTGAATTCACAACCAATGCAGAGTTTATGAGAAGGCTGGCAAGAGAGATGAAGCGGCCTTTCTTTCTGCCGCCTATCCCGGCATTCCTGCTCCGGCTCTTTGTGGGCCAGGCGGCCGATATGATCCTTTATGGCAGCCGCATCTCATCCCAAAAAGTGATTGATGCAGGCTATGAATTTGTTTACCCCACAGCGAAAGAAGCAATAAATGCGGCTCTTCAGGCAATGCGATTGAAGCAGAAGAGTTATTGAACAGGTTAATCCCTGGAATTGAGAAATTAATAACAAAAAACATTTAAAAATCATGGTTAAATTAGATCCGTACCTCAATTTTGACGGTACATGCGAAGAGGCTTTTAATTTTTACAAATCCGTATTTGGCGGGGAGTTGAATGGAGTCATGCGAATGGGAGATATGGAAGGGATGGATGTGCCCGAGGCTTATAAGGACTATGTAATGCATGTTTCATTGCAACTGGGCAATAATCTCCTGATGGGATCGGATGTGATTCCCGGTATGGGCAATCCTTTTCAGCAGGGTAATAGCAACTATATCTACATCACAGCCGACAGTCGTGAAGAAGCAGATAAGCTGTTCAATGGACTGTCGGCTGGTGGTGAGATAGAAATGCCGATGGAGGATATGTTCTGGGGTGATTACTTCGGAAGTTTTAAAGACCGGTTCGGCATTTACTGGATGATCGGCTACTCATTTCGCTCCGATACGGTATAACCGCCCCTCATCGGTTACGGCATAGAGCGCACCGTCTTTTCCGTCGGCCACATCGCGGAAACGTTGCCCTTCATTGGCGAGCAGTCGCTCTTCACCTACAACTTTATTGTCTTTGATGACAAGCCGGACAATGTGTTTGCTGTTAAGCCCGCCAATAAAGAGGTTGTTTTGCCATTCGGGGATCGCATTGGAGCTATAGAATGCCATGCCGCTGGGGGAGAAAACAGGATCCCAGTAGTAGACCGGTTGTTCCATACCCTCTTTTTGGGTGATCCCTTCACCGACAATATTACCATTGTACTCGATGCCATAGGTGATGGTCGGCCAGCCGTAGTTTTTACCCGGTTTGACGAGGTTGACCTCATCGCCGCCACGTGGACCCATCTCACTGAGCCAGAGTTCACCGGTGGCAGGATGGATATCGAGGCCTTGCGGGTTACGGTGTCCATAGCTGTAGATCTCAGGCAGCACTCCTTCGGTACCGATAAAAGGGTTACCCGGCACGGGTTCACCTTCGGTAGTGATATGTATCACCTTACCGTGGGCGGTATTGAGTTTTTGTGCATTGGGGCGGGTGGCCAGGTCGGACCGTTCACCGGTGGTGACGAATATATGGCCGTTCTCATCGAACAGGAGGCGGCTGCCGAAGTGCATGCTGTTGTCGAAATAGGGGATAGCACGGTAGATGATACGGAAATCCTCTATTTTGGTTTCATCGCCGGAGAGCCTTCCTTTGCCCACGGCAGTGAGAGAACCTTGCGGAGTACGTTCGGCAAAGGAGAAGTAAAGCATCCTGCTACTGCCAAAATCAGGGGCGGGCGCCACATCCAGTAATCCTCCCTGGCTCCGGTCGTCCACGGCAGGAAAGCCGGTGATAGGGTTGCTTACTGTACCGTCAGTAGTGGCGATACGCAGGGTACCCCCTTTCTCGGTGATGGCCAGCCGGCCGTCGGGTAGTACAGTCACTCCCCAGGGCTTATTTAATCCGTCGGCGATAACACTCGCTTCGTAGGGAGTGGTGGTTTTTACGCCACCAACGCGGGTCTGTCCCTCGAATGCCGGTTTGAAGTCGGGGTTGTTGGGTTGATTGGTCTCTACCGGCGGTAGTGTTCCCACCTGCGGTTCTTCTTCAGTAACTTTCTGTGCTTCACAGGAAGCAGACATCAGCACAAAGGCCGACAAAAAAAGGGTTGTAAATTTCAGATAGTTCATAGAGCTGTGATTTGTTGATCGTGCCGCTACCGTTGCGGAGCGGTTCTTTTCCCTTTAACAACCCGTAAATTACAATTGTTCAGTCAAATAATTGGTGATAAACTATTTTAGATTATCATCGGTTTGACTTAACCGATTGAAAAATAAACCTTTAGCAGAGTTTTTGAATTTTAGAGGTAACGAGTTAGTAACCGTGCTATTTTCAGCGTTTTGCGGTGCTATACTGTCAAATAACTCATTGCCAAAAGTAAGTAATATTTTTGAAACTCCACATCCTTTTTCTGCGTCTATGGCATTGAGGCGTGTCAGTTGCCGCTCTGCCATTTCGTGCAGACAGGTGTATCGGGTAGATTTGTCCATATCACGTTTCAAAAGTTCTGCGTTAAACGATTCAAGATTTGCCAAGACAACCAATTCGTTAATACTTGCCGTATCACGTATATTCAAACCTTTCTTTGCGTTTTCGGGATTTGCCTCCCGCCATTGCTTTGCTGTACAAGCCCATAAAGCGAGGTTTAGCATATCGGCTTCATCTGCGTAGGCGTATGCCTTCTCATGTTCAACATCAATTTTTGGAATGATAAAATCACGGACAGCATCAGTGTGAAGCGTATAATTCACTTTACTAAGCACCCGTTTTACATTCCATTCGCCGAGCATCGGATTGTTTTCAACCTCTTTAAGCCGCTGATATTCGGTAATCAAATAGAGTTTAAACACCGGGCTGAGCCACGACCCGAATTCAAACGCAATATCTTTGTGGGCGTAAGTTCCACCGTTTCGCCCCGCTTGGGAAATCACACTAATGGCATCGGTCGCCTCAATCCATTTGCGGGGTGTCATATTAAAACGGTTGGCTCCAGCCTCGTGCAAAAAGGTGTCGAATTCGACACCTTTAAAGGCGGGGTTGTGCAACATCTCCCAAGCACCAAGAAACTCAAGGGTATTGCGATTACGCATCCAGTTGCGGATATGGTCTTCTGCCTACGGGTAATAATCCATAGGTTACCATCGAAGAATGTTTGCAGATTGTCTGTTGTAAGGTTTTTCACGTCCGCATACGACAAGCCCGTAAAAATCGAAAACACGAAAAGGTCGCGCACCAGTTCGTATGTTTTGTTTTTCACTGGAGCCTCTATTAGCGTTTGGATTTCTTCTGCTGTAAGATAACCCTGTCCACGCTTTCGGGACTGTTGATATATCCCGCAAAGGGGTTGAACGGCAGTAAACCCGTGTTCCGTGCTACGGAAATGATATGTTTCAGCACAATCATATATCCCCATACGGTATTGGTACGGCATTTCTTCTCTTCCCGCAGGAAGTATTCGAAATCGTTGATAAATGTCAGGTTCAGCTCTTTGAGCGGTATATCTTCCCTGTGATAGGTGAGGGAGAGGAAATCTCGGACGTGCTTATAGACAGTGCGGTAGCGGGAGAATGTGCCTTGCGCCCGACTGTAACCTACTTTCTTCTGAAATTCGGCGTTGTGCTGTTCGAACAACTTTAATAGCGTTTCCTGTTTTACCCCGATGCCAAGGTAGGCGTTTTTCAACTTGGCGGCGGTAACATAGCCGTCCGTCTGCATTAGTTCCTGATAGCGGCAGTTGACTTCTACCCTAATTCTATCGACTGTAACGTTGATTTTCTGCGCTTCGACACTCTTTCCCGATGCACGATTATTCTTCACATCCCACAGCTGGAGCGGAATATTCATTTTGCAGCTGAACTGTTTTGCTTCGCCGTCTACCGTAAGACAGCACATCAAAGGCAGGTTCCCGTTGGGCTTCTCGCTCCCTTTCTTCACGTAAAATAAGACCTTGAATGTTGACCTCATAACTCAATGTTTTTTCTGGTTACAAAATTAGTTATCATTGAGTTATTCGACACTATGAAAAAATACGCAATGCGCTGAATAAGAACCGGATAATGGTCTATTTGCTTCCATTATCTGGTAACGGGATAGTAACTGAACTCCTGCGCTGTTCCTCTTAAATTTGCTTTTTGATCTGTTGCCAAACAAATCAAAACAGAGTGTAACGAACGCTCTGCCAGCCAATTCGCTACACTCTGCTTAATTCTGCTTTTTAGTTAGAAGTTTATTTTAGATTATCATCGGTTTGACTTAACCGAACAAAATGCCCTTGAAAATAATGAAAAATATTTTTTGAAGAGCAATTATTACCATCTCTTTCAAATAATATCACAGATATTTACGAAGGCAATAAATATATGTTTTTAAAAAAAATCTTCTATTTTCCGTACCTTTGTCTGCTTATTATTTAATCGGTAATTATGAATAGTCAATATAAAAACAGGGTAAACAATCAAGTTATAATGCATGTGCAAAGATTTATCCGACATGAAAAATCGGGAGGAATCGTTCTTGGCATTAGTGTTATTATTGCTCTCTTTTTGGCAAACTCGCCTTGGGCTGCACAATATTTTTATTTCTTCGAGCAAAAAATCGGATTTACCGTAAACGATAAATCGTATCTGAATTTTGATCTTTATCATTGGATAAATGACGGACTGATGGCGATGTTTTTCTTTGTGGTCGGGTTGGAGCTAAAAAGAGAATTTATAGCAGGCGAATTATCCAACATCCGCAAAGCAATTTTACCGATTGGTGCAGCTATTGGCGGAATGGTCGTGCCCGCATTGATTTATTTGTTTTTTAACTCTGCCGAGCCAGCAGCTAAAGGATGGGGTATTCCAATGGCTACTGACATAGCTTTTGCACTCGGCGTATTATATCTATTGGGAAATAAAGTACCTCTTTCTATTAAAGTTTTTCTTACCGCTTTAGCTATTGTCGATGATTTAGGGGCGGTATTGGTGATAGCTTTTTTTTACACATCCGACATATCTATTTTGAGCCTTGTAATAGGATTGGGCTTTGTTTTGGCTATGTTCATTACAAATAAAATGGGCGTGAAAAATGTAATATTCTATGCCGTGTTGGGAATCGGTGGCGTATGGATGGCATTTCTACTCTCTGGAGTTCACGCTACCATCGCTGCGGTATTGGCTGCCTTTATGATTCCTGCCGATTCCCGCATAAATGAAAACACTTACATCGCTCGTATTAGTAAGCTGCTAAGGCGTTTCAAAGAAGCAGATCCCAATGATAACCGCACATTGGAAAATGAGCAAGTACATATTCTTGACCGCATAAAGGAGGATACTAATTCGGCTATTCCTCCGCTTCAAAGATTGGAACATGCTATGCACCCGCTCGTCGCTTTTATAATCATGCCTATATTCGCTTTAGCCAATGCCGGAGTATCGTTTGGCGATGTTAATTTTGCTGTTTTATTCTCTACAAATGTGGCATTAGGCGTAGCATTGGGGCTATTGCTCGGTAAAGTGATCGGAGTGGTTGGGACTTCAATCGTACTAATCAAGTTGAAAATAGCCACGCCACCAATCGGCATGACAAAAAGAAAGTTGTTAGGTATCGGATTCCTTGCAGCTATCGGGTTTACAATGTCTATGTTTATTACAACTCTCGCTTTTACTGATCCGACACTTTTGATTCAGGCTAAAATTGGTATCTTTACCGCATCGATTATAGGCGGAGTGGTTGGATATTGTTTGCTGAAAAAAAAGTAACTTTTCTCGCAAACACATACTATTTATAGGTGCTCAAAAGAGAGTATCCTATCGTGTGTTTGCCAAACTAAGCAAAACAGAGCGTAATGAACGCTATATCTGCTAATTCGTTACGAGGCAGTGGAATTATATATCGATGAATTGACAGACCGCGGAGAACCAATACCGGACGATAGTCATACCCTTGAACTTTCTATACATGTAGAAGCAGTATGAATTTAAGTCCCAAATATCTTATTGATTTACTGGAACAAACATGATATGAATTGTTCAGAGATTGCCGATAAGACGGTCTAAAGTGCTGATACGTTGTTCGTATGCATCCCTTAAACGTTTTACCGCATCGTCGAAAAACATCTGTTCGTCTCCGTTCACATTTTGGGTGATGGGCCACATGTTATTGCTTACGATGGCTGATTGACGGATGTATGCCGCCTGCTCGTCGATAAAGGGTAATATCGTTTGAAATCCGGGTTTTAAGGAGGTCCATCGTTCCTTTACCCTTGCTTTGAAAGCAGGATCTTCAAAGAGCATATCATACCAGATCGATTTGTTTGCCTTGAAGCTGTTGGAGCCTGGTGTAAATGTGCCCCAGTCGAAATCCCATATGGGTCCAGCCTTTAATTTCCCGTTACGGTCCTTATGCATATAACTGCTTTTGGGATGGTTCGGTTCTCCGTTGCCTGTCAATTCATGTACCAACCACCAGTCGATAAAACTATCGGTGTCTATATAATCCTTATAAGTTGATAACTCGTTTGAGGCATAGAGAATGTCTTCTATCTTATTGAAATAATTTTCAATGTAGCTCTTTTGCTGGCTATTCAAAACTTCTTCATCCGGTTCTTTGATGTTGACCGGTAGTTTTTTGCGGGCAGTCCTGAATTTATTAATCTCATCGTAATAGGTGTCCAATTCCACCAGATAACCGCCGGTTATTTCCGGTTCCTGTGTCTGTGTCTTCTTCATTTCGGTAATGTTAACCCTTTCCTGGTCGATTTTGATCTGCTCACAGAGATAATAATTACCCAGGTATGTTCCGTTTAATACGACCTCCACGAAAGTACCCCTTGGGGTATATGCCAGGCCGGTTTTTCTTGCCACTTCAAAAGCGACACTGTTTCGTAATAGGGTTCTGTCCATCCAGTTTGCGAGCAGTACCCAACGCTTATGTGCCGGCATACCAAGGATCTCCGCCTTCTTGTCCAATTTAATGGCGTAAGGCTTTTTGGGATAACTCCAGGTGGAGTTACCCCTCCCCCTTAAGGAAACGTCGGAGAAATGGAGAATATCTTCTCCTTCGGAGTTTTTGAGATCTATGATACAATCTGCCATCCAATCATCCTTACTGGTAATCGGTTTGCCACCGGGAGTTGTAAGGTAGAGCATCGGTAATCCGCCCGAGGTTACTTCAAACAGTTCGGAGGAGTATTGTACGGGTTTCCCCGTTTTATCTTTCGTGGTCAATACCAACGCTACCTTTTCATTGTAAGTCCTGAGTGATCCATTATCCTGAATATAGGCAACATATTGCCCTGCTTTTGTCTTACCTTCTTTATCGGTAGCGGGTTCTATTCTTCTCAGCTTATACAATTCAGGAGTAGTAACGTATGAATCGGCCACGCTTCGGGTCGATTTTATCAGGTCCAACTGGATGGCCGCATCTTTACCTTCCGTGTTATAGCTGAATACCGCATTGGAAGGGTTTACCCTAAATTCCAGGCTATAGATGGAATTGGGGGATAGCGTGATCTTGTTATCCAGCACAACTATCCCTGTAGGGCGGATCATCTCCATGTCGAAAGTGAACAATGTCCCATCCGGCATAGTGATGGTGATGACTTTTGTTTTTTCGTCTTGCTTGATCGAGATGGTGTCCTCCAGACGGATTGTGGTTCCATCTGTAAAGATTAAGCTCCATCCCTGTGCATCGGTCAGCTTTTTTACTTCTTTGATGGTCTTGGATGCCTCCTGGGCTTTCTTCAGTTCACTGACGGCCTCCTTTAGCGTGTTTACTTCTGTCTTTAATTGATTGACATCGTCTTCCAGGTTGGAACAGGCGATGGTCATCCCGATGAATACCAGTGCGAACAGTTGAATGAAGTGTTTTAAAATGCGGTCGTGTGTCATATTGTTATTGATAATTGTCATTACAGAAGAAACTTATTTGATTTCCACCTCAATCCATTTGGATCTGTCGGGTGGCGCGGGTGGGGTGACCTGTGGACGGGGATTGGCTTTGAGTTCTTCGAGGAGCAGCTCTACTGCTTTTTCGATAGAGGGATCATTTCCTTTGGCCAGTTCCTCGGGACGGTCCACCACCTCAATGTCGGGATATACCCCGATCCCTTCGATAATCCATTCACCGTTCTGGTCGTAGATGCCGAAGCGGGGAACGGAGATATAACCGCCATCCACTAAGCGGGCGTTACCGGAGATGCCGACCAGTCCGCCCCAAGTGCGGGTACCGATCAACTTGCCTTCACCGGTCTTGCGGAAGAAGTAGGGGAAAGCATCGCCTCCGGAGGAGGAATAGCCATTGATAAGCATTGCTTTGGGACCGTCGTGGGCGATACCCGGTGATTTCATCGGCTGGGTCAACCCGTTACGGTGCCAGTAGGCCAGGGTGCGGCGGTTCAGCAGGTCGATCATCCTGTCGGGGATAAAGCCGCCACCGTTATACCGGTCGTCGATGATAAGTGCTTCTTTATGATGGTAGGCATACATGCCCCTGAAGAGCTCGCGGTTTCCTTCTACTGCGGTGTTAGGCACGTGGATATAGCCGATTCTACCGCCGGAGAGCCGGTCCACCATTTCCCTGCGTTGGTTCACCCAGTCCATATATCGTAGCTCCTGTTCACTGGTGATCGTTTTCACGTTGTAGCTCTTCGCTCCCGAACCGGAGGGACTGCTATTGACTGTCAGCTCGATATAACGGTCACCCAGATTCTCGAGCAGTTCATAAGGATTTTGGGCAGTGGTCAATTCCTGTCCGTTAATGCGGATGATATAGTCGCCTTCCTTCACATTGACCCCGCTTTCGGTAAGGGGAGAGCGGCGGCTTTCGTTCCAGTTTTCACCCGGGTATATTTTCCTTATCTTGTAACGTTTGGCGGAAAGGTCGGCTTCCAGTTCTGCTCCGAGGAGTCCTCCGTTGATACGGTCCACCCGGGCGATATCACCCCAATCGACATATGAATGCCCGGTATTGGTCTCACTGACTATCTCGTTGAGGATATAGTCGAGGTCGAACCGGCTGGGTACGTAGGGGAGCAGTGCGCCATAGTTTTTCCGGATGGCTTTCCAGTCGACGCCATGAAGATTGTTCACGTAGAAGTAGTCGCGGAAGATGCGGAAAGCATCGGCGTAGATCTGGTTCCACTCTGCACGGGGATCTATCCTCATATTGAGGTTGTCGAGGTTGATAGTGCCGGTGCCGGCCGGTTGTCCCGTTTGGTTTTTAGCCACACCCCAATTATTGCCACTGCGGTAGATAAATGATTTTCTGTCGGCCGCGAGGATACCCCAGCCTGTGCCGTCGAGAATCTCTTCGGTTTTCGCTTCGTTGATATTATAACGCATGATCTTGTTGCCGGCAGAGTAGAGTAGTCCTTCTTCCACGGCTCCGACGATGCTGTAGTTGCCTGACTGAAGAGGCAGCGCCTGGATACGATTTGAGGCGTTTTCGATATCGATCGTCACTTTTTTCTCTCCGGAAGATGATTGGGTATCATTATCCTTGCTGTCTTCCTTCTCTGTATTATCTTTCTCTTTTTTCCGGGTATTATCTTCCTTTTCATCATTATAGGGTTCCCTGTCTTCTTTGTAGGGAGAGAGGGTGGTACCGTCGTCACGCAGTGGAAGGGCGTAGATACGGGTGGCGTTGTTGTAGAGGTAATCGAATTCGAAACTGCTGAAGGCCAGATTGAAGTCGCGGTTGGAAAGGAAGAAGAGGAATTTTCCATCACGGCTGAATACCGGATCGCTGTCGGAGAAAGTGTCGTCGGTAAGCTGGTATTTACGGCCGGATGAGATTTGATAGACCCAGAGGGCGGACTGGTCATTGGGTGACGATTTGCTATAGGCTATCCAGTCGCCGTCGGGAGAGAATGAATAGTCACTGATCTCTTCGGCGGTCGCTTCATCGATTGCGGTCTGCTTGTTTGAGGATATATCTACTAACCACAGTTTCATGGTACGGTCGCTATAAACCAGGTGGGTACTGCGAGGAGACCACTCGGCAGTATGCTTCCATGCCGCAGAGCCGCGGGTGACCTGTCGGGGTGTGGCACCCTCTTTATTTTCGAGCAGGTAGAGTTCATATTCACCCGTCGCGTCGGAGTAGTACGCGATCTGTTTGCCGTCGGGTGACCAGACGGGAGAGATCTCGCGTACGCCCTGGGTATTGGTGAGGTTTTGTATCTCACCTTTTTCGACCGGAACACTGTAGATATCGCCACGTGCTTCGAAGAGTGCCCGTTTGCCGGAGGGAGAGAGGCTGAAGCTGCTTATATAATTCTTCACGTTGCGGAAGTAGGGTTGCAGGTTTGGATTGTCGTAGTGGATGGCAACGGTGATCTTGTGGCTGTCGCCCGATGCCAGGTCGAGCAGGTAGAGATAGCCGCCGTTTTCATAGACCAGCTTGCCGTTTCTTCCGGAGGGCCACATCACATCGAAATCGCCGTGGCGCGTGATTTGTTCATTTTCTCCGGTGCTTATGTCATATCGCCAGATATTGAGACGGGAGTCGCGGTCGGAGGCATAGAAGATATGATTGCCATGCCATACCGGCCACTGGTCGGATCCGGCCCATTGTGTGATCTGTTTTGAACGGTTGTTTGCCAGGTCATAAGTCCACAGTTCGGTGGCCCGACCTCCTTTATAGCGTTTCCAGGTGCGGAACTCACGATCCACCGGCGTGAAACAGAGTTGTTTGCCGTCGGGAGAGAAAGTGGCGAATCCTCCGTTGACGATGGGAAGAGGTTCCTCGAAACCACCCTCGAGAGCGACAGTGAAGTAACGTCCGTTACGATCGCCGAAGCTTGTGCGGTTAGCCCGGAAGAGGATCCGCTTGCTGTCGGGTGTCCAGTCGAGTACCACATTGTCGAATCCTCCCCGTGGCGGCATCACTCCCACGGAGTTGTAGAAAGTGAGTTGCCGTGCCGTACCTCCTTCGGAGGGCATCACCCATATCTGTCGGCTGCCGGAGTATTCGGCAGAGAAAGCGATCCACTTGCCGTCGGGTGAAATCTTGGGGAATAGTTCGGTTCCCGGATGGGAGGTGACTCTCCTGGCGGTACCGCCAGTGGCGTTTACCGTCCATATATCGCCGGCATAGACAAATGCGATCAGGTTACCATTGATATCGGGATAACGCATCATTCGTGCGTCATCCATTGCCGAGGCCTTTAGGAAAAGGAGGCTCGCAAAGAGGAGAAGTACCAGTTTTTTCATTTTTTTATTTTTGAACGTTTTCATTAAGCTAAATGAGCAGAAGACAAGTTCGCCTGAATGATGTCGTAACGAGAGTTGACGATCGAGGTACAGGGCGACCCAAAAGGTCTACTGAAATTGGATGTCAAAATTACTTTTTTTTTCCAAGGTAATCATCATTTAGGAGACTGTAATTATTTTTATAAAATATTCGTAGATTAAATTGGATGTAAGTTGTTATTATTCTACATTTGTATGTGGAAGATCTAATAATTAATTAAAGGCCACTTAGGTATGACAAGGAAACTTTTGATCAGAGACCTCACTTTAAGGGACGGTCAGCAATCGGCTTTTGCCACCCGTATGAATCAATCGCAGGTGGACAGAGTATTGCCTTATTACAAGGATGCAAATTTTTATGCCCTGGAAGTGTGGGGAGGAGCAGTTCCCGACTCGGTAATGCGTTTTTTGAATGAAAACCCATGGGACAGGTTGGAAAAAATTCACCATGCTATTGGAAGTGTATCAAAATTGACCGCTCTTTCCCGTGGGCGCAATCTATACGGTTATGCTCCTTATCCCGATGAGATTATCGACGGATTCTTTAAGAATGCCGTTGCTTCGGGATTGGATATCATGCGTATTTTTGATGCTTTGAATGATGTGGATAATATCAAGTCGAGTGTAATATCCATCAAAAAACAGGGAGGGATGGCCGATTGTGCCGTTTGTTATACGGTGGATCCGAAATATGACGAGGAACCCTCCAGCGGAAGCAAGAAAGGAGGGTTGTTCGGCCTGTTTTCCAAAAAGAAAGGAGCCGAAAAACCTGCCCATCAGCCTGTTTTTACCGATGAATACTTTCTGGATAAAGCGAAAGAGATGCTTGCTTTGGGAGCCGACATGATCACAATCAAGGATATGAGCGGTTTGATACCGCCCTCCCGTGTGGCGCGGCTGGTTTCTCTGTTCAAGCAGCAGTTGAACGTGCCGATTGATTTCCATACACACTGTACACCCGGGTTCGGACTGGGTGCCGTACTCTCTGCTATTGTTCATGGAGCGGATATCGTGGATACCGTAATCTGGAATTTTGCCGGTGGCCCTGCTGCTCCGGCATTGGAACTGATCTATATTTTCTGCAAGAAAATGGGGGTTGAACTGGATGTGAATATGGAGGCGGTAGCCAGAATTAATGAGGAATTATTGGGAATACGCCGTGAACTGGATGCTTTTGATGCTGTGAAGCAGTTCCCCAACCCGTTCAATCCGCTCACAGATACTCTTCCTGCCGGGATCGACAGAGAATTCGACCTGGCTATTGAAGCAGCGAAACGTGATGACGAAGCGGCGTTATTGAAATCCTGCCATGCCATCGAGGCTTATTTCAATTTCCCTGCGCCGGACGAAAGGGTGAAGAATGCTGAAATACCGGGAGGGATGTACACCAATATGGTTGCACAGTTGAAGCAATTCAACGCTCTTGATATTCTACCCGAGGCAATGAAATTGATTCCCAGTGTACGTATGGATTCGGGACTACCTCCTTTGGTAACGCCTACCAGCCAGATCGTGGGAGCACAAGCAGTGGCTTCAGCTTTGAACCTGAAGAACGGACGGCCCAAATATGCCAATCCATCCAACCAGTTTGTGTCGCTTGTAAAAGGAGAATACGGCAAAACTCCTGTACCTGTGAATCCCGAGTTCCGGTTAGAGATCGCCGGTACAAGAGAAGAAGTGCCGTATGATACTTCTACCTATAAACGTCAGGAAAATCCTGTATTGGATGAGTTTGGAGGTGTACGTCTGGCAAAGGATGAGAAAGAGGAACTCCTGCTCGAATTGTTCCCTTCGGTTGCTGCTAATTTCTTGAAGGGTATACGCCAAAAAGAGTGGGAAAACAAAAAAGCTGAAGAAAAGATTTCTCAACAAGCGTTACAGCAGGAACGAAAGACAATCGATCCTCCATTGCAGGGCAAGGAAAAAGAGAGGCCAAAAGGGCATATAGTAGAAAGCCCCATGCCCGGTAATATTCTTCAAATCAATGTGAAAGAGGGGGATACCGTACAAAAAGGAGAGATAGTCCTTATCCTCGAAGCGATGAAGATGGAAAATGATATTACGACTGAAGTTTCCGGCAAGGTATACCGTATTTTTGTGCAGGAGGGCGAGATTGTAAAGGAAGGAGTCCCGCTTGTGGAGATTGTCTGATCCAATTATCCGGATAGTATGTTTTAAGTAGGGGACTCCGGCAGAAAGAGATTTGTCGGAGTCTTTTCAGATATATAAAAAAGGAGGATTATGCAGTTCGTATTAGAGAAATTTAAAGAGATATTCATATCGGTTATCCCAATTGTTCTCATTGTTTTGTTGTTGCATTTCTTTGTGGCACCGCTGGATACCGTTGTATTGAATAAGTTTCTTATCGGCTCGTTCTTCATCCTTTTGGGTATGCCGGTTTTTTTAATCGGGGTAGATATCAGTATCACCCCGATGGGAGAAAAGATAAGCGGCAGTTTGCTCAGTCTGAATAAGCTCTGGTGGATTATATTGGGCGGGATAGTAATCGGGTTTATTGTAACCATCGCCGAGCCCGATTTGCATATCCTTTCTGCCCAGGTGCGCGATGTCACCTCCGGGGGTGTCAATTCACGGCTGATGCTTATTCTTGTGTCAGGCGGTGTGGGCTTTTTGGTCGCCGTAGCGTTGGTACGTGTGCTCAGGATCATTCCGCTCAACAGGTTGATGACCTTTATTTATCTTATTATCTTTATACTGGCGATTTTTTCGGATTCTGACTTTTTGGCGATTGCTTTTGATGCATCGGGTTCCACCACAGGATCCGTTTCCGTTCCTTTTCTGTTGGCGTTATCTATCGGCGCATCTAATATTACGCGTGGTAGGGGAAATGAGGAAACGGATAGCTTCGGTATGCTGGGTATAGCGTCCACGGGTGCGATCATAGCGGTGTTATTACAGGGTGTCTTCAGTAATACCAACCTCAGCGGTACTCTCGATCTGGAGGTCGTGGCCGGCGAGAGGGCTTTTCAAACCGTTCTCTCCGAGATCCCCTCCGTTGCCTTCGAATCGTTCCTCAGTCTGTTTCCGGTGTTGATACTCTTCTTAATAGTCAACTTTATTCAATTAAAGGAGTCGAAAAAGACATTGCGAAATATTTTTATCGGTACAATTTATACCTATTTAGGCCTTATACTCTTTCTCACGGGTGTTAACGGAGGTTTTATCGAAGCCAGCCGGCAGGTAGGATTTCAGTTAGCCTCGCTCGAGATGCCCTGGCTGCTGTTGCTGATGGGTGTTATCTTCGGAATTGTGACAATCCCGGCTGAACCGTCGGTACACATCCTCACCAGCCAGATAGAAAATGAAACTGCCGGCGCCATCAAGTCCCGGACGGTACTCGTAGCCCTTAGTATAGGGGTGGGACTGGCTGTCGGCTTCTCCATACTCCGTATTCTAATTCCGGCATTGGAACTGTGGCATATATTATTACCCGGTATGGCGATCGTTATCATATTATCCTATTTTATCTCTGACATTTTCGTCGGGATAGCATATGATTCCGGGGGAGTGGCTGCCGGCACAATGACGGCTACTTTTTTGTTGCCCTATGCCCAGGGAACGGCACAATACATGCCCACGGCCAGCGTGGTGACCGATGGTTTCGGGGTGATCACCATCGTGGCGCTGATCCCGCTGTTGACGGTGGAGATCCTGGGATTGATTTATAAAATATCATTAAAGAGACAGCAGCGGAAGACTGCATTACAAAATGTAGGAGATAGTGACTTATGATACATTATATGACCAATTCATCAACTGAACAGGTTGATTATTGTTTACTCGCAGTAGTAGTGAATAGGGGTAAAGCGGAGAAGGTGCTTCAGTTGGCCCGTAAAAAAGGACTCACCAAAGCGAATTGTATATTCGCGCAGGGGAGAAGTGCTGCCCCCAACCCATTCCTGGAATGGCTGGCACTGGGCGAGGTGGATAAGGAAGTGGTCTTGCTGGGGATCAAAAAACAGGATGAGGAGGAGTTTATCTCGTTGCTGGATGATAAACTACATCTCTGTAGGCCGCACAGAGGGATCGCCTTCACTATCCCGATCATTTATCCCTGTGGCTCTGCCGGTTTCTACAAGTCGGAAAGCCCTTACCGTTGCGCTATGATCATCCTGAATGAGGATGTTGCGGATGAATTCGGTGATTTTATCCGTGAGAAGGGATATGCGGGATTGACCACCATCAAGGCGAAAGGGGCAGCTTCATTTATGCATCCGTTGATGGATATGAAAGTGGAACCCGCCAAGGCGTTGATGTTGATGATTGTGCATCGTAATAAGACAGATCGGTTGATAGAGTTGGTTACGGAACGATTCAACCTGAATGCTGAAAATACAGGTGTGCTGGCTGTGCTGCCCATCAACAGGATAACGGGTAGCATATTGGAGAAAGAGAGACGGCCAGGGCAGGAAAAAGAAGAAGAATTACCCGTTATGCAGCATATGGTTATTGCCACTGTACCTCATACCAGCGCGGAAGAGTATATGCATAGCGTCAAAAAATTAGGTGTGTCGGGGAGTACCATTATCCACTCCCGTTTTATCTATCTCTTACCATCCACAGATATTCTACTGCCTTTCCATGCGGATGCAGAAGAAAAGATGGTTATTACCCTGGCCAGCAGGTCCCTTGCTCGGGATATACGCCACCAATTGCCGTTGATTGAATTCAAGGACCAGGTGGAGAAACCCTATGCTATTTCCTTGCCTGTGATACAAACGCAGGGTGTGAGGGAGGAATCGGGTGGATAGATGTGGGAAAGTGGGAAGGTGTGGGAAAGTGGGAAGGTGTGGGAAAGTGGGAAGGTGTGGGAAAGTGGGAAAGTGGGAAAGTGGGAAAGTGGGACTGGTTGATAGGTGAGAAGGACGGTTTTGAACATCCTCCGGTTTGATTTGTTTAGTAGTTTCAGGCGTTTTGAGTCGCTTGCATTTTCGGTTATCAGATAAGTTTGTCTTCTGCTCGTAATGTTTAACAAAATAATTAATAAAACCGAATGAAAGTATTATGGAGACTCTCAGGTTTTATAAATTGGACAAGATCAATTATCCCGGATTCAGGGACAGACTTATAGACCTTTATATGCATGCCTTCACTACCGGAAGGTATGCCCAATTCATTACCCCGGAAGCAGTCAGTGATACGTTTGACGGGATATTGTCGGAGGGAACCGTCAATATGGCCGTGGTAGAGGACAGGCCGGTGGGAATGATTGCAGCTTTTCCCCTGAAAGAAGAACCTGATTTTCCCGCGGGAGAGTGCCCGGATATTCCTGTTGGTCAGGCGTTGTATATTGCCGAAGTGATGGTGCATGCCGATTATCGGGGCAGAGGTGTTGCCTCGCAGATGCTGGAAAGCCAACTGCAAGAGGCGTCAAAATTCTATTCACATGTGGTGATCCGGGTGTGGGAGGAGAATAAACCTGCCCTGGAACTTTACCGAAAATTGGGATTCGTTCCGGTCGCCGGAATTTCGCAAATGAAGCGAAAGAGTGACGGAGGCCTATTTGAAATGAAAAAAGTTTATTTGTGCAAAATCCTGAAGATATGAAACGAGCATGATAATCATTATCACACAAGAACATGATTAAAAGCGAGTTCCATACGATACATTTAAAAATAAAAGTTTTAATCGTATGAAAAATTTACTTACCAAAACAATTGATCTGCGATCCGGTTCGGCAGATGAGAAAAGGCAGGAGATCCGGGATTATTTCCTGAAGACATGGGCAATTGACGAGCTACTATATACACAGTTGAAGTCGGATGATGTGTTTTATAGGCGGGGTGATCCCCTGCGTCATATCATTCTCTTTTATCTGGGACATACGGCTGTCTTTTTTATCAATAAGCTTTACCTTGCCAAGATCATCGACCGGCGTATCAATCCCAGGTTTGAATCGATCTTCGCTATCGGTGTGGATGAGATGAGCTGGGATGATCTGGATAACAACCATTACGACTGGCCGCCGGTATCGGAGGTGCGAGTCTATCGTGATAAGGCAAAGGAGTTGATCCTTAGTGTGATCGATAATACACCGCTGCACCTTCCGATCGATTGGGAGAGCCCCTTCTGGATCGTGATGATGGGGATCGAACATGAACGGATCCACCTGGAGACTTCGTCGGTGTTGATCCGGCAGTTACCGTTGGATCAGGTAGTGGAGGGCCGTTTCGGTGAACGGTGCAGTGCAAACGGTGAGGCGCCGGAGAATACACTTATACCGGTTGCCGGTGCTACGATGAAATTAGGAAAACCGGCAGATCACCCGCTCTACGGTTGGGATAACGAATATGGAGCCTATGAGGAGAAGGTCGCCGACTTTTCCGCATCGAAATACCTGGTATCCAACGGAGAATATCTGGAATTTATTCAGGATGAAGGGTATGAAACAGAGGATTATTGGACCGAAGAGGGGTGGAACTGGCGGAATTTCAGGCAGGCGCAGATGCCTCTCTTCTGGCGAAAGGATGAGAACGGTTACCGGTTGAGATTGGTGGCCGAGGAGATACCGATGCCGTGGAACTGGCCGGCAGAGGTGAATTATCTGGAGGCAAAAGCTTTCTGTAACTGGAAGAGCGCGAAGAGTGGCCGAAACTACAGGCTACCGACCGAAGCAGAATGGTATCGCCTCCATGAGATTGCAGGATTGGCCGAAGTAACGCAGTGGAAGGATGCGCCGGGCAATATCAACCTTGAATATTTCACCTCACCATGTCCCGTGGATATGTTCAAACAGGGAGATTTCTTCGATCTGTTGGGAAATGTATGGCAGTGGACCGAAACGCCGATCACCGGTTTTCCGGGTTTTAAAGTCCATCCGATGTACGACGATTTCTCGACGCCTACCTTCGACGGTAAGCATAACCTGATAAAGGGTGGTTCCTGGATTTCGACGGGTAACGAAGCAACAATCCATTCGCGGTATGCTTTCCGCCGACATTTCTATCAGCATGCCGGATTCCGGTATGTGGAGTCGGACACTCCGCTGGTGATACAACAAGCCGATTATGAAACCGACGAGGAGGTGACGCTCTCTTGCGACAATAGCTGGGGGGATGCATACTCCAATCAACCGGTCTTTACCATCCGGTTGGTGGAACTGGTGAATGACCTGCTGAGAGGCAATGCCGGAGCCCGTATCCTGGACCTGAATGCCGATACCGGACGGCTGGCTTTTGAACTGGCACGGAAATATAAAGATGTGACGGCCCTCGACTTTACCGCCAGGATGATAAGAATCCCTATCCAACTGCAGGAACAGGGTTATGTGCGATATACCGTCAAAGATGAAGGTGAACTGGTGTTCTATCGGGATGTGGTATTGGCTGATTTCGGGTTGACAGAAGCGAAGGAAAATATCCTGTTCATGCAGGCTGATGCGATGAATCTGAAACCCAACTATACGGGTTATGACCTGATTATTATACCGGCATTGCTGGAAGAGTTGAGTGATCCGCTCCTGTTCCTGTCACATATCCATGAACGATTGAACGATAACGGTTGGCTACTCCTGGCGTCGGACTATGAATGGGATCCGGCAAGAACCCCAAGGGATAAATGGCCGGGAGGGTTTAAGAAAGATGGTGAACCGGTGACGTCGCTCGACGGCATCAAGGCAGCGTTGGAACCGCAGTTCGACCTTGTTTCGGATCCGCAGGAAATCAACAGGACGATAAAACGATCGTCTCGCCGGACGGAAAACCGTTTGTTAGAGATTACCATCTGGAAGAAGAAGTAGTTCTACCCTTTTTTATGCTCACCACGAGCTATGGGTTCTCATAAACATCTGACGATCTCCGCTTTAGTCAACCGTCATACCACTTAAGAAAGCTGAGAATTTAATTAAACCAGCGGGTAAGGGAGTTGAAGATATTTTCGCTCTCTTTCCGCTTTTTTTCGCGAAGTTCGTTGTCGGGAGCAAGTACTTTTAGCCCCTTGTGAATGGTTTCCACCTTGATCTCATGACCGGTACTCACCGGTTCCCCATCCACATGCATCACGCCGGCATGTGATCGTTTGATCTGCAGGTTACGGGTGAGCAGCGAAGTCATCTTACTGTTCTTATCGATATTATTGGTGAAGAGTTGAAGGGTAGTCTGGGGTATCTCGATGGCGTTCAGCGGTTTCAGGATGGAGACATTCATCATGCCGTCATCCATACTGGCACCCGGGGCTATATGGGCGTCATTACCGTATTGAGATGCATTGGCGCAGGTAAGGATAAAGGCACGTTCCTTGATCGTTCCTTCGTCGGAAGTGATCTCATACTCTTCCGAACTGAAATCGACCACACTCTCCAATATATTCCGTACATACCCCAGTGGCCCCCGCTTCTTGCCTTCGGCAAACCGGTCGCTGATAAAAGCATCGAATCCGAATCCGCAGGTGCAGAAAAAGATATGCCCGTTGGCTACACCGTAATCGATGGTACGGGTTTGTTCCTTCAGGATGATGTCAATGGCTTTTTCCGTATCCATGGGAATACCCAATTCCCTGGCCAGGCCGTTTCCCGAACCGGACGGAATGATACCCAGTGTGGTGTGGGTGTGTACCAGTACTTTAGCAACTTCGTTTACCGTGCCATCGCCCCCGGCGACAAGTACGTATTTGTAATTCTTTTTTGCTGCTTTACGGGCTATCTCCGTCGCATGGTCGGGATAACCGGTAATACGGATGATGATGTCATATTTTCGTTGATCGAATGCAGCCGCCACCTCTACGGGAATGTTTTTCTTGGATTCCGTACCCGAAATAGGGTTGATAATGAGGCATACTTTTTCTTTTGCCATGTTAACGTCTCATTTGTGTTGTTACATACTTATAAACAACCTTCTCATCTTTTTGTTTTATCTTTTCTCATTTGACTTTTCTCGTGCCTTTCATCATATTTCCATAATATAGGATGCGCCTCGGAAAAGCTCAAACAAGTTTGGCTTTTCACTCGGCTTTCACTATATTTGCACTCAATTTATCGAATTATTCATCCCGGAACTACACGAAATTGTTATGCAATCCATTTTTATTCTGCTTGTAATTGTCGTTTATTTTGGCCTGTTGATGTTGATTTCCTGGCTTACCAGCCGGAAAGGATCGGGCAATGACGCTTTCTTTCGTGCCAATAAGTCATCCAAATGGTATATAGTAGCCATTGCGATGGTGGGTACTTCGATATCGGGAGTGACTTTCGTTTCGGTGCCGGGGATGGTACGAAATCTGGATATGTCATACATGCAGATGGTATTCGGATTTTTCTTCGGTTACATAGTGATTGCCTATGTGTTACTGCCGCTCTATTACCGGTTGAACCTGACTACCATCTATGGTTACCTGGATCAGCGGTATGGTCCGAAATCGTATAAGACCGGCGCCTGGTTTTTCCTTATCTCGAAGATCGTAGGGGCTGCAGCACGACTCTATCTGGTGGCTTTTATCCTGCAAACACTGGTATTTGACGCTTGGGGAATTCCTTTTGTGGTAACGGTGATAGGGATTATCCTGATCATCTGGCTCTATAGTCATAAGAGCGGGATCAAAACGATTATCTGGACCGATTTGCTACAGGCTATCTTATTTATTACCGCACTGGTATTGATCGTCTGGCAGGTGGCATTGCGACTGGATCTGAATATCGGAGGGGTGGTGTCGACAATCATTGAGAGCCCCCATTCACGTATTTTTGTGTTCGACGACTGGTCGAGTACGCAGAATTTCTTTAAACAGTTTTTCAGCGGTATGTTTATCACGATCGTGATGACGGGCCTTGATCAGG
The DNA here is from genome assembly GCF_034927365.1 of Proteiniphilum sp. Taxonomy (GTDB): domain Bacteria; phylum Bacteroidota; class Bacteroidia; order Bacteroidales; family Dysgonomonadaceae; genus Proteiniphilum. The sequence goes on along the minus strand of NZ_JAYFQD010000021.1, from coordinate 48,356 downwards.
ATATGATGCAAAAAAACCTGACGATCCGCACGCTGAAAGATGCGCAGAAGAACGTGGTATCGTACGGGCTGGCATTCGCTCCGATTAACCTCCTGTTCCTGTCTTTGGGAGTATTGTTACTGGTTTTTGCCGAACAGAACGGCATATCACTGCCGGCAGTATCGGACAATATTTTACCGGTGATCGCGAGTGAACATCTGGGAAGCATGGTGCTGGGTATCTTTATCGTAGGGATAGTCGCTGCGGCTTTCTCAAGTGCAGACTCTGCGTTGACAGCGCTGACGACTTCGTTCTGTGTGGATATCCTGGACATGAAGCCGGTATCGCAGACAAAGGCGCAGGAGCAGAGAGATATCCGTACCCGAAGAATGGTACATGTGGGTGTGAGCGCCGCTTTTGTGCTGATTATACTGCTTATCGAGGCGATCGGGTCGGATAGTATCATTACCGCTATCTATAAGCTTGCTTCCTACACCTACGGACCATTACTCGGCCTCTATGTCTTTGGGCTCTACAGCAAAGTGAAGCCGGTGGATAAATGGGTGCCCTACGTGGCGATTGCAGCTCCGATACTCTGTTTTATCATTGAGATATTGATGCAAAAACTGTACGGTTACCGGGTAGGGTATGAACTGCTGCTGTTGAACGGGCTATTGACCGGACTGGGACTCTGGGCAGTCTCGAGACGTGGATAGGTGGATAGGTGTGGGAAGGTGGGAAAGTGGGAAAGTGGGAAGGTGGGAAAGTGAGAAAGTGGGACTGGTTGTATCGTCCTAAAATTAGTTTACAGTTTACTTGTTAAATACTGATTATAGTTTACAAAAAATAGTTTTAATCCTGACATGGGTTTACAGCAAAGGTGGATAGGTGGATGGGATGTTATTGGTTCTAATAATCTGACAGTCTTGATTCTAACAATCTAAATGTCTTGGCTCTAATAATCTAAATGTCTTGGCTCTAACAGTCTTGGCTCTTGATTCTAAAAGATATGAATATAAAAAGTGCAGAGTTTGTAATAAGTAACAGCGACTACCGGAAATGTCCGCAGGACGGGAAGGCGGAGTATGCCTTTATTGGCCGGTCGAATGTGGGTAAGTCGTCACTCATCAATATGCTGACCAACCGGAAAGGGTTGGCGATGACCTCATCCACGCCGGGGAAGACGATGCTTATCAATCATTTCCTGATTAATGACGAGTGGTATCTGGTAGATCTTCCGGGATATGGATATGCACGCCGGGGCAAAGAGGGACGGGATAAACTCCGTAAGATCATCGAGGATTATGTATTGGAGCGGGAAGCGATGACTAACCTGTTTGTACTGGTAGACTCGCGCCACGAGCCACAGAAAATCGACCTGGAGTTCATGGAGTGGCTGGGTGAGAATGGTGTACCGTTCGCTATCGTCTTTACCAAAGCGGATAAATTGGGCTCAGGACGCCTCCAGCTGAATATCACTGCCTATAAGGAAAAACTATTGGAGAGTTGGGACGAATTACCGCCTATCTTCGTTACTTCCTCCGAGAAAGGGCAGGGTAGGGAAGAGCTACTCAGTTATATCGACAGCATCAACCGGACGTTATAAGCCCGTGTAAAAGTTATTAGCCCTGACAGGGGTGATAAGCATGGACAGACCTCAGAGGATATAAGCCCGGAGTTTTTTTGCAAGAAAATTGAGTTATTGGCTGTCGAATGAACCGCCGACAAGATCGAGCAATTCGTTGGTGATGGATTGCTGCCGCAGTTTGTTGTATTCCAGCGTGAGTTCTTCGGTGAGATCTTCGGCGTTATCGGTAGCTATCCGCATTGCCGTCGTGCGGGCTGCATGCTCTGACGTGACAGAGTCAAGATGCGCGGTGTAGAATTTTACTTTCAGTATTTTGGGGATGAGTTGCGTCAGGATCGTTTTCCTGTCGGGCTCCACTATATAATTTGGAGCAAATTTTTCCCCCTCGGGTATTCTCGGTTCAATGGGAAGAAAGGGTTCGTTGACAACTATTTGGGTGCCTCTGGTGACAAAATGGTGATAGATGAGTTCCACCCGGTCTATTTCACCTTTCAGGTACATCTGCATCAGTTCTCCGGCAATCTGCTGCGCACTGTTATATGACGGGTTTCCACTGATTGCATTGTAATCTCCGCGGGATTGAAATCCCATAGCCCGTACTGCTTTAGCTACTTTTTCGCCAATGGGATAGAGAAGGATATTCTCTTTCCCAAGCGATCTGTAACTCTGTATCACCTCCTTCAGTTTGTCGGCTATATTGTCGTTGAACCTTCCCGCCAGTCCGGTATTGGAGGCAAATGCCACAATAGCGATCCGTTTGACGGGACGTGTATGAAAGAACGGAGAGTCGATACCCTCTTCCTGACTGGCCAGTAACTGCAACATCCGGTACAGATTCTGCTCGTAAGGATAGAGATTCCGGATGGAGCGCTGACTTTTTTGTAGCCGTGCGGAAGCGATCATCATCATGGCCGATGTGATCTTTTGAGTGGAACGTACCGACTGTATCCGATTTTTAATCTCTTTCAGTTGTGCCATCGCTTCCGGAATTTATTTTTTTCACGGTATCTGCCGCCACCGATTCGATGATTTTACCGATCTGATCATCTATCTGACCCTGTTTCAGGGGTTCGAGCACATCGTGTTGATGATCCATCTCCAGCAAGGTGAGGAATTCCCGTTCAAATTTATCCACCTTCTCCAGCGGGATGTCTTTAAGCAGGCCGTGGGTTCCGCAGTAGAGGATCGCGATCTGTTGTTCTACGGCCATGGGTTGGTGTACAGGTTGTACAAGGAGCTGCTCATTCTTCCGGCCCTTATCGATGGTCATGGCTGTCACTGCATCCATATCCCCTCCGAATTTACTGAAGGCCGCCAATTCCTGATACTGTGCCTGGTCGATTTTCAGCGTACCTGCCACCTTTTTCATTGCCTTGATCTGCGCATTACCTCCAACCCGGGAGACGGAGATTCCCACATTGATAGCAGGGCGGATTCCCCTGTGAAAGAGATTGGCTTCGAGAAATATCTGACCGTCGGTGATAGAAATGACGTTGGTGGGGATGTATGCCGATACGTCGCCAGCCTGTGTTTCGATGATAGGCAGTGCGGTGAGTGAACCGCCTCCCTTGACTTTTCCCTTCAGGCTTGGAGGGAGATCGTTCATCTGCATGGCTACTTCTTCCTGGGAGATGATTCGCGCCGCTCTTTCCAGAAGTCGGGAGTGGAGGTAGAAGATATCTCCCGGGTATGCTTCACGTCCGGAGGGCCGACGCAGGATCAACGACACTTCACGGTAGGCTACCGCCTGCTTGGAGAGGTCATCGTAAACTACTAAAGCATGTCTGCCCGTATCCCTGAAATACTCACCTATTGCAGCACCGGTGAAAGGAGCGATATATCGCATGGCAGCGGGATCTGATCCGTTGGACGTGATTACCACGGTGTAGCTCATGGCTCCTCCGTCGGTAAGGGTTTTCACGATGGAGGCCACCGAAGATCCTTTTTGACCTACTGCCACATAAATACAATAGACCGGGTCGCCGTTTTCAAAATTTTTCCGTTGATTGAGGATCGTATCGATAGCGATACTGGTTTTACCGGTCTGCCGGTCGCCGATGATCAACTCGCGCTGACCGCGTCCGATCGGGATCATAGCGTCGACTGCCTTCAAGCCGGTTTGCAAGGGGGTATTTACCGGTTGGCGGTATACTACACCCGGTGCTTTGCGCTCCATGGGCATCTCAGTCAACTCCCCAATTATCGGTCCTTTACCGTCCACCGGTTCTCCTGTGGGAGAGATTACACGACCAAGCAAGCCCTCTCCTGCAAAGACAGAGGATACACGACCTGTCCGTTTCACAGTGAATCCTTCCTTGATCTCACTGGAACTACCCAGCAGGATGGCTCCTACGTTGTCCTCCTCGAGGTTCATCACGATAGCCTGCATGCCGTTATCGAACTCCAGCAACTCGTTTGCTTCCGCATTACGAAGACCGAAAATACGCACAACTCCATCACTCACCGTGATGACGGTACCTGTTTCATTGAATTGAATGCCGGTATCGATCCCTTCGAGCTGCATTCGCAGCACCTCTGAGATTTCGCTTACCCTGATATTATTATTGGGCATGGAAATTAAAAGTGAAAAATTAAAAACTAACTAAAAACTAAAAACTGAATTTTAATCACAGTCACCTCTTCAGAAATTGATCCCTGATACGGGTCAGTTCACCCGATATGCTTGCATCCCACCTGAAATCGCCCATATTGAGTACAAATCCTCCAATGATTCCGGGATCGACCACCGATTCCATCTCAACTTCAGAGTTTACCATTTCCTTGATCCGGGTGAGCAGTCGCTGTTCCGTTTCCGGGTCGATTGCTACAGCAGTAGTTAATTTTCCCCGCTGAATATTGAACTCATCCCTGTAAATGTCGATGAAGCGAAGGGCGATATATTGCATGGCCTCAATCCTTTCATTCGTGAGGATGAGGTCAATCATCTTGGAGAGCGATGAAGGTACACTACCTCCACTAGCGGTGACAAGAAGCTTCTTTTTATCCTGTGCAGAAATAGAGGGATTCATGATCGCGCTACGCAGTTGCGGCATTTTCATGAACATCTCCGAAAGCAATTTTATGTTTTCATATACTTCTTCCTGTTGTCCCAGGCTTACAGCATATTGTAACAGGGAGTTCGCGTATCTGGAAGAAATGAGTCCGGTGTTCATATTATAGTTACGATCTTGAAATATCCATTTCGTTGAACAGTCGTTCGATCATTTTCTTTTGTTCCTGTTCAGTCCCCAACTTTTCCCGTAAAATTCTTTCAGCGATGGTCAGCGAGAGCGTGGCAGCCTCTTTCCGGATTGAAAGAAGCGCCTCTTCCTTTTCAGCAAGGATTTGCTGACGGGCGGAAGCGATCAGTTTCTCCGATTCAATCCGGGCCTCTTCACGGGCTCTTTCTATCATTATCCCCTGTTTCAGGGAAGCCTCCTTCAGGATGTCGGTTTGTTCCTTGCGGGCTTCAGTCAGAATGGCTTCACCGGTCTCCTTTATGTTGGCCAGTTGCTCATATGCTTTACGGGCGGCAACGATTGATTCGTCGATATAGTTTTTCCGCTTCTCAACCGATTTAAGTATTGCGGGAAATCCGAATTTTGCCAGCACGAACACTGTGATACCGAAAGAAATCAGCATCCAGAACAGCAGGCCTGGTTCGGGTGTAAGTAATGACATGTCTTATTACATTGATTAGAGAATAAAACCGCAGACAACCACTGCGAAGAGGGCTACACCTTCGATAAGCGCCGCAGCAATGATCATATTCATCCTGATATCGGAAGTAGATTCCGGTTGACGGGAGATACCTTCCATTGCGGAAGCACCAATCTTACCGATTCCATATCCTGCACCGATGGCTGCAAGACCGATACCAATAGCTGCACCTAAAGACCCTAAGCCATCGGCACTTGCCTGGAGCAAAGTGCCGACTGTCTGTAATAAAACTGTAAGAAGTACCATAATATTTATTATTTATTTGTTTATAATAGCGAGTTTGTTCAGTTCTTCAGCGCTTCCAATATTTTCTTTGAAGTCTCGTCATCGGCTTTCAATTCCAATACCTTATTGGCATATTCCAGAGCTTTATTCTTATCTGCAGCTTGTTTACTGGTGTCGAATTGATATAAATAGTAAATAGAGAAATAGCGATAAGCTTCAACCAGTTTACTCTGATTTTCTGTATCATTGTTTGATATCAGTATGTCGATCATTTTTTGATAATAATCATTGGCCAGACCCTTCGACAAATCAGGATCTAACAATGTATTGACGTTAGCGCGCCAATAGTATCCCTGATAGCTGTCGGGAGCTAATTCAATTACTTTGTCGAAAGCTTCGTCGGCTTTGATTATATATTGAGTCATACTATCCCTGAGAGCTACAGGATTGACATCCGTAACTGTCTCCCCGGCTGCCAGGCTCTTTTCAGCAGCAGCAGCCTTTGATGATAATCCGGTTGCAGTCCGGTAATTGTAGAGACCCAATTGCAGATAATCGGAAGCTTCCTCACTTGATTCGGCTTCTATATACTTTTGGTAAAAAACGGCGGCGTCGGCTGTCCTGTTGGCACTGGCAAGCCTGCTGGCAACTTCCTTGCTGAGTGTCCCATCTTCAGGGGCGAAGGTAATAGCTTTTTCGTATGCTTTGATGGCCTCATCTATTTCTCCTTTGGCCATTAATGCATCGGCGTATGCCGTATAATCGGTTACCAGATAGTTGAAAGTATCCCCGCTACCCGGCAGACTGAAAAACTTTTTGCCGAGAGCGATGCCTTCATCATAGTTTTTCAATTTATCGTGGGTGTACATCAGCAACCGGGTTACTACAGGATGATTGGGTTCATTGGCTGCAATCTTGTTAAGTGCGGTTAATGCTTCGTTGTATTTTCCGGAGAAGTAAAGACTTGCCGCATAGTTCCTTGCAGCCTCCGGTTGCAATTCACCTTCACCTTGCAACGCTTCATATTCGCCAATCGCCTGTTCGTAGAATCCCTGTTTATAATAATTTGTAGCCAGGAAACTTCTGATCAATGAATTGCCGGGATTAGCTTCTAATCCGGCTTTCAATGTATTGATAGCGGTGCTTGGCGTGCTGGATTCGTAGATCATTGAATTTTTTATGTAGGCGACAACGCTTTTCGGGTCGAAATTGATTGCCTGTTCATATTGAGCGGCAGCATTACCCGATTCTCCTTTTTCCTTCAACCGATCTCCCTCGAAGATATAAATATAGGGATATGACTTGTTTGCACTGCGTGCCATGGACAACATACCTGATACCTCTCCGGGTAAATTACTGTCGAGGTAAGCTTGTGCAGCAGCCAGGATTACGGGCGCTTTCTTCTTGTTCTTATTGGTAATGGCCTTCAGGCTTTTTTTGAGTTCAGCCGGATTGGATTTCAAATCAAGTTTCAATTTACCTATCCGGGAGAAAACAGCATCTCCGTCAGCCAGAATTCCTTTTTCATAATAGTTGGCTGCCTCAGTGGGATTATTTTTACGAAGCGCGATCTCGCCTAAATAGTAATACGATATATCCGGCTCCTGGCTTACAGATTGTTCGAAAGTCTTTTGGGCTTCATCGTAGTATCCCAAAAGAAATTGATCGATTCCCTTGTTGACCTGACTCCATGCGTTCAGGCTTATAAAAAGAGAAAAAATGGTGATAAATAAGAGACTTCTTTTCATTTTTTTAGTGGGTTTATATTCAAATAATTATTTTTAATTCTCAGTTACATGTACTAATCTTACGGGCCGGTTTGCCGGCAGGATCCCCGATTTCAATATGATTCGTTGCCCCCGGTCTCCGGCTATAAAGTTGAAAAATCCGGAGGGTAGGCCACCGGGTGAATCAGTGATGATAATATATATATCGCGTATAAGCGGGTATCCCCCGGCAGGAAATTCCCTCGGTGATTCCCGATGGGCCAGTTCCAATGCCAATTGGTAGGGTAGGGGTTTGTAGCTGTTGCCGGGAGTGGCCTCCGGAGCAGCACTCACCGATATAACGTTTATGTTGTCAACAAAACTGAGGTTTGTTGTATCGACTGGGTTTGATATCCAATTCAAGCCAACAAAGCCCACTGCATTGGGGTGAGAGGCTACATATTCAACTACTTTGTTATGAGAGTTTACCCGGGTTATATCAACAACTGTTGAAGTGTCGGGAGAAAGAGCTCTCACATTTTTTCCAAGTGGAAGACTGTTACAAAGAGAATCCTGGATGTAGCGAACCATGCTCGATGAGGGTGAGTCAAACATGACGATGAGACTATCCAGGGGAGAATTGGGGTTTATCTGCTTCCAACTTGTTATCTTGCCTAACACAATATCCCTAATATTGTTTGTAGTTAATAGTGTGTCGTTATTTTCTTTATGTATGATCAAGGCAACTCCGTCAATCGCTATTTTCTGGCTACGGACACGTTGTTTGCGTTCCCCGATTAAGGCTAGCTCCTGTTCCGTCAATAAACGGGTTCCAATTAACAGGCGTATACTGTCTTTCATTAGTAAATCATACGCGTTCTTCTCGGTAGTATAGACCGGAATCATTGTCGCTTCGTTGTTGATTGATTCGAACACATTGATCTCGGCTTCTATGATCGGGGCAAAACTGGCATCTACTGCTAATTGTGCAATTCCCGAAGTAGGTGTATCGGATCTGGTAATTCTTTCATGACAGGATGATAGAAAAAATAGACCGATAATTGTAAAAAATAAAAAAGTCCTGTCTTTATAATTTATTGTTCTTTCCATAACCTGTATCCTCTTAATACTCCATAAACACTGAATATTACTCCAAAAGAAATCCTTATCCATGAGGGAATGTTTTCCCTGAAAAGCGGGGTAAATACCAATAAATAGGCAACTGATACGTAGATAATGACCATCATTATTCCCCATATCAGTTTAAAACCTTTTTTCAAGTCGGGTTGTCTATTAATCCTTCTGTTCATGCTAATATCATGAAACATCCCATTAGTGACAAAATCTGTCAACTTTGTCTTTAATGTATGTAAACGAAATGGAAGAGAAAGAGAGTGTAGGGGATTGGTTCCTTATACATCTCTCTTTTTCTCTTCTTGAATTTTGTTTCTGTTTACGTGATTTTACTTGCGTAAATCACAATTTAAAATTAGTTCTTCAACTGGAATGCAACCGGAAGAGTGAAATAAACAGGTACCGGCTTTCCTCGCTGTCGTCCGGGAATCCATTTTGGCATTCCTTTTACCACCTTGACGGCTTCCCTGTCGAGAGAGGGGTCAACTCCACGCAGTACCTCTATATCGGAGATCTCTCCAGTTTTAGAAACTACGAATCTTAAGATAACCTTACCTTGAATACCGTTTTCCTGAGCAATAACCGGATAAATCAGGTTCGCCCTCAGGTATTTGTTCAGTTCTTCCATTCCACCGGGGAAGGAAGCCTGTTGCTCTACGATTTCAAACGGTTTTTCATCTTCCACTTCTTCTACGATCACCTTGTTCTTTTCCAACTCGGCAATGTCGATTCCATGCTCTTCGTCTGTACCTACTATGTCGGCTACCGAGACCTGAAGGTCGGATTCCAATATGTCATCCTGAGTTTTCATCTGGTTGTCCGTCACTTCTTCATCATCCACTACTTTGGGAATTGTAAACTGAATAGTAGACTTCAAAGGTGGGGGCGGTGGAGCTATTTCCTCTTTTATAATATTCTCTTCAGGAATTTGCTCTTCAATTTCGAGATCTTCCAACTGGACAACTTCCTGGATGGGACCTAGATTTCTTTTTGCCAGATTCTCCACTACCCCGTACAACTGGGGTAGTACAGTGACTAAAGCTGTAAAAGCCACCATTAGAATAAATGCGACAATGTATCTTTTAGAAGAAGTCTGACGCAACTTATATGCCCCATAACTCTTGTTCCTCCCTTCGAATACCAGGTCACACCATTCGGCGGAGTTTAAATTTATGAATTTATCCATATCTTTATTCTTTTATTTACTTGGAGTTGTGTGTGCAGCTCCAAAAGCTCCTTTGGTCTTATAGTTCTCGACGAGGTAGAGGTCTCCATCGGTTACTTCCGCAATGGTATATTTCCCGATGCTGCATATTTGCATTTCATCGAAGGCATCTACCATATTTTTATAGGTTGACTCCTGCATCGGCTTGATAACTACCGTGAGTGCGTCTATGTCACCTTTTATTTCCTTGGAACGTTCCTTGAATTCCTCTTCTGTCATTTTACCTCCCTTATCAGCCTTTTCGATTTTCAGATCGCGCATTTTGATTACCGCGTCGGAATTCCGTTCGAGAAGGATGCTCCTGAGTCCCTCATTGGAGGTGTTCGTCGAATAAGTGGTTTCCTTTATAGTGTTCCAATCACTATATGCACTTTCATCGAGCTTACCGGTGTAGTAATACACCTTGTCATCTTCACCTAACAAAAGGGTAATTGCTCTCGATTCTTTCACTTTTGGGGTCTGATCTTCCTCAAGTTTTTGGTCGGTAGGCATCGCAATTTCCATTACTTGTGGTTTCGAAAGCGTTGTAACGAGCATGAAGAAGGTAATAAGTAACATGTTCATATCCACCATGGGGGTGAAATCCACACGTATCGTCTCCTTCTTGGGTTTGCCTTTTTGTACTTCGCCTCCGCCTGTATCTATACTTGCCATATTCTATCAATTAAAATCGTTAAAACCCTTCCGGTGTGCCTCTGAGCACAGTTATCAAACTAAAACGGTTGGCCTTGATCTTCACCAGATCTTTCATCACACCCTCAACCAGCGGATAGGGGGTGGTCTGATCGGCCTTTAACGTTATTTTCATATCACTGTCAACTTCCCTAGCTCTCTGTATCCAGCTTATAAACTGATTATTGGTGCTATCTTTAGGAATGCCATACTGCCTCATAGCCTCGTCACGTTCCGATAAGGGAAGGTCCAGAAAGGCGGGCATTCGATTCATCGGCACACCAATAAATTCCTGGTTTGCGAAAGCTTTCTTCTGATTGTCGTTCAGAGTGACTCCATATTCGGCGGCCATTTTCTCCAATGCTGCCAATCGTACTTCGGGTCGGTCTATGTTCATAAAGACTTTTCCGTCGAGATCTACCAGGATATTGATCACATTGTAATCAGGCACTTTATATTCCAAAACGGATGCCGGTGCTGTGACCCTGACAGGTTCAAGAGGTAGAAAGGTGGCAGTAAGCATAAAGAATGTAAGCAGTAGAACCGTTACATCACTCATTGCGGTCATGTCTATGAAGACCTCATGTTTTTTTACTTTAGCCATTTTTTCTTGAATTAACTTTAATCTGATTCAATGTTATTGTTATTTAGCCAGACCGCCGTGACGTTTGATAAATGATTGTCCGATAGCGAATCCGATTTCGTCAATAGCATTGGTCATTGTGGTTATCCTACCGTTGAAATAGGTGTAGGTAATAATAGCCAATGCACCAGTACCGATACCCAAAGCGGTGTTCATAAGAGCTTCCGAGATACCTACGGCGAGTGCTGTAGAGTCGGGAGCACCTTCATGTCCCATAGCCGAGAATGCGCGGATCATACCCAATACTGTACCGAACAATCCGAACAGTGTACCTAATGTAGAAATAGCAGCTATGATGTTGAGATTCTTTTCGAGATATGGTAATTCCAATGTAGTAGCTTCATCGATCTCTTTCTGGATCAATTCAGCCTTATCTGAATTGGTGATATTGGGGATGTCTTCCACATCGTCATAACGTACAAGTCCTTCCCGAACGATATTGGCGATAGAGCCTTTTTGTTCGTCGCTAAGTTGAATTGCTCCGGCGATATCACCTGCATCGATTTTTTGCTTTACAGCTACAACAAATTTTTCGTTTTTAGCTTTGCCACTTGCCCTGTTGAGTGCAAATAAACGTTCGATAGAGAGGGTAAGTACTGTCAGTAACAGCGTGATAACCATAGGAATTACATATCCCCCCTGATAGAGGATACCGAAAAAGTCGCCCTGTATCGGATGCCCTTTGTCATCGAAGTGGCTATCGTGTCCACAAACTCCGAAAAAGAAAACTGCCGCAACAATTGCACTTCCCAAGATGATCCAACCGGCTGAAATACCTTTACTTTTTGATTGTTTTTTTGTCTCCATAATGAATTCTTTTTTAATTTAAATTTGTTTTTAAGTTATTAAATGTTTTTTATATGACTTTAATTTTCTGATTTTTCTGCTGATTCGTCCTTTACGTGTTGGTGGATGAGCTCAGGTTCCTTTTTCTCTGCAATCAAAATTGACAAGAGAATGGACATAACTAGAATACCACCAATCATGGCCAGTGAGAACCATGAATTGCGAGCAAAGAACTCACTTACCGGTTCCACGGCACCCAATAACATCTTGAGACCGATGAAAAGAAGAATAAAACTAACGCCTGTTTTCAGATAGCGAAACATACCCATGATACCTTTCAAGGCAAAGAAGAGAGAGATCAATCCCATCACAGCAAAGAGATTGGACGAGATGGCGATGAAATTTTCTTCGGCCAGCGTAAGCACACCCGTCATTCCTTCCTTTATCACTCCGATAATAGCTGGAATGGAATCTATCGCGAACAGGATGTCGGTAGAACCGATCACGAGCAGTGCCAGAAAGATATTGGTGATATGGAATTTCCCATCTATCCGGGTGAAAAATTTGGATGAATGCACATCCGGATCGATATGGAAAAATCGGGATGCCAACTTATAGAGGATATTTGATTCCGGATTCACATTGTCTTCCTCTTTCGAAAAGGCCATTTTGTAAGCTGTCCAGATTAGAATGGCTCCAAAAACGTAAATGATCCAGTGGAACCGTTCCACCAGTTCCATTCCTACGATGATAAACAGGATACGCAGAATGATAGAGATCAAGATCCCTATTTTCAATAATTTAGGTTGATTCTTGGGGTGAATTCCCATCATTGAAAAGATGAGGATAAAGACAAAAAGATTATCTATCGACAATGAATATTCGGTAAAATAACCTGCGATGAATTTAGTCATCATCATCGGTCCAGTATGTATTGTGCTATCCGGATGCTGGGGGAAGAAAAAATAGAGAGATACACCGAAAAGCAATGCTATCGTAACCCATACTCCGACCCAGCTTAAAGATGCTTTTAAACTTACAGGCCCTCTTTTATGGGAGGTAACATACAAATCGATCATATAGACGATGATGAAAATCGCAATAAACGCAAACCAATACAATGTGATTGCACTCATACCAACATTTTTTTTAATCTGATATTCTTAATGGATGGATAATCATATATAAACTCCGTCACCATTTTTCTTATTATGACTCTATTTATGACAGCAGGTTTATTTCGTTTGTAAAAATGAAAATAGTGATTATTTAACGGACTAAAATGACAACTATGCAAAGATTCCGGTCTGTTTCCTAATAATATTAACCCCGTCTCATCATAAATATTCAATCGTTCCAAAATGTTTTATCTACTCCTACTAAATGTTTTTTAGATTTGACTCTTACACCTAAAAATGACGGACAGAGCCGTCACTTTATTTGCGACAAAGTTAATGAAACAATTTGTTTTTGAAATATAGACCTCTACCTCTTTTGTATTTTTAACGCCATTTTTCGTTAAATAACAAAGATCGGAATAGAATGCTTATACCAAAGCGCTCTTTGCAAAAGCTTTCTCAGAGGACTTTTTACTATTGCATCGAGAAACTGAAGATATCAATTCTTTCCATAAAGAAGCTGAAGATACCTACAAGAAGAATACCCAGTGTGCAGAATATCAGGCTGGTCTTGTTATAAATATCTGTCCTTAAAACCGGAATTGGAGTTTCATTTTTGTCGATAAACATCGCCTTTACTACCAGCAGATAATAATAGAGCGATATAATGGTGTTGATGACAGCAATGAGTACCAGCACATAGAATCCCTGTTCCATTGCTGCAGCAAAAATAAAGAATTTACTGAAAAATCCGGCGAACGGAGGGATGCCTCCCAGTGAGAACATGGAGAGCATCATGACAAAGCTCAGCATCGGATTGGTGCTATATAATCCTTTGTAGTCGGGAATATTCACCTTACCGGTACGGTTTTCGATAACCGATATCACTCCGAAAGCAGCCAGATTGGAGAAGAGGTATACGAATATATAATATACCAAAGTAGTCATTCCGTATGTTGTCCCTCCGATAATACCCAATACAATATATCCCGCCTGGGAAATAGAAGAGAATGCAAGGAATCGTTTTATATTTTTTTGTCGGATGGCAAACAGGTTCGCCAGCGTGATACTGATGATGATCAGTCCGTAAAGTATTCCCTGCCATTGTTCCACCAGATTCCCGAACACCTTGTATAACAGCATCGCCAGAGCAAAAGCTGCCGCCCCTTTGGAGACCACCGAGAGATAAGAGGTAACATTGGTAGGAGCTCCTTCATATACATCGGGTGTCCACATGTGAAAGGGCACCAGCGATATTTTAAAGAACATCCCCGCGATAAAGAAGACGAAAGCCATTATTTGAATCGCGTTTGCGCTGATCAGCGAAGGCATATCGGCGAAATAAAGGGTACCGGTAGTACCGTAAAGGTATGAGATACCAAACAGCATTACCGCTGAAGAGAATGCAGCCAGCAGCACATACTTGGCACCGGACTCGGCTGATTTTTTACTCTGTTTGTCCATGGCCGCAAGGGTAGCCAGGGGGATAGAAGCCATTTCCAGCCCGATATAGAACAACAGGAAGTGGCCGCTGGAGATCATAAAATAGAATCCCAGAAGGGTAATGAGTGTCAGGAAGTAATACTCTCCCCGTTTATTGCTCATTCTGTCGGTATTGAACACTTCCGCCTGAAGGAATATGATAAGAGTTGCTATATTGAGGATAGTTTTCACCACTCCGGTCATGGGGAGATAGGTGTACATTCCTCCGAAAGCGGTACCGGCTTCGTGGGGTAATATATGTAATATGGTATGTATGGTCAAAAGGGCAATTGCCACCGGTTGAAAGTATTTCATTCCTTTCTTTCCCGCTATCAAATCATACAGCAGTAGGAAGACGATGACAGCCAGTAGCGATACTTCGCTACGCATGAATAAAAAATTACTAAAATTCTCCATTTCCTTTGTATGTGGTTTTTATTTTATCAATACCAAACTTTCATTCAACATATCCGATAATCCCAATGGGAACATGCCGATATAGGCGATTCCTGCGATGAGAATCACTACCGCCACTCTCTCATACCAGACAGCATCGGTAAGTTCGTTGTGGTGCGGATCCTGTATGGGTCCATAGAGGAACTTGCCTACCATCCGCAGGATGTAAACCGCTGTAACGACGATCGACGATATAGCGATCACCGTCAATACTCTCCTGAAAAGGTCGGCATGCTCGAATGAACCGATAAAAATGGTCATTTCCGATACAAAACCGCTGAGTCCGGGTAATCCCAATGATGCCAACCCGGCAATCACGAATGCTGCTCCAAGGAAGGGGATAATCTTTATCAAGCCACCCATTTCGGTGATCATACGGGTATGAGTGCGTCCGTAAATGGAACCTATCAGTGCGAAGAAGAGGGCCGTCATCAATCCGTGAGAAAGCATCTGCAACACGGCGCCCGTCATGGCCGTAGTGGTAAGCATTAAAATGGCAAAGAGCACCAGGTTACAGTGGCTGACGGATGAGTAGGCGTTAATATATTTCAAATCGCGTTGGTGTATAGCTGCCAGGGCTCCGTAGATAACGCCTGTGGCGGTGAGTACGAGAAACACGGGGGCAAGTATTTCTGCTGCATCGGGCATCAAGTAGATGGATACACGGAAGCATCCGTATCCTCCCAACTTCATCAATACGCCGGCATGGAGCATTGATACGGCGGTCGGTGCTGAAGCGTGACCGTCGGGAGACCATGTATGGAACGGGAAGAGGGCTCCCAGCACTCCAAATCCCATGAAAGTGAGGATGAAGAAGAAAATCTGCTTATCCAACGGGAGGTGAATGTTGGCAATATCGAGTATGTTCATACTGGTGGCTCCGGCGGTGAAGTAAATCCCCAGGATCCCGACGAGTAATAAGGCAGAAGCTCCCATCAGCATCAGCGTCAGTTTCATAGCCGAATATTCTTTCTTTCCGCTACCCCAGATGCCGATCAACAGATACATCGGGATGAGCGCCACTTCGTAGAACATGAACATGGTAAACAGGTCGGTGGTGATGAAGAAGCCGAATACTCCCAGTGAAAGGAGGCAGAACCACATGAAAAATTCTTTGGTGAGCGGTTCGATGTTCCAGGAGATGAATGTCCCGGTTAATACGATGATAGAAGAGAGGCCCAACATGGCCACCGATACCCCGTCTACACCCAGCGAAAAGGCTATGTTCAAGGGTTTGTACCACATATATGACGATGTGAAGAGCATTTCTCCTCCGCTTCCGGCCCCTACATATCGGATTACCAGATAGGCTGATGCTGCTAATAGCGCCACACTACCGATTACCATTACTGTGAGCACCTGTTTGCGGGTTTTGGTGGCAAACAGGGAGAGCAACATCAATACCGGGATCAGTACAAATATAAGTAGGAAGTTCATAATCTGTTATTTTAATGTGCCAATAAGTCAATATGACAATGTGCCAATGTGACTAATATGCCAATGTGACTAATGTGCCAATAATTTATAGAATTGCCAAAATAGTGATTAATAATGTGCCGAAAAGGAATACCCAGGCGTACCATTGTACACTTCCCGACTGGAAGCCTTTGACTGCTTCGGAGCCCCGGGTGGTGAGCCATCCCAGTCCGTTCATCGCTCCATCGATCACGTGACGGTCGAACCATGCGAAAGGACGGGATATGCCGTTGAGGATAATCTTCTGGGTGATGAACTGATATACTTCATCTATATAAAACCTGTTGTAGGCTGCCTTATAGAGACCTTTCATACTGTCTGCAAGCTGAGTTGGCCGTGCATTTTCTTTCCTGTAGAGGAAAGTGGCTATTCCGATACCCAGCAACGCCACTACCACACTGATAATGGCTATGGTGGCGTTTAAATGAATGCTATATTGTGTATGGTCGGCGGTGACGAGTTTTCCGAAAGGAATAAATCCGCCTACGATAGTGAGCAGCGCCAGGAAGAGCAGCGGGTAGCTCATCGATTTCGGGCTTTCATGCGGAGTGTGATTGCCATGTGGCTTGTATGCATTTCCCCAGAAGATACGATAATAGAGGCGGAACATATAAAATGCCGTTAATCCTGCCGTGATGGTCATCCAAACTCCCATTCCCGTGCTGAAGCCATAAGCGGCTGTCATAATTTCATCCTTACTCACAAATCCCGAGAAAGGAGGAATACCGGCAATGGCAAGGCAAGCGATCAGGAAGGTGATATGGGTGATCGGCATATACTTTCTCAAACCACCCATATCCTTCATCTCGTTGCTATGTACCGCATGGATGATAGAACCGGCGCCGAGGAAGAGGAGAGACTTGAACATGGCGTGGGTGAAGAGGTGGAACATGGAGGCCATATAGCCTAAACCACCATGATCGTGTCCGCCCAGTTTCATACTGGTCGACACACCGAGCGCCACCATCATAAATCCGATCTGGGAGATGGTAGAGAAGGCGAGTACCCGTTTGATATCGGTCTGTACGATGGCAATCACTGCGGCAAACATGGCAGTAAAAGCACCTACATAGGCAATCCCATGTAGTACTTCGGGGGTGAAGCCGATATAAATGGGGAACATACGGGCTACCAGGTAGACACCGGCGACCACCATGGTGGCGGCGTGTATCAATGCCGATACCGGAGTAGGACCTTCCATTGCATCCGGCAACCAGATATGAAGAGGGAACATCGCCGATTTACCGGCACCTCCGATAAATATCAAAGCCATGGCCCACGTGAGGGCAGATGCACCCATAAATGTTGAACCCATGGCGCTACCGAGGATGGAACCGTCGCCGCCCATCAGGGTGTTGAAATCGAATGTCTGGGTGAAGAAAGAGAGTACCAGTATGCCGATCAGGAAAAAGAGGTCGGCAAAGCGGGTAACGATAAATGCTTTCTTGGAAGCTGCCACTGCAGATGGTTTGGTGTAGTAGAATCCGATCAGGAGATACGATGAAACACCCACCAGTTCCCAGAATATATACATCTGGAAGATATTGGTAGACAACACCAACCCGAGCATGGAGAAGGTAAACAGGGACAAGTAGGCGAAATAACGCTGGAATCCCTTTTCTCCTTTCATATATCCCATACTGTAGATATGGACCATCAGTGAGACGGTGGAGATGACCACCAGCATCATCACCGAAATAGGATCGATGAGAATGCCCAGATCGATATGCAACTTCTCACCGACATGCAACCATGTGGCGTTATAGGGCGTGATGGTCTGCCATACACCGTTTACACTTTGGGTAGTGAAGTATTCAAAAGCAGTATAATAAGAGAGAATCGCAATCGCGGTGAGGGTAAGTGTACCGACTATTCCGGCGACTTTCGGTGTTAATTTTGTGGTGGATAAACCGATCACCAGAAATGAAAATATGGGTAGCAGCAGAATAAGTATTGTATAGTCCATATCCATTAGTTCTTCATTTGTTCTATATTATCGACTTCTGTGTTGCCAAACTTCCGGTACACATTGATGATGATGGCGATAGCAACCGCCGTTTCACATGCCGACATGGCAATCACGAACAACGCATAAAACAAACCCTCCATTTGATCAGGAAACAGGTAACGGTTGAATGCCGCGAAGTTGATGTCGACCGAATTGAGGATCAATTCGATGGAAATAAGGATCAGGATAAGGTTTTTACGTGTAAAAAAACCATAGACGCCTGCAAAAAACATGATCAGGCTTACGACAAGGTATGCCGCCAGGGGGATCCCAGCCCCGGTTGAGTTTACAATTAATTCTCCCATAGCTTATTTGTCTAAATCCTTATTATCGGTAGATTCCACATTCTTCTCTTTTCTCGCGATCATGATGGCTCCGATGATACAGGCAAGCAACAATATACTGATTGCTTCAAACGGAAGCAGGAACTGGTACTTACCGGTTCCCATCATTGCCAATCCGATATCCTGCATGTTCATTTCAAGTTCTTTCACATAGTGATAAGCCCGTGTAACATTATGAATAACGATATAACCGCAGAGTATCAATCCAGCCATGGAGAGGAGCATCGATGATTTTATTTTCCAGCTCATCCGCCGTCCTTCCACTTCTCCGGGGCGGTGAGTAAGAAATATCGCCATGATGAAAAGTATCATGATACCGCCGGCATAGACGGTAATCTGTACGGTAAAGAGGAAATGATAGTTGAGGATCAGGAATAATCCGGCTGTAGCGAGCAGTACAAACAGCAGATAAATTGCGGAACGTATGATCTGCTTGCTCGTCACGGCCAGCACCGAAAACAGGGCTATTACAATAGCCAAAATAAAAAATACAATTTGTCCTATCATAATTACTTCTTTTTATCTCTTAGTTTGGAACCCTCTTTATTCAGTTGGTGTACCAGCTTACTCCTGTCGAAGACGGCTCCTTCGAAGTCGTTATTGAAGATGATAGCATCGGAAGGGCAGGTGATGACGCAGAGGTTACAGAAAGTACAACTTCCGTAATCCCATACATGCTTGTCCAGTACTTTTTTCTTTTTCCCTTCTTCTGTCTCTACGGTGTAGGAGGTCACTTTAATGGTATCGTTCGGGCAATTTATCATACAGATGCCGCAGGCAGTACAGGCATGTTCATTGTTCTCGTCGTGCGGCATGATGAGTTCCGAGCGCCAACGGTCGGAGATGACCAATGTCTCCCTGTTTTCGGGATATTCCATGGTTACTTTCTTTGTCCAGAGCTCTTTCCATGTAACACCCATACCTTTCAACAGCGATTTGAGCGCCGTGAAAATACCGGAAATATATTGTGAAAATGATTGCATCTTGTTTATTTTAGAATTTAGAAATTAGAATTTAGAACTTGGAAGTCTTGGTTCTTGACTTTTGGTTCTTGGTTCTGATATTCACTGTCCATTTCAATTACCAAACAGGTTGGGAAACAGGTCCGACAGAGTCCATCCGGCCAGTACGATAATCACCATGATAATGATATTTACCAGGTTGATGGGGAGAAGATATTTCCATTCCAGATTGAGTAACAGGTCGATACGCAAACGGGGGAAGGACCAGCGCACCCATAAACTCAAGAATACCAGTACCGCTGTTTTCCCGAAAAACCATACATAGGAGGGGATGTACCACATGATCTGATTGAATGTCTCGAGCCCTTTTATCTGGATGGGCATCCATCCGCCCAAAAAGACGGTGGTGGCTATGGCCGCGATGATAAACATATTAAGGTATTCGGCAAGATAGAAGAAGCCGAATTGTATCCCTGAATATTCGGTATGGTAACCGGCTGTCAGTTCACCTTCGGCTTCCGGCAGGTCGAACGGTCCACGGTTGGTTTCGGCGTGTCCCGAGATCAGATAGATGACGAAGGCCACGATGGCGGGTAAATGTCCGTTGAAGAGATTCCATGCATAGCGTTGGCTTTCGACGATGGTGGATAGTTGCATGGTACCTGTCATCACCACGATGGTCATCAGCGCGAAGGCTGCCGACAATTCGTAACTGATAAACTGAGCACCGCTTCGCATGGCGCCGATCATGGAATATTTATTATTGCTCGACCATCCTGCCAATAGCACTCCAATGATTCCCAGCGAAGAGACAGCAAGCAGATAAACAATACCTATATTAAAATCGACTGCCTGTAATCCCTGTCCGAACGGAATGGCGCCAAAAGCCAGCAATGAAGAAACTATTACAAAAAAAGGAGCTGCATAGAACAAAAACCTGTCAATTCTGTTAATATGAATAATCTCCTTGATCAATATTTTGATCATGTCGGCGATACTTTGGATGGAACCATATTTTCCCAAACGATTGGGGCCTAACCGCGCCTGGAAAAAGCCGGTTATTTTTCGTTCTGCATAAATCAGGATCAACGCGATAACGGCATATGCTACTAAAAGAGCGATGAGCACCAGTATGCCTTCTATCAATGAAGCCCAAAAAGGAGGCAGATTACCCCTTAAGAATGTGTCAAGCAACGAGAGCAGTCTTGTCAGTTCTAATGGCTGATTATAGTTCATACGATTGTTTAGTTTTTTCTTGAGTATTACCTGTCTATATCGGGTATCACATAATCCATCGACCCGCCGATACCGATGAAGTCGGAGAGAAGTTCATTCTTACAGATCAGCGGCATCACCGAGACGGCTGCCATGGAGGGTGAACGGAATTTCACCCGGTAAGGAGTCTTGTCGCCTTTACTTTCAATAAAGACGCCGAATTCACCTTTGCCGGTCTCCACGCTCTGGAAGTATTGTCCTTCGGGGATACGGATAACAGGTTTTACCGTCCCGAGTATATTTCCTTCGGGAATATTGTCGATCAACTGTTCGATGATATGCAGCGATTCTTCAATCTCATCCAACCGATTCATATAACGCGCATAGGAGTCGCCTTCAGTACGGATAATCTCTTTGAATTCTACCTGGTTATATAGAGAGTAGGGTTTGTATCTACGTACATCGCACGACCAGTTGGATCCCCGTCCGGCGGGACCGGTCACGCCATAGGTGATGGCATCTTCACGACTGAGGGTACCCACATCAACCATCCGGCGGAGTACAATGGGATTGTGCGAGAAGAAATCATCGTATTCCTTCAGTTTTTCGCGCATATAAGGGATGAAGGCGTTGACATCTTTCTGAAAATCGGGATAGATATCGAACATCACGCCTCCAACTACATCCTGGTTGATGATAAGGCGTCCTCCACAGGTCTTGTCGAAAATATCGAGGATATGTTCACGTTCACGCATGCCATAAATAAAGGCGGTAGTCGCTCCAAGATCGTTACAGTGTGCAGCGAATGCTAACAGGTGTGAACTGATTCGGTTCAACTCATCCATGATCACACGGATGTAATCAGCACGAGGTGGGACTTCAATGCCGGCTGCCTTCTCCACACACATGCAAAGTGCATGGCGGTTGATATTGGCCGAAAGATAGTCTAACCGATCGGTGAAATGCAATATCTGCGGGTAGGTGAGGCTTTCGCAAAGTTTTTCAATGCCACGGTGAATATATCCGCTGGTGACATCGATTTTCTTGACGATTTCGCCGTCGAGGGCCGTCCTGAAGTGCATCACCCCGTGGGTGGAGGGATGCTGTGGCCCGATATTGATGATATAATCATCATCTTCAAATATTTTGACCGTGCTTTCTACCAAATTCCCGTCGGTATCTTCCATGATATGGGGAGCGATATCCACGATCTCCTTATTTATCACGGTGAGGGGGTTGTGTACCGGGTCACCGTCATAGTCTTTACGAAGGGGAAACCCGTTCCAGTCGTCCGACAAAAGGAAACGGCGCATATCGGGATTGTTGATGAACCGGATACCGAACATGGCGTATACCTCCCGTTCATTGAGGTGTGCCGTTTCATACATATCGGTAATCGAGTATAAAAGAGGATTATCCCGATCTTCGGTGGCTGTAATCACCACAATCTCCCTGGTCAGGTCTTTCGACGGTGAGAGGAGGTAGATAACGCCGAGTCTGTCCCCCCAATCCATACCGATAAGGCTTATCAGGTAATCGTAAGGGAGTTCCTCATTGGTATAAAGTGCCTTGATCAGAGAGTGCAACTGTGCAGGTGCGACGGTGACGGTGAGTTTTTGTTTCTCTTCGATGACCGCGTCACTTACAGCGTCCAATACAATCTGTTGAATATCTTTCATATAGTTATAATTAGAGCCAAGAACCAAGATTTTTAGAACCAGGACTTATAGAACCAAGATTTATAGAGCCAAGACTTATAGAACCAAGATTTTTAGAGCCAGGACTATTTGATTGGCATATTGGCACATTAGTCACATTGGCACATTAGTCACATTGGCACATTAATCACGTTGTTTCCGGATCGATGGTTTCTCCGGTTTCCGGGTTGGTAAGCATCTCGGGGTTATAGGGTCGTATTCTGTGCTTATTGCCGAAGAATTTCTCGACCTTCACCTTACGCTGCAATTGCAGTAAGCCGTAGAAGAGTGATTCCGGGCGGGGTGGGCACCCGGGTACGTAAACATCCACCGGGATAATTTTATCTACGCCGTTGACCACATGGTATGAATTGACAAAGGGGCCACCTGAAATTGCACAGGCTCCCATGGCCACTACATATTTGGGTTCGGCCATCTGATCGTAGACCCGACGTATAAGCGGCACCATTTTATTAACAATAGTTCCTGCCACAATCATCAGGTCGGCCTGGCGGGGGCTGTTGCGTGTCACCTCCATCCCGAACCGGGCCAGGTCATAATGCGCGGAAGCAGCTGCCATAAATTCAATGCCGCAACAACTGGTAGCAAAAGCAAGAGGCCACAGGGAGTTGGCGCGGCCCCAGTTGATCATCTGATCGAGTTTGCCCACCATCACTTGTGTACCGGCAGCATTCAACTCGTCGATATATGATTGCAGCGTATCGCTATCTTTGAAGTCTTCGGCAGGAAAGCCTTTAATTTTTATGTCTTTTACGTCCATTTTAAAATACCTTTTTTCCAGGCGTAGGCGAGTCCCAGACCCAGGATTACGATAAAAATCAAAATATTTACCAGTCCGGCTATCCCAAGTTCACGTACTACTGTGGACCAGGGAAAGAGAAAAATGGTTTCTACGTCGAACATCAGGAAGAGAATGGCATAGAGATAATAGCCTACCCTGAATTGCATCCAGGATGTGCCATGTGTGGGGAGTCCGCATTCATAGGGTTCCCCTTTCTGAAAGTTGACTGATTTCGGGGAGATGAGCAAGGCGATGCCGATACCAGCTATAACCAAAGTAATGCCCGCCAGCAAAACCACCACGAAAAGTGATAAGTTATCCATTAAGTATTGTTTTATTATGATTATAAATTTTCCACTCTATGATAGAGTTCGTTTGTTTTATTACTGTCAACCCTGTGTTTCATTAAACTTGCCAGACAAGGATAGAGAGTGGCAGTATATTAACTAGACACACTTTTTGATTTCGCGTGCAAATGTAGTGAATTTATTTGATTAAACAAGGTCATATTACCAAATAAAGCCCCTCACATCTTATTTTAAGCTGCTTGTCCGGGTTTAGACATTTTCTCCTTGTGAGTGTGTGGTTCAATCCGTGCGAGACCTATGAATACTGCCGAGAGGAGTGTAAATACATAAGCCTGGATATAGGCAATCAGTAGTTCGACTACATCAATGAAGACAGTGAAGATGACCGACAGCACAGTCATGGTGGAATTCAGGGTCGGCCCCAGGCTCACCGTGATGAAAATAAGCATGGTCAGTCCCAATACGATAGAATGCCCGGCCATCATATTTGCGAAAAGACGGATCATTAACGCGAAAGGTTTGGTGAGTGTCCCCACGATCTCTACTATAGGCATCAGTGGGATAGGGATCTTTAGCCAGGTAGGTACGTCAGGCCAGAATATTTCTTTATAATATTCTTTTGTTCCCGTTAAATTGACTATCAGGAAGGTGATAATGGCAAGGACGAATGTGACGGCTATATTTCCCGTGACATTGGCACCTCCCGGAAAGATAGGGATTATCCCCAGCAGGTTGTTCGTAAAAATGAAGAAGAAAACAGTCAGCAGATAAGGGGTGTATCTTTCGTAATCCTTTCCGATAGACGGTTTTACTACTCCATCGCTAATCGACAGTACGAGCATCTCAATCATTCCGGGGAAGCCTTTTCGGGGCTTCATCGGGTCTTGCTTCATCAGGCGGGCTACACCCATAATAATCAGGATAAGCAATAACGAAGCAAACAGCAGAGAGGTGGCATTCTTGGTAAGCGAGATATCTAATGGGCGGGAGATATTGCCGTTGGTATCGGTTTCAACGATCTTACCTTTGTATTTACCCTCGGAAGCAATCTCAAATTTATTGTAAGAGGCTGATCCGTGGTGGAAATGAGATGAAGAGAACAGATGCCATCCTGAGGTTTTACTATAGAGTATAACCGGAAGGGGCACAGCTATATGTGTATTGCCGTTACTCACGATATGCCATTCATAGGAATCTGCCAGGTGTTCGGAGATTAACTCTTTTGCATTCAGTTCCTGCGAGTCGCTTCCCGGATTACTTGCAGATACCGTAGAAGCTGTTAGAAAAAGAATGGCTAAAAGACCTGCTATGTGCAATTTTTGTTTCATTGATCGATAGTCTTTTGGGGAGAGTGGAGCTCATCGCTCTTGTGCTTAAGATAGAGTTCCATTCTCATATAGATATATGTTTCCCAAATCAGGTTGATGAGATAGAAAACAACGAAAATAATTGCAAAATTACGAATATTGGGTTTATCAATCAGCCAATAAAGAAGAATGATCATAAATGACAAAAATATTTTGATCATTCGCATCAGCATATAGAGGTTGACCATTTTTTTTGGTTGGTCAATAGGGGTACGTCTGAGCCTTAAGATATAAATGATACCAATCAGATAGAAAAAGAGAGGGATAATATAGTAATGCTCTATCATGATCGAAGGAAAAAACTTATTTAGAATGAACCATACACCGAATCCCATGATCAACAACATGGCTGTATGCATAATGATAAAATATATGGTGAGTTTTTTCATCTTCAAAGAATTTCATCGATGCAGATAGTGACTTTATTATTATGCATTTCCACCAAGCCGTCCACTACTTCTATCTGCCGGATTTCTCCGTTTACGGAGAATGAAAGCGTACCTTTGGTAAGCGATGAAATGATTGGGGCGTGGTGATTCAGTATCTGGAATGATCCCGACGTACCGGGCAGGGTGACGGAGTCTGCATCACCACTATAGAAAACCGATTCGGGGGTGTAGATATTCAGTTGCATTTCTTTTTATTAGAATCAAGATCCAAGAACCAAGATTCAAGACTATTGGGAAATTATTACATTATTCGTATTATTCTCATTGGCATATTGGCACATTATGCATATTGGCACATTGTATTACGCCTTCCTGCTCTGTTCCAGTAACCTGTCGCCTTTCTCCATGGCTTCTTCAATGGTTCCCACACTCATGAATGCCGCTTCGGGGTAGTGGTCGAGACTACCATCGAGAATCATTTTGAATCCTTTGATGGTATCTTCAATGGAGACCATCACACCGGGTTGTCCGGTATACTGTTCGGCCATAAAGAATGGTTGAGAGAGGAAGCGTTGTATCTTACGGGCACGATTCACCGTGAGACGGTCTTCATCCGAAAGTTCTTCCATACCCAATATGGAGATAATGTCCTGCAACTCTTTATATCGTTGTAGAATTTGCTTTACCTGCATTGCCGTATTGTAATGATCTTCACCCACGATATGGGGATCGAGGATACGCGACGACGATTCCAACGGATCTACCGCAGGATAGATCCCCAGCGAGGCGATCTTACGATCAAGCACCGTGGTGGCATCGAGGTAGCTGAATGTGGTAGCGGGTGCCGGGTCAGTAAGGTCGTCAGCGGGTACATAAACAGCCTGAATGGAAGTGATGGAGCCATATTTTGTGGAGGCGATGCGTTCTTGCAATGTCCCCATTTCAGAAGCCAGAGTAGGTTGGTAACCCACAGCTGAAGGCATGCGTCCTAACAATGCTGATACTTCAGATCCTGCTTGTACGAAGCGGAAGATATTGTCTATAAAGAAAAGGATGTCGTTGCCTTCTCCTCCGGTATCCCGGAACGATTCTGCTACAGCCAATCCGGTAAGGGCTACCGAAGCACGTGCACCGGGGGGTTCGTTCATTTGTCCGAAAACGAGCGTAGTCTGTGATTTTTTGACTTCTTCATAGTCGACTTTGCTCAAATCCCATTTACCCTCTTCCATTTCTTTTTTGAAAGTATCTCCATATCTGATAACACCCGAACTGATCATTTCCCGAAGAAGATCATTTCCTTCACGAGTACGTTCACCTACACCAGCAAAGACGGAGTAGCCATTATATCCTTTGGCAATATTGTTGATCAGTTCCATGATCACTACCGTCTTTCCAACACCGGCTCCGCCAAATAGTCCTATCTTTCCTCCTTTGAGGTAGGGTTGGAGCAGATCGATCACTTTGATACCGGTAAAGAGTATTTCTTCGGAGGTGATGAGATCTTCGAATCTGGGTGCGGGTCGATGGATGGGATACTGGTTCTCACGATTGAGATCGGACAATCCGTCGATTGGGCTACCGATTACATTGAGTAACCGTCCTTTTATCTGTTCTCCTATAGGAACACTGATGGGATGTCCCAATACTCTCACCGGAAGTCCACGGCTTAATCCGTCGGTGCTATCCATCGCTACAGTACGCACAATGTTTTCACCGATATGGTGTTGTACTTCCAGATAAACTACCTGACCGTCGGGGCGTTCTACATAGAGCGCATCGTCGATGGCGGGCAGTTTTGCCTCTGTAGAGCCGGAGAATTCAAAACGGACATCTACAACCGGCCCAATGATTTGGGATATATGTGCTTTTAATGCTGACATAATTATATAGATATAGCTGTATAATTAGCAAATGCTTGACTAATGCAAAGGTACAAAATAAACCGGACGGACAAATAAATTTAAATTATATTTGTAGAAACGGGTTTCCAATATAAACTTAAGAGATTACCTTTCGGGGGGAGAGCCACAAGCGAGACTTGAACTCGCGACCGACGCGTTACGAATGCGTTACTCTACCAACTGAGCTATTGTGGCTTGTTTTGATTTTAAGACTGCAAAAGTATAAAAAATATTTTTATTGCACAATAAAAAAACGGATGACCTGTGCATTACAGACCATCCGTTTTCTAAACCAATAAAAGGACTATGCTTTTATTAGGTTCTTTTTCTTTTCCCTATCGGTTATGATCTTATAGGCTACCGGAGCAGCTACGAATAAACTGGTCACTGTACCCACCACCACACCGATGAGCATTGCGAAAACGAAACTTCTCACTGCATCACCACCGAAGAAGAGAATACAGATAATTACGAGTATCGTACTTAACCCGGTGTTGATCGTACGTGCCAGAGTAGCGTTCATTGAGTCGTTAAAGAGGTCTCTCCATCCGCGTTTAGGATAGAGTTGCTTGAACTCACGCACACGGTCGAATACCACCACCTTGTCGTTGATAGAGTATCCTACTACCGTTAGGATGGCAGCTACGAATGTCTGATCCATTTCCATCGAGAAGGGCATCACTTTCCAAAGCAGTGAATAGAGACCTATTACAGCGAACGCGTCGACTGAAAGTGCGGCAATAGTACCGGCGGAAAATCCCCAACTCCGGAAACGGGACAGGATGTAGATACCCATACATAAAAGGGCAATAAAGAGAGCCAGGAAAGCATTCTTTATCATATCCTCGGCAATACTTGGTCCCACTTTCTGAGAACTTTGTATATGATCGTCGATGGTCTTACCCGGAGTCATGAATTCCTTCAACCCCTGACCGAGCATAACACGCAATTGTTCTTCCACTCCGTTGCTATCGTCTTCAATCATATAGTTGGTAGAAATACGTACCTGATTGCTGGATCCGATAGTGATCGCGCGTACCGACTCACCGAGGTAAGGACTCAGTGCATCTTCCACATCACCTACACGGACAGGTTGTTCGAAACGAACGATATAGTTACGTCCTCCGGTGAAATCAATACCAGAATTCAATCCGAGGGTAAAGAGCGAGATGATGCTGACAGCAATGAAAACGCCAATAATGATGAGTATTTTTTTGCTGTTATGGATAAAATCGAAATTATATTCCTTGAAGATTGCTTTAGAGAATCCTGTGTTGAAAGTGAGATTCAGCCATTTGTCTTTTGCGAAACGGTTTTCGTACAATAACCGGGTGAGGTACACGGCGGTGAGGAACGAAACGGCAATACCTATAATAAGGGTAATGGCAAATCCCCTGATAGCACCCACACCGAAGATGGCAAGGATGATACCGGTAATGATACTGGTAAGGTTCGAGTCGAAAATAGCCGAGAATGCATTTTTATATCCATCTTCCACAGCCCTGCGTAACGTCTTGCCATTGGCAAGTTCTTCCTTGATACGCTCATTGATAAGTACGTTGGCATCCACCGCCATAGCAAGCGAGAGGATCATACCGGCGATACCCGGCAGTGTGAGGACGGCCTGAAATGCCGCAAGGGCTCCCAGCGTGAAGAAGAAGTTGAGGAGCAGCGCCCCGTTGATTACCATGCCCGGGATAAATCCATAGAGCATACAGGTAAAGATGAACAGTACGAGGAGAGCGATAAAGAAAGATACCAATCCGTCGTAGATGGCTTCCTGGCCCAGTGAAGGACCCACCACATCTTCCTGTACGATACGAACGCCGGCTTGCATTTTACCTGATTTCAACACGTTCTCCAAGTCCTGTGCTTCCTGTGCAGAGAAATTACCGGTGATCTGAGAGCTTCCTCCGTCGATACGACCATTTACGGTGGGAGCTGAATACACGTAGCCGTCGAGCACGATAGCGATGGATTTACCGATTTCAGCACCGGTGATAGTTGCCCAGCGGCTTGCACCACTTGAGTTCATTGTCATACTTACTTCCCAAGCTGATCCGGTACGTCCCTGGTCGGCACGTGCATTGGTTATTACATCACCTTCCAAAGCGGGACCACGCTTGCTACCGTCGCCTTTGAGAGCGTATAACTGGAAGTGGGTATCGCGTTCGTCGACGGCTTTGAAGGCCCATTTAAACCGCACATCGGCAGGGAAAATATCCTTGTATTTGCTCAACAGGAAGTTTACTTTGGCTGTATCGAGTTTCGATACGGTTCCTACTGTCGGTCCCGGAGCTCCACTCATCGCAAAGTAAGGTTCCTTAAAATACTCTACGAAACTTTTGTTAATGACGATTTTCTCCTTCTCATCATCAAAAAGAGGTAATGAAAGTTCTTCGGCTTGTGCCACAGAGTCTCCAACGGTGATATTTATGGTATCGTTAATGGTCTGACCCGATCTTTGTGCCATGGCATACTCACTCGAGCGGGCATTCAACTCGTTGAAGTAAACACTTAATTCGCTTACGTTATAAGTTTTCCAAAACTCAAGATTGGCGCTTCCCTGTAACAGGTTACGTACACGTTCCGGTTCTGTAATCCCCGGAAGTTCTACCAGAATGCGTTCAGCACGATCCAGTTTTTGAATGTTGGGAGCTACCACCCCGAAACGGTCGATACGAGTCGCTAACACGTTAAAGGAGTTATTGGCAACGCTAGCCAACTCATGACGCAATACGGTGATTACCTCATCGTTGCTGGCTGTGGGGCGTACCCTGTCACTCATGGTGACACTGTAGATGTTGGCCAACCGTCCTTCCGGTGCTATCCGTTCATAGTTTTGGCGGAACAGCGAGATGAAATCGGATGAACTACCACGGCGATTCTGGATTACAGTCTCTTTCAATGCCTGATTGAATTGCGGGTCATCGGTATTGGCCAAAGAGGCGATTACCTGTCCCGCATCCACTTCCAGAATAACGTTCATCCCTCCCTTCAGGTCGAGACCCAAGCCAATCTCTTTCGCCCGAACCTGCTTAAGTGTATAGTTCAGGTAAACTTTCACGGTTGAGAGGGAATCGAGATACTGATTCTTCAGTGCTAAGTCTCCATTGGCGTATTGATCCGCTTTCTTGTTGTATTGTCTCCCCACTATTGTAAAAGAGAGATAAAACAAACTGATAAGTGTCAGGATAATACTGAAAACTTTAATGAATCCTTTGTTTTGCATTTCAATATTACTTTTTGTTTTACTATTTATTTTGTTTTTTCGTCAGGTTACGAACTCTGTTTACATGAAAAATTAAGGCATATCCGATGCCTATTTTATTTTGAGCGTGCAAATATACGTTTTTTTATCTTTTTAAGAACAATATCACCGGATAATTTTTCTCTAAGATTATCCGGTGATGTGAAAAACGGGAAAACCCTCCTGCTCTTATTCGATTTATTCTACAAACCCTCTATTTTTTAACAGAAAGACCGGATTGGGTTCTGCACCACGGAATCTTTTGTATAGTTCCATAGGATCATCGGAGTTCCCTTTCGATAATACATTATCACGGAACCTGGCAGCTGTGGCTTTATCAAAAATACCATTCTCCACAAAAGCCTGGAAAGCATCCGCATCGAGCACTTCAGCCCAGAGGTATGCATAATATCCTGCAGAGTATCCGCCACTGAAGATATGGGAGAAATAGGTGCTGCGGTAACGTGGAATAATTTCATCGATCAGCCCGATCTTTTGCATCGATTTCTTTTCGAATTCACGTACATCGAATGTTTTTGCTGAGGTTTGTGTGTGATAGTCCATATCGAGCAGGGCCGCAGCGACAAATTCGGTGGTTGTAAAGCCCATATTGAATTTGGATGCAGCGTCGATCTTGGCAATCAACTCGTCGGGAATTACTTCTCCGGTTTGATAATGCTTGGCGTAGAGTTTAAGTACATCGGGGTGGAATGCCCAATGTTCCATTACCTGTGAAGGTAGTTCCACAAAATCGCGGGACACACTCGTGCCGGCAACACTGGCATAAGTGACATTCGACATCATGCCGTGAAGTGCGTGTCCGAATTCGTGGAAGAGGGTTTCCACTTCATCGAGCGTGAGTAAGGCCGGAGTGGTGGCGGTGGGGCGGGTGAAGTTACCCACGTTATGTATAAGAGGGCGGATATTTTCGCCGTTGAGTACTCTTTGTCCCCTGAAGCTGGTCATCCATGCACCAGCGCCCTTGCCCGGGCGAGGGAAATAATCGGTGTAAAAAACGGCCAAATGGGAACCATTCGCATTGAGTACTTCATAAGCTTCCACTTCGGGATGATATACCGGAACATTTTCCAGTTTCCTGAAATTGATTCCGTATAACCGGTTGGCTACTTCAAATACCCCCTCACGCACATTTTCCATTTTGAAGTATGGTTTGATCTCCTCCTCATTGAGCGAGTATTTCTGCTGACGTAGCTTTTCGGTATAATACCACCAGTCCCACGATGCCAGTTTGAAGTTGCCCCCTTCGGCATCGATCATTTTTTGCAGTTCAACTGCCTCTTTTTTTGCCTGGGGCAATGCATATGCCCAGACATCATTAAGCAGTTTGTAGACATTCTCCGGTGACTTGGCCATACTTTCTTCGAGCACAAAATCGGCATGAGTATTATATCCCAGCATTTGTGCCTTTTCGATACGCAGATTCACGATATCATTAATGATTTTTTTGTTATCATTATCGTTATCGTTGTCCCCACGCATGTACATGGCTTTGTAGAGTTTTTCGCGGAGTTCACGTTTTTCCGAATATTGCAGGAACGGTAACCAGCTTGGCTTTTGCAGGCCGAATACCCACTTCCCTTCTTCTTTGGCTTCCTTGGCCGCTTCCGCTGCTGCTGCGATGACACCTTCGGGGAGTCCGGCAAGATCTTCCTTATTGTCAATCACCAGTTTGTAACTGTTGGTTTCATTCAGCAGGTTATTGCCGAAGCTGAGTGTAAGTCCGGACAGCTCTTTGTTGATTTCACGCAGCCTGTTTTTTTTGCTTTCGTCCAGCAAAATACCGGACCGTACAAAGTTTTTGTAGTAATTATCCAGTACCCGGTACTGTTCTTTGTCGAGATCCATACCGGTAGTGTCGTCATGCAACACTTTGATACGGTTGAATAACTTTTCATTCAGATTGATGTTGTCGGAATGCTCTGACAAGAGAGGGGATAGTTCCACGGCCAACTTCTGTATGGAGTCGTTGGTCTCGGCACTTTTCAAAGCATAAAAGACACGGGATACACGAGTGAGCAGGAGCCCGCTATTTTCTATGGCGACGATGGTGTTTTCGAAAGTGGGTGTATCGGGATTGTTGGCGATGGCATCAATCTCCTTAGCCTGTTCTTCCATTCCTTTCAGGAATGCCGGTTTGTAATCTTCAAAAGTTATCCGGTCGAAAGGAGGCATATCGAACGGAGTGTTGTACTCGGAGTTAAAAATAGCTCCCGGTTCGCTGCTTTCTTTACCGGTATTGGCGTTATTGCATGCAAGTAATGTCATAACTGCTAATGGAATAAAAAGAAATTTTCTCATTCGACTATTCATTAAATATAATTTAAACGATCAGGAATACCAGAGTTAATCGGCACCTTTATAAAATTGTGACAAAGTTACGATTTTTACTTAAATATTCAAGTTTTACCGTTCATATACATATTTCAACGGATTAGATGATAGTTTGAATAGTTATTCGTTGATCATTTGTCTTTTAGAAGGGAAATAATAAGGGTAAAATAAAGATCATAATAATACCTACAATAAGTTGTAGGGGGAGTCCTACCTTTATATAATCAATAAATTTGTATCGTCCGGCAGACATTACCAATGCATTGGGAGGAGTTGCGAACGGGCTTGCAAAGCACATGCTGGCTGCTACAGTCACAGCAAACAAAAACGGGTATGGACTGATGCCGATCGTTACTGCCGATTGAAAGGCAATTGGTGCAAAGAGTACCGCAGTAGCCGTATTGCTTATAAACATTGTCAGTATGGATGTGGCAAGGTAAACGCCAGCCAATACCGATACCGGTCCGAATTGACTCAATCCGTTTACAATGGCATCGGCAATTAAGGAAGAAGCTCCGGTTTTTTCCATGGCAATCGCCAGTGGAAACATACCCGCGAAGAGAAAAGTACTTTCCCAGTTGATACTTTTGTAGGCCGATTCCACGTTACGGAAACATCCCAGAATAATCATCAGCAGCGCCGCCATCATGGTTGCAATCACGGTAGGTACTATGTTGAAAACCATTGCCACGATCATTAATACCATGATAGCCGCAGCGATCGGCGCTTTATGGTCGCGTGGGATTTTTAGTGCATTTTCCATGGGTTGTCCTACCACAACCCATTCCGATGTCTCCTGATTCAGTTTTTCTATATCCGACCATTTTCCCTGTACCAGTAATACGTCGCCCGAGAGCATTTTTTCATCCTTCACATCCTGGAGGATATATCCGGCTTTGCGTTGTATCCCCAGTATGTTTACATTATAAAGTTGTCGGAAATTTGATTCCTTCACACGTTTATTGATAAGTTTCGAAGTGGACATTAAAACTACTTCAGCAATACCGATTTCACTGAATTCGAATCCACCTGATCTGGAAACCGATCGGCCGTTATCGTTACCTTCCGTTTCATGGGTATCGATCATTTTCAAGCCGTTTCTATTGATGAGTACCGTTACATCATCGAAATTTCCGAAGACATATATTATATCGTCTTCTTTGAAAGTACTTGATGGTCCCGCCATCTTCATATCCACGGTTTTATGAAAACGGTTTCGGGAGTTAATTCTGCGTATCTCAAGAATGCTTACATTATAACTTTGGGTGATATTTAATTCCTGTAAAGATTTATCGATAAATGGCGAATTTTTTTCAACTTGTACCCTGTATAGATTCTCCGCCAATTGGTACTCGGATACCAATTGGTTGAGAGACTTGTTTTTCTTTACGGCAGAATTCTCTTTGTCCTTGCCAGCTACCAACATTTTGCTGAGAGGCCAGAGCAGGACGATGCCAAGTGTAAGAGTGATGAGTCCCACAGGTAAAAACGAGAAGAAGGATAATCCTTCGAAGCCTCCGCTGATTAACGCGTCGTTAATGATAAGGTTGGGAGGTGTACTGATGAGTGTGAGTAATCCTAAACTACTGGCAAAAGCCATGGGCATCAGAAAGCGCCGTGAATCGGTCTTTGCTTCGGACGCCAGACTCATCACGATGGGCAGCATCAACGCCACCGTACCTGTATTGCTGACAAACCCTCCAATACCTCCGGTGACCAGCATCACCAGGATAAATAGTTTAAATTGATTGCCTCCGGCCAAAGTGAGGATTTTTGTACTGATCATTTTGGCAAGTCCTGTCTGGAAAATCCCTCCTCCTACGATGAACAGGCTGACGATCATGATAACCACAGAATTGGAAAAACCCGATAATCCCTCTTCCGGTGTAATAATGCCAGTCAGTACCAATAATACGAGAGAAGATAAAGCGACAATATCCGACCGTATTTTTCCCCATACAAAGAAAGTAACCGTCAGAAGGATAACCCCAAAAACCATAAGAACGTTTATATCCATTTTAATAGGTAGTATGAAATAGTATAATGATAAGGATATTGCGAGGAAGATGGCGCTTGAATTCAAAACCTGATCATCACAACGGATACAAAGATACTATTTTTTTTTGAAAAAATTTTGGTTATCAAAAAAGTATTGATATATTTGTGATATTAAAATAATATCATTTTAAATTATATGATTATGGGAACAAAAGAATTCAGTTTTAAAGGTTTTAGAGCGAACGGCTTTTTGATGGTTTTTGTAATGCTGGTCATGTTGGCGGGGATTATGTGGCTTTTTCCTTTGGGGGAGTCATGGAGTGTCATCCTGGCGATAATATTGCTGGTTACGTGGATCATCATGTATCTGGGATATACAAAGCTGGAACCAAATGTGGCAGTCGTGATGATCTTTTTCGGAAAATATAAAGGGGTATTGAAGGAGAACGGATTCTTTTGGGTTAATCCCTTTATGACAAAGAAAAAGCTCTCCTTGCGTGCACGAAACCTGAATGTGGATCCTATCAAAGTAAATGATAAGGTGGGTAATCCAGTATTGATTGGTTTGGTATTGGTCTGGAAGTTGAAGGATACCTATAAGGCGATGTTCGAGATAGATGCACAGACGATGGCGGCATCGAGGCCGGGCAAGGACGGTACAATTACTTATACGGTAGGTAAGCAGATGGATGCTTTTGAGAATTTTGTAGCAGTACAGAGTGATGCTGCATTGCGGCAGGTTGCAGGGCTTTATGCCTACGATAATAATGTGATTTCGGACACCGAATTGACATTGCGGTCGGGAGGGGAGGAGATCAACGAAGATCTTTTGAGAGAATTAAATACTCGTTTGGAGATGGCAGGGATTGAAGTGGTGGAAGCACGTATCAATTATCTTGCGTATGCTCCGGAGATTGCAGCAGTGATGCTTCGCCGCCAGCAGGCCGAAGCCATTATTTCGGCACGTGAGAAGATCGTGGAAGGAGCAGTGACAATGGTGAAAATGGCGTTGGATAGGATTGACGACGAAAATATTGTTGAACTCGACAGCGACAAGAAAGCAGCAATGGTGAGTAACCTTCTCGTGGTGCTTTGTGCAGACGAATCGGCACAGCCGGTATTGAATACGGGAACGTTGTATCATTAGAGTGGATAGGTGATAGGTGGGATGGAAAAAAGGTTTTGATAGGGACCAATAAGCCTGATGATCTGAGGATGGTATTGTTGAAACTTGAAAAGATGGAGCAAATAAATAATGGCTAAAAAAGAAAAAACGACTAAGAATTTCGCTTTGCGATTGGATGCGGATACCATGGATGCGATCGAGAAATGGGCTGCCGACGAATTTCGCAGTGTGAACGGTCAAATTCAATGGATATTGGATCAGGCGCTCCGAAAAAATGGGCGGTTGAAGTGATATGAATCGTTGAATGATTTATTTTCCATTTTTGTAACTTGTAATAGTTCAATATTAAGCATAAAACCGATTGAAAATCAATCGGTTTTTCTTTGATTTAAAAAATTAACGAATAAGTATAGTTTATTTAACTAAATTGTTTCGTTTTGAAACGAATTGTTTTAGTTATATTTGCAGTGTGATTGATTTTATCAGGTTTTGTGGATCCAATAAGGATGAAACGTTTGAAAAAGTAGAGGATCACAAAACGTTCGGAATTGAAGTATAACAGTTTAATAATCGGAAATATGAAGGAGTTGACAGCCAGAGAGGAAGAGGTGATGCGTTTTTTTTGGGATGAGGGTTCCTTGTTTGTAAGGCAATTGGTTGAGAAATATCCCGATCCTAAACCTCATTTCAATACATTATCGACCTATGCACGTATGTTGGAAGAGAAAGGGTTTCTTTCGCACGAAGCATTTGGAAGTACTTACCGTTATTATCCGATCATCAGTGAAGAGGAATACCGGAATGGCACATTGAGAAGCGTGGTGAAGAAGTATTTCGATAATTCCTACCTGAGTGTAGTCTCGTCGCTGATAAAAGAACAGGATATCTCGGTGGAGGAGATACGGAGGTTATTGGATGAAGTGGAAAACCAGGACGATAAAAAATGATTGCCATGGAACTTTTTCTCTATTGGATACTGCGGGCATCTATCCTGATGGCCCTGTTTTATGGCTTATATAAGATCTTTTTTGCCAATAACACGTTTCATTCGGTGAATCGTTTTATGTTATTGTCTGTCTTGCCCGTGATATCGCTGCTTCCTCTTTTTCGATTCCATCTTATTCCGGAGAGGGTTTTGAAACCGGAAACGGTTACAACAACATTTACCATGGATCTCTCATACCTGCCCGTCACTGAACTGGTGGAGGTTGAACCGAGAATGGAAATTCCATGGATGGAGATTACGATGGTTTTGTTTGGCATTGGAGTTCTTTTCACCCTTATCCGTTATCTGACAGGGTTAAGCCAGATAATCACCCTTATCCGGAAATCGGAGAAAGAAATATTAGCTGATCATACTGTTTTGTGTGTGACTGATAGAAATATCTCACCATTCAGTTGGATGAAATATATTGTCATTTCCCGTAAAGATTTGTTTTCCGATGGAGAGGCAGTGATACGTCATGAAAAGGCGCATATATTCTTATACCATTCTATCGATATGATTTTTTTCGATCTTTTCAGCTGCATTTTCTGGTTCAATCCTTTCTCATGGTTGTTGCGCCGGGAAATCCAGTCGGTCCATGAATATCAGGCCGATCAGCAGGTCCTTAAC
Organism: Proteiniphilum sp.; assembly: GCF_034927365.1. Lineage (GTDB taxonomy): Bacteria > Bacteroidota > Bacteroidia > Bacteroidales > Dysgonomonadaceae > Proteiniphilum. Next base: position 10,812 of record NZ_JAYFQD010000021.1, on the reverse strand, counting down.
AATGGAATTGATACAAAACAATACCAACTTTTATTAATCCGCAAAAGCGTAGGCGAATATAAATTTGCATTGGCGAATAATTTCCGTCAACGTGACTTGCACAAACGAATTACTATGATGAAGAAAAACAAGACAGACCGGCGAATGAAATGGAATTATCTGATGACACTTCCGGCAGTGTTGCTGGCTATGATCGCTCTTTCGGTACCGAAACTGAATGCAAGCATCCCGGAGAAGAAGAGCAATGAGGCGATAGAAAAAGGAGTGGTTGAGAGGGTGACTGATGCACAGGGAACAAAAGATTCTGTGATTATAACTGTTGAGGATGTGGATGTAAATGCTAATCCTCTTGATTTGGGAAAAGCAAAGATTACTCCGAAAGACTCAGTATTAACCATCCGTTTAAAAGAAGACGAAGGTTATTGGATAAGAGGAATGGATACTATTAACCATCCATTAATCTTTATAGATGATCAAAAAGCCAGTACTGATGCATTGAGTAAACTCGATCCGAATAATATCAAATCCTTCTCTGTCTTAAAAGATGCGACGGCCGTCGATATTTACGGAGTAGACGGCAAGCATGGAGTGGTGTTAGTTACTACAAAAGAATATAAAAAGGATGCCACGACAACAGAGGCAGCTACGGAAAAGCCTCTGCAGAGAGTAGAGAAGGAGGTAATAGCAGTGAGAGGTCGCAATCCTCTGGATTGGGATCAGATGAAAGAAAATCCTCCCCTGATTTTTGTCGACAGTGAAAAAATGCCGAAGGATTTCGATATTTCTTCTATTGATCCCAATGATATCGAGTCGTTCTCGGTACTGAAAGGTAAAGCATCCATTGACGCTTATGATGTAGAAGGGAAAAATGGAGCGATCCTGTTTACGACAAAGAATCCTAAAAAAAAGAAACAGCCATTGCAATATACGGCTGACAGTATAATTGTTTCGTCGTTTAAAAATAGTACAGATACAGTTTCAAGTCTGACTATCTCAACAACACCGACACCTTCCCTTACTTATATACCCTCTCAATTTAATTTTTCGGATCTTAAAGAATTTGTGAGGGATAGATTGAAGTTGAAAGTGGAAAATTCGGACAAAACTCTTCCTCTTATCATTGTCGATGGAGAAAAAAAGCCGAAAGATTTTGATCTGAATTCCATCCCGATGGATGGGATTAAATCTATATCTGTGAGACAAGGTGATTCTTCTTCCATTTATGGAGAAGAAGGAAAGAACGGAGTCGTTAATATTACGACAAAGAAATTATAACGGGGTCGAGACTGTATAGGCATCGTGATAAAAGATAAGCGTACGCTTATCTTTTTTTGCTTTGTCCATGAAACGTTTTTTTTCTTCCATGGCTATGGCGACGCTGTTGTCGTAGCCGGAAAGCCAACTCAGAGAGAGGTTGAGCGAGGTGGGTACCACATCTCCGGGAAAGGCGTAATTTCCTTCTTTGGTATTAAAAAGTACCACGATTTGTCCGGGCGTATGACCGTCGTAGAGTTCCAACCATATTTGGTCATCGAGTTGCATATCTTCCAGTACGAATTGTAATTGTCCCGCATCATATACCGGTTCAATGTTATCGGCAAAGAAAGAACCCTTCTCAAAGAGTGAGGGATTACGATAATTTTTCCACTGCGCGAGGCTTAGGTGGTAAGTCGCGTTAGGATAGGTGGGAACCGTTTCTTTCTTATCGTTGAAGACAGTACAACCGCCACAATGATCGAAATGGAGATGTGTGATAATTACATCGGTCACCTCTTCGGGTGTGTATCCGATTTTCCGGATTTCTTCAGCAATCTCTTTCTGGTGGAACGGTTGGAAGAATTTCAACCTTGAGTTGTGTTTATTGCCGATCCCCGCGTCAATCAGGATACGTCTTTTTTCTGTCTCGATAAAGAGGCAGCGAAGCGCCATCACACTCATATTCTTTTCGTCGGCCTTATATTTTGTCGACCAATATTTTTTTGGCACGGTACCAAACATCACTCCGCCATCGCCATGGAAATATCCCGATTCAATAATATGGAACTTGATCATACTGTTTTTATATTTCTGCAAAATTACCGCTTTTTACCGTATTCGGTATAGCGTATGCCTAAAAACATTGTTGAATGACCTCCAAAAAAGAAGTAGTTCTTTAACGGATTTGTTCATTGAGATCGCTATGCCCTGCACCGGAAAAGCAAGAATACCCGTTGTGAGAGTAGAGCATGCCATGAATTGAGAACCGGGAAAATATCTTTTTAAAGAAGATATAATCCCGGTCTGCTTATTGTAGAGTTTAAAATAGTGTATTACTAATTTTCCTGTGTCAGAAGTAGAGTTGTAGGCCAATGGTGGCCTGATTGGCTTTTGGCCCTTTGTTTTCATTGAAGAGGCTAAATGGTGAGTAGGAAACAAAGAAACCAAAGTCATTGAATCCTCCTTGCACCAACAGATCCATTGTAACGGGACGGATATTCAGCTCACCGGGGTGCTTGATTTTCTGTTTATTCCCTCTCTCATCATTCTTCCATATTTTGGATGACGAGGCTGTCTTCACTTTGGCAACCACTCCTGCGTTGATGAAGAAAAGTGAACTTCTGTTGGTCTCAATAAGAAAAGGAAAGGTGAGATAGGTATAGTGGAGGCGGGATCTTCTATATTCATTGCCCGGTTCGGTGGTGGTGATGATCGATTTGTAATCCTCTACTTCGATGGCTTTGTTGGTCTGCCAGTGAATGGCGTTGAACTGGATACCCATACCGATGATTCCGGTGAAGTTACTGTTGCCCAGTAATCTTGACTTTTCAATGAGATTGAGATTGTATTGTAATGAACGGCTCTGATTAGTGATTGAGGCCAGTTCTCCGTTGAAATCAAGACCTTCAGGCAAATTGGCAAATCCGATACCGAAACCTGCCCAGTGTGATGAGGCATCGACATTACGATTACGTTTGCTCTTCGGCTTGAGAATACTGGGTATGGCGATGTCGAAATGGTTCTGATATACCCGTTCGATACTTCTTCCTTCGGAAAAGATTCCCTCATAGACTTTCTGGCTTTGTACGGTATCTCCCTGCTCATTGCGATGGTATACCGAGATGTTCATTTCGTTGTTCTCTTCGGAAATTACGACTTTGCGATCGTTATAATGAAACGTAGTATCAGGAGGTAATACCGGAGAGGCCGTTACACATACTGCGACCAGCAAAAAAGCGATGATTGTTTCAATTTTTTTCATTGTCTTATATAGTTTAATGTTTATTTTTATTTTGAGATTTTCAGAACCAAGACTCTCAGAACCAAGATTTTTAGAACCAAGACTTTCAGAATCAAGACTTTCAGAACCAAGACTTTCAGAACCAATATTTTTAGAGCCAAGCATTGCAGAACGTTTTCTCCGTTCAAAAAATGCGTTGAAACATTTTGCTTCTTAAGAGAATCGAGAGCTCAGATTTTGTAAGTGAAAAATTTATTCTTGGATTTCTTAACTTCTCCACTCCTTAACTTTTTCACTTCTTAATAAACAACCTGTTAATCAACTCTTCCGATTCCTGTCCGCCTTCCATATAGATGAGCGTAGCAGTTCCGTCATTCCCAATTTTGAACAAGATGTACCGGTTCGTGTGATTTTTTTCTTCCGACAGTTGATAATATCCGGAGGAAATAATACCGTTACTGATGACTTCTTTTATCTGTCGTGCTTGTTTTTTGTCCACTTCCAGACATTGTTGTATGTCATTCAGAATGGCTTTATCATATTGCACGGTAATACTGCGATATTTATCAAGTTTGTAGTTATAAAGCTCCTTGCCTGAGGAAACGACCATCGTGGCCCCTTTTTGCTTGCCATACTTTTCAAAGATAGTATTGATCCTCAGGTTTTCCTGTGCATGTGCAGCTATCCCCGAGGTCGTCAACAACAGGAGAAGGATAAGCAGGCGAGGGAATGTCTTTTCTATTTTCATCGTGATAACGTGTTGATGTTATTATTTTAACTTTATTGCCAGTTTCACTCCAGCATGAAACGGAGTTGATCTTCAATAATATCAGTTTCGGGTTTTACTTTGCCGAAAGCCGACTCTGCATATTCGCGCACAGTGGAAGGATCGGTAATCTGTTGTCCATCTATCCAGACATAGTCTCCGTTCGAGGATCCGCTACCGGGTCGGGTAAGGATCAGGACAGCGACAATGAAGATGGCTGCCACAGCGGCGATTGACCGCAGTCTTTTGAAAAATAAAGAGTTGCGTCGGACGGGGGCACTGCTTTTCTGCTGTATCTCATTCAGCACAGCTAAGGCTGCTGCTTCGTCGTCGAGAAAGCGGAATAGTGAGGTGTATCCCTTCAACTCCTCGGGGATCTCCTTCTGTGCGAAATAGCGGCGGAGTATCTTTTCCTCTTCGGCAGAAGTTTCTCCTTCGAAATATTTATCTATAAGATGTCGAATATCTGTTGTCATTCTGTTGCTTGTTTGTGTTGATAATAGCTGAAGTACAATTCTCGAATCCGTTTGCGGGCCCGTGAGAGGTTGTTGCGCACTGATTCGGCTGTTATACCTGTCATTTCTGTAATCTCGCCGGTTTCATATCCTTCGATATCTTTCATCTGTAAGATCCGCTGTTGTAATGGCGGCAGCATTTCAATGATCCGGCGAATGGCATCTCGTTCCTCTTTTTCTTCAAGCACCGAATCGGGGAGTTGTTCTCCTGTTTCTTTGCCAAGTAGTTCCACTTCATCAGAGAATGGTTTCCGGCTTCGGATCTTGTCGATACTCAGGTTCCTGACCATTGTCGTACAGTATGCTTCCATATTTTCATATTGATCGAAACGGTCACGGTAGTGCCATATCTTGAGGCATACATCCTGCACCACATCCTCCGCATCTTCGGTATTTCCGGTGATGTGGCGGGCAACTGCGAGTAATGATGGGCGCAGTGCGACGACTATTTTTTTGTATTCAACAATGTCCATACTCATTTAATCCGACGAGAAAGGGTGTCAAAACGTATCATCGGAACAGAAAAATTTTTGAATATTTTTTTCAGGTACGATAAATATGTGGTTTGAAGACAATGTTTACCTGATTTCACAGTAGCAGGCAGTAGGTGTTGTAGAGGAAAATATCGAACTACTATGATGGAAAACTTGATCATTCGTTGTACTTTTGCACAAAAATAGCAAAAACTATGGTTATTAAACCTGTTCTCCTGAAAGGTGAGAAGGATATTAATCTGTATTATGTGGATAGCCCGGCAAAAGAAACAAGAAAATATCGCTGAATATATGCTCTATATGTGGCAATTGGAAGATATCTTACGCTCCTATGGGTTGGATATCGACAAGGTGCAGTATTCTCTGATCGACCCTGTGAATTCAACAGAGGAAGAAAAGAGAGAGGCATGCGACTGGTACGAGGGTCTGATCATGATGATGAAATCGGAGGGTGTACAGAAAGAAGGTCACTTGCAAATTAACAAGAACCTGATTATAGACCTTACTGATCTTCATCTGCGATTGTTGAAAGATCCTAAAGAGTCGGCATATATCGGTGTCTATTATAATACACTGCCTCATATTGTGGCTTTAAGAGCAAAGTCGGCAGACAAGGATGTTTCTGAAATAGAAACCTGCTTCACGGCTTTGTACGGATATCTGCTACTGAAACTACAGAAACGGGAAATTTCCGGAGAAACTCAGGCTGCCGTTGCACAGATTACCGGCCTGTTGCGTCTTCTCTCACAAAAATATAAAGAGATTGACGAGTAGTTCAATGTGCCAATATACCTAAATGGTTTAATTGTTTAAATGTTAAACTGTTGAACTGTAGATAGATTAATGGAGACTGATAAGGATCGAAGGAGATTAAATCTAAAATCCTATATCTAAAAGTCTTGGCTCTAACAATCTAACAGTCTTGGTTCTAAAAATCTTGGTTCTAAAAGTCTTGGTTCTAACAGTCTTGATTCTGAAAGTCTTGGTTCTAATTTAATTAAAAATATGCCCATAATTACAGGAATAACCAAACATTTGGGGGGAACAGAAAAAGAAACACCCAAACAACAGTTTTTTTACGGACTGGTACAGAAAAACGTGCTCGTCACGGGTGGCAGCGGACAATTGGGAAAGGAACTGGGAAGATTGACAGATCGTTTGAACCTGCCTTTCCGGTTTTTATTTACTGATGTGGATGATCTGGATGTGACGGACAGGGAGGAGCTTTCCCGGTTCGTGAAAGATTACCGTATCCTTTATATTATCAACTGTGCTGCTTATACAGCTGTAGATAAGGCGGAAGAAGATAGTGATAAGGCGTATCTGGTGAATGGAAAAGCAGTAGAGAATATTGCTATCGTATCAAAGCAAGAGGGTGTAAAGGTGATTCATATATCGACCGATTTCGTGTTTGACGGCCAGTCGGAGATTCCTTATACCGAAAATATGGAACCCCATCCACTCTCGGTTTACGGCCAGTCAAAACTGAAAGGAGAAGAAGCCCTGCAAGCCGTGGGTGGTGAGTGGATGATCATACGCACATCGTGGCTTTATTCCCAATACGGCAATAATTTTGTAAAAACAATGATCGGGCTGATGCAAGAGCGGGAAAGATTGACCATCGTGGATGACCAGTATGGAACTCCCACCTATGCTGCAGATCTGGCAGAACTGATTATACATATCCTGCAGTTCTCCGAAGAAACAGAATGGAAAAGGGGTATTTATCATTTCTCGAACAAGGGTGAGACTACCTGGTTCCGCTTTGCAGAAGAGATTAAAAGAATAACAGGTATTGGCGGTTGTGAATTGATCCCCGTCAAGACCCACGAATACGGAGCCGCCGCTCCTCGCCCGGCATACAGTGTGATGGATCTATCCAAAGTATGCAGTACATTTCGTGTAGAAATTCCCAAGTGGGAAGAGGCGCTAAAAAGATGTGTTGATGCGCTGATTAACGATTAAACAATTCAACGCTTCCACGATTAAACAATAAGAAAGAATGACATTAACAGAAGAGATACAACGTCGGCGTACGTTCGCTGTAATCAGTCACCCTGATGCGGGAAAAACCACACTTACGGAGAAGCTGCTACTCTTTGGAGGGGCTATTCATGTGGCGGGCGCCGTGAAATCGAATAAAATCAAGAAGACAGCGACATCAGACTGGATGGAGATCGAGAAGCAACGCGGTATTTCGGTTGCAACCTCTGTAATGGGATTTGAATATGGACATCATAAGATCAATATTCTGGATACCCCCGGCCACCAGGATTTTGCGGAAGATACATACCGTACGCTCACGGCGGTAGACAGCGTGATTGTGGTAGTGGACGTGGCAAAAGGGGTGGAGGCCCAGACTCGTAAGTTGATGGAGGTCTGCCGTATGCGGCATACACCTGTGATGATTTTTGTCAATAAACTCGACCGGGAAGGAAGAGATCCGTTCGAGATCCTCGACGAGTTGGAGGAAGAACTGAAAGTGAGTGTGCGCCCGTTGAGCTGGCCAATTGATATGGGAGAACGGTTCCGGGGAGTATATAACCTTTATAAGAACAGCCTTGATCTTTATCAACCCAGTAAACAGATGGTGACAGAATCACTAAGGCTCGATATCCACTCCTCCGAGTTGGAGAATCATATTGGTGACCGCTTATCGAAGAAATTGCGTGACGATGTGGAACTGATTACTGAAGTTTATCCTACATTCGACCGTGACGAGTATCTTGCGGGCAGGTTGGCGCCTGTGTTTTTCGGATCGGCTCTCAATAATTTCGGGGTGAAAGAGTTGCTGGATTGCTTTGTGGAGACAGCCCCCTCGCCTCGAGAAGTACAGACTGAGGAGCGGATCGTGGATCCGTATGAGGAGAGTTTCTCCGGATTTGTCTTCAAGATACATGCCAATATGGATCCGAATCACCGTTCCTGTATCGCCTTTGTGAAAGTCTGTTCCGGTAAGTTCGAGCGGAATGTGAACTACAAGCATGTCCGTTTTAACCGGATGATGAAATTTTCATCACCTACCGCTTTTATGGCGCAGAAGAAAGAGATCATGGATGAGGCGTATGCCGGCGATATCGTAGGGTTGCCCGATAATGGTAACTTCAAGATCGGCGATACCCTTACAGCGGGTGAAGATCTGCATTTCAAAGGATTGCCGAGTTTCTCTCCTGAGATGTTCAAGTATATCGAAAATGCCGATCCGATGAAATCGAAGCAACTCCAAAAGGGAGTAGAGCAGCTGATGGACGAAGGAGTGGCACAGCTCTTCACCAATCAGTTCAACGGACGAAGGATCATCGGGACAGTGGGGCAGCTTCAGTTTGAAGTGATACAATACCGGTTGTTGCATGAATATGGAGCACAGTGCCGTTGGGAGCCAATCAGCCTATATAAGGCCTGCTGGATCGAGAGCGATGATGCCGTGCAACTGGCTGATTTCAAAAAACGGAAGTATCAGTATATGGCATACGACAAGGAGGGTCGGGATGTATTTCTGGCCGAATCGAACTATATCTTAATGATGGCACAGCAGGATTTTAAAAATATCCGCTTCCACTTTAGTTCCGAGTATTGACGATCTTTACTGATCGACAGGAGCAGGAGGCTCGTCCCGTAATAATGGTTTTTTCCGTTTTTATGATGGCGAGTCTTCTTCTTTCTTGAGGCAGACCGACATGCGTTGCATCGAGCCAATCATCCCTCTTTCATAGAGCTGCTTGTAAACAGCCTCACTCAAATCGTGATTTACCTCTGACTCGTCCCCCTTCTTTGCCCATACCCTGAAAACGAATTCGAGAGAGTTGGGATTGATCTTTGCCATCCTGGCAAAAGGAGCAGGCTTTTTTAATACTTTTGGATGTTGAGCGGCTGTTTGTAATAGCAACTCTTTTACCTCGTCCACATTACAACCGTAATCTACACTGAAAATAATTTCCGAGCGGAGCATACCATTGAGGCTGTTATTGTTGATGATGCTACCGGTCGATAAAGGTCCGTTGGGAATATAGATCGTCTTATTATCTCCGGTCCTTAATATGGTATGCATAATGCCAATTCGTTCTACTGTGCCTTCCAGATTCTGGGCCTTGATGGTGTCACCGCTTTTAAACGGTTTGCTCAAAAGAATCATTACCCCGCCTGCAAAATTGGAGAGGTTATCCTTCATGGCCAGCCCTATCGCCAGACCTACCGTACCGATAATGGCCGCGATAGATATGGTTTTTACACCCACCGAATTAATGATGATCATGAACAATACAATAAAAAGAAATGTCTGCAGTACACTACTGATAAATCCTTTCAAGGTATTGTCGAGCGAACTTTTCCGCAGTAACCTTGCCACTAAATTATCGACTTTGGTGATAAGAAAACGGCCGATAACAAAGAGTACAACGGCTATAACTATGTTGGCAAGCAGATCGATCCCCCATGCAAGTATATTATCCAGAATGTGATCGTATCTCCCCTCCTTGATCAGTTGACCGAAAGAGGGATCATTGGCCGACCGTGGCACAAAAATGCTATCGGTAGGAAACGTTATTTGAAGAGGTGTCATCATTTCAGTTTTTAAACAGTGTTACATCCCAAAAGTTCAAAAAATTTCGCAGATTTTAGAAGAATCCGGTGAAACAAAGTAAGTACTTTATACCCCGAATAGTTTAAAGGGAATCACTATCTTTGCATTAGGTTAGTATGAAAGTACGGCGGGGCTTACCTCGTTTATATATAACATGATATTCGCTGAACCCTGTCGCGAAAACTGGAAATTTACAAGACAAGAGGAATACAGCAATATTCATGCTATTCCCAACGGTATGGCGTGGGCTTGCTTCTATTTCCTCTTGGGTATTCCAGTACCTCGCGGCGGGATGGTTGTAAGTTCCACGCTTTTTTGCGTGTACTCAACAACCGAAATTGGAGCCTATCCGAATCAGCAAACTTATGTTGTGTCGCGCTATGAATAGAGCGTAAAAGAAAACATACCGTTTATTACGGAAAATGTCATTGAAACCATATCTACTCTGCGTAATGAGCAAGGTAAAGACATTTTGATTGATGAAATGCAAATTTGCTACGTTCCTGTTATTTTAGGTAAAGGAATTCCCTTGTTTCCCGAACAACCTAAAGAATCGAAATGGACACTGAGAAGCAGCAAGGTTTATGATTCAGGGATTTTAAGAGCCGATTACCAAGGAAAAAATTAAAAACTTTCATTCCCCTAAAATATTTCTCATTCTCATTTGTCAGCATAAGTGTAGAGAGCAATCTCGAAAATAAAACTAAAAAAAAATAATTCAAAAATTAAGATTTTATGATGACAAGAGATTTTGGAATGGGATTCTTTGGAAGAATACCTTTCGGACAAGATGTAAGAAAAGAACTTTTTGAAAAATGGTCAACCATGACTGACCAAGAAAAGTTGGAATTTATGAACAAACATATGGAAGCGATGAACGACCGTGAACAGGAGAAACGCGAATTTAGCGTTGCCGCCATCGACCAACGTTGCGAAGAATGGATGAAGAAAACGCCCGAAGAAAAAGAAGCATTCATCAAGGATCGGAAAGAAATGATGGAAAAATTCCACAAACACGCCGGATTCTTCGGACATGGAAGAGGATTCGGATTCGGTTGCCACGAAGAAAATGCGAAGCAGGGAACAGATGCGAAATAATAGTTAAAGCGCCCGACTTGTTTTACGGAAAAGAAAAAACTTTTCCGTAAAATATTTTTTCCGTTCATTTGTCTTCAATAGTAGAGAGTCATTTAAATAATAAGAGATATGAAAAAAATGAGATTTCTGATGCCGTTAGGCTT
>NZ_JAYFQD010000038.1:0-12901 GCF_034927365.1 Proteiniphilum sp. | reverse complement strand
AGATAGTGGAACCCTCTGTGATGATGCAGATGTTGTTTTATTCATATTCAGACCAGAATATTACCGTATTACAGAAGATGAAAGAGGAAACTCATTGTTGGGTGTTGCTGAGATCATGGTTAAGAAAAATAGAAATGGATCCCCCTTCTCGGTAAATCTTCATTTTGACCCTGAATATCGATTATTCAGTAATATTATTCAATAGCGTGCTGATCAGGGAAAAGCTACCTGTAACCCTATACGAAAAGCTGGACTAATCTGAATTAGTCCGGATTTTCGTACTGCGTTAATGTAAGTTGATTGATAATCAATGCCATTTGTACATCCAGAGGGTGCAAATTCGAACTCTTTTCTGGAAGATTTGAAACGAATTAATCAATCGAAAGACAGTCTATACCAGTATGATTCAGAAGAAAATCACCCCAAAGGGAAACAGTCTCAAATCACAACAACGGTTCGAAAATTAAAAAGGTAAGAACCTTTTGATACGAATATTGAGCTAATAAAAAACATAAACACTAAGTATCAGAGGATAAAAATGTACTTGCGGGCCCGTATATTGGATCTCTATATGTTGATTTTACTCATAATTTGATCAACAAAAGCATTTGCATCGGAAATTAAATCAGAGATCTCTTCTTTTGAAATATCTATATAGGTACCATCTTTCCCTCGTCCGTTTTTATGGGCGAACTTATGCCGGTTTGAGATGTGTTTATGCATTGTGTCGTTTATGTCATTAATAGCGATATCGAAGATTTCTCTGTATATTTTATCAATGCGTTTGATATTGCTATAAGATAGCTCAATCACGCCATCTATCACCTTTTGTTCATATTCTCCAATCATACCCTGATTTAAGAATTCCTTTGCTTCTTTTCTGAACGGGTCAAATAAAAACTTATGGAAATCATGAAAGATATTCTCATCTTCTGTTATTTTGGTTAATATGGTATCACAAATAAATGTCTCTACCGATGCTATTACATTAACAATGGCTTGTCCGCGTATAATTTTTATATATTTCTCATTTAATCCGGAGTTACTTACTACTTCAAGTAATTCAGATATATCATTTACTATTTGGATGTAATCTCTATGTGCTTCTGAAAAATCCTTATGTAAAAGAACTGCGCCTAACTCATAGGTAGCAAATCCACACTTTGCGTAATAACTATTAAAAATTGATTGAGGTCGTTCGTCGCTAATCTCAAGAAACCTATAACCGTTTTCCTCCTCGTTTGGCTCCCACGTTTCAGATCCTTCGGGAGGTTCAGGGAAGAGAGCCCCTATATTTGTAGATTTAAAGTAAGGTGTTTTTATTACGATACCTCCATTTACATAAATAATTTTTCCCATGATTATTTGTTTTAATAGTTAATTTACAAAGATACGTATTATTTTAGATATTTTTTCATTTTGTTGTCTTTGCCATTGTATTTTTAGAATACTGAGCATATGAAAAACTTTTACTATGAAGGTATGGCACAATATCAGGCCGACGCTCAATTGATAATAAATGAACGACAGTATCCAAGTCATAGGAGAACAGCGAGAAAAAAGAGACCAGCGAATTCGCCATAAAATAAGAATATTTTATACCTGTTTGTTGCCGGATAATGGATTATATTTTATACGATTATTGCGTGATTTGGATATATTCTTGAGAATGGAAGAAGATAAAACAAACGATTTAACTCCCGAAAGAGTAGTTCAAATCTTAAAAAAGAAAGGAACGGAGGTCAATTTGGAGGAAGCCAAAACAATCTTGGCATTTGTCAAAAAGATTGCCAGTATTGCAGTAAATCAATATTTAAGGGGAAAATTTTAGTCATATAAAGCGAGAATGTTGCAATGATAAAGGCTGATTTATATATACGTGTATCAACAGATGAACAGGCGGACAAGGGATATTCACAACGTGATCAGGAAGACCGTTTAAGAAAATATTGTGAGATTAAAGACATTTTCATAAGGGATATTTATTTTGAAGACCATTCTGCTAAATCTTTCAATCGACCCGAATGGGAAAAATATCTATCAAACCTACGTAAATCAAAAAATAGTAGGGTAGGGAGTTTGTTGCTTTTTACAAAATGGGACAGGTTCAGTAGGAATGCCGGTGATGCCTATCAAATGATTAGCCAGTTACGGAAATTTGGTGTCAGTCCCGAAGCGATAGAACAGCCCTTAGACCTCTCCATCCCTGAAAACAAGATCATGCTTGCATTCTATCTTGCTGCACCGGAAGTTGAAAATGACAGACGGGCATTGAATGTTCTTCATGGGATGCGCAGGGCGAGAAAAGAGGGGCGGTATATGGCTACTGCTCCGTTGGGATATGTAAACAAAACGGGAGAAAACAAAAAGAAATATATTGCTCTGCACGAAGTTGAAGCCCCCATATTGAAGTGGGCGTTTGAAGAAATCGCTTCAAGTAATTTCAATACGGAACAGATATGGAAGCAAGCAAAGAAAAAAGCTAATGGGATAGGTCGATTCAGTAGAAATAGCTTTTGGAGAGCTATACGAAACCCGTTGTATTGTGGTAAAATTTTCGTTCCTCCATATAAAGAAGAAAAAGGGTATTTTGTAAAGGGTCAGCATGAACCACTAATTAGCGAGAAACTATTTTGGGAAGTGCAGGACGTACTGGACGGGAGGAAGCGAGTCGTAAAACCGAAGATAGTCTCAACTGAAGATTTACCTCTTAGGGGCTTTCTAAAATGTCCTAAATGCAATAGGATGCTGACAGGGAGTTCTTCAAGGGGTAAGTTGGGTGTTTATTACAATTATTATCATTGTAGTACATCATGTGGAGTAAGATTCAAAGCCGAAATAGTTAATGAGGCTTTTATAAAACAATTACGTTATATGTCGCCAAAAGCTGGCATGGTTGATCTTGTTATTGAAGCCTTTATAAAAGACTTCAATAGCAAGACTAAGACACAAAATGCTGAAAGGACAAATATTATTAATGAAATTGATTCTTTGAACAAGCGCTATCAAAATGCACTTTTAAAGAATGCCGATGGCGAAATGGCTGATGATGATTTTAAAGAAGTAAAGAAACTTACGAAAGGAAAAATAGAGGTTTTAGAACGCAGATTGAACGACTTGGCAACAGTTGGAGCAGAGATTAAAGATTTGGTGGCGAGTACTTTAAAAAAGGTCGCAAATATAGATAGACGGTACGAGAATGGGGATATAGAAGAAAAAAGGATTATATTCGGTTCGATGTTCCCTGATTTTTTGGAGTTTGACGGAACAAAACATCGAACCCCGAGACTAAATTCCGTGATTGCTATTATCTATCAGTCTAACAATAAGTTACAAGGACAAAAAAGCGGGACAAGTCTCTCTTTTTTTGACTTGTCCCGCTGGGTACGCCCGGCGGGAATCGAACCCACATCGTCGGAACCGGAATCCGATATTCTATCCATTGAACTACGGGCGCAGGATTTATCTTATTGCCTGAATGAAGCGTTTTCCCATTTCATCGTAACGGAATCGCTTTTCAGGAAAGGCTTTACCTCTGCTATTTGATCATCGGTTAAAAGTGCTTTGTAGTTGAGTGTCAGTGTTAAATTGTTTCCAGTTTCACTAAAAGCAGCCGAGATCGGATAAATGTGGTGCAAAGATAGGGCATATTTATAATTTTCCATCTCTTTTTTTGAAGAATCGAAGAAAATTTCTGAAGAAATTTTCGGCAGGAAGATGTTACTCTCAACTTTTTCCCACTTTGTCGTGTAGAAAAAGATATGACTATCACAAACGTCTGCACAAACGGTTTTGATTATACATACGATCGAAGAATCGCTCGTAACCGGTAATAGTTTCAACTGGATGGTACCAACGTCCGATGTTTTTATCTTGAGGTAGTCATTCCTTTGTCCTACTTTCTTGATCTCCCCCAATACATAAGGAACGGTTGTCTGGCCCGAATCGACCAATAGCATGGTTTTATTGCCTTCCGAAACTCCCGGAAGGAGTTCCGATGGCATTGTTTTGAATACTTCTCCTATATTTTGTCCTTTTGCCACTATAGAAACGGAGAGTAAAAATATCCATATAAAATTTCGCATATTCATTTATTCTATATTTCTCAATCTGCCTGGAATCTCTTTTATCCTTTCGCTGTTTGATTTTTACTTTGAAGATGAATGGTTATGATGATCATTATCGAGGTGTGGTGCGTGATAAGCCCCCACTTTGGAGATGTTTGCAATATCACGTGTTTCGGAAATGATCACCCTTAGTTTCGAAACGGAAACGTCATCAAACCTGAGCAATCGTTTATAGCCTATGGTGGTGCCCTTAGCCAGTTCAATCCACTGGTCGTTCAACCACCCTTCCACAGCAAACTCTTCCACACGCTGTCCCTTGCGGATATCTTCCTGCAGCATCACCATATTGATTGTTTCACCGGGTATCACATTAAATTCACGGGCTTCTCCGGTACGGGCTTTCCATTCCATATTGGCATTGGTGAGCTTTTCGTTTTCAAACGTTTGGGTGATATAGTCTCCAAATTGTCTGAGGCGTTCTGCATCAGTCTCATATATCCTGCCACGTTTATCCGGAGGAATATTCAATAAGAGTACGGAATTCATCCCAACGGATTGAAAATATATATCTACCAGTTGCGATAATGTTTTCACCTGCTGATCTTCTTCCGGATGATAAAACCAGCCCGGACGTATTGATACATCCACCTCGGAGGGATACCAGTGAATAGTTCGCGCTTCTTCTATAATCCGGCGACTACCCAGATCTTCGGTGGTCGGGGAAATCCCCAGTCGGATATTTTCGTTGATGAATAGATCACTGATATCCGGCTGTAATGGTGTAATGCTCCATTCAGTTTCCCTGCCGAAACCTTCTTCATTACCTACCCACCGTATATCGTTACCCATAATCGCTTTCAAAGCTTTGGGTTGAAGGCTGTCTATCACCTGATAGAAATGTAGCCAGTCATATTTTTGTACTTTACTATCATGCTCATCTCCGTGCGCACCGTCAAACCATACTTCATGAATCTCTCCGTAATTCGTAAGTAACTCTGTCAATTGTTGTGCGAACATAGCATTGTATTGCTGAGAGTCGCCGTAACTTTTGGCGTTTCTGTCCCATGGTGACAGGTAAATTCCGAATTTCATATTGTGTCTTTCGCAAGCATCCTTTACCTCTTTTACCACATCTCCTGTTCCATTTCGCCATGGTGAAGATACGACCGAGTGGCTGGTAGTCCTGGTAGGCCAAAGACAAAAGCCATCATGATGCTTTGCCGTCAGAATAATCATTTTAAATCCTGCTCTCTGTAAAGTGCTAGCCCACTGGTCTGCATCTAAATCAGCGGGATTGAAGAGTGCCGGGTCTTCTGTGCCATCTCCCCACTCTTTTCCGGTAAAGGTGTTCATCCCAAAATGTATGAAGGCGCCTAATTCCATTTGATGCCATTCATACTGACTTTGCGTAGGAACAACATAAGCCGACAGTTTGACTTTCTGATCGGAGGTAAGTAAATCGGGGAAAGTCAGTTTTTTCTCGAAATAAGAATTGGTCCTCTGGTTACATCCGGAGAGAGCTGCGAGTAGTAGTAATAAAGCGGTAAAAAAGATCTTTCTCATTTCCAACTTTGTATATAATTGACTTTACGGACAAATCAGGCTTGTCCTTTGGTTTCATTCTCCATATCATTTGGGAGAATAGATAAACAAAGTTACTATTTTTGGCAGAATATCAAACAAGAAAGCCACCCTTTTGGGGTGGCTGTACTTCAAATTCAATTTTACTCCCTGCTTAATTCACAGCAGGAACTTCTTCAACCACTTGTTTCAGGGTGTCGGTAGCAGCTTCTTCAGCAGCTTTGATTGCTGCCTGGATGCTATCAGCCTTAACTTTCGCGATGCTGTCTAATCTGGCTGCTGCAGCAATGCTGTCTTGAGCCGATTTCTCAGCATTTTGTTGAGCATGGTTGCATGAAGTGAAACCCAAAGTTGCGATAGTAGCAACTAAAAAAAGTACTTTTTTCATTTTTTAAATAATCTTAAACGATAAATAATAATGCTTCATCAAAAACAATGCAAAATTATATCAAAAACATGTTTTATAACATGTTTCTCTAAAATATTATAGTTAAATAATATTAATCGATTATCAATCTTGATGATTGGAAAAAAAGAATCCTTATTTAATTTGATTTATTACTCGTAGAGGAAGCGCTTGATGGTCTTTTTAGGTGTTTTTTCAAACTCTACGTCCATTATTTCTATGGCTGAAATCCGCTCATATTGGGCTACAGACTTGTTGAGTATCTCCTTATTCTCATCCATAATCCCTTGGAGCTTTTCTTCCGGGATATTATCTTCTTTCAAGGCAGGAAACTCGGGATAAACCAGAGCTACAAGTTTTGATTTACGTAAAACAACCAAACTCTCCATAACATATGGGAGGTTGTTCAGGCGCGATTCTATCTCTTCGGGATAAATATTCTGTCCGTTCGCCGAAAGGATCATGGTTTTGATTCTCCCTTTGATAAAAAGACGTTTTCCTTTCATCACTCCCTGGTCACCGGTTTTAAGCCAACCGTCTGAGGTAAAAGTATCGGCCGTCGCTTCGGGATTTTTATAATATCCTTTCGTTACGTTTTCTCCTCTGACCTGAATCTCTCCCGGAATATTTTCCGGGTCGGGCGAATCAATACGTGCTTCCATGATATTTTCTAATATGGAACCACAAGAGGAGCGTACAAAATCGTAATGATGGTCGTAGGAAATAAGTGGAGCACACTCTGTCATACCATATCCGACAGTAAAAGGGAATTTTATCTTATGAAAGAAAGCTTCTACCTCTGCGTTGAGCGCTGCCCCTCCGATAATTACCTCCCTGAAATTTCCGCCTAAACTCTTTATCAGAGACTTTTTTATTATACCAAGTATAAGTTTATTGAGGCCCGGTACTTTTAAAAGCGTTTTTACAATCGGTTTTTTTATAATAGGTAGAATACGTTTCTTATATATTTTTTCAAAAACAAGGGGTACAGTAATGATAAGGTGTGGTTTCACTTCCTGGAATGCTTCAATAAGAACCTGCGGGGTAGGAGAGACTCCCAGTAGTGTAATGTGCACACCGGCAGAAAGAGCGTAGAGGAAATCGAAGGCACAACCATAGACATGCGACATGGGTAAGAATGCCAGATTGCGATCACCTCTGAAAAGCAGATCCAGTTTATGGGCGTAGGTAACATTTCCGGCAAAATTGTTTGCAGTAATCATCACACCCTTACTGAATCCGGTTGTTCCGGATGTGTAATTGAGACAAACCACTTCGTCGTTGCTTACTTCTGCATAATGTATGTTCTCGCGTAAGAAATTCCTTGAATAAGTGTGATGGAAGAGGTCTTCGAGGTTTAACACTATTTTGTTCGTCCTTATATTATCACTCTTTATAAGTAAAAAGGAGGGTAACTCGAATACAGGTATCTTCAGATTGTCTTTGTCGATGGACTTCCAAATAGCATCATTGATAAAAACCAGTTTTGAATCGGAATGATTGATGATATGGATAATACTCCCTGCGTTGAATTCGTGTAAGATAGGGACAATTACTGCACCGTAAGTGATTGTGGCCATAAAAACAATCGACCAGGTGGTGTGATTTTTCCCGACCAAGGCGATCTTATCTCCTTTTTCAATCCGTAACTCTGAAAACAGAAGGTGCAGTTTGGCTATCTCACACGCCATTTCGGCATAGGTGTATGTAGTTCCGGTTTTATAATCGGTCAACGCCGGTAGATTCCAATTCTCTTTGAAACTCTTTTCGTATATTTTAATGAAGTTTTGCTCAATCATAATTGCACAATATTGCTAAATATGTGCAAAAGTAATAGCTAAAAATATATTATCAAAGAAAAAAGAGGGGTAAATTAGGAGTAAAATTGTAATTTTGTCGTTTCTTTTATTCACAGAGTAATTTATTGTCATGTCAATTATAGCTTCCATAGATCTGTTTATGAGAAGAATAGATGTGAATACGGCGAATCAGATATGATTGATAGAACTATTTTTCAAAATAAAACGGCAGCCTATTATACGCTTGGCTGCAAATTGAACTTTGCAGAGACATCCGCTATCGGTCGACAGTTATTGAACTCGGGTGTACTTCGTGCCCGGAAAGGGCAGGAAGCTGATATTTGTGTGATCAACACCTGTTCTGTCACCGAGTTGGCAGATAAGAAGGGGCGTCAGGCTATCCGGAAAGCTATCCAGGAGAACCCGTCGGCATTTATAATTGTGACAGGGTGTTATGCCCAGTTGAAACCTGAGGATGTGGCCGGCATTGAAGGTGTTGACCTGGTATTGGGGGCAGAGCAAAAGCTCGATGTGGTGAAATACCTTGATAATCTGCAGAAAAAAGGGAAAGGGGCGGTCATTACCTCCAAAACACACCGCATACGCTCGTTTGTTCCGTCTGTTTCGGCTGACGACCGGACCCGCTATTTTTTGAAAGTACAGGACGGATGTGACTATTTTTGTTCATTCTGTACGATCCCTTTCGCGAGAGGAAGGAGCCGTAACGGATCGATAGCCGATCTGGTGAGGCAAGCTGAACAGGTTGTGCAGGAGGGTGGCAAAGAGATTGTGCTCACCGGGGTAAATATTGGCGATTTCGGGCATAGTACCAAAGAGACTTTTCTGGATCTTATCCAGGCACTCGATAACGTGGAGGGGGTGAAGCGCTATCGCATCTCTTCTATTGAGCCGAATTTGCTGTCGGATGAGATTATCGATTTCGTAGCCGGATCGAATCGTTTTGCACCTCATTTTCACATGCCGTTGCAATCGGGAAGTGATGTCGTGTTGAAACTGATGAAACGACGCTACGATACGGCACTATTCCGCCACAAGGTGGAAAAGATCAAAAAGATCCTTCCCCATGCTTTTATCGGAGTAGATGTAATCGTGGGTGTAAGGGGTGAAACGGATGATTACTTTGCAGAATGCGAATCGTTTATCCGTTCTCTCGATTTCTCCCAACTGCATGTGTTTACCTATTCCGAACGTCCCGGTACGGCAGCGCTAAGTATTGATCACGTGGTGGAACCGAAGACGAAACATACACGTAGTAAGTCGCTATTGGATCTTTCCGATGAACGGTTGTGGAATTTTTATCTCTCTCAACAAGGACACCGGAAGAAAGTATTGTTTGAACATACACGACGGGGTAAGAAAATGCATGGCTTTACCGAAAATTATGTAAAGTTGTACGCCGATTACGATGCATCCTTAGTGAACAGGGTAGTAGAGGTGGAAGTGGGCGCATATGATGAGGAAGAAATGGCAATGAAAGCGATTTTTTAATGGAGGACGAAGGAAGTAAAAAGGGGATCGGGTATTCGCTGTTGTACGCATTGGTGTATATACTTGCGTTATTGCCTTTTAGAATACTTTATATTCTTTCTGATATCCTCTACCTGGTAGTGTATCATGTAGCAAGATACAGGAGGAAACTTGTAAGGAAAAATTTGAAGAATACTTTTCCGGAAAAAACGGAGAAAAGTATTGAGAAGATAGAAAAGAAATTCTACCGCCACCTGTGCGACTATTTTGTAGAGACAATCAAAACGCTTCGTCTTTCTGATGAAGAGATGCGAAAGCGGATGAAATTTGAAAATCCGGAGATAATTGAACGGCTCATTTCCAACGGGAAATCCTGTATTGTGAGCCTGGGCCATTACGGCAATTGGGAATGGGTTACCTCTATCGGTTTACAATTGACCTCGGATACTGAATTAGGATTAGTTTATAAAAAATTGCATTCCCGGGCATCAGACTATCTTTTCCGGAGGATACGAAGTCATTTCGGTGCAATACCGATAGAGATGAAAAATGTCATCCGGCAGATGATCCGGCTTCAGGACCAGGAAGAAGTAATGGTGATAGGATTCCTGAGCGATCAAAGGCCTGGCCCGCGTCAAGAGAAATATTGGACTACTTTCCTCAACCAGCAGACTCCCGTGCAGGTGGGTATGGAAAAAATAGCACGACGTCTCGGGAACTCAGTCGTTTATTTGGATATTGAGAAGGTAAAAAGAGGATATTATGTCGGCAAATTATTTCTTATCTCTGCCGATGCTAGTGAAGAGGCCGAGTTCAGTATTATAGAGAAATATATGAGGAAATTGGAGGAAACAACATTGCGGGAACCGGCTTACTATCTCTGGTCGCATAACCGGTGGAAATTCAAGAAACCGGAAAATTGATTTGATGATTTACTGAGGTGATGATGTGCCAATTTGACGGAATGTGAATAGGTGATTAGGTGGATAGGTATGAGATGGAAAAAGTGGGAAAGTGGACAGGTGGAATTTTTAGTTTTTAAGTAATTTGTAATTTGTGATAAGAGTATCAGTCGTTATATTGAACTGGAACGGAAGGAAATTGCTGGAGCAGTTTCTTCCTTCGGTGCTGCAACACACATTGAGCGAAGAAAGCAATGTGGTCGTGGCCGATAATGCTTCGGCTGATGATTCGTTGGAGTTCCTCAGGAGTCACTATCCTGATTTACCGGTAATTACATTGGATAAAAATTATGGATTTGCTGATGGATATAACAAGGCATTACAACAGATCGATTCGGAATACCTGGTATTACTCAATTCAGATGTGGAAACCTCATCGGACTGGCTCCAGCCTCTTATCTCCTATATGGATACACATCCGGAAGTGGCAGCGGTGCAGCCGAAAATACGTTCATACAAGGAGAAAAAAATGTTTGAGTATGCCGGTGCAGCCGGAGGGTTTATCGATCGTTATGGTTATCCTTTTTGTAGGGGTCGGATACTGCATGTAGTGGAAGAAGATCATAATCAGTATAACACCGAAATACCGATATTCTGGGCGACCGGGGCGTGCTTTTGCATCAGGAAGAAAGACTACACGGAGGCAGGAGGATTGGATGGCCGTTTCTTTGCTCACATGGAGGAGATAGATCTCTGTTGGCGGTTGAATGCCCGGGGCAGGAGAGTAATGTGCATACCCGATTCTGTGGTTTATCATGTAGGGGGAGCATCGTTGAATCAGGATAACCCGAAAAAGATGTACCTCAATTTTCGTAATAATCTGCTGATGCTCTATAAGAATATACCACAACGGGGATACCTGTCTACATTTATCATACGATTTTTCTTTGATATTCTGGCTTGTATACGACTTTCATTAAAGGGAAATTTCAAGAGTGTATGGGCGGTAGTCGATGCTTATAAGGATTTCCGGAAGATGAGACCCTCTTATGAACCTTTTCGCAAAGAAAATCTGCGTAAAACAATTATAGAACATATTCCAACCCAATATAGGAGGAGTATCCTGATGGATTTCTACTTCAAAGGAAAAAAGAGTTATTCGGCTGTCAATCGGGGGGGAAATAGTATCACTCGAAATGGAAGCTAAGTGTGATCATCCGTTGGACGGCTTTCGATAGCGAGTTGGCATATTTATGTAGATCGTCCTCTTTCAAGTCTACTCTATCCTTTTCTAATAAATCAACCAGACCGAAACTGAACTTCAGCTCCGGAGCCAGTTTGAAAAGCGGTAAATAAAAATCGCATCCTACACCAAACTCAATTCCGGTATCATACGTTTTTAACAATACAGCCTTGTTTTTGGTAGAAGCTAATTCCAAACTCCCATAACCGCCTACAAGGAGATATGGCCGGAAATTATTGATCCTGTCAGCTGATATCTTCAGGTGCAGCGGTAGAATGATATAGCTGTTACGAATGTTTGTCGTGTATTCCTCTCCTGTTGATTGCTCCCTGAATACAAAACTCTTATCACCCAGATAGAGTGATGGAATTGCTCTAAGATTCATAAACCTGTTAAGGTACATGTCCCCAATAATTCCGACGGTGAACCCCGGAGAATATTGGGGAATTTCAGAAAACCATGACTCTCCATTTTCATTGACAAATCCCGATTGGGTGAGTATCAAATCCTGAGTATGCATGCCAAGAGTAAATCCCAGATGGAACAATCGCTGATCGGCATAGGGCCGGTGTTGCAATTTATGGTGTTGACTGTACAGGTTTCCCGAAACTACCATCAGCAGAAGAATATATGTTATTTTCCTGATCATACCTTATTACAACGTTTTTCATGGCTGGTTATTGTGTTTGTCCTACTCCTTCTATAATTTAATTGAAGATATATTTATATGGATTCTAAATAACGACCAATCTCTTGCACATTTTTTGTTTTAGAAAAAAACTGACTATCTTTGCATCAATATAAAGTGATTACAATAACTAATTTATTATTTATTATGGCTTACGTAATTGATGATACTTGCATTGCCTGTGGAACATGCATCGACGAATGTCCTGTTGAGGCTATATCAGAAGGCGATATTTATGTAATTGATCCTGATGTATGTACTGATTGTGGATCTTGCGCAGAAGTATGTCCTACAGAATCAATTCATCCGGAATAGAACTCCGGAATATTGAATGAAGAAAGTCGAACAGTTGTTGTCCGGCTTTTTTTGTGCCTTATAATTGGGATTATCCGGATATTAAAAACCTTGTTCTTTTGAATTAAAACGACGTCAGAAGAGAGCAGGCATAAAAAAACGCCCCCTGATGGAGGCGTTTTACTATAAAGTATAATACTATGTATTATCCGTTTACTTTTGCCATGTAAGCAACGAGGTCGAGTACTTTGTTTGAATAACCCCATACGTTGTCATACCAGCTGATAACCTTTACGAAAGTCGGGCTCAATTGGATACCTGCTTTTTCGTCGAAGATGGAAGTGCGGGCGTCACCGATGAAATCGCTTGATACTACATCTTCGTTAGTATAACCGAGGATACCTTTCAGTTCGCCTTCAGACGCTTCTTTCAT
>NZ_JAYFQD010000020.1:0-59650 GCF_034927365.1 Proteiniphilum sp. | reverse complement strand
AATACGGAATATCGTATAACTTATAAGCAATTGACAAATGGCTAAAAAGAAACAAAAACAAGAAGATGTCATGAAGATTTTAAGTGAAATCCGTCCAAAAGAAAAGGAACAAACTCCTGTTCCTTTCGATGAGCTATTGCTGAAAACGATAAACGTTAAACCACGCAAAACAAGAAAGAAGAAAAACTGAGAGACTTATTCAATCTCTCATCATTTTACGCCATTGTTCTTCTT
Source organism: Proteiniphilum sp. (assembly GCF_034927365.1). Lineage (GTDB taxonomy): Bacteria > Bacteroidota > Bacteroidia > Bacteroidales > Dysgonomonadaceae > Proteiniphilum. The sequence goes on along the minus strand of NZ_JAYFQD010000020.1, from coordinate 59,416 downwards.
CGTATATTTCTTGCATTCTCTTCTCTTGGGTTTTACCGCTTAGCAGTACAGAAATCAATCCTATTACATACGTAACAAGAAAGGGAGCAAAAAGAAAAGCAAACGTTACACCCTCTATCTGTAAGAAGAATAAATCAATCCCAAGAGGTATTAAGAAAGGAAATAAAGTCCAGCCCCAAAAGCTGCGTCCTCTTTTCTTAGCCAGAGAACCAATAGTCGTAAAGATACATAGAATAATAGCCCAAACAGCTATCATAAAAAACCAAGCAGTAAGAACATCTTTGTCCATAGATTTAGAAGTTTATACCTCTGCAACCTATGAGGTGATTAGCAATAAAAAGAAGTGGGTTGCCGTCCTTGCATACTCGTTAGGTATCGCCAAACACCCGTACATACGCATAGACAGGCAACCCACCATATGGGCTGTCCACTATGCCTTGTATATACCTTCTTGAGATTGGCGATTTCAACGAGTATAAGGCACTCCTAATTTTCTAATAAGTTGTTCCAAAGAACAATGCAAAGATACAGAAAAATCATAGTATCTTTGCAAAAACTAAAAGTTGATATTATGAGCTTACCTTATAGAAAAGATATTGAACAAGATTTAGAGAATGAAGTATTCCCCAAGAGACTTGCAAATATCCCAATAGATATTCCTGAAGAGGATATGGAAGAAGAGACAAATGAATCTTCCGAAACTCAGGATGAAGATTAACGTAATCCTGACAATCTGAGAATTTCATCTTTCTTCAAATTGTCCTCCGTTGGATGATAAATTTTCTGTATAGCTTGGTCTATATACACGTGATATTCCTTCGGGTTATACCTATATAGATACTCTTGCAATTCATTTTCTTCAATTAGGAGTTTTTCCATATTCTCCCGCACTTTATAAATCGGAGTTATTGATTCACCTGTAGGTGTGAACATTTCCGATAAACGGAACGCTTCTTGGATTTTTCTTTTGTCAAACATATCTACAAAGTTTAATATTCTATACGGTATTAAACTTTGTTAATAAAGAGTAGTTTAGAGCTTGGTTTTGTTACCAAAGTTTCTTAGGTTAATTCGTATATAATTACCTATATTTTTTTTCATATATCTTTTTTTCAATGCGAATTCTCCTATAAAGAGAATTCGCATTGTTTTTAGTATAAATTGCTTTTGCTCATTGATGAACAATCATTATCTTCTATATAACAAAATTTCTCATGATGCATGTTTTTTGATTTGATTCTGTATTTTTTCGAGTTCGATTTACATTCTGATAAGCTTTTTGACAGGCATCCCTCTCTCCGGCAATAATAGACGAAATAATTGCCTGTCCGGATTTTTCCAAAATATCACTGATCACGTTCGTTAGTTTTATATCCATCAACTCCATTGATTTTTGAATGTGGAGAACTTCCCGGCTGGCCGACTTCATCAGGTTATCCCGGTGAAGGCTGAGATTACGTATGCGATGCGCATGATTATCCGGTTGGAAACTGGCTTTTAGCAACCCGTAACTATGTAGCAGCATGATCCATTCGGCATCCACCTGGTCGGTTTTCTTCTCTCCGATATTTTTGATCGCTTTGGCATTAACCAACAGTACGTCAAAACCGGACTCCTCCAATACCATGTACAATTGAACCCAGTAAACACCTGTGGATTCCATTGCTACCGTTTCTATGCCACACGGTTTTAACCACTCCACGATGAGGTATAAGTCTTCCGTAAATGTGCCGAAACAACGATTATTGTCGCCGTCACGATCTTCGGGAACACATACTTGCATTTCTGTTGATGAAACATCAATACCTGCCGCGTTCAGATTAACAACTTCAAGCTTTAATCCTTTGATGGTCTTCGTTTTTTCGCTTTATACGTTTACGCGGAAAATCTTAACTTTGCATACAGATAACAGAGTTATTTGAAAGCATGAAAAACTAAGTGTATATCAGCACTTTCTCATCTACTTATCCGTTGCCTTTTTCATGCGAAATTTTTCCAGATTGCTGAAAGTCAAGCAAGTTCCCTCTGACTGCAACAATAGTATGTAAAAAATATCGTATAACAGAAGAATATGACACGACAAAGTAAGTTGCTGAAAATTATCCTGTTTATAAGATAATAGAGCTTCTTATATCACCAATGTATCATTCTTTTACAGAATATTGTTCCAATAATTTCGGGTTGAATTGGTGCATCATGCTGAACGCTTTTTGCATTGTTTGCTCTTCCATTCTCTGTTGCAAGGTATCACCAGTAGAGGTAGAGTAATACCCTTCTAGTGAGCCATTTGCGATTTCTTTCAAGAGAATATCTCCAGCATATGGTACACCCCGCATATAGAATGTTTGTGCACGTTGTAATAAATCGTCAATCAATAAGCTGTACTCTTCTTTGTTATATTGCTGATAAATACTGGTGATCAGCAACTGGTGAGTAATATTATTCCATACCACCTCGGAGAGTGTATTTGACAGTTGTGCCGGTTTTAACCGTACAAACCAGTCGAGGTTCCTGTTTATCCTGTCGTTAATTTCTTCGATAAGTGCCTCAGCCTTTTCTTTCTCACCCAGTCTGTAATATGATTCGGCAAAATCTAATCCTTCTGTACCGTAAGGCATGGTGGAAGGGGGTATCATTGTAGTGATTTTATCCAGTGCATTGAACGCTTTTTCGTTTTCACCTGCATCAATTAGTGCATCCACTAGTTGTGCAAAAGAAAGACGGAGCCTGTTAAGTACCCTTCGGCAATTTTCATCGAAATAGATATCGGGATTCTTTTCGAGCCCACCCCATCTGATCTTATTCATCATATTATCATATGTTGCGTCTATATTTACACTATCATAAAGAGGTACACCCGGTACAACCTGGTAAGTGAGACCATTGAGTGAGAAATTGCGGCTATGCATGTTCAGGAAGAGGTCATCGGGAATAGTAGTAGCGAAATGAATGGGACGCTGCCAGTTGTCGTCGTTGATATTGGTGAGGAGTTCCATAATCATTTGTTCACCAAAAGAAACGGAGGATTTGCCTCTTAGATCAATGTACATCTTGTCGGATGGTTTTGCGGCAAGTGTTTTCCAATCTACCTTCATGGTATCCACGTTAAGTGTCAGGATATTACCCGGAATAACAGGCATATCTCCAATATCGTAAAGTTGAGTCATCGGCTTATTTTGCCCTGTCTTTAGATTCTCCATAGTCTGCTTCAGGGAAAGCGTGTCTTTAAATGTATTCACATCGAAATAGGAGCTGAATGAAATGGGTAGAATCTTTCTCTCACGGAGCTTGTCTTCGTGTTGCTTTCTGGTGATAATGAATGCACTGCTTCCCGATTTTTCAAAATATTGCTGAGGTGTCCACTTAATAGGTAGCGGTTCCGACTCGTAGGCTTGTCGCATCAACTGGTCTATATACCATTTCACCTGCAGGAAGCTGAGGTTGGTCACACGCACGTCGGTACGGAATCCTTCGGTTTCCTGTACATACCAAAGCGGGTAGGTGTCGTTATCCCCATTGGTAAAAAGGATAGCATTTTCACCTGCGCAGCTCAGATAATTCATACCGGTATCCCTTGCCAGAGTCCTTTCTGAACGGTCGTGATCATCCCAGTTCTGGGAAGCCATTTGTATGGGGATACAGAGTGTTGCTGCGGTGACAAGGGTGGTAGTGACGGTGTTGTTGTTCATATATTTCCTCAGGAAGGAACTGATTCCCGCAACCCCAATCCCTATCCAGATTGAGAAAGCATAGAAGGATCCGGCATAGGCGTAGTCGCGCTCTCTTGGTTCGAAGGGAGTCTGGTTCAGGTAGAGGACAATGGCAATCCCGGTCATGAAGAAGAGCATAAAAACGATCGCAAAACTCTGTTTGCCTCTCTTTTTCAATTGCAACTGGAAAAGGATGCCTATGATACCCAGTAGCAACGGAAGCATATAGTATTTATTATGCCCCTTATTGTTGACAATACTGGGGGCTATATTGTCCTGGGGTCCCAGGCCCAGCACATGTGCGTCGAAGAAGGGGATCCCGGTAATCCAGTTTCCGGATGTAATTCCACCATAGCTCTGGATATCATTTTGTCTGCCGGAGAAGTTCCACATGAAATAACGCCAGTACATGTGATTGATTTGGTAGTTGAAGAGAAATTTCAGATTTTGAAAGAAGGTCGGTGGAATATTCTCATCAGTGACACCGCCCCAAACGCGATATCCCCGGATATGATTTGTAAAATTGGGATTTGTAGCCGGATCGGAATGCATACGTGTAAACAGCATTGAATGCGTATATTTATACGCATCAACCGCAGTAGATACAACATAGCGATCCTTTTGATCAGGTGAAGTTTTTATGATTCGATTGTATTGTTTCTTTTCGGTGTAAACGGCACTTCCATCGGCACTCCTCTCCACATCGGAAGCATATGTACTACCATAAAAAAGAGGTCTATTCCCGTACTGTTCGCGACTTAACACGCTCCCGAGTGAAAAGATATCTCTCGGCGAGTTCAGATCGAGCGGAGGATTGGCGTTTGACCGGATAGGGATCATGGCAAAGGAAGAAAATCCTATAAGGATGACCAACAGGCAGGTAGCCGCAAGATTAATGAATTTGATTTCCAGTTTTTTATATCTGAATATGAAATAGGCTCCTGTAGCAATGAGCATGACCCACAGCCAGGCACTGTTACTGATAAAAAGAATACCTGTCAACCCCAAACTGATAAAGAATGCTGTTTTGGCACGACTCTCTTTCCCCTTCGGGAAGAATGTCTCATAGAGCGTCCAACCGATCACACCTGTTAAAAGGATAATATAGACGAATGTGCCTGTATGATAGGAAAATCCCAACGAGTTCACAAAGAATAGTTCGAACCATCCTCCTATTTTTGTAAAACCGGGAATGATTCCCCACATTAATACAATAATAAGGCCAAAAGAGAGTAACAGGGCTTTGATACCGCCTTTCCAGTCGGGTGCCTCGTTTTTCTTGAAATAGTAGACCAATACGATAGCCGGAATGCACAGCAGATTGAGAAGGTGTACGCCAATGGATAATCCCATCACATAGGCAATTAGTACAATCCATTTGTCGGAGTCGGTTTTGTTGGCATTATCCTCCCATTTGAGAATCAGCCAGAACACCAGAGCAGTGAGCATGGAGGAGAAAGCATATACTTCACTCTCAACGGCAGAGAACCAGAATGTGTCGGAGAAAGTATAGGCTAATGCGCCCACGAGTCCGCTGCCGATTATCGCGATCGTCTGACCTGTATTGAGCACACCTTCCTCTTTTGTGACAATAAGTTTACGGGTCAGATGGGTGATGGTCCAGAAAAGGAATAAAATTGTAAATGCACTCAACAGCGCCGACATGATATTGACCATTTTTGCCACTTGGGAAGGGTCGGAAGTAAACTGAGAGAACAGATTTCCAACCAGCATGAAGATTGGTGCGCCGGGGGGATGACCTACTTCCAGCTTATAGGCTTGGGTTATGAACTCTCCACAGTCCCAGAAACTTGCTGTCGGTTCAACAGTCATTAGATATACGATCGCCGATACACTAAATACGATCCAGCCTGAGATTAAATTAATTAGTTTATAGTTTCTCATTTCAGATTTTTTTCTTTGAAATGCAAAGATGTAAATTTTTTAAGAGATATGTAACCGAACGATCCTAAATATTGTCTAAAAGATGTACTTTTGATCCCCCTTACGTCAATATTAGGATGTAAAGATCGTACAATGCAAAATAAAATCAATCTTATGAAACGGGTACTATCAACCTTATTGGTTGCTTTTTTATTTTATCCCTGCAAGCACAGAGTTTTTTGGAATAGTAAAGGATAAAGAGAATAATCCTCTCGAGTTTGTAAACGTAGCATTTATGCCTTACCTCTTAAAAGCGGAAGGTCCGCGAATCACTTCGCAGACCTTCCTTGTTAACACAATCTTCATGAAACAAACTACACTATCGAGTTGATTGCAGAATGATAATCCGGCTCCCGTGCAATCTCAGGAACCAGTTCCGTATATACTACCTTCCCTTCCGGATTTACTATTACCACAGCCCGGGCCAAAAGACCTTTTAATGGGCCGTCTACCATCAGCAGACCATAATCTTCACCGAATGACCTGTTACGGAAACAGGAAAGAGTAATAACATTTTCAATACCTTCTGCAGCACAAAATCTTCCGGCAGCAAAGGGCAGATCAGCAGAAATACAAAGCACTACTGTATCCTTCAGCGAAGCAGCTTCCTGATTGAAGCGACGTACAGAAGCAGCACATACACCGGTATCGATACTCGGGAAGATATTGAGAACAGCATATTTCCCCTTGAAATCCGATAATTTAGCTTCTGAAAGGTCTCCCTTTACCAACGTGAAATCGGGTGCTGTCGCGCCTTTGGTAGGCAACTCCCCGGTTGTCTGAACAGGATTACCTTTAAATGTGATACTTGCCATTATATTATTGCTTGTTTAAAATTGTTTTTAATTGTCCCTTTTGCGTAATCTCTAAACAAAGAGTTGATTTAAATGTTCATATCAATGACATTTTTAACTTTAAATACAGTTTTTAATAACTCATCTTTGAGATAAACGGCTGTATAACTCTCTTGGTTATCCACGATCTCTTCGGGTGTTCCTTTAGCCAGAATCTGGCCTCCACGCTCTCCTCCTTCCGGACCCAAATCAATGATATAATCGGCACACTTGATCATATCAAGATTATGTTCGATGACAATAACGGTATTACCCTTATCTACTAATTTGTTTAAAACACCCAATAGTACGCGGATATCCTCAAAGTGTAACCCGGTAGTGGGCTCGTCTAGCACATAGAGGGTATTTCCTGTATCTATGCGTGCCAGTTCAGTCGCCAGTTTTACCCGTTGGCTCTCTCCTCCCGACAGGGTAGTGGAGGGCTGTCCCAGCTTGATATATCCTAACCCTACTTCCTGCAGCACCTTTATTTTGTGGAGGATCGCCGGTACATTTTCAAAAAATTCTACCGCTTCGTTAATGGTCATGTCCAGTACATCGGCGATCGATTTTCCTTTAAATCGCACTTCCAGTGTTTCGCGATTGTATCGTTTGCCGTGACACTCTTCACAGGGAACCATTACGTCGGGCAGGAAATTCATCTCGATGGTTTTATATCCGTTGCCACCACATTTTTCGCAACGTCCACCTTTTACATTGAAGGAAAACCGTCCCGGTTTATATCCGCGAATTTTAGCTTCCGGCATACCGGCAAACAGCGTACGGATATCGGAGAAGACTCCGGTATAAGTAGCGGGGTTAGAACGGGGGGTACGTCCTATAGGAGATTGGTCTACACTTACAATCTTATCGAGGTGTTCCATCCCCTTGACCGATTGATAGGGTAGAGGATCTTTCAACGACCGGTAAAACTTCTGGCTGAGAATAGGCTGTAATGTTTCATTGATCAATGTCGATTTCCCACTGCCGGAGACACCTGTCACACAGATAAGCGTACCCAACGGAAATGTTGCCGTTACATTTTTCAGATTATTACCCCATGCTCCTTCAATCGTGAGCTTTTCACCGGAACCCTTCCTCCTCTTTTCGGGGATAGCGATCTCTAATTTTCCATTCAGATAGTTGGAGGTAAGTGTATTTCTCTTCAACATTTCCGAGGGAATTCCTTCAAAAACCACGTCGCCTCCTTTCTGTCCGGCAAATGGACCCATATCCACAATATAGTCGGATGCCAGCATCATATCCTTGTCGTGTTCAACCACTACTACTGAATTGCCCGAATCACGCAGTTTCTTCAACGAGTCGATCAGGCGATGGTTATCCCGTTGATGTAATCCGATACTGGGTTCATCAAGTATATAAAGTACGTTCACCAGTTGCGAACCAATCTGGGTGGCAAGGCGTATGCGTTGGCTTTCACCGCCTGAGAGGGATGCCGATGATCGTGAGAGTGAGAGGTAACCCAGTCCTACATCCAGCAGGAACTGAAGTCTCGAAAGAATCTCTTTCTTGATCTCTCCTGCGATGAGCCGCTGCTTTTCCGTAATCTCAGTTTCAGAAGAGACCATCCAATTATACAGTGACTGTATATCCATCTCCGCCAGTTCAGCGATATTTTTTCCGTTGATCTTGAAATGGAGCGCTTCCCTGTTAAGGCGTTGGCCACGGCATTCGGGACAGACAGAGGTGGTGATGAACTGGCCTGCCCACTTTTGGGCAGTCGCTGAAGCTTCGTCCTCCTGCTGCATTTCAATATATTTGGTTATACCTTCGTAAGAGACCATGTAGTTGGAGTTACCAAGCGACTCATTCTTTATTTTGAGCCGTTCGTCAGTGCCGTACATGATCTCATCGATCGCTTCCTGTGGTATATCCTTTATGGGTGTTTTCAATGTCACACCGTATTTCTCGCAGATGGCCGCGATTTGCCAGAAGAGCAGATTACTTCGTTCCTTTCCGAGCGGAGCAATACCTCCTCCTGCAATACTTAATTTAGGGTCGGGAACAACCTTTTCGATATCGATCTGATCGACAGAACCGATCCCCTTACAGCGGGGACAGGCTCCCTGCGGAGAATTAAAAGAAAAATTATGGGGTGCCGGCTCATTGTAGGAGAGGCCGGTAGTGGGACACATAAGGCTACGGCTGTAGTGGCGTACCTCGTTGGCTTCCACATCCTGTATAAGGATTAAGCCGGAACCCTGCTTCATAGCCGTACGTACACTACTCTGTAACTTGTCGGCGAACTTATTGGATACGATCAGTTTATCGATCAGTATTTCGATGCTATGATTTTTGTATCTGTCTACCCGCATGCCGGGAATGATCTCCCTGATTTCGCCATCGACCCTCACATGGAGGTATCCCTTCTTTCTGATCTGTTCGAAAAGCTCCTTGTAGTGTCCTTTCCTGTTTCTTACAACAGGAGCAAGGATATAGATCTTTTTACCAATATACTTCTCCAATATCAGTTCCAGTATCTGACTGTCGGTATACTTTACCATTTTCTCCCCGGTGATATAAGAGTATGCCTCACCGGCACGGGCATAAAGCAGACGGAGAAAGTCATATACTTCGGTGGTGGTACCGACCGTAGAACGCGGGTTTTTATTGGTAGTTTTCTGTTCAATGGAAATAACCGGACTTAAACCGGTGATCTTATCCACGTCGGGACGTTCCATTTTTCCAAGAAATCCTCGTGCATAGGCAGAGAAAGTCTCTATATAACGGCGCTGACCTTCGGCAAAAATGGTGTCGAAGGCGAGTGATGATTTACCGCTGCCGCTCAATCCCGTGATTACCGTCAGGGAGTCGCGGGGTATCGTCACGTCAATATTTTTTAGGTTGTGTACGCGTGCACCGTACACCTCTATCTGTTCTGTTTCGGATGCCATAATGATAGTAAACGCATTATAATCTGAAAAAGTTTACTTCACCACCCATGCAGTATTGTGTACCTTTGGGTTCTCTCCTTTTTTATAATAGAGGTCGTCCTGCGTAGGAATAAGTAGGGTGTAGGTTTTCCCCGACGTATTATTCAGACTGGTACCTCTTAACCAGGAGTTGAAGTCCTTCAACTGTGCATAGGTGATGTTGTGTTGTTTGGCAAAAGCGACCAGGTCGGGTATGGAAGTAGATACTTTTACTTCTTTGAATTGCATCGGTTTATAGAGGTGCTCCGCTTTGATAATGAATCCGTATTGTTGCGGATTTTCGAAAATCTGTTTCATTGCGAGCATACGGTAGTAGTAGCGGCTGGTTTCTTCCACTAACCAGAGATCGAGCGAGTCGTCAACCCCTTGTTCTTTCAATCCGGCGGTGATCCGCCCCTGACCACCGTTATATGCCAGTGCAGCGGCGCTCCATGATCCCAGTCTTTGATAGGCATCTTTCAGATAACGGCAGGCAGCAACAGTCGATTTTTCTACGTGATAACGTTCATCCACATTGGTTGTAGCTTCCAGACCATATTGTTTACCTGTCTCCTGAAGGAATTGCCAAAGTCCGACAGCACGTGCGGGGGATACCGCCCTTGGATCGAGACTGCTTTCTATTACCGCAAGGTATTTCAGGTCGTCGGGTACCCCTTGCTGTGTGAGAATCGGTTCGATGATCGGGAAAAAACGGTTGGCCCGTTTAAAAAGCAGCATGGTGGTAGAGTGGAAATAGGTGAAACTATTCAATTCCCTATCCATCCGCTCCCGTTTATCATAACGGTCGAAAGCTATTCGTTCTCCTGCGAACTCCATGCTTTCAGGGATCTCTACCGAGGCGGTCATAGCAAGAACCAATGGTCTTTCCGATTCAGTTTTTTCAATATCGTGTCCCGAAGTGAGGGATATGACAAGAATCCCTAATCCTGTTATTATCAGTATGGATAAAAAAATAAGTAATGTTGATTTCTTCATTCTTGTTTTCTGTAGGAAGTATAAAATGTCACTCCTTCAGGAAATAGTCTTCTCACCCTTCCCAAAGAACTAACAAATTTACAAAAATATCCAGATAATACAAATAGTACTATTCCGAATGTCTTATTATTGAATTATCAATAATCATTGTTCTACACTGTATTAAATTAATTTCTCCAAAATTAATCACTAATTTTGTGGATTCAAAGGTATAAAAATTAAAACTCGTGGGAGTTTCAAATTTAGACACAAGGACATGTTCAATATCTTGCCTTATGTCTTGATTCTTGGCTCTTGACTCTAATTTTAATTGTATGAAACTAAAAACGCCTGGGTCAGTAATTAAAGCACATGATATAAACCGGTTCCGGTTCAGGGATACACCTTTTGTGAAGTTGATGAACAAGCGTATCTACAATATCCTGATGGTTGCTTCCCGTTATGATATGTTCATTCTGGAGGATGATGGTCGTGTAGATGAACAGATATTTAACGAATATACATCGCTCAATCTTCGATACCCGCCACGGTTCACACAGGTGGCAAGCAGTAAGGAGGCTTTGGCGGAACTGAAGCAGAACCATTATGAGTTGATCATCTGTATGCCTAATATGGATAACAGTGATACATTCGACCTGGCAAAACAGATGAAGGAACGTTATGCCGACATCCCCGTGGTATTGCTTACTCCTTTTTCCAAGGCTGTAACACAATCATTGAGTAAATCTGATTTGAGTGGTATCGATTATGTATTTAGCTGGTTAGGCGATACCGATCTGTTGCTGGCTATCATCAAGATTATTGAAGACCGCATGAATGTGGAGCATGACGTGAAGACCGTGGGGGTACAGACTGTCATGCTGGTAGAGGATTCCGTCCGTTTTTATTCGTCGGCTTTGCCGTTGCTCTATAAGTTTGTGCTTAGTGAATCGAAAGAGTTCTCAAAAGAGGCGCTCAACGATCACCTGCGTATGCTCCGCATGCGCGGACGTCCGAAAATACTCCTTGCCCGTGATTATGAAGAAGCGGTCAATTATTACAAAAAATATGGTGATAATATGCTGGGCGTGATCAGCGATATGAGTTTCAACATGGATGGAGAGAAGAATAAGTTTGCCGGAAAGCGTCTCGGTGAATGGATCAGGAAAAAAGATCGCTCCATCCCTATCATCTATACATCTTCCGAATCGGAGAACCGGAAATATGCAGTTGAAGTGGATGCCGAGTTTATTGATAAAAATTCCAAAACTTTTCCCCAGGATCTTCGTAAGGCGATCAAGGAGAATCTGGGGTTTGGGGATTTTATTATTACCGATCCCAACACCAAAGAGGAGATATTTCGTATTAAAAATCTGAAGGAGTTGCAAATGAACATCCGTAATATCCCCGATGATGCCCTCTATTATCATCTCTCAAGAAATCATTTTTCCAGGTTTTTCTATTCCCGTGCCATGTTCCCCGTGGCGGAGATGCTCAAGAAGATCGATGTTTCGGAGTATGCCAATATGAATGATGCACGTGAGTTGATTTATGCCACTATCGTGCAGTACCGGCGCATGAAAAATACCGGTGTGGTAGCTGTCTTCGAGAAAGACCGGTTCGACCAGTATTCTAATTTCGCCCGTATTGGAGAAGGTTCACTTGGAGGGAAGGGGAGAGGATTGGCTTTCATCGGTTATATGGTGAAAACACACCTGGAGTTGAATAACAATCATGACTTCCCGGTGACTACACCCAAAACCGTGGTACTTTGTACCGATATCTTCGATGAATTTATGGAGGCCAATAATCTCTATCCGGTGGCGCTTTCTGAATTGGAGGATGAGATGATCCTGAAGGAATTCCTTACCGCCAAACTTCCAAAGCGTCTGGTGAGTGATTTTCTGGTCTTCTTTGAAGCAATAGAGGCCCCGATAGCCATTCGTTCTTCAAGTTTGCTGGAAGATTCACAGTATCAGCCATTCGCTGGTATTTATTCCACTTACATGATCCCATTTGTAAATGATAAATATGAGATGGTGCGTCTTCTAAGCAATGCTATCAAAGCCGTGTATGCATCTGTTTTCTATAAGGATAGCAAAGCCTATATGTCTGCCACGCAAAACCTGATTGATCAGGAGAAGATGGCTATTGTGCTGCAGGAGGTGGTCGGTTCACAATATGGTAACATGTTTTATCCCGCCATCTCGGGAGTAGCCCGTTCTATTAATTATTATCCTATCGGGAATGAAAAACCGGAGGATGGTATTGTGAATATGGCATTCGGGTTGGGGAAATACATCGTAGATGGCAATACAGGACTTCGTTTTTCGCCTCTTCATGCATCCAATATTCTACAACTGAGTTCGCTCGACTTGGCGTTGAGTGATACCCAGACCCGCTTTTACGCACTTGACCTTAAGTCGGAGATAAAAGATTTTATGATTGATGATGGTTTTAATCTCTTGAAACTTCGGCTCAAGGAGGCAGAAAAAGAAGGTCCTCTCAGGTATGTGGCTTCCACTTATGATCCACAGGATCAGCTTATCAGGGATGGTTATTATGAAGGAGGACGCAAGATTATCTCTTTTGCTAATATTTTACAGCATGGGATGTTCCCTCTGGCTGAAATACTGGATAGATTGTTGAAGGCAGGACAAAAAGAGATGGGTCGTCCCGTCGAGATAGAATTTGCGGTGGATATAGAGGATCAGCAATTTGCCTCTTTCTATGTATTACAGATCCGTCCCATTGTGGATAACAAGGAGGTGGTACATGAGAATCTCGAAGAGGTAGAGTTGTCCAATACGATCCTTTTCTCGAAAAATGCACTCGGAAATGGTATCTCCAATGATGTATATGATGTGGTCTACGTGAAGACCTCAGCCTTTAACGCATCGAAGAATCCACTGATAGCCAGGGAAATTGAGGCATTGAATAACCATTTCGCGACTACAGCTACCCATTACGTACTGGTTGGACCGGGTCGTTGGGGTTCTTCCGACCCCTGGTTGGGCATTCCGGTGAAATGGCCGCATATCAGTCAGGCACGTGTCATCGTTGAGTCGGGGATGGAGAATTACCGCATAGAGCCGAGCCAGGGAACCCATTTCTTTCAGAATCTCACCTCTTTCGGAGTAGGCTATTTGACAGTCAACCCTTTTGCGGAGAACGACGGATTTTTCGATGAAGAATATCTGAATGCTCAACCAGCAGTATATGAGACGGAATTCATCCGGCAAGTACATTTCGACATGCCGATGGTCATCAAAATAAATGGCAAAAAAAGAGTAGGGGTTGTAATGAAACCGGGAAAATAAATTCTTATTTAATCTTATCTATTGATAATTAATAGTATAGATGTATTGATGGTGTTTTTTCATGATTAATAGATGCTTCAAGTCGAGTTAAACATAGTTAAAAACAGTAATATGTGCAGCGTTTTTACTTTTGTGTCGTCTATGGTTATGTGTACATGAGATCTCAACCACACTAATTACACTATTTTTTAACTATAAAAAAAGAGTTATTATTATGAAAAGAATTTCCATTTATTTATTTGGCCTGATATTGTCGGGCGCATTGTTCGTTGCATGTGAAAAAGAAGGAGATGATCCAAAATTGACTTTGGACAAGAATAGCGTTGAAGTAATTGTAGGTGAGGAGACGGTTGTAAAAGTGAGCGGAGGAGAGACTCCCTATAAGGCAACTCCTGCCGATGATAAGGTTGAAGCTAAGGTGGATGGTGCTAATATAACCGTCAAAGGGTTGAAAGTGGGTAATACTACAGTGAAAGTGACTGATAAGAATGGTTTGGAAACCTCTTTAGCTGTTAAAGTCAAAGAGGATCCTTATGCAGGAGATAAAGCCGACGCCACGGTACGTGTCAAATGGAATAATTTCGAGAAAGTTCTTGGTGAGGATGCCGGAAGTTATACACTGACTAAAGCCGAAAATAAAACCGTTACTTTTTCATGGACGAATGAAGATGAGTCGTTAGTGCTTACTTTCAAAGATACAGCGGATCAGATTGGCGATGAGCAGGAAACAGCTTCCTTACAATCAACAGGTCCGGTAACTCCGGTGGGAGAATTGATCATCACTGCGGGTGAGGACGAAGATAAATATGACGTAACTGTATTGAAGCTTTTACAGGCTAAGTCTACTGATGATGAAGAAGGAACCCCGGTTACTTACTGGGTGAGCTTCACTGCCGATGGAAAAGAAGGGATTTTCGTGTCTCCTTTGACGCCAGAGGCAGAAGAGTAATTAAACACTATATTGCTTTACCGGTATCTTCTTTATATCTCTCAAAAGAAGGTACCGGTTTTTTATTTACCGATCTCATTATCCTTTTATTATTCCCTTTTTAATCAAAACAAAAACTTTCTGAATTTGTTAAAAAGATAGTTCAATTACATTAAACTATTTCTGTTTTTACCTATCGAATATTTTTATAAACAACAGCACTATGAACAAGATTTCCCTAATACTGCTCCTTATGATTTTTTCCTCAGGAGTTTTTTCCCAAAATAACCGATCGATGAATAAGAATGATTATACCAGCGAATGGGCGAAAGTGGCCGATTTTGAAGAAAAATCACTGCCGCAGTCGGCTTTAGATGCCGTAAATGCTATTTTACAAAAGGCCGTGAAAGATAAAAACGGACCACAGGTTATCAAGGCTTTGATCCATCAGGGAAAATATGACCTTACACGGGATGCGCAAAACGATACCCTTATTTTCCGGAACCTGAATGATATGTTGGAAAAAAGCCGTGACGTGGTGGAACAATCGGTGTTACATTCCATGCTGGCTGAATTATACCTGCAATATTACCAGAAAGACCGTTGGAATATCGATCAACGTACCGATTTAGGAGATTTCGTGCCGGCTGATATGAAGGAGTGGACACGAAATATATTCTTTCAAAAGGCTGTAGAACATCTGAACGCTTCCATTACGGCCCAAAAGGAACTGGAAAAGGTGAACGTGGAGTCGTATGCGGCAGTGGTAGAACTGGGCAAGGATTCGAGACGTTTTAATCCCACCATGTGCGATTTTCTGATGAGGCGTACGATAGGACAATCCTTGCAAATGCGGCAGGAAGAAGATTTGGGTCGTCTACTGGCCAAAAAGAATATTCTACAGAAATCCTTATTTGCACCGGCGGATGAGTTTGTGAAACTGTCGTTCGATCCCCAACCGTCAGAAGAAGGGTTGTGGGTACTGGAATATTATCGGAAGCATATGGCATCGTTGCTTGACAGGGGGCTACACCAGTCCGTACTGTTGACAGAACTTGAAAAACTTGATTACCTATCAAGATTGCATAATGCTTATCAGGCTCATGCTTTACCCTCGCTGGAAAAGATGCTAAAGAAATGGGAAGCTGACCCGTTTAGCGTCGAGATTATCGATAAACTGTGCGATTTCTATCTCCAAGAGAAGAATGTGGGTCAAGTAGAAGATACCGTATATGAAAAAGAAAAGAGTCGCAAGATATATGAGCTGTTAAAAAAAACAATTGCTGCCTTCCCGAAATATGAACGCATCTCGATATTGGAAAACAGGTTATCACAGCTGACACAGCCCTCTTTTACCATCTCCGGGGCAAGTACATTCCCAAAAGAGGGAAAGATGGAGTTGAAAGTCAATTTCAAGAATATCCGGTCACTTAAGGCAAGACTCTATCGTATCAATTCTCCTGTGGAACTGCAGGAAGAGACATCGAAAGTGAGGGGGCAGATCATAGAAAAGACTGTATTTGTCAAGGAGATTCCTATCTCTCTACCCGATACACCTGCATATTGGTACGGGGAGGCATCTTTCACGATCGACCCTGTTGATTTCGGTGTTTATGTACTGAATTTCAGTGCTACACCTGAAATGGATAAAAACAGAGGAATCGATTATTACTTTTCTGTATCTGATATGGCTGTTTTTTCCCGTGGATCATCCGAAAAACGATATGACTTCTTCGTGGTGAACAGAATTACCGGTACACCGGTACCCAACGCGAAAGTAAATATTTACAAACTGCCGGGCAACTGGAACAACTCCCGGCTTACACTGGATCAGTCGATTACTACCAATGACCTGGGTTTGGCGGTCTATGATAAGAAAATACCGAATAATGATGTCTTTTATCATGTTGTTTCGGGGGATGACAATGGTTATATGTTGAATGACCTGCCATCGGCCTACTATAATTACTCCGATAGAAATAGCGAGCCAAGGGAAATGACAAATATCTTTATCGATCGGAGCCTATACCGTCCCGGACAGACTGTCTATTTTAAGGCGATACAGATTCGTGGAGGTGCCGGAGAACAATCCGTTATCGCCGGTAAACCCATTGAATTGGTATTGAGGGATGCCAATCACCGGGAGATATCGAAACAAACGATAACCACAAATGAATATGGTTCCATTGCTGGCGAATTTGTCTTGCCGCAAGGGGCTTTGCCGGGATATTTTACGATTGGAGCAGACCAGGGCAACGTGAGTTTCAAAGTGGAAGAATATAAACGTCCCACCTTTGAAGTGATCTTCGACAAGATAGAAAAAACGTATAAGTTTGGAGAAGAGGTCTCCCTCAAGGGGAAAACAGTGAGTTTTTCAGGAATCAACTTGCAACAGGCCACGGTAGAGTATCGTATTACCCGCAGGCAGGCATGGTGGCGATTTTGGGGCGGATCAGCCGATCATTATGATGACGGCAGTGTAACTACCGGCGAAGATGGTACTTTCGAGATACGATTTACGCCCGAGAAACCGGAAAATCAACGCTTTGACAGAGCGGCATATTCGTTTGCCGTGGAGGCTACAGTGACCGATATCAACGGCGAAACACAGACTGCTTCTTATTCCGTGGCTGTGGGCGATATATCCATGGTATTGTCATTGGAGATGCCCGGACAATGGGTAAAAGAGAACGATCAGAAGATCGTGATCTCTGCCAAAAACCTGGATGGGAACGATATCGCTGCCAGCGGAACCTATCAGATCTTCTCCCTGCTCGAAAATGATTCCATATCTCAGCAGGTGGCGGAGGGTGAGTTCAGGACAGGAGAACAACCTGAATTGAAGAAACAACTGCCCGGCTTGCCTTCGGGTAAATACCGGGTGAAGCTACAGTCGAAAGATGATAAAGGGAATGCGGTTGAAACTGAAAATGATTTTGTGCTCTTTTCATATGCAGATAAGCGTCCACCCATAAAGACCAACGAATGGCTAGTCCGGAAAAACAGCCGGTTCTCTCCGGAGAAAAATGCGGAAGTGATTCTGGGAGTATCAGAAGATGTACATGTGCTGTATGAATTATGGCAGGGAAATAAGCTGCTGGAACGAAAATGGATCAGGATGGAAAATGAGAATCGCCTCTTTTCGTTCCCATATAAGACGGAATATAAGGATGGAATCACCCTGATGCTTACCTATGTAAAAGGGGGGAAATTCTATGCACACAGCGTGGATCTCGTACCGGAAGAAGAGAAGAAAGAGTTGAAAGTGAAACTCGATGTGTTCCGTGACAAGATCCGCCCCGGTACGGAAGAGGAATGGCGGATCACGGTGGCAGATGAGAATGGAGATCCCGCACCGGCGGAAGTGTTGACGTCGATGTATGATTTTTCACTCGACAATATTTATCCTTCAGGAACGTGGAATCTCTATCGCTTTTCGAAGCCACATTATTTTTCGAGAATGGGATTGGCAACTGACCAGTCGTTTTACGAGTCAGCCGCAACTGGTAACATATCAATGCCGTGGAAGAACGTCAATTCTTTTAATTTCGACAGTTTTAACTGGTATGGCTATTCATTATTCTATTCAGGCAGGCAGATGTTGAGAAATGCAAAGGCACAAACAACGTTGCATTTTGTCCCTCCAGTGATAACTAAAGATGAAAGTGTTGATATCGCTGAACTGAGTAATAATATGGTTATCTCTGTGGCAGATGTGGTAGGAATTGATGATGCCGGAGTTGATATCGCGGCTCAATCCGTTCCATCATCCATTGCTGAGCAGTCCAAAGAGGAGGAAGGGGCACCCCAGGTACGGTCCAATTTCAACGAGACCGCCTTCTTCTTCCCCCATCTCAGGACTAATGACAAGGGAGAAACCCTGATCGTCTTTACTGTGCCGGAGAGCAATACTAAATGGCGTTTCCGCGTGTTGGCACACGATAGGCAATTAAATAGCGGAAAGGCAGAAGCCTTTACCGTGTCACAAAAAGAACTGATGGTGACACCCAATATGCCGCGATTCCTGCGGCACGGCGACAAGGCTGCTATCTCTACCAAGATATCCAATCTTTCAGATGGTGAGATCAATGGCTCTGTAAAACTGGAATTTTTTAATCCTCTTACCGAAGAGACTATCTCTACTATATCATTGGATAACCAGGAACAGCCGTTTTCGTTGGGACAAGGTGCTTCTTCCGATGTATGGTGGGGATTCGATGTGCCGACGGACATCGATATTCTCGGTGTGCGTATCGTAGCCGGCAGCGAACAATTCAGCGATGGTGAGCAACATGCGTTGGCGGTGCTCCCTAACCGGATGATGGTGACCGAAAGTATGCGGATGGACCTGAGTGGAGGAGAGACAAAAGAATTCACCATGGAGAGGCTCGTCAACAAATCATCCCGTACCATACAGGATTACCGCCTGACGCTCGAGTTTACTTCCAATCCGGCATGGTATGCCGTACAGGCATTGCCGGCACTGGGTGAGCCGGATAGCGACAATGCCGTTTCCTGGTTTGCCTCTTACTACGCCAATTCGCTTGGAGCATATATCGGCGAGGCATTTCCGAAAGTGAAAGCGATGGTGGAGGCCTGGAAAAAACAGGGAGGTACCAAAGAGACTTTACTTTCCAATCTGGAAAAGAACCAGGAGTTAAAGAGCGTTCTGTTGGAAGAGACCCCGTGGGTGCTGGAAGCCCAAAACGAAAAGGAACAGAAAGAGCGGCTGTCGTTACTATTCGACCTGAACCGGGGCCGTCATCTTACCTCCGCAGCGATGAACAAGTTGAAGGAACTGCAAACCAACCAGGGCGGATGGAGCTGGTTCAAGGGCTTTTATCCGAGCGTAGGAATCACTCAGTATATCCTTTATGGATTTCAACAACTGGAACAACTGGGTGCTAAAGTAACCCCCGATGAGGCGGTTGCGATGCAGAACAAGGCGCTCTCCTTTATCGATACTGAGGCTCAACGCCGTTTCGAAGAGATGAAAAAGTATAATAAGGAGTGGAGAAATATCAAAACGATTTCGGTTACCGACCTCGAATATCTCTATATCCGTTTGGGTTATACCGAACATCCGATGGCGAAGGAAACCAGGGAGATGACCGACTTCTATCTCTCGGTGATTGAAAAGAACTGGACACAATTTGGGTTGTATGAGCGTTCCCTGATTTCGGTGTTGATGAGCCGTCAAGAAAAGACGGGGGTGGTGGATGCCATCTTGAAATCCTACCGTGAACATGCCACCCATTCGGAAGAGATGGGTATGTATTGGGCAAATAACCGTGCCCACGTATTTATGTCGCAATCGGCCGTTTCGGTACATACCTTTATCATGGATGCCTTCCGTGTAGGCGGAGCCAAGGCGGATGAAATGGATCAGATGAAACGATGGTTGTTGAAACAGAAGCAGACCCAGATGTGGGAAACCACCCATGCTACGGCAGATGCCGTATATGCGTTGTTGAGTACCGGAAGCGACTGGTTTACCACGGAAGGCAAGGCCACTATCACAGTAGGTAAGATAAAAGTGAAGCCGGAGAGCCAGGAATTGGGGAGTGGCTATTTCAAGGAGTCTTGGAGCCGTAAAGAGATAAAGCCCGAGATGGGTAAGGTAAGGGTGTCCCATCAAGGGAACACTCCCGCCTGGGGCGCACTCTACTGGCAATATTTTGAAGACATGGACAAGATCAAAAAAACAGATGGTTCTCTTGATATAGAGAAGCAACTTTTCGTAGAGCAGACCACCGCTTCCGGAAAACAGTTGGTACGTATTACCGAAGATAATCCGCTAAAGGTAGGGGATAAAGTGGTGGTGCGTTTGACGGTACGGAGCGACCGCGATCTGGAATTTGTTCATCTGAAAGATATGCGTGCAGCTTCTTTCGAGCCTGTTAACCAGTTATCGGGGATGGGATGGCAGAATGGTATCCCTTATTATCAGACTTCGAAAGATACCTCTACCAGTTTCTATTTCGATAATCTGCCAAGGGGTACTTATCTTTTTGAATATGAGGTATATGCGAACCGTCCGGGTAGTTATTCCAATGGTGTTACTACTATTCAGAGCATGTATGCTCCCGAATTTACTTCGCATACTGCTGGAATGAGAATTATTGTTAAATAATAAACAAGCTTTAAACTGATTTGTTACTTTTGTGTCTCTAGAGATTGAAAATACTGAAGTTCACAGAATAGATGGTGAATGAAATCGATAGTATTGAATAGAGAAGGTTTCATGCATCAAAACAAAATAAAATGATCATATGATGAAGAAGTTGAGTTTAATCGTATTGCTTACCGTTTTAGTTAGTGGTATTGCTTTCGCACAGCAAAAGCCGGAAATGGAGTTTAAAAAGACAGAACATAATTTCGGCACAATAAAAGAAGAGATAGGTTCTGTATCTACACAGTTTGAATTTACCAATACCGGTAAAAGCCCGCTGATCATACAACGGGTATCGGCATCTTGTGGATGTACTACTCCCACTTACACAAAAGAACCAATTTTACCAGGTAAAAAAGGAACTGTTTCTGCTACTTATTCTACCGTCCGTCGTCCCGGCACATTCAGTAAGAATATTACAGTATACACCAATGTACCTGATACTGTATATGTGCTCACTATCAAAGGGACTGTGACACCGAAGCAAGAATAATTGGCTGTTTCAGGTTGATAATACAGGCCGAATGAGCTATCTTTGTAGAAGTTCATTCGGTTTTTTAATTTGTTGATAAATATAATGGAACATCCCGAAAACGATCCAAAATATAAAGGACTTATTGTCAATAAAGGTGTCTCCCGACCGCCCAGTGTAAATCCTTACCTGCAGAAAAGGACAAAAGAGCATGAGCGTTCAGTGGCGGAATATGCTGAAGGTATTTTGTCCGGTAACAGGGTCGTACTTAGTCAGGCTGTTACCTTGGTCGAGAGTTCGCGTGCTGATCATCAGGAGAAGGCCCAAGCCATCATTGAACAATGTCTTCCCCATGCAGGAAAATCCATTCGGGTGGGTATTACCGGTGTTCCCGGCGCAGGGAAAAGTACCTCTATCGATGCATTCGGTATGCATCTTTTACAACAGGGACATAAACTGGCTGTCCTGGCTATTGATCCCTCGAGTGAGCGCTCGAAAGGGAGTATCCTGGGGGATAAAACGCGAATGGAAAAACTCTCATTAGAACAGAATGCTTTTATTCGTCCTTCACCATCGGCTGGATCATTAGGTGGAGTGGCACGTAAGACTCGCGAGACCATCGTCCTGTGTGAAGCAGCCGGCTTCGATTATGTGTTTGTTGAAACCGTCGGGGTGGGGCAGTCCGAGACGGCTGTACATTCGATGGTCGATTTCTTCCTGCTGATCCAGCTTGCCGGTACCGGTGACGAGTTACAGGGTATCAAGCGGGGTATTATGGAGATGGCTGATGGTATTATAATTAACAAGGCCGATGGGGACAACATCGAAAAAGCGAAAATGGCCCAGCGTCATTTCAGCAATGCATTGCACCTGTTCCCTCTCCCGGATTCGGGATGGATACCTAAAGTGTTGACTTATTCCGGATACTATAACCTCGGCATTGCAGAGGTTTGGGAGATGGTGCACAAGTACATCGATTTTGTGAAGGCAAACGGTTATTTCGATAGGAAGCGAAATGAGCAGGCAAAATATTGGATGTATGAAACTATCAATGAACAGTTGCGTAATAGTTTCTACCGGAATCCCGAAATTGCCGCACTCCTGGAAAAACTGGAAGGTGATGTCCTTAGTAACCGGAAAAGTTCTTTTATCGCAGCCCGGGAAGCGCTCGATCTCTTTTATTCAAAAAAACTTTTTTAAATACCATATTTTTTAGAATATCCTCTCTGGATAAAAATGCAGAGCGGAGTTGTTTTTTGGATAGCAGTTCCAACTGATTTCCCGCGAACTTGTTTCCCGGTTGCGATGCATTACCATAACTTAGTAAAATCTCTGCTCTTACGGTCTCTCCAAACTCAATGACTGCTACAAACGTATCACCATGATAGGCGTAGTTTTTATGGTAGGTTGTATTTCTCAGATCTTTTTCTTGATCCTCACTATTCCCGGTTTCCCTGTTTTCCCCATGTGGTGAAAAATAGACGGTTCTGAATACTCCGTGATCGTGATGGCTCCCGTTGCCCGGGAACTCAATATCGTTTATCCTGAAGCGGTTTACGTCGCCCCATGCCACATCTATTGAACCATACTCCTCAACCACCTCACGGGCGGTTTCCGACAGAAGAGCCACGGCTTTCTCCGGGTTATTCAATCCATCCGGAGTAGACAACGGACTCTCAACACTCCAGGGAATGGCAAATATATCATTCTCCAGTTTATCAAACCACCTGCCAAAAAGAACAGCACCTTTACTATCGGCGTTAGTCTCTCCATCCCACTTTTGTAAAACCAGACCAGCTGCCATCGCCAATGAATCAGGAAACAGCTCGACAGCAGCAAGCAGATCATCCAGAAACCGGTCGGCTACCTCCATGCCGGTGTTCAGCTTATAATCCACCAGCTCCTCAAAACTGATGGAATCATCATCCTTAATCAGGTTTATTGCACGTTGTGCCCTGAATGAAGTGGGTCTCTCCTCAGGTTTAGGTGACATGTATGGCGCAAAATCATCAGGATTTAATAAGACAGGGTAGGTAGATGTCCAGGGTGCGTCGTTGGCATTCTGCACAAATCCGGTTTCAGGATTAACCAATTTAGGCAGGTCATCCAAATTGTGGTAGCTGTTCCAGATTAAATCCGACCTGCTTCCATCAACCTTTCCATTCCAGAACGACCAGTCGCCTTCCTTTCTCACAGGAATATTCCCGTTAAAAAGATAGATGATATTTCCCTCCTTGTCGGCATAAACCAGGTTAAACATCGGAATCTGCATCATCCGCAACGCTTCTTCAAACTCATCCATATTCCCGGCTTTGCCCATCCGGTGATACTGTGCGTAATAGGAATCCTTTTCAAGTCCGGCAATCCTTACTGCATAAGCCTTATCGTCCGTCTCACCTATAACCGGCCCATGCTGCGAATATTTCAGCCTGATATCCTTTTCCTGTGTGGTGCCATCCTTTTGCAAAACCTTTATGCTGATGCTCTTCTCCTCAAACGGTTTAGTCTTCCCGTCGAGCAGATATCCGCCATCCTGCAGCGTCAATTCATACCTGTCGGAGGCATCGATGGTATTGACCGTATGTGTCCACCCCAGCTGTTCGTTGAATGCGATATTCAATACCGGCATCCCCACAAGGGTAACCCCGTACACGTTGAAGCCGGGAGCATTGAGGTGCGCCTCAAAAAAGAGGTAGAAATCTGACCATGGCAGATGTGGATTCGCAACAAGCATCGCGTTTCCCGATGCGGATTTTGAGGGAGCTATCGCGTATGAGTTGGAACCCGGTATAATTTTATTCCTGCTTTCTTTTATTTCATAGACAGCACTTCTGATATCATTTCCTCCTAAAAACTCAAGATTCATCACCCTTTTACCATGAGACAGCACATCTACAGCCGAAACCGGCAGTACTACTTTTACCCGCTCATCTATTTTGTCCGGATGAGCCTTCGCATAATCGTTTAATCCCTTTACAAATGCATCAAGAAGCTGTTTGTCGGTATCTGTAGTTCTATCGTACTGTGCTGCTGAAGAGTCAGGCAGGTTGAACAGATGCATCATTTGGTCCGATTCCAGGTACTCCTCACCGAAATATTCAGCCGCCCTTCCACGCGCTTCAGCATATAATTTCAGTATCAGGTTGGCATGATGCTGCATCTGGACCCATCCGAAAGCATAATACATATCTGCCTCATTGCCGGCATAGACATGCGGCACCCCCCATTTGTCCCAAATGACCTCCGTCCTGTTTTGGGGTTCCTTTTCACCGCAGGAAAAGAGCAGTACGACAAGGAGGACAGGTATAAAAATTGTTCCTTTCATAAACGTATATGTTAGTTTGAATAACAATCTATATGTGATATTAGTTTGCTGTGTAATTGTTAACTGACGATTGAATAGAGGATGAATTTTCAGTACGATATCTAATCGATTCATCAGGTTTTAGAGAGAGATTTAAGGTGAAACTCTTATACACTTGACAGGGAGGTTCGAAAACGAAAGTAGGAAGGAAACTATTTCGTTTTCTTCCTACTCGATTGTATTATTTGCCGTTTTTTATTTTTATGAAAGCTTTTTTCTATAGCTTCATTTATGTCCCCTGATCTCCGGATTTTTTCCTGAATATTTCTTACTTATAATTTTATTGAAATACCTAATTCAAGAGCTGAAATACCATAACCTATCTCAGCAAAAGCAGCTAATTTATCTGAGAAATGATAGCGTGCGCCGATGAATGCAGAGTATCCCAAGCCACTGACTCCCGTTGGTCCCGATGTATGGCTGCCCGGATCATCGCCGAAAAACTTGCTGTTGACTACGTTGTATCCCAACATCAATCCGGTGTAGGTATCTAACTTATCAACGAATTGATAGTGGAAAGTGCCGCGTGCACCGATTATAAGGTAGCTGTATTTATATCCATACGTAGAATTTGAGATAGATGTTTCCCATTTATTGGCTGTGTATGCCATATAACCTCCTACACCGACAGAGGCTTTGCCATCCAACAGTCCGTCGATGATACCTTGCTCGTAGGATACCGAAAGAGGAGGAATGCTGCTTGTATATCCGCTACCCCCATAGTAGCTCCCTATACCAATACCCACATTCACAATTCTGTCTCCTTTAGAAAACGGATTTTTCGCATGAATACCCGTTAATGCTCCGCACGTAGTAAATACCACGATAAATGCAAAAAGTTTTTTTGTCATAAAATAAATAGTTTGATGTTATTGCCTACTCATAGAGCTTTTCGGCTACCGCTGTTATTCATTAACCCCCGTTTGATACAGATCAGAGAGGTTTCAATAATTTCTTTTTTTAGTTTTATGGATATAGTTGCGAGAAACAAAGGTAAATAAATCCAAAAGCTGCTTACAGAACGGTATTTGCATTGCATAAAAATAAATTTACTCTCGATAAAAGAAACAAAAACGTTTTTTTGAGGAATGTTTGCATTCGGTAAAATTATGATATGTCAACTTCGGTTGAGATTATCGTGGCATAAACATCAATGTTTGATCCAAAACCGTTCCGGATGAGTTTATTTGTTTGCTCTGGGTAAAAATGATTTGCTGTAGGTAAAAAGATGTCTCTTTTTGATTGTATTTTTTTTACTATACCAGACATACCTTTAACCGAAATATTATCTTTGCATTTCCTAACAAACTGAACTATGCCTCATAAATTTTTGATGAAAAACAACCTGCTGAAATCCTTGTCCCGGTACAAACGGGCCATTATATACACGGTTATTTTATTCCTCGTTGCTGTCGGCCATTATTTCTTTATGCAGATGTCTTTAGAGTCATTTAGATATATCCGCCAGTCTGTGATATCGATGCTGTGCTTTCTGTGCTTAGGTGGAGCGTATATGCTGATGTTACGGAAAAAGGGAGGGAGGGCAGACGCACTATTTGTTTTTTTGATGTTTATGGTCGGTTTGACCAATTTACTCTCCCTTATTAAGGGATTGACAACGGGCTATGCCGGTGTGGTGGAATATAAATTTATGTCGTTCTCCATGCTGATCTATGGCAGCGTCTATGCTTATATATTCCTGTTATATCCCCTCGAAGCTTTTCGTCCCGGATGGTTGACGCTGAAGCGGGCAATATTCCTTTTCTTACCTACCGTTGCTATTTTGGTAATATATCTGTTTAAGATAAAAATATTAAATGTGGCAGTACCTGTGATTGATAACTGGACATCCTTGATCCATGAATTCTGGAACATGAATGTCTGGCTCCGTTTACTTATCCTGGTTTATCCGGTTTTCGGGCTTGTGATAATGCTCCGTTACCGGAACAACTACATGGAATGGTGTGAAAATAATTTTGCTTCTATGGAAAACATAGATATCAAATGGCTGGAAGATTATATTTTCGGTAATTTAGTGATTACACTATCATGCGAGGTAGTCGTCTTTAGTGATAATGTCCGTAGTGTCCTTATGCACAACATCATTTTTCTCTTCTTTTTTCTGTATGGTTTTTATCGTGTTTTATTTCACAAGAATCCTTATCCTGAAGGGTATTTCAAAGCGGGTATGAACGAGACAAATGCCCAAATCAGGGAGGCTCTGGGGACTGACAACAGATATCAGGGTAGGGATGGAGAGATGGGTATTGTTTTTATGCCGGAAAATGATTCAAATAATAAGTCCCTTTTTGCCGATAAATTGCCTGGCTACAGGGATAAACTGGAACAATGGATGCGGACAGAGAAACCACATTTACGTAAAGACTTTAAGTTGACTGATGCGATGGAAATACTGCCGCTGAATCGCAGTTATCTCTCCCGTTTGTTCAATGAAGGGTATGGCGAGAGTTTTTATCATTTTGTAATGCGTTACCGTATTGCAGAAAGTAAGCATTTGCTGCTGTCACGTCCCGATTTGACGATCACCAGTATTGCCGATTTATCAGGATTTAGTTCGTTATCAGTGTTTAGCAGAGCGTTCGCGCAAGAAATAAATTGTAGTCCTATGCAATGGCGTGAAAGAGAAATGTCAGTAAAAAACCCAACTATCTAATAAATAAATAGTTGGGGTAATTTTTTTATTTAGCGAAACTGCCAGGATATAAAAAATTCAGTCCAATGAATGAGATATGAATTTTTCTACTTAATTTTGTGTCATTGTCATGACGGCGCACTCTTCTAACGGTTAGGAAAATTGTTTCTCAGGCAATGAATAGCGGTTCGATTCCGCTGTGCGCTACTTCCCTAACCATAATTTATTCTCCTTCCGCCATGTTGTGGAAAACGTTTTGTACGTCTTCGTCCTCTTCAAATTTTTCCAGTAATTTTTCGATCTGTGTACGTTGTTCTTCATTGAGTTCTTTGGTGTCGTTCGGAATACGTTCGAACTCGGCAGAATGGATCTCAAAGCCGTTCTCTTCCAGATAGCTCTGGATTTCGGAGTAGGATTTGAAATCACCGTAGAGAAGTATATCCTCTTCATCCGCTTCCACTTCGTCTACACCGTAATCGATCAATTCCAGTTCCAAATCTTCCAGCGACACACCTTCTTTGGCGGCAATCTTGAACACGCATTTGTGGTCGAATAAGAATTCCAGGCTACCAGAGGTCCCCAATGAACCGCCGTGTTTGTTGAAATAACTGCGGACATTGGCCACCGTACGGGTGGGGTTGTCGGTAGCTGTTTCCACTACGATAGCAATGCCGTAAGGTCCGTATCCTTCATATACCACTTCCTTATAATCGGAGTGATCCTTGTCGGTTGCCTTCTTGATGGCACGTTCCACGTTGTCTTTCGGCATGTTCTCTTTCTTTGCCTGCTGGATCAGCACGCGCAGACGAGGATTGGTGTCAGCTTCCGGACCGCCTTCACGGACTGCAATGGTAATCTGTTTGCCTAATTTCGTGAATACGCGGGCCATATTGCCCCACCGTTTCATCTTGGTTGCTTTTCTATACTCAAATGCTCTTCCCATATTGTTTATATATCCTTTTATCTAAATAATGTATTATCCAAATTCTTCCCAGTCTTACCTTAACTGTGCACCCAACTCTTCTTCCAAATTCTTCTGTATCCGTTGCATCACATTGTCGATCTGCTTGTCATTAAGCGTCTTTTCTTCGTCCTGTAACAGGAAGTTGACCGCGTATGATTTTTTGCCTTCGGGCAGGTTCTTCCCTTCATAGACGTCAAAGAGAGATACCTGTTTCAGAATTTTCTTTTCTGATTTGATAGCAATCTGCAAGATTTGGTCAAAGGTGATTCCTTTGTCGATCAGTAGTGCTAAATCTCTGCTTACCGCCGGGAATCTGGATATTTCCGAAAAGTGTACCGACTGTTTTTCGGACTCTTTCATCAGTAGGTTCCAATTCATCTCAGCGTAAAATATCTCTGTGTCGATATCGAATTTTTTGCATATTGCCGGAGAAACAATACCAAAGAAGCCAATGGTACGCTTGTGTGTTTTGATACTCATACCTGCGGAGAGGAGTTCGTTTTGTGTCGTTTCAAAAAATACCTGATTCCCACTTACTCCCATTCTTTTCAATATATTCTGCACGTCAGCTTTCAGTTCGAAGACAGAACTTTGTTCTGCTGCCGCCGCCCAGTTTTTGTGGGTGCGCTTGCCGCATATCCATAGCCCGATATGGAATTCTTCGGAGTAACAAGCAAGGTTATTCTCCTCATTCTTTTTTGCCGCATCGTAGAAATAGCAATTGCCGAATTCATAGAAATGGAGATCGGTATTTCTACGGTTGCGGTTGTAGGCTATACTTTCTAATCCTCCAAACAGTAATGTCTGCCGCATCACGTTGAGGTCGTTACTCAGCGGATTAATAAGCGGTACACACTTCGTGGCAGGATAGCTTTCTAAAATTTCATAGTAACCCCTTTTTGTCAGCGAGTTATTCAATATCTCGTTAAAGCCGTTTGCCGTGAGCTGCTCAGAAATAAGTGTCTGCAGTTTTTGTTTGCGGTCTGCCGGCATTTGAGTAGAGAGGTTTGCTTTCAACGAATCACTGATCTCCACGTTATTGTATCCGTAGATGCGGAGAATATCTTCGATCACATCCACATCGCGTGTTACATCTACCCTATACGTAGGAATGAGCAGCGTGAGTTCGTTGTCTGTTTCGTTTTCTATCTCAATCTCCAGGCTGTGCAGGATACTTTTAACCGTTTCTTTGGGTATCTCTTTTCCTGTCAGCTTGTTTGTCTTGTCATAGGAAAGGGTTACCCGTGCCCTTTCTAGGGGTATAGGATAAATATCGCGAATGTCACCTTCAATTGTGCCGCCCGCCAGTTCTTTAACCAGCAAGGCTGCCCGTTTTAGTACATAGACCGTGTTCATGGGATCGGCACCTCGTTCGAAACGGAACGACGAGTCTGTGTTTAGTCCGTGACGACGGGCGGTCTTCCTTACCCAGGTGGGGTTGAAATAGGCCGACTCCAGGAATATATCGGTCGTCTTTTCGGTCACACCCGATTCCAGTCCACCGAATACACCGGCGATACACATCCCCCCTTCCGAATTGCAGATGATTAGGTCATTCTCACTCAGTTCGTGCTCCTGCTCATCCAATGTGACGAATTTGGTTTTGTTGGGCATGGTGCGCACCACGACTTCGTTTCCGGTGATCTTTGCCGCATCAAAGGCATGCATGGGGTGTCCCGTTTCATGAAGCACAAAGTTGGTGATATCCACGATATTGTTGATGGGACGGAGCCCGATTACTGACAGTCTGTTTTTTAACCAGTCGGGACTCTCTTTGATCGTCACTCCGCGAATGGTCAGTCCAGAGTAGCGTGGACAGGCCTCCCTGTTCTCCACGATCACTTCGATACCGCCCTCCCGGGTGTCCACCGAAAATCCTTTCACCGATGGTTTGGTCAGTGTATAGGGTTTCCCCGCCTGTTTCAGCCATGCTGCCAGGTCGCGTGCCACACCGAAGTGGGAGGCTGCATCGATACGATTCGGGGTTATATCTACTTCCAGCGCATAATCGCTCTTTACGTTGTAGTATTCCTTGGCGGGTGTTCCTACTTTAGCATCTTTCGGCAGTACGATAATCCCGTCATGCGAAGTGCCGATTCCTATCTCGTCTTCGGCACAGATCATGCCGAATGACTCTTCACCGCGGATCTTGGAACGTTTGATCGTGAACTCGTCATCGCCAGAATAGAGTTTCGTGCCGATAGTGGCTACCACCACTTTCTGCCCTGCTGCCACATTGGGTGCACCGCAGACGATTTTCAACGGCTCTTCGCCGTTACCGGTATTGACGGTAGTCAGGTGCAGATGGTCGGAATTGGGGTGGGAGACGCATGTCTGTACTTCCCCGATTACAAGGCCTTCCAATCCCCCTTTGATGGTTTGTATCTCTTCCACACTCCCGGTTTCCAAACCTATGGAGGTGAGTGCATCGGATGTCTCTTGCGGCGACAGATCAAATTGAAGGTACTCTTTGAGCCAGTTATACGATATGTTCATTATATATAAAATTGCATGGATCCGTGGAGGAAGAAATCCGGGACCCTGATTCTTTTTCAAATAGGGCTCAAAATTACAAAAAAAAGCGATAAGTCCGGTTATATAGCAATGTTTTTGAGGCTTATCCCTTCAAACAATCTCACCAATCCAAATTTAATTTTTTAACTTTGCCCCCACGTCGGTGCACCTTCCATTTTTTCGGGGAATGTGATTAAAATGAAACAACTCTATAAATAATCATAAAATGAATAAACAGTATAACAAGGAAACAATCTGTGTGCAGTCGGGATGGACTCCCAAAAAAGGAGAGCCTCGTGTATTACCCATATATCAAAGCACCACTTTCAAATACGAAACCAGTGAACAGATGGCAAAGCTATTCGATCTGGAAGAGAGTGGATATTTTTATACCCGCCTGCAGAACCCTACCAACGATGCGGTAGCCGCAAAAATTACGGAATTGGAAGGTGGCGTGGCAGGAATGTTGACATCTTCGGGACAAGCTGCATCTTTTTATGCTATCTTCAATATTTGTGGTGCGGGTGATCATTTCGTAAGTGCTTCCACCATTTATGGCGGTACATATAACTTGTTTGCTGTAACCATGAAGAAGTTGGGTATTGAGGTTACATTCGTGAATCAGGATGCTAGTGAGGAAGAGATAGCCAAAGCTTTTCAACCCAATACCAAAGTATTATTTGCCGAAACAATCTCTAATCCGGGATTGTCGGTGTTGGATATCGAGAAATTCGCCCGAATTGCCCATAAGCAAGGAGTTCCATTGATTGTGGATAATACATTTCCTACGCCCATCAATTGCCGCCCGTTCGAATGGGGTGCCGATATCGTGATCCACTCTACTACCAAGTATATGGACGGTCATGCCACAGCGGTAGGTGGCGCGATTATCGATAGTGGTAACTTCGACTGGGACAGTTATCCTGGCAAGTTCCCGGGATTGACTACCCCCGATGAGTCCTATCATGGCCTGACCTATACCAAAAGTTTTGGAAAAGGAGCCTATATCACTAAAGCCACTGCCCAGTTGATGCGTGATCTTGGCGCCATCCAATCTCCACAAAATGCTTTCCTGTTGAATGTCGGATTGGAAACTTTACATTTACGTATTCAACGTCATTGCGAGAATGCGCAAAAAATGGCTGAGTATCTTCAAAATGATGAACGTGTGGCATGGATTAATTATAGCGGACTGGAAAATGATAAATATTATGCACTCGCACAAAAATATCTCCCCAAGGGTTCTTGTGGTGTATTGACATTCGGGTTGAAGGGCGGTCGTGATTTTGCGATTCGTTTTATGGATAGTCTTCAATTGGTAGCTATTGTCACTCATGTGGCAGATGCGCGTTCATGTGTGCTCCATCCCGCAAGTCATACCCATCGCCAACTCAGCGATGAACAGCTTGTTTCGGCCGGAGTACAGCCCGATTTGATCCGTTTCTCCGTAGGTATTGAAAATATTAATGATCTTATAGAGGATGTGAAACAGGCGCTGGATAAGGCTAGTGAATAGTGAAGAATTAAGAATGAAAAATTAAAAGTGAAGAATGAATAGTGAATAGCGAATCACTTATCATAACACTTGTGCTTCACCCGAATTTCGGTTATATGCTTCAACCTGTTTTCGCTTCTTTCGATGAGGAGGCGGAAGTGTATAGAATAGTAGAAGTGGCTCGTCCCACTTCTACATCCTTTCAGAAGTTGAGGAAGGAGGAGCAACAGATCGTCAGGTTGGCAACATCCTGCTCGGATAGAGAGTTGATGCGTTCCTTTTCCCGGGAAAAGAGCGAGGCCACTTTTCTGCAAAAGATCTCCCCAAAAGATATTGAACTCTACATCCGTCCTTTTATCGAGAAGAAACAGGGTGAGTTGGCGGCCATTGTCCGTAAGATGGATATGCCCCTCTTCTCGCGTGAGAAGATTAGCATCCGTGATCTTCGGCCCAGCCAGGCTTTGGAGGTATTGAAAGGGCCGTCGGAGATGGTTTTTCATTTTTCTCAGTCGGAGACATTTACCTATAACGTAGCGGTCAGGAATGGTAGTGAGGACGTAACCCTTTATGAACAGTTCTTTGCTCCGCTGGCTGCTGATCCCGCCATTGTGGTGATTGGCAGGCAATTGCATTATTTTAACGATGTAGATGAAAAGAAACTACGGCCTTTCTTCAAGAAAAAACAGATTGAAGTGCCTGCCCGGAGTATCCCCGATTATATCCGCACTTTCGTGCTGCAGTGTGTGAAAAGTTATGAGGTGACGGGCGAAGGTATTTCCATCTTTCCCCTACATTATCAACCTACAGCCGTGTTGACGCTTGAAACCGATTTCAATTTATTGCCTGTGCTTAGCCTACAGTTTCATTACGGTTCCCATCGCTTTTCCATCGATAGGCCTTATACGAAAGTGGCAGAGATGGTGGAGGAAGGGGGTGTGCTTTCCATCGGTTGGTTCTTTCGGGATGAAGCGTGGGAGAGAGCACATGTATCGATGCTCGGGAAGGGAGGATTGATCAAATTGAGTAGCGGCCAATTCAGTATAGCCGCAGAGAGTAACTCCGCAGAAGACAATTCTACTGGTCTGATCGAGTGGATCAACCGGAACGGGGAGTTGTTGAAACATTTCGAGTTGAAGCAATCGCTTGGAAAACTGGTCTATTTCACAGGCGAGATTAATTTACAGGTGGATGTCTCTGATAAAAATGACTGGTTCGATCTCCATTGTATTGCCTGTTTCGACGATATCAGAATTCCTTTTGCACAACTCAAAGAACATATCCTGAATGGGAGGCGTGAGTATGTGTTGCCCGATGGCCGCATTGCCGTATTACCATCGGTATGGTTTTCCCGTTTTGATGAGATGTTCCGGTTTGGGAAGGTCTCAAGCAACTCTATTCGCCTCCAAAATACCCATTTCCGTGTAAAGGAACTGGCTGAGAACGGCAGCTTTTCGGAGGTAAAGACCGGAGAGAGATTGCTTTCAGTCGATCTTCCTCCTTCATTGAACGCCACATTACGCCCTTATCAGGAGAACGGGTTCCGTTGGCTGGCTTATCTGCAGGAAAACGGTTTCGGTGGATGTCTTGCAGATGATATGGGATTGGGTAAAACATTACAAACGATCACCTTATTGTTATACCTGTATGTGGATAGATCTGAAACGGATGGAGGTTCCATGCTATCACAAATGTCGGAGGAGACTCGAAAAGAAAATGGAATACCTCGTCAACTTTCTCTTTTTGACGATTTTGTAGAGGCAACAGCCTATAACGGAGAGAAGGTTGGTACAATACAGCCTCGCATGAATAAAAACCTTCCACCGACGCTGATCGTAATGCCTACATCGCTTATCCATAACTGGTTGAACGAGATGGCCAAGTTTGCCCCGCAACTGAAAGTCTACGCCCATTACGGGAGCAATCGCCTTCAGGGTGATCACTTCAGAAGAAAGATAAACCGTTGCCAGGTGATTTTGACGAGTTACGGTGTTGTAAGACAGGATATCGACCTGTTAAGCCATTATCATTTTCATTACCTCGTGCTGGATGAGAGTCAGTATATCAAAAATCCGGAATCGAAGATCTTTGAATGTGTCAAACAGTTGCATTCAACCGGTAAGCTTGCGTTGACCGGTACACCCATCGAGAATTCACTCTCCGACCTATGGTCGCAAATGGATTTTCTGAATGAAGGTATCCTCGGGAAGAGGAGGGCATTCAAAGCGCGTTTCAACGAGCGTGATGTGATCAATGAAGAAGAGTCACGACTCAAACTTCTCAGGATTATCGATCCTTTTATCCTTCGCCGCACCAAGGAAGAGGTTGCACCCGAGTTGCCGCCATTGACCGAAGAGACGGTCTATTGCGAGATGGAGGAGGAACAGGCGTTATGCTATAATGAAGAGAAGAGCAAGATCCGAAACGTCTTACTGGAACAATGGAGCGAGGCGGATAAATCCTATACTGCGGCAGCATTGAGCAGCCTCACACGGTTACGCCTATTGTCCAATCATCCCGCGATTTCCCTTCCCGGTTACGATGGATCGTCGGCCAAATTCGATCAGGTCATCTCGCAAGCCGAGACCATCTTTGCCGGAGAACACAAGGTGTTGATCTTCTCCTCTTTTGTGAAGCATCTTCAACTCTTCGCCGAGTATTTCGACCGGTGTGGATGGCGTTACGCTTGGCTGACCGGTAGCACGACCGATCGGCAGGGAGAAATCGATAAGTTCAATACGGATGACGATGTACGAGCATTTTTTATCTCGCTCAAAGCGGGTGGGACAGGGTTGAACCTGACCGCGGCCGATTATGTGTTTATCCTCGATCCGTGGTGGAACCCTGCTGCAGAGATGCAGGCCGTCAGCCGTGCCCACCGTATCGGTCAAGAGCGGAACGTGACACTCTACCGCTTTATCACCAAAGATACGGTAGAGGAAAAAATCCAGCGGTTACAGCACTATAAAAGTTCATTGTCGGATGCGCTGATCAAGTCGCAACTTTCCGTAGAAGAGATAAAGGAGTTGCTGGAGTAGACCATAGATTAACCTCAATCACTTCGCCTGAATATTCAAAAAATTAAAAATCAACTCATTCTTCTGCTGTTCTTTATGTAAAAGGTGCCAAAAAGATATTGGAAGAAAAATCTATTGCGTATATTTGTACATTAGCTTTTATCGCAATTCGAAATTGTCGCCAAGTGATGGCAAAAAGTGACTCAAGTAAATTTCATCTTGACAAAATATCCTGTATCGTTATTAACAGATTTCTTGAATGTTGAAACGTTCAAAAGAAAATGAAGGCATATACTTATGTAGAACGATTGAGAAAATATAGAATTGAAATCACGATGGAAGAAAATAAGTCCCAGATAATAATTTATCAAACGGAAAACGGAGAAACAAAATTAGATGTTCGTTTTCAGGATGAGACCGAATAAAATTATATGATGCTACTAAATAATTGAATGATTTGTAGACTTTTCAAATTCGCATGAGAAACTTAACTCCTTTATATTTCTAAATCTCCGTAGTTTTAACTAATTTTGCCTTACACTCAAATAATTGGCCCTGGAGGGTGTCATACATTGTGATAAAATGGATAACAATCAACTGGCATTTGAATTCGCACTGCATACCAACCGGAATCTGTTTATTACCGGAAAGGCAGGAACTGGAAAGACGACATTTCTTCGCCGACTGAAAGAGATTTCGGGAAAGCAGGTGGCAGTGGTGGCACCCACCGGTGTGGCAGCGATCAATGCAGGGGGGACGACCATCCATTCTTTTTTCCAGTTGCCGCTCACCCCTTTTATTCCCACTCCTGAAGGACGAAAACAACTGGTCGCCCAGACAAGAATGCGGGGAAATCGACGACGTGTGCTGCAAGATTTAGAGCTATTGGTGATTGACGAAATCAGTATGGTGCGAGCCGATTTGCTGGATGCGATTGATACTTCTCTCCGGCATTTTCGTTATCGGGGTGACCAACTCTTTGGTGGTGTGCAGGTGGTCTTTATAGGTGATATGTTCCAGCTCTCTCCCGTTGCAAAGGAAGAGGAGTGGCGGCTGCTGTCGGAATATTACCAGAGCCCCTATTTCTTTCATAGCAGGGCAATCCAGCAGGATTCACCGGTCTATATCGAATTCGAGAAGATTTACCGCCAGACCAACAATGATTTTATACGGGTGTTGAACGAGATACGGAATGATTGTCTCTCCCCGGAGAGTTTCAGGATGCTTGAGCAACGCTATAATCCGCAGTTTGTACCTAAGGAAAAGGATGATTATATTGTCCTCACTACCCATAATTATAAGGCGGATCAGATCAATACCCGTGAATTAGAAAAATTAAAAGGGAAAAGCCATAAGTTTTCTGCCAGGATCGAAGGGGATTATCCTGAGAAGAACTACCCCACCGAACCAGAACTGGAACTGAAGCCCGGTGCTAAGGTAATGTTCCTTAGGAACGATACTGAGGAAGGCCGTTTCTATAATGGTAAGACAGGTGTAGTGGATAGGTTTGACGACGACCGTATTATTGTCCGTTGTGATGAGAATGAGTATATCGAGGTGGAACGCACCCAGTGGGAGAATATCGGTTATTCGACCAATCCGGAGACAAAACAGATAGAGGAAAACAGCCTGGGCCGTTTCACGCAATATCCGTTGCGGTTGGCATGGGCAATCACCATCCATAAGAGTCAGGGGCTTACCTTCGACAAGGTGGTGATTGATGCGGGACAAGCTTTCGCTCCGGGTCAGGTGTATGTGGCGTTGAGCCGTTGCCGCTCGTTAGAAGGTGTCGTGCTATTAAGTAAGATCCATCCCGATAGTATGCGTAACGACCGGCAGATCGTAGATTATGAAAAGAATAAGTTAGATGCAGATCTCCTTGAAACACAACTGGGTGAATCCCGTAGGGCGTATCGTTCCTATCTTCTGCTGTCGGTTTTTAATTTCACATCTATCCTGTCGCAAATCAATCGTCTGGTAACGAAGATCAACGAATTGGGAGAGTCGTTCAATAAAGAGACGCTACCTTATCTGCAAAATATCCGTTTGCAACTGGAGGAGATGGAGCGGGTGGCAGCAAAATTTCAGATACAGTTAAAGTCGATGCTTCATCAGTTCATTGTCGATGAAGAACATCTCGGAGAGCGGTTAGGTGCAGCTGCCAATTTCTTTGAGGAGAAGATCAACCTGCTGATAGACGACCTGCGGAAATCGCCTGCATCGACTGATAGCCGTGCGCACGCTGCAGAATATAACGAAGCGATTCAGGATGTTTTTTCCGATCTGGCTTTGAAAAAGTATCTCCTGAACAAGTTAAAATCCAACACGACGATCGAAGCCTATTTCAAGGCGAAAAATAGTTTCAGGCTTCCTTCATTCAGTGTCAATGCTTATGCTGTGGTGGCATCTAATAAATCCGACCTGTCGCATCCCGGCTTATACCGGCTGTTGATGGAGGAACGGAATAATATTTGTGCACCGCGTGATTTGCCTATTTATATGGTGGCGGGTAGTAAGACACTTTACGAGATGGCAGAATATTTACCGCAAAACAAAAAGGAGTTGCTTCGGATCAGCGGTTTTGGACCGGCTAAGGTGGAGAAGTATGGTGAAGCTTTCTTGTCGATCATACAAGAGTATTGTGAAAGGCATGGTTTGCGGTCCCGTATACCTGAAAAAGGAAATTCCAGACGAAAAGGCAAAGAAAAGAAAGAGAAGGAAGAAAAAAAGGAGAAGAAGCAAAAAGGTGACAGCCGTCGGTTGAGTATGGAGATGTTCCGGTCGGGAATGACGGTCGAAGAAATAGCCGAAGAGCGGAATCTGGCTGTGTCGACTATCGGAACACATCTGGCAAAATATGTGGAGACCGGCGAACTGATCATTACCGATTTTATTCCACGAGAGCGACTACGTCTGGCAGAGGAGAAACTTAGTGCTGCTTCGCCCGATGATCCGGTATATTATACATTAAACGTTGATTTCTCGAATACCGAAATCATGATGATCCTGGCACATAAGAGAAACCGCGGTATGATATAATAAAAAGGGTGGAAGCCCGTGATGAGTTCCACCCCGAATTATTTTCAGTTTAAGAATCAAGAGCCAAGAATCAAGAACCAGGACTGATTACTTTACACAAGGCTTTTGCTTTGTCTGTTTCATTGACGAGGATTAATATCCACGGATCGCTTTGATTCCGGGAAGCACCTTGCCTTCGATCATTTCGAGCAGAGCACCACCACCGGTAGAAACATACGATACCTCATCGGCCTGACCAAATTTATTAACGCAAGCCACCGAGTCGCCACCACCTACTAGTGAGAAAGCACCTTTCTTGGTTGCATCCACGATAGCATTAGACACTGCGCGCGATCCCTTGTCGAAATTGTCGAATTCGAACACACCTACCGGACCATTCCACAGGATGGTTTTGGAGTTTTTTATCACTTCGGCGAAAGCTTTTTCCGATTCTGGTCCAATATCAAGTCCTTCCCATCCGTCGGGAATTTCATTTACCGGGGCAAAATCACTCTTGGCATCATTGTTGAAGCTGTCTGCAATTTTGGCATCAGTTGCTAATACCAGGTTTACACCTTTCTGTTTTGCCATTTCAACTAACTCTTTCGCCAGATCCAGCTTGTCATCTTCCACGATAGAGTCGCCAATCTTGCCACCGAATGCCTTGGCGAATGTGTAAGTCATTCCACCGGCGAGAATCAGATTGTCCACCTTGTCCAGCAGGTTTTGGATGATCTCTATTTTGGTAGATACTTTTGATCCACCCATAATGGCGGTGAAAGGACGTTCTGTTTCGTTCATCACTTTTTCAACCGCTACTATCTCATTTTGCAACAGGTATCCGAACAGTTTGTTGTCTGCATCGAAATGATCTGCAATCAGTGCTGTGGAAGCGTGTGCACGGTGTGCTGTTCCAAAAGCGTCATTTACATATACATCGGCGTATGAGGCCAGTTTCTTGGTGAATTCTTTCTGTGATTCTTTTACCTCTTTTTTCGCTTTGACAGTCTCTTCTTCAGTGGCATCGGCCGCCAGGCGCGGTTTGCCTTCCTCTTCCGCATAAAAACGGAGATTTTCCAGGAGCAAAGCTTCTCCCGGACGCAGTGCAGCGGCTTTTGCTTCAGCTTCTTCGCCTATACAATCGTTGGCAAACTGTACATCCACACCCAATAGTTCCGATACACGAGGAAGAATATGTTTGAGTGAAAATTTATCGGTCGGGCCTTTCGGTCTGCCTAAATGCGATCCTATGATAACGCTGCCCCCGTCTTTCAGGATTTTTTTCAACGTAGGGATAGCTGCGCGGATACGTGTATCGTCGGTGATGTTGAATTTCTCATCGAGAGGTACATTGAAGTCCACACGTACAAATGCCTTCTTACCGGCAAAATTAAAAGTGTCCATTGTTTGCATAATCAGTATATTTTATAAAAAATGTTTTGCGAAATAACCCAATTACGGCAATGCCGAAGAAGATGCAAAGTTAAGAAAAATATGGAAAATTTTCCGTAATAAGGAGAAGAAAAATTCAGGAGTTCTTTATGACTACTTCATAGGTCACAGGTACCGCTTTCTTGTACATAGCCAGTACTCCACAATAGTTATCGAATGATAGTTTACATGCCCGTTCCAGTTTCTCTTTCGGAAGGTCATCCCCTTCAAACTCATAGATTACTTTCAGCGATGTATATTGTTTGGGATGTTCTTCGCTCATTTCTGCTTGTATACGGATGTCAAAGCCTTTCAGGTTGATTCTCATCTTACGGACAATTTCCACTATATCCAGTCCTGTACATCCGGCGGCGGCAACCAAAAGTAATCTTTTTGGCCTTGGTCCTGCATCGTTGCCACCAGCTTCTTTCGCCAGATCGATTGTGACTATATGTCCATCGATCTCGGTATCGAAAATATTATTTTCTCTCCACACTGTTTGAATAGAATGTGTTGCCATTGTGACTCTTTTTAATGATTATCTGAATATTCAGTTTAAACAAATTGTATCTCTTTTGGTTCGTAGAGTAAAAAAGTAAAGTTATAGAGGGTTGAGGAAGTGTTATCATGATGAAAATAATGTCAAAAAGATAATTATATCCTTTCAAATTGCTATTTTTGTGCAAAAATTATGCAAGTATGATCGATAGAAATGCGAATGTACTCCTTATGTATACAGGAGGAACTATCGGAATGGTGGAAAATGCAGATACGGGTGCTTTAGAACCGTTTAACTTTAGTCACCTATACGCCAATATGCCCGAGATAAAACGATTGAAATTCAATGTGGAGAGCTATCTTTTTGATCCTCCCATCGATTCTTCGGATATGTCGCCTTCTATCTGGCAGCATATCGTTCATGTAATTGAAAATCATTACAATGAATTTGACGGTTTCGTGATCCTCCACGGTACTGATACTATGGCTTATACCGCTTCGGCGCTGAGTCTGATGCTGGATAATCTCACCAAACCGGTGATTCTGACCGGATCACAACTTCCTATCGGTAAACTCCGGACGGACGGGAAAGAAAATCTGATTACCGCTCTCGAGATTGCAGCTGATAAGGATGCTACGGGTCATCCTATTGTTCCGGAGGTGTGTGTGTATATGCAAAACCTGCTCATGCGAGGGAACCGCACTGCGAAGATCAATGCCAATAATTTCAGCGCTTTCACCAGTCCCAATTATCCCTATCTGGGTGAGGCAGGACTGAATATCAGATATAGTGATCAGTTCATCCTTAGGCCTGATTATGACAAGGCGGTAAATTTCAATTACGCGATGGACCCACATATGGTAATCCTGAAACTGTTTCCTGGCATTACCGAAGAAGTGGTGAGGGCACATCTCACAATCCCTGGTCTCAAAGGGGTAGTGCTTGAAACGTATGGAACCGGTAACTGTCCGATCTATCCCTGGTTTACAGATTTATTATATGATGCGATAGAACGGGGGGTAGTGATTGTCAATGTCACCCAGTGTCTCTATG
This sequence comes from Proteiniphilum sp., assembly GCF_034927365.1. GTDB lineage: Bacteria > Bacteroidota > Bacteroidia > Bacteroidales > Dysgonomonadaceae > Proteiniphilum. The sequence goes on along the minus strand of NZ_JAYFQD010000020.1, from coordinate 18,124 downwards.
GTGGTGTAGAGATGCACCGTTATGAGAATGGGCAGCGCTTGGAGAAGTTGGGTGCGGCGAGCGGGTATGATATTACTACCGAGGCCGCTCTTGCCAAACTGATGATCCTGTTTGGAGAAGGAAGAGCACCGGCAGAAGTAAATCGTCTTGTATCTGTTTCCCTTCGTGGCGAATTGACGATAAGGGGGTAAGAAATTAGGTTATAATATATAAAAGCTGTATATTTATGATTGATAGTGAGTTAACCCGTTAAAAGAGCAAGGACTGACAGCAAAGAAATAGAGAAATTTTTAGTTTTATATAGTAAAATTATCCCGTTATGTAGAGATTAAAACGGAAGATGATATTCACTCCGTTGCATATTCACCGTCAGTTCTAAATCACGAAATAATGCCAGGTTTCGAATATTTAATATTATGGTTTAAATATTACGTTTTTTAATCATAGAAATTCATGAACAATCTTGCACAGCATGTGTTCATTTCTGTAGAAAAAGATGAATAAAACTGTGGGGAATGAAATATTTATTTTTGACAATCTCGCTGTTGATAGTAAATTTGGTTTTGGGACAATCGGATCCTCAAAACAAGAGAGATACAACAATCACGAACCCTAATTATGACAAAGCGTTGGCTGAGAAATTAGGCGGGGATGACTTCGGGATGAAAAGCTACTTCTTTGTCATCCTGAAAACAGGTGCGAATACAACTACAGACAGAGACCATATTAATGAGAGTTTCAGAGGGCATTTAGATAATATCCAAAGACTGACACAAGAAGGCAAATTAATAGTTGCAGGGCCATTAGGGAAAAATGAAAATAGCTATAGGGGAATTTTCATTCTGAACAATATTGATTCGGTGGAGGAGGCGAGAGTATTATTACTTACCGATCCTGCTATCAAAAACGGATTGTTGGATTTCGAGATTTTTACCTGGTACGGTTCGGCTGCATTACCCGAGTATTTACCCGTTTCCGATAAAATTTGGAAAATAAATCCTTGATAGTTGATTGTCCATTACAGAAATAAAAACATAATCCTATGGCAGAGATAAAGACAAAACAACATAATGGCGATGTTCATGAGTTTATCAATTCGTTTGCAGATACTGAGCAGAAGAAAAAAGATAGTTTTGAACTTCTGCAGCTGATGCAGGATATTACGGGTTATGAACCCAAAATGTGGGGAGAATCCATGATCGGATTTGGAAGATATCATTACAAATCGGAAAGAAGTCGTCAGGAAGGAGATTGGTTCCTTGTCGGATTTTCACCCCGAAAGGCTGCGATTTCATTGTATGTTTATTCTGATGCTCCGGGCCAGGAAGATTTGTTGAAGGATTTGGGGAAATTTAAAATGGGCAAGGGATGTATCTATGTCAAGAAGGTGTCAGATATTGATCAGGAAGCCTTGAAGAAAATTATTGAATCAACGATTGACTTCTTACGGGAGAAGTATGATAACAAATATGATTATGCGATATGAACAAAGCTGTAAATGAATATATATCCCAATTTCCGGAGGAAGTACAACACAAATTGGAGGTGATTCGGGCAATCATAAAAGAGATGGCACCTGAGGCCGAAGAGAGTATTTCCTATGGTATACCTACTTATAAATTGAATAAAAAACCATTAGTCTATTTCTCCGGAAATAAGAACCATATCGGATTTTATGCTACACCGACAGGACATGCAGCCTTCGCTGAAGAACTTTCCAGATACAAACAAGGAAAAGGTTCAGTGCAATTTCCATTCAAAGAACCTTTACCACTCAAACTGATAGAACGAATTGTACAGTTTAGAGTTGCAGAGAACAATCAGAGAAAAAAATAGAAACAATAAAGCCATTCAACCAATGAGAACACACCATTAAATAGCGTAAATGCGCTTTCGTCAGCTTATATTTCCTTTCTTGTATATTGGATCCTACTTTTGTTTCGAAGTTAATTTATTAATCATTAGATATTTTAACGATGAATACAAAAGGATTATTTGTGCTACTGGGTTTAGCGTTGTTTTTATCATTATCCAGAAGCAGTACTCAGATTCAAGGGCTTGTCCCGATGGATGAATCGATGCAGCAATTATTGGATTTTCCTGCCGACTATCGTGGTGAAAAATACAAATTAATTCTGATACAAAATTAAGAATGTCAATGCAAATTCTAAGATTTATAAGATTAGCGTTTCTATGGCTTTCCATTGTTTTTTCTGCGACAGTTGCAGGGCAAAATGGAACGCCGTTTCAAACCGTTCGTGGAAAAATAAATGATAAACAAACGTTCGAAGCTGTTGAATTGGCTTCGGTTCTATTATTTAACGAAAACAGGCAATATGTTACGGTAAGCGCTGCAGACGGCGAATTTTCCATCGCCGGGGTCGCGGTGGGAAGGTACGCTGTAAGGATAACTCTATTGGGCTATTTCGAATACAATGCCGGTAATATATTGGTTTATTCGAGAAAAGAAACCGTATTGGATATTTCATTGGAACAACGGGTTACACTGCTAGATGAACTGCAGGTAACTCCAAAGGTGGAGAAAGACCAACCCTTGAACCGTATGGCAACGGTAAGCGCCCGCATGCTAAGTATGGAGGAAGCCAACCGTTATGCTGCGTCATGGGGGGATGTAGGACGTATGGCGGCGAATCTTGCCGGAGTTGCGGCGGCGAACGATTCACGCAATGATATTATCATCCGGGGAAATTCGCCGATGGGAGTCCTTTGGCGTTTGGACGGCTTCGAGATACCTAATCCCAATCATTTTGGCACAATGGGAGGTACAGGAGGACCTATCGGCATGTTGAACAACAATCAGTTGACGAATTCGGATTTTTATACCGGTGCTTTTCCCGCGCAATTCGGCAACGCCACGTCAGGTGTATTCGACCTGAAAATGCGTAACGGAAACAACCGTAAACGGGAGTACCTGATGTCCATCGGCTTTAACGGGTTGGAGTTAGGTGCCGAAGGTTATTTCACGAAAAACGCCAATGCTTCCTACCTGATAAACGGGCGCTATTCCTTTCTCGAAATAATGCAGGCGGTCGGTGAAATTACATCTTCGCTGCAAGGCACCATACCGAAGTACAAAGACCTCTCCGCCAAAATCAACGTGCCGCTTAACAAAGCCAACCTTTCTTTTATTGCTTTGTTGGGTGCGAGCGGAATCAACCTGTTGACCGATATGTCCGATAGCACGCAATGGAAACCGGGCGATTGGTCGGCCAATTCGATGATGAGCAATACGCAAATTTTCTTCGGACTGAATTATACACAGCGTTTCGGAACATCAACCCGCCTGGAAAACCGCTTTTCCTATCAAAAATTCACGGGACTGTTGGGTTCGGATAAAGTATCGTTCAATAATGAAGAAACTGAAAGATATTACAGGGGGGATAATAGGGAAGCCCGTCCGGCGTGGCAATCGGTTTTGTACCATCGTTTCGATGTGAAGAACTTCCTGCAAACCGGTGTGGGAGCGGATTATCTTATGACGCAGCTTCGTGATACCGTTTACAAGGAAATGAGTGCAATTCCCTTTCACGATGCCGATAAAAACTTAACACTCCTGAAAGCTTTCGCGCAATGGCAGCACCGTTTCAACGATAACCTCAGCTTGATACCGGGCGTGTATACGCAGTATTATACTTTGGCGAAGGATTTCTCCATAGAACCGCGTCTGGGTTTCAAATGGAACATTACGCAATCCCTTGTTTTGAACGCCGGTTCGGGGCTTTATTCGCAGATACAGCCGAGGCAGATCTATTTTTACATCGATGAAAACGGAAAACTGCCCAATGAAACCGTGAAAATGAGCCGCAGTTGGCAAAATGCAGCCGGAATTGATTGGAAAGTAACAAAATCCGTGCGGATAAAAACAGAGGTGTATTATCAGCATTTGTACAATATTCCCGTAACTCCCGATGTAAGGAAAGAAACCATACTCAATATAGGAGATGATTTTTACAACAATTGGGATTATACTTTTGAAAACAAAGGTAAAGGACGGAACTACGGCGTGGATATAACGATAGAAAAGTTTTTCGAGCAGGATTATTATATCCTGGCAACAGCTTCGCTTTACGAGTCGAAATATACTGATTACGACGGCGTGGAACGCGACAGCCGCTTCAACGGTAATTTTTCTCTTAATCTGCTCGGCGGATACGAATTTAAGCTCGGAAACCACTCGTTGCTTACCTTGAACAGCAAAATATCCTGGTTGGGAGGCAAACGCTATCTCGATATTTATATGGATGAGAATGGCGACACGCAGATACAGCCGGGCGATGAAGCGTTTTATTCGAAACAATTTCCCAATTACTTTAAGCTTGATTTCAATGTGGGAATGAAGACAAACTATAAACGTTTAGCCGTGGAATGGTTTATGGAATTGGGCAACCTGACCAACCATAAAAACATTATAACACAATATTACAACCAAAATCAGCATAAAATGATCTATTCCTATCAATCAGGATTTATGCCTATGGGCGGTTGTAAGGTGTTCTTCTAAAAAATCTTTGTTTCTTGATAATTAGAATAATGAAGTCCTATTTTCACACATCTATGATTTTTTTTACGCTACTTTTAGTTTCGGGATTATTTATATCGCTATTCATATGCATTGCATTTGTAAGCCCGGGCAAACCCGAAGTGCTTAGGGACAAAAATGGAGAAATTATCGAGGGAAGCATTTCCGAAAAAGTATTTGTTTCCATCGGTGGGGTGAAACAGGGAATGTTTATCAGGAGTAAAAACATTGAAAATCCTGTTTTGCTCTTTTTGCATGGTGGGCCGGGCTTCCCAAATTATTTCCTGTTCGAGAAATTCAACCCCGGACTTGAGGATTACTATACCGTCTGTTATTGGGAACAGCGGGGTGGCGGCCTATCATATACCCCTGAGGTGACTGTCGAAAGTATGACCCTTGAGCAACTTACCTCTGATGCCATTGAGGTAACCAACTACCTTCGAAAAAGATTCGGAAAAGATAGGGTTTTCATCATGGCATGGTCGGGTGGTACCACCATAGCCTTACCTGCGGTAGCGAAGAATCCCGAACTCTTTTATGCCTATATTGCTATGGGACAGATAACCGATCAGTGTAAGTCGGAAAGAATGGCTTACGATTTTATGCTAAGCCAGTATGCCGAATCTAAGGACCGTCGATCAGTGAAGGCGTTGAGAAAATATAATGGTTTGAAATCGGAATCGGACTTGATTTCCTTCTACAACTCCTCAACCCGCGACAAGCTGATGCATGAGTCGGGTATCGGTACCATGCGCAGTATGAGATCCGTATTGAAGGGTGTTTTTTTACCTGTATGGACTTGTAGGGCTTACACGCTAAAGGAGAAATGCAATATCTGGAAATCGAAGATATTTTTCCTTCCCAGGACCAATCTGAAGACCGAAACACTTATGACCGATTTCACAGAGGCATATCCCAAAATCGATGTCCCCATCTATTTTATAAGTGGCAAATACGATCTAACGGTGAATATTCATTTGTCGAATGACTACTATCATTCAATTTGTGCTCCGGTAAAACGATTTTACACTTTCGAAACTGCGGCTCATGGACCGTTATTTGAGGACCCCGAAAGATTCAGTGAAATCTTGGAGAAAGATATTTTGTATTTAGAAAAATCATTTGGCAGATAGAATGCAAAAGACAAGTTCAACCCTATAAATATCACCTTCAGCACCTGTTTTTGCACCATCAATGCAATATTCTTTTATTTGTGGATAACTTTCAGTATTTTTATCCGGTTTATCGTAATAAGGATAATATGATATTCAGGCAAATATATAAGTATATCATAAGCCTTGCCAACCGCACATTTTATGGGGCAAAGGTGAAAGATGAGGAGGAGAAAAACAGGTCTGCACAGGAACTGATAGCACAGGTAAAAGATACCGAGAGTAAATATCAGGATTTGTTGAATCTGCTTCCTCAACCGGTTTTTGAATTGAATATGCAGGGTGAAATTGTTTTAAACAACAAGGCGGGGGATGAATTCTTTGGCCCGATACTCGATGAAGCCAACCAGCGACAGTCTGCACTTGATTGTTTTATCGAGGAGGACAGGCCAAGAATCATAGAAAACTTCAAAAAATCGGCCCAGGGTATCGATACCGAACCGGGAGAATTCACCGCCATAAAAAAGGATGGAACCACTTGCCCGGTGATGGTTTTTGGGAATCCTATCATAAGAAATGGCGAGATAATCGGCCGTCGGGGAATTATCGTGGATATTTCGGAAAGAAAGAAGCAGGAAGAAAAGCTTGTAAAGGCGAAAGAGGAGTTGGAACGGATAAACAACACCCTTGAGCAAACCATCGCCGAGCGTACAAAGCAACTTACCGAGGCGAATACACAACTGCTGAAGTTACAGAAAGAGAATTTGCAGTCGCAATTCGAGGTGCTGAAGCAGCAGGTAAATCCCCATTTCCTATTCAATAGCCTGAATGTGCTTACTTCGCTTATCAAGGTCGATCCCGACCTGGCGGAGTTGTTCACTGAAAGGCTGTCGAAAGTGTACCGCTACGTGCTCGAGAACAAGGAGAAGGATATGGTAAGCCTGAGCACCGAACTCGAGTTTCTGAGCGCCTACCAGTTCTTGCTTGAAATCCGGTTTATGGAGAAGCTGTTTATCGACATAAAAATCGATAAATCGTTCCTCGATTACCAGATATTGCCTATTGCCATTCAGTTGCTTATCGAGAACGCCATCAAGCACAATACCTTTTCAAAGGTACAACCTTTAAAAATAAAGATATTTGTCGATGAGTTGCAACGGTTGAACATCGTGAACAACCTGAATCTGCGGGAAACGAAACTTGTATCCACCGGCGTCGGCCTCGAAAATATACACAGACGTTACGCCCTTGTGTGTGACCAGAAACCGGAGTTTATGAAAACTTCCGACTCCTTTATTGCCAAACTCCCTTTACTAAAGTCAGAGAAAATAGAAACAGCATAATAATACACCCATATGAAAGTTGTAATCATAGAAGACGAAGCTTTTGCCGCTTTGCGGTTGAAGAAGATGATTCAGGAATATAATGCCGAGATAAAAATTGTGGCGGAACTCGAATCGGTTGCCGAATCGGTGAAGTGGTTCCGATTGAACCCTGAACCCGATCTCATTTTCCTCGATATTCACCTTGAGGACGACCTTAGTTTTGCCATTTTTGAGCAGGTAAACATATCCAGCCCTGTAATCTTTACTACGGCATTCGACGAGTATGCTATCAAGGCGTTCAAAATGAAAAGCATTGATTATCTGCTTAAACCCATTGTACACGAGGAACTTGCCGCTTCGTTGAAAAAATACGAACAGTTTAGCGGCTTACAACGAAACGCTGTTGACCTTCAATTGTTATACAACCTGCTGACAGGAAACGAGAAGAAGTACAGGGAGCGTTTTTCCATATCGGTGGGTACTAAGATCAAGATGGTTGAGGTAACCGATATTGCCTACTTTTTTACAATGGACAAGGGGTTGTATCTTCGTACATCACAGGGAAATACATACAATCTGGATTTCTCTTTGGATAAGCTGGAAGAGATGTTGAATCCCGCCTCATTCTTCAGGATTAACCGCAAATACCTGGTAAATATCTCGTCAATTGTAAATATGGTGGCATACTCCCGCGGCCGCGTGAAGTTGGAGCTAAAACCTAAAGCCGACAATGAGTTTGACCCCATTGTGAGTATCGATCGTTCATCGGAATTCAAGAAGTGGTTGAATGCTTAACCTGAATATCAAGATGTACATTCAATAACCGCATATATATTAGAGTTTATATCGAATAAGGTTTAAGATATCTGATTATCAATGGCCTTATTGTTTAATCAATATAATGTCTATTAATGACAGAAAATAATAGAAGACTAAAATGGATAATACAAGAATTTATAAGATATCTTTTGCCAGTGTCTATCCCTTCTATATCCAAAAAGCGGAAAAGAAAGGGCGTACCAAGGCGGAAGTGGATGAGATCATCTTTTGGCTGACAGGGTATGATGAGCAGACTTTACAGAAACATATTGACAATCAAACTGATTTTGAGCATTTCTTTGCTCAGGCAGAAATCAATCCGAATGCATCTAAAATAACGGGTGTGATTTGCGGTTACCGGGTGGAAGAGATCGATGATGAACTGGTACGGAAGATTCGTTATTTAGACAAGTTGATCGATGAGTTGGCTAAAGGAAAGGCAATGGAGAAGATCTTAAGGAAGTAAGAAGGTTGATTCTTATAACAAAATGAATTTTCGGGGTTTTGGAGTACTTTGTCACAGTAACCAAAACCCCGAGAAGTTGATTTGATTAGAAGTAGCGAACTAAACCGATACGTAGCGAGAGGTAATTGTGATCAAGTTCTTTTATGACACCGTCAAATTTCGAATCTCTCTTCAGATGATTGAATTTCAGCCCTGGCGTTAAACTCCATTTTTCACCAAGTGATATTTCAACTCCCGTAGCTACCTGATAACCAAAGCCATGTTTCGTATCACTAATAATCTCTCCTTCACTGTTTTCTGTCTCAATATGGTTAAAGAGGCCTGCTAAACGTAGATAACCACTGACGGGAGAATTGCCAAATGGTTGCTTATACTGGACTCCAAGTAGATATCCAGTCTCTTCAAAAGAACCATCAGGGCCGATAAAAGATTTTCCCACGCCAAAATGATTCCATCCCCAACCACCATAAATCCCAAATTGTGGAACTAAATTGTAATGCACAATACCCTCAAAGTTCAAACCAGGATAAGCCGTTATGCCACTCAACTTCTTCGTGGCAATCGACACTCCGCTATTCAATTCCACGCCAAACCGTTTTCCTTTTTCTATTCCGAACAGACTTGAGGGAATAAGTAGAACCAGTACAAAAAACACTAATACATTCTGTTTCATCATTTTTTAATTTTAATTGGTTGATGATGCAAAGGTAAAACGCCCCGATAGGCTTCATCAAATAATAGAGTATGAGCCTGTCATTTTTGAGGTTGAATACCGCAAAAAAAGCATATGAACGTTCATTATCCATTCGGAAGACTCCCTAAAAAGATGCAGACAGAAGCCTACAGGGCATGGGTAGCCAAAGATATCAGAGAAAGGAACAAGGCCGAATGGCACTTGTGAAATTTCTTTAGTATGCTTGAGTTCCCCGATATCTCTAAAAATAATACCCCAAACTGATAAAAGGATACAGAGATCGGGAGAGACCTGAATATCCCACTTCGAATGCCATGGGACCAACAATAGAGTTGTAGGAATAACCGATACTTCCGTCAAGGAAAGATTGTCCTTCAGTGAGTTTTAACAATTTATCGTGATGCACTATACAATTCAGGTTGGTGTGTATGCAGTGGTTTGGGGTGAAGTGGTAACGAATATTGGTTTGGACTGCAACAACTGTATTTTTTAATAGTTCCATGCCACGCGTCCCCTGTAAAGCAATTTGCTGAGGGACATAGTGGCCGTTGTATTGCCCTCCGACAAAATTAGCGTACATCAACGGGATGTTGTCATTCGGGTTGAAAATGGTTCTTGCCGACATCCCGGGGGTGATGTAAAGTTTATCGGATAATCTGACCGGCTTATAGTATTTTATATCCAATGTGTTAAGAGGTGCTTTGCCTTGCATCTGTTATAAATTATCAATCTCTGCCCCACGTGCAACTTCATATTATACACGTAGAATTCCGAAAAATTAAGATGGATAGAACTCTTAAAAAATAGTCCAAATGTGAAAAACATGTGTTTGTGCAAGTAAAAATGCCTACGCCTGCATCAACTTTCCCTATATTGAATCGGGGAAATACCTGTTCTTTTTTTGAAATAACTGCCGAAAAACGATGCGTTGGGGAAATTCAGTTTTTCCGAAATCTGTAAGACTGTCAGATTAGAACTTTTCAGCATCGCTTTGGCTTCCATTATGACCATTTCATCTATCCATTGCGAAACTGATTTTCCGCTGGCCTCCCTGATCACTTTTGATAAATACTTGGGAGTAAGGGACATTTTATCCGCATAGAATTGAATGCTTCTTTCCTGCCTGTGAAATTGAAACAATAATCCTATAAAATGTGTCAAGAGTTCTTCTCTACGGGTCAAGGCTTTACCGTTTGTGGTTATTTTGTAAGAGCTTAGCAATTGAAGCACCTCGTACATAAGTGTATGCAATAAACTCTTGGTTATTTCTTCCCTGTACAGATGATCCTCTCTTTTATATTTTTTCACGATGAAAGCATGGAAATCGAGCAAATTCAACATTTCCTCTTCTTTAATCTTCAGGCATGTAATCCCTCCTATTTTTTCAAAAAGGTTTGTCTCCGCAATCAGTTTAAAGTCAGAAACAAAGTCGAAAGAAATAAAAATAAACTCTACTAACCAGTTCTCGCTGTGATCACATACTTCCACTAAATAATTAGGCAAAAGCGTAGCAATCATATTCGGTTCTATATGATACTCCTGCAGATTTATTTTTATGCGGGCGTTTCCCCGTACACAAATCGCAAGGGCTATACCTTCTATTATATTAGGATATTGAAAATCAAAGGTGTAATCTTTGATTTTGACTCCGTTATCCGAGAGGATGAAATTTTTTCCTCCTGTTATCGGGGCCTGCCTGGATACATCTTCCAACGAAAATCTTCCATATCTTTCTTTGTTCATAATCCTAATAGTCTGATAATTATTTATTTAATCACCTGAAACACAGGCGAATAGATGCCAATCTGAGTGTGTTTGCAAGAGGCTTATTGTCAGCATCTTATATTTATTTTTAAAAAGAATGCCTAACTATTGTAATTCTATATCCAATCATTAAATCAATTACAAATATAGTGATTTGACGGTTAGAATAATAGAAAAACGACATTTTGAACATTATCGACGAATATTTGACTTCTATCCGTACGCTTAATTACTGCACCTTTGTATCCAAAAAAAGCAATTATGATTAAAACCAGATTTATTCCAGGATGGAGCATATGCTGCTTACTGATATTGGGTATGTATGTGTCTTGTTCCTCAAAAAAGGAAGACAGGGCGGATTCAAAAAATGTGCGTGTGAAGGTTCAGAAGATAGAACACAGTAACGGCATTTATAAAAAAGAATATGTCGGGACTGTAGAAAGTGAAAATTCTGTAAATGTCAGTTTTCTGACGATGGGAAATATTGAACAGATGACAGTGCAGGAAGGAGAGTCCGTTCAACAAGGGCAACTCCTGGCAAAACTGAACACAAGTTCGGCAGAGAATATGTATAATATAGCGAAAGCGACGCTTAACCGCGCCCGGGACGGGTATGATCGGTTATCGGCGCTGCATGAGAACAAAAGCCTTCCCGAAGTCCAATACATTGAAGTAAAGACGGCATTGGAGCAAGCCGAATCGGCAGAGAAAATAGCCTTCAAGAATCTGGAAGACTGTAATTTATATGCGCCTTTCTCGGGTGTTATAGGCAAACGTTACATGGAAACGGGTGCCAATATCACGCCCGGAATTCCGGTTTACAGTATAATGAACATAAATACAATAAAAGTAAAAATAGCGATACCCGAGCGTGAAATATCATCCGTCAAGATCGGTGAAAAAAGCCAGGTAATCGTTCCGGCGCTCAACGGCCGCTTGTTTGAAGGAAAGGTTATTGAAAGGGGCGTAACGGCTCATCCCATATCGCATACCTACGACATAAAAGTGCAAATTGAGAACAAAGACCATCAGTTGTTGCCGGGCATGGTTTGCAAGGCTTACCTGACAAGTGGCGAAGGTTCGGAAAATGGCGCATGGGAAAATATTGTTGTTCCGCTTAAATCCGTTCACTTGGATCATTCAGGGAAACACTTCGTATGGCTGGTAGATAAAGAAGGCAAAGCGTTTTACCGTGAAGTAAGCATCGGAGGTTTTATCGGTAATGGCATAACTGTTACCGGCGGATTGCACGAAGGGGATATGCTTGTCACGGAAGGTTATCGCAATGTAAGTCCGGGAGCAATAGTGGAAGTTGTAGAATAATAAAACGGGAAAATGAAAAAAAAGGCAGCGTTCATAGACTGGACGATGAAATACAACAGGTTAGTCCTGCTTATCGTGACGGTGTTAATTGTTTTCGGTATTTATGCATTGGTAGAAATGCCCAAACGTGAGTTTCCGGCAGTTACCATTCGCCAGGGTGTTGTGGTCGGAGTATATCCCGGAGCAACTTCCGCCGAAGTGGAAGAACAATTGGCAAAACCGCTCGAAAACTTTTTGTTCACCTACAAAGAGGTGAAAAAGTCAAAAACATATTCCTGGTCTAAGGATGGAATAGTATATGTTTTTGTCGAACTGAACGACGATGTCTATAATAAAGATGAAGTCTGGTCGAAAATAAAGCACGGTCTGACAACCTTTAAAATGCAATTACCCTTGGGTGTACTGGCATTAATAGCCAACGATGACTTTGGCGACACATCGGCATTGCTTATCACCCTTGAGTCCGATACAAAAACCTATCGTCAGCTCGAAGAACAATTGGAGATATTGGAAGGAAAGCTCCGTTCCATCGAATCGGTATCCAACCTGCGTCGTTACGGGACGCAAAAGGAACAAATCAGTATTTACATCGAAAAAGAAAAGCTGGCGACTTATGGCATCAGTGTGCTTAATCTCTATCAAACGTTGATAACCAAAGGTTTTATTACACTGTCCGGAAAGATTGACAATAAAGATATGGTTGTTCCGATTCATATAGAACGCCCCTACCTGTCCGAAAAAGACATTGAAGAGCAAATTGTCTATTCAGATGTGCAAGGCAACCATATTCGTCTGAAAGACATTGCCAAAGTAGTGCGTGAATACCCTAAGCCGGATAGTTATATTACCAACAACGGGAAAAAATGCCTGGTGCTTTCCACCGAAATGAGGGAAGGATTCAATATCGTCCAATATGGGAAAGATGTGGATGCCGTGCTTCAGGAGTTTCAGGAAAGCCTGCCGGAAGATATCAGCATTTACCGGATTGCCGACCAACCTAAGGTGGTGGACAGTTCCGTATCCAATTTCCTGAAAGAACTGCTGTTAGCGATAACGGCGGTAATACTGGTCGTTGTCATACTACTTCCGTTGAGGGTTGCCGCGGTGTCCGCCTCGTCTATCCCGATCACAATCTTCATAGCCATAGGGCTCTTGTTTGCCGCAGGTTTTGAACTCAACATTGTAACGCTGGCAGCCCTGATAGTAACACTGGGAATGATCGTAGACAATTCGGTAGTGATCGTGGATGATTACCTTAGAAAACTAAACGAGGGTGAGTCCAGGAAAGAAGCAGCCCTGGAAAGCGCCCGGGAATACGTGAAGGCTATTGCATCGGCTACCTTGGCCATTTGTCTCGCATTCCTGCCGTTCTTGTTTGTGCTGAGTGGAATCATCCGCGACTTTATTGTAGCGTTCCCGTGGACAATATTGCTTACGCTGGGCATATCATGGGCTGTCGCTGTGCTTGTTATTCCTTTTCTGCAATATTTTTTTATACGAAAAGGATTACGGATGGGTAAAGACGAAAAACCCAAAAAGGGGACAATCTTGCTGGAAAAATTTCAAAACAGTTACGAATGGTTGCTAGCAAAGGTATTCCGGTATCCCAAAATATCGATACTGGTAACTGTCGCAACCATCGTTGCCGGCATCATCATCTTTATGGATTTACCCCTGAAGCTGCTGCCTATTGCCGAACGTGACCAGTTCGCGGTGGAAATATACCTGCCCGAGGGTAGTTCCCTGCAACAAACTGAAGCGGTAAGCAAAGACATGGAGGGGATATTGCGTGCAGATGAGCGGGTTGTTTCCGTAACCGCTTTTTACGGAGCAGGGTCACCGCGTTTCCATACAGCCTATGCCCCGAAAATAGGCGGCCCCAATTTCGTGCAGTTTATTGTGAATACCACATCCAATCGCGATACGGAAGAGATACTGGATGACTATGCGGATAAATATGCACATCATTACCCAAATGCATTTGTCAAATTCAAGCAGTTGGAATACGTACCTACGGACGGCGATGTGGAAATCCGTCTGGCGGGAGACAATATTTCCGATCTGAAACAATTCGCGGACACATTGATGACCGAATTGAACAAATTGGAGGAACCTGTCAGGATATATACCAGCTTTGCAGAGCCTCTGCAGGGTGTCAAAGTTTCGGTGGATCCTATCGAATCGAGCCGGCTCGGAGTAAGTGAAGCCATTTTGGGTATCAATCTGGCGTCACGGTTCGCCGATGTTCCGATCACCACTGTCTGGGAGAATGATTATTCCTTGCCGGTTGTTCTTAAATCGAATTCGGCAGATATGGAAGCGGCAGATGTTGCCAACGAATATGTATCCGGAATACTTTCCCCTGCCGTACCTCTCCGCCAGATAGCCGACGTATCGCCCGATTGGAACGAAGGACAAATCGTAAGGCGTAACGGTATCAGGACTTTGTCGGTGTATGTGGATATGAAAAGAGATGAAGCTGTAAGCAAAGTACAGTCGAAAGTGGAAACGATTGTCGATGATATTGCCGGCAAAGTGTTACCCGAAGGTGTTTCTATCTCTTACGGAGGGGTGGAGGAATTTAATAACGAAAACCTGCCCGGAATAGTGAGAGGCCTGATAATCGCCGCCGCTATCATGTTCCTGGTAATGGTTTTCCACTTCAAGAAGATCAGTCTTGCCCTTCTGGTGTTGGCATCAATATCATTCAGTATTTTCGGAGTTGCACTGGGTATGAGTATAGCGGGACTTCCCATCAGCGCCACGGCCATATTGGGTATGGTGAGCCTGATAGGGATTATTGTCCGCAACGGGATCATTATGTTTGATTACACGGAAGAGCTCAGGCGTACGCAACACAAGACAGTACGCGAAGCAGCCATCTTATCGGGCCAGCGCAGGCTGCGGCCTATATTCCTGACATCCGCCGCCGCATCGATGGGCGTGATTCCGATGATTATCAGTCAAAGCCCCCTGTGGAATCCGATGGGCACGGTAATCTTTTCAGGGACAATTGTCTCCATGATATTTGTTGTTACTATCCTGCCCCTGGTTTACTGGTTGGTGTACCGGCATAAAGATGAAGAAAATGGACAATCCTCCATTTCTGAAAACGCGGAAGCATAAAAACAACTTCTTTAAAAGACAAAAAAGGTCCTTATACTTTATATGTAAAAAATAAAATAATGAAAAGAAAATATATCGTCCCGATCATAATCCTTTGTGCCTGTACAGGAACAATGCAATCGTGGGCACAGACAAAATACAGCCTTGAAGATTGTAAACAAATGGCTGTTGAGAACAATCGTACAATAAAAAACAGCCGGTTGGAAATTGAAGCGGCAAAACAAACAAAAAAAAGTGCCTTTACCAATTATTTCCCCAAAGTGAGCGCAACCGGGATGGGTTTTCGTTTTAACAATCCTTTACTTGAGTACAATATGCCGGGGGGCAACCTGCCGGTGTATGACGGTAACCCTGCCAACCTTCCTGCTGCCACCCAATTCGCCTATTTTCCGGGCATTTCGCTTTCATTACTCGATAAGGCTACCATCGGTGCTGTTACCGCCGTACAACCGGTGTTTGCGGGAGGACGCATTGTTACCGGTAATAAGCTGGCCCGGTTGGGGGTAAATGTGAATAATAGCAGGCTTATATTATCCAAAAGCGAAGTCCTGCTACAAACAGAGGAGCAATACTGGCTCATTGTTTCACTGAACGAAAAACTGAAAACCCTGCACATGGTTGAAATGCTTCTCGATACTGTGTACAAGCAGGCGGACAATGCTTACCGGGCGGGATTGATAAACCGGAACGACGTGATGAAAGTATCTATCAAACAAAGTGAAATGAAAATGAACCAACTTAAGCTCGAAAACGGGATAAAACTTGCAACGATGGCCTTTAGCCAATATATCGGATTGGCTTACGATTCGACTATGGTTTTGTCCGATACGCTTATTATCAGCCAAAACCCTTATGAAGTATACCTGGATGCTGACCAGGCTGTGCTTAACCGTGAGGAATATAAGTTACTTCAAAAGAGTGTGGAGGCAGAAGAGCTGCAGACCCGGTTAAAGATCGGGGAATATTTGCCTGAAGTAGGCGTTGGCGTAGGAGCAGTATACTATGATTATGATTTTAGCAATAATAAAGGCACATCCAATACAATGGTATTTGCCTCTGTAAAGATCCCCATTTCCGATTGGTGGGGAGCTTCCCATGACATAAAAGAAAAGAAATACAAGGAACAAATTGCCCGGAACAATAGCCAGAATAACACGGAACTGCTTTTATTGCAGATCCAAAAAGCGTGGAACGAACTGAATGAGGCATACAAGCAAATAGATGTGGCCCATGAAACGATGGTTCAGGCCGAAGAAAACCTGAGGATTAACAGTGACAATTATGAGAACGGGATTGTAAATATTTCTGATATGCTCGAGGCACAGGCTATGCTCCAGCAGACAAAAGACGATCTGACCGATGCCCGTTCGGGTTATAGGATCAAGTTTGTTACTTATTTACAGGTAACCGGACGGTATTAAAGTAGATAAGATAATAAAGTACTATTTGAATATTATGGAATTAAAAACTTGGCATTTTGTGACAGCCCTTATCTTGTTTACAGGACTGGCCTATCTGCTGGGAAATTGGCAATTGAAGAAAAGACCTCCCGATAAAACGACCCGGTATCTGACTGAATTGAATGATGAGATATCTATCACCGACAGCCTCTCTTCCGGCCTGTGTTTTGTGTTGTTCTATACTGAAAATTCGGTGGTATGCGACAAGATGGCAGACAATCTTAATCGCGTCGCGAAAAATAAACAACATGAAACAGGCTTTTTCAGGCTTAATCTGGACAAATATCCCGGGAACAGCGAAAAATACATGGTTTCCGGCGTTCCTACTGTATTGATTTTAAAGGATAACAATGAAATCAGGCGGATTATGGGCATTGTTCCTGAACAAAACCTGGAACTAATTTATTCGAGAGCAACCCGGGAAGGGCAAACGGCATTGCGTTGAATTTATCGTAAAATAAAGCAGTGCTTAGGTTCATTTACCGGTAGCATATTCATATACTAAATCGCTGAATCACCCTATGGTTAAGCAAAGAACACTGAGCAAAAAGTTTTCATTGAAAGGGAAAGGACTTCATACCGGACGAAAAGTGCGTATAACTTTTCATCCGGCTCCTGAAAATTTTGGATATAAGATCCGTCGGATCGATTTACCCGGTTGCCCCGTCATAAAAGTAAGTGTGGAAAATATTCATTCCACGGACAAAGGAGTCACTTTATCAGTCGGGGAGGTACAGGTAGGTTTCGTCGGGCACGGATTAGCCGCTCTTTACGGTTGTATGATTGATAATTGCCTGATCGATGTGAATGGACCGGAATTTCCCTTATTGGACGGAAGTTCCATCGAATTCGTGTACCCTCTCTCTTCCGAATGTTGGGTCAACTGTGTCTATGGAGGTCTGTTCGGAGGGTTGCTGGGTGCTTTATTTCCAAAGAACAAAGTGAATTAACAGATCTGGTTTCATATTTCTAAAAATAATACCCGACACTAATGAAGGGATACAAAGATCCGGAGAGACCTGAATATCCCACTTCGAATGCTATGGGCCCAACAATGGAGTTATAGGAATAACCGATACTTCCATCGAGGAAAGATTGCCCTTCAGAGAGTTTTAACAATTTATCGTGATGCACTATAAAATTCAGGTTGGTGTGTATGCAGTGGTTGGGGGTGAAGTGGTAACGAATATTGGTTTGGGCTGCAACAACTGTATTTTTTAATAGTTCCATGCCACGCGTCCCCTGTAAAGCAATTTGCTGGGAGACATAGTGGCCGTTGTATTGCCCTCCGACAAAATTAGCGTACATCAACGGGGTGTTGTCATTCGGGTTGAAAATGGTTCTTGCCGACACTCCGGGGGTGATGTAAAGTTTATCGGATAATCTGACCGGCTTATGGTACTTTATATCCAATGTGTTAAGAGGTGCTTTGCCTTGCATCTGGTAAAAATTATCGGTGTGGAATGCGTAGTGGAATGAAAAATACTGCCCGGAA
>NZ_JAYFQD010000034.1:0-25178 GCF_034927365.1 Proteiniphilum sp. | reverse complement strand
TGATGTGGAAAAATATCCGGAAGGAAAGTTTACCATTACCGGTGTTGAAGAACTTTCGGGAAGTGAGTATACGCATAAGATCAGCGGTAATCTGGAATTGAAAGAAGCGGTAAAGAATATCTCTTTTGACGCGACAATCTCTAAAGATGGTGATACTTATACCGCTAAAACAGCGACATTCACAATCGACCGTACGCAATGGGGCGTAAACTACGGTTCAAAAAATATCTTTAAAGACCTGAAGGATGGGTTTATCAACGACGACATGGAAATAACCATAACGTTGGTTGCGAAAAATGCGTAATCAGGCGATCAAAAATCCGGATGATGAATAATCTGAGAGATCTTGTGGGTAAAACGAAAGGTACACCGGCCATGCCGGTGCTTTTTGTTGGTCATGGCAGTCCGATGAACGCGATAGAGGATAATCTTTTCTCCAGGAAATGGAGGCAAATAGGAGAAGAGCTGCCCCGCCCATCCGCTATCCTCTGTATTTCGGCTCATTGGGAAACAAACGGCACGTTTGTTACGGCTATGCCCGGTCCGGAAACCATTCATGATTTCGGTGGATTTCCGTGCGAACTGTTTAAAGTGCAGTATCCTGCTCCCGGCAATCCGGCATTGGCGGCGACCATACAGGAGGAAATAAAACAGTATCCTGTGGAATTAAATACCGACTGGGGGCTGGATCATGGAAGCTGGAGTATATTGCGGCATATTTATCCCGCAGCCGATATACCCGTATTGGAATTGAGTATCGACTACACCCGGGGAATGCAATACCATTACGATCTGGCAAAAGAGCTGGCCTTTCTGCGCAGAAGGGGAGTGCTTATTGTAGGCAGTGGTAATATGGTGCATAACCTGCGGTTAATCCACGTGAAATCCATAGAAGGATTCAACGAACCTTACGGCTATGACTGGGCTTTGGAAATGAACGATATTTTTAAAAGAAAAATCCGATCTGCCGACCATCAGGCGCTGATTGATTATCCGTCACTAAGTAAGGCTGCGAAGCTTGCCATCCCAACTCCCGATCACTACATCCCCCTGATCTACGCGCTATCCTTGCAGGAGAAGAAAGACGATATCCAGTTTTTTAACGATCAGGCCTTAGCCGGCTCGCTGACAATGACATCGGTTATTATCAGGCAGTAAGAGGATTGATTAGACTAAAAAAACAAAATGATATTATTTCGGATTAAATGATGTTATTTTGATTTGAAATAAATGAAGGTGATTTGACGGACGATCTTCCGGGCGGGTAGGGGATTGTCCGTTTTTTTAATCCGATTTGTTGTAGGGGATAAAACGTTTTCTTTGGTGCCCCGTAAAAAGTAAAACCGCTGTAGATCGACTGATCTACAGCGGTTTTTAGTACACCCAGAGGGAGAGGATTCGAACTCTTTTTTGGAAGATTTGAAACGAATTAACCGGCTGAAAAAAAGTCCATACCAGCATGATCCAGAAGAAAATTAACCCAAAGGGAACAATCTCAAATCACGACAAAAGTAGTAAAATTAAAAAGGTGAGAATAAAATTATAGTAAGAACGAAGATTTCATGTAAAGTGATTCACAAAATATTTGCAGGTTATAATTTTATAACCTATATTTGTGATGTAAAAATATAATAGTTATGCCAACGCTTTTAATATTATTCGGATTAAGATTCTATTTCTACACACGTGATCATGAGCCTATTCATATTCACGTAAAGAGTCGCGATGGAGAGGCAAAATTTGAAATTGAAGAGGATCTGCGGTTAGTATACAATAATGGACTGAAACCAAAAGATGTGAAACTTGCCGAAAGTATTCTCGAGGAGAACAAGGAGAATTTTATTAAGGAATGGAAAAGGGTTTTCGGGGAATAATCCCCGAAAATCCGGATTAAAACAAGTATTACTATGAAAGTTAAAAAATTATGGTTTGACGGTGAAAAAATTTTCATCCTTACTGATGAAGGAAGAGAACTGTGGCAATCGCTGTTATGGTACCCGCGGTTGCTGAATGCAAGTCCGGAACAACGCCAGAATTACGAAATAGATAACTCCGGCATACGTTGGGAAGATGTGGACGAAGATATGTCGCTGGACAGCTTTCTCTATGATGATCCGGAACCTGTAGGAGTTGCAAGGATTTTCCGCAAACATCCCGAACTGAATGTGTCGGCGATTGCTCGGCGCCTAGGGATGAAACAAAGCCTTTTGGCTGCTTATATAAGCGGAAATAAAAAGCCTTCAAAAGAACGGGAGAAGGAAATTATAAATGTCGTGAAGCAGGTAGGTCAAGAATTGATTGAGGCCTGACCCAGCGAAAGGACCGTTTCGTTTGCCGTAAATATATTGAACAATGGTGTTAATATCAAAATTGTAGCCAGTTTATTAGTAAATAGCGGACTTGAACACACTGAAAAATATACCCGTGCCGTAGATGAACTGAAACAAAAATCTATAGATAGTTTGCCGAAATTACTTTAATCACTTAGGGTTTAATTCCCCGCCACTTGCGGCGAGAAGTAAAATTATTCATCCAAGATACCCCGACCGCTTGCGGCGGGGAGATTCATTTTCAAATGAATTTACGCCCAAGCATCATATCGTCCGTCATCATCGGGAGCAGTTTCTGAGAAATAGCGTGTTTCTGCATTTTCGTGTCCCTGTTCGGCGGATTTGTAAAGATAGTCGAGGGCAAGTTCATAGTTTTCTTCCACAAATTCGCCTTCGAGCAACAAAATAGCCCATTCATATTGCGCATCGGCGTTGCCGTTGTCAGCCATCGCTTTGTAAAATTGTATGACACCGGCTGCAAAATCGGGATTATTTTCCATATTTTCCTTGATCTGTTCTGACAAAGTTTTTTCTTCAATAATGTTCATTGATTCATATTCTTAGATTCGAAAATATTTTTTAAAACAGTCACAGACAATCCTGTGCATCGAATTATCATCACAGTTCCGGCAAATATTTGCTGATTTCTCCTTGCCAGAAATCCTCGAAATTTGGGTATTCGTCCCAAATCTCATAACTATTTATATCGCGGCTCTCATATTTTTGAGTTTGGGGGTTGTAGGAAAAGATGTCGTCATCTACCCGTCCGAAAAACAGCAAATTGTGTGGAAAAATATATCTTAGCGCCTCTTCGGAAAGGTCTTTTATACCCCAATCCAACATCTGTTCCACATAAATTCCATGCTGTTGCTCCATAAACGACACCATATCGATCAGTTCAAAGCCTGTTTCCGGGTCGGAGACAATGTCCGTTCCAAAGAGTTCCACACCATTGAAGGCAAAGCCGTTGCACTGTTGCAGGAAATCGGCATAGCCGGACGGGATGGGAGGCAGTCTTAAGCTTTCCAATTCATTGTTCGCCTCTTCGATATCTGCCGTGGTGGCAGGACGGACAACCATTGCATCGTCCAACAGGATAAGTTTATCTTTCTGTATAATCATCATTGATAATAATATGTTTTAGATTTTTCATAGCACTTCACCCACTACTCCTCGCAATATTTCCAAAACCTGCATTTGTTCTTCGCTGAACAAATCATCGCGTTGAGAAAGATTGTAAAGCGTTGATTGACATTCTTTTTTACACTCCGCACCCTGTTCGTCCATTCCGTAGGAATTAAACATATCGCCCTGCAAATACCGGCAGGCGGCAACGCTCACAAAGGCGACATCGCCCAAATAGCGCATACTTTCGCGGCAGGCATTTTCAGCTTTATTGTATTGATCAAGTATTTCTTGATCGGTATGTTGCGTATCGGTTTTCATTTTACGGTAGTTGTTATAGACTGATTCAAAAAGTTGCCAATAGCCACTCCATTCGGAACGAAAATCGGGGTCTTTTTCGTAATCAAGATGGTAGATTGCTTGTAAAACATCGTCATAACGGTTACGGAAAGTAATATTTTTGAACGGTTCGCCAAAGACCAGAAACCAGTACAAAATGGCGTGTTCAGCAGCATTGATATTTACAAAAAACTGTCCGAGTTCGGTATTGATGCAAAAATCGGTAAAATCTCCCTTTAACTCTTCGGAAATTCCCGAAAGGTATTGTTCTTTGTTTTCTTGAAAATCAGATAGTTTTTGAGTGAATTCCGCATCACGCCTTGCTTGTTCCTTTGCGGTGATTTCGTCCGCAAATTCATCTTCCAAGGAAATGTCCGATAGTTGAATTTGCAGCGTCAGTTGCGTGTGGATGTCGTAGGTGAAATTGATCGATTCCGTGTAAAATTCTTTGTTTTCGAGTGAAAGTGTAAATTCTCCACAATCTTTTATCACGCCTGTTTCGGGACAATCAAAAATCACTTTTCCCGAAAGTTTTGTAGGAGTTTTTTCGGAAAGATAGACATTAAAATACTCAAAATTAATCGGTGTAAGTTGTTCAATTTCGGAAAGGTCATAATTTTTTGAAGTCTCGGAATCTTCACCGGAACCGGGTTTAAAACTATTTTGTACGGTCAAGGTAAGCGATTCAATATGTCGATTTGCACGTTTTTCAAGAAGTTTTTGCATCGTCTCCGTTTCAGCACCGTAAAGTAAGAAAAGTTGCCCTGCCTCAAACCAATCGTAGTCGTGGGTGAGCAGGAGAGGGGTGAGCGTGTAACTGAAGTCGTCAATCACATTGGGGTTTGCACCGTTTTCGAGCAAAAATTTGATGAAATCGAGGTCTTTGTGGTCACAGTTGCAAATGGCAAACATCAAAGGTGTAAGACCGGAGACTCTATCATTGATATCAGCCCCATTTTCAATCAGAAATTTTGCTTTTTCAAGCGTAATTTCATCGGGTGGAAGGGCGATTGTTTCGTCATTTTCATCGGAAGTCTGTCGCAAACAATTGATGAGCGGCGTCCAAAGAAACTCGCCGTCAGCACTTTTTTTGTTCACATCGCAACCGAGTTCTATTAAAAGTTTCAATTTTTCAATCGGAACACCGGAGTGAGTCGCGTTCCAAAGAGCAGTAGAATTTTCGCCTGAAGACATATCGGGGTCTGCACCATTTTTCACAAGGAAACGCAAAATTTTTTCCGCGTCGTTGAGATTATCAAATACTTTCCAAGTCGTAACATAATAAAAAGGTGTTGGTTGCCAATCAACAAAATATGCATCACATTGCACATTGAGCGAATTTCCTTCGGCAATGTAGCGTTCCAAAAGTTCGTATTCTTCAAACGCGGCAAGAGCCGCTGCAATGTTGTTCATTTCATCTATACCAATAACATCCTTAATCGTTTTCTGTGGAAATTTTTTCAAATTGTTGATATGGAAATAATAAGGAACGAGCCCTGGTATGGGGAAATTCTCGTTTTTGACTTCAATTCCGTACATTTTTTCTGCCAAGATCTTTTCCGCAATCATTTTTTGATGTTCCACCACTTCCGTGTCTCTTCCTTTTGTGAGCACTACAACTTGATGAATATCAATTATTGCATCTGCATATTTGCCAAGATAAAACCATGCCAAACCACGCTGATAAAGCGTCTCGCCAATAAGTTGAATATTATTATTCGCAAATTCCAGGACTCTGTCAAACAGATCGATATCGTGAGGGTGATTTTTTATTTGCAAATTAGAATAACCATATTCATACAATCCCTTTTCGGGTATAATACTGACCGGTGCTTCATATTCCCGCACCACGTTTTGTCCATCCACCTCTGTCACAAGAATTTTCTTTACAGCCGCCAATGCCGGCTGCACTTCGCTATGTATTCCATTCAGATAAACCATCTGGGTGGAGTGGAACAAAACAGCCTTGTTGCCACCGGCATAACAGAGTCGCGGTTTTATAGGTTCTACTCCTTTTGCAGAGATAGCGAGTAAAATTTCACCGTTGGCGTTCTGCAAAATATCATACGTTTTTTCTTCAATAATGTTCATTGATTTGCATTTTTATATAGGTAATACAGTTGTCATGCTCGTTTATTCCAGAAATATTACTCTTACACATCTCATTCCGGCTTTCAGTTGGGTCTCCGACTGAAAATCGAAAATACCATCTTGTCGTAATTCAATGGTAGAGTGATAAATTTCAGTGCCGTAGATAATTATGGCGTCTATAAGATATCCCTCTTCGCTACGGGAGACCGTCGCCGGGCGGATGGTGGTTTCCAGAAATTTCAAATCCTCCCGGGAAGGGCTATCCGAGAACTCGATTTCATCAAGACTCTCTACCAGTCGTATATTTCCCTTATCCGTCCAGATACCGTCAAGCACGAACTTGGCATAAGGTACAATCGTACTCTCGTCAAGTATCAATCCCAGTTTATGGAGGTTATCGAAAACGGAATCGCGTATGCCCTCCATCTTGATAATGTCGTTGTCCTTTCTGTTCCACAGATAGTGCATCGTGACAGGTGGAATCGTCGAGAAAGTCTGTGCTGATAGCAACTTGTAATCTTTGAAGAAGGGTAACGGTGCCGTTTTCAGGTGTGTCTTTTCTTCAGAGAACAGGTCGTAACTCGACAGGGAATTGATCAGGGGAATCAGTTCCGCATATTGGGACGAAGGAATATCCAAGAGGCTGTGTTGCATTGTAATTTTCTGTTTATCGGTTCTTCTTTACCCTTACTATCCATAAAAATATCAGGACCAGGACCAACGAGATCGACAGGAAAATTTTGATTTCCAGGCTGCCGGTGTTGAGGTTCGAGATATTCGAGTGAGGTGCCGCATCCAGGAAACTTACCACATCCACATAAGTGGAATAGATGGTGATTGCCGAAAGGAACATAAACAGTATTTCGAGCGTATTGGAGTGTCCTTTCTGTGATTCCTGGGTTTTCTCCTCAATCAGTTTTTGGATAATTGCTTCGCTCCGCTCGCAGTTTTGCCTGTTTTCATCGTAAGGATTCTTCTCTTTGAATTTCCTCATAAACAGGTTTTGCCAATGTTCAATGGCTGTCTTGCGGAAATTGATGCAGTGCAGAATATAGTGCGTGTTGATCGTTATTTTACGTAAATCGCTTGAAGTGAAACTGTTGAAGGCACTTTCCACTTTGTCCTTCCGGAGAAACCTTTTTTTATTTGTTCTCGACAAATCGCTGTCGTTCATCAGTTTGATTATCGCATAATTGAGATTTCCCACCGAATCGTAGGTGTTGATCTCGGCGAGTAGAAGGTTGTAGGGTTCAACGATATTGTCGATTTCTGCAATTCCTGTCGGGTGGGCGGAGCAAATAATCGAGGACTGATCGATACCGTGCACTTCATAAGATTCCACCTTTTCGGGTTCATCGTTGATCCCGTAAAGCTGACGAATTTCACCGGCGAGTTCCCGGCTTTCACCTGAAAGCACCGTCAAGTCCTGGTATGTGTACATGTCGCTTTCATCAATAGATAGCACATCTTTTATCTTCAGCGGGATGCCAAACCAGTCCTCGCCGATTTTCACACAATCTTGTTTTTGCAGTTCGCGCAAAACCGGTTGAAGTAGCACTGTCCATTCGGTTATTGCCCGTGTAATGCTTGTCTGTAGGCGGCTGATTTTTTTCAGCGCCTCCACATTATCCACCTCGAATACGAGGCGTACATTAAGATAACCGTAGTCGGTGATACGAAAGGTGCAGTCACTTAACCTACAACCCTCAATCCCTTCCATCAGATAGACGCCATTATTCGCCTCTTCCATGAGAAAGAGGCCGAGTACTTCGAGTGTCTTTTCATCCGGTTGCAAGTCGATGCAGGGATAGAGGTTGTGTCCCATAGCCTGGGCGTCTGAGAAGTCGCGCCATCGGGCAATGATTTTGCCCTGGTACCTTTTGGGAAAAGGAAAGTCAATCGGATGTTCCAGAATAGTCTCTCCCTTTACATCGAGGGCATCGGTAAACCGGGCGAATTTGCTTTCGTTTACCTTGGCGTGGTACATCCACATGCGCGTTAAAACAAAATGGATCATAACGTATAATTTTCAGTCTTAGTTTTCAATTTTAATTCCATTGATTTTCTGTCGTCACTCGGCATATTCGAGTAAACTCAGATGTTTTCTTTGTTCAACAGAGAAAAACAAGTTTTTCATCTGTATTCACTTATCGAAAACAGTGCCAAGCAAGCTTTTCTCTGCTCTCATTCCTCAGAAAATTCAGTTACATCAGTATCCGGAATGAGTGGTGGTTGAATCAACATACGAGCCCTGGTACTTCCTGTCGAGTTCTTTCGATTCCGTACGTGAACCGTATTCTTCATGCCCGCAATGTCCGCATTTGTAGGTCAGTTTGTAGACACGCACCAGATAGAGGACATCATACACGTCGTTATTGTATGTGCTGGTGGTGTGGGTGACCTTTCGCTGATTGACGTTACGCGACGTTGTGCTTCCGTCACTCCATTTCGTTATCTCTTTGTCGTGTACCCATTCGCTGTTGGAGCGTGATCCAATCTTCTTGCTGTCTGTCTTTTTGCGCCACTCCTGGTATTCACGGACGAAATCCTCGCGGTAGTATTCAATGGTATATAACGATTTACAATCCGGGCAGCGGTTGGACGGGAAATCGGTGAACCAATCCAAAATTTTGGGCGTGAGCCACCATGTGGTAATCAGCAGTGCCGGAATAAAGTACCACCAGTGCATGGGAAAGCACAAACCCAACACAAGCCAGATGTATGTGGTGATAAAAGTGACAACCACAATAATTTGGGGGAATAGCTTGTTCGAGATAAAGATAAGCGGATAGCGGAAACGGAGTAGGCCGAACAGTAAGAATGGAATGGTCTGGTTGAAGAAAAAGAAATAACCGATGATCCCGAGTACAAAGAAAATCGCCAGGGCATACCCCGCTATTTTGAGTAGGATGGAGCGGTCTTCTGCATCAAAATCCTCTGTTTCAAAGGCGTTTGTAGAGATTAACTGTGAAAAGAAATCCACATCAATGATCGTGGAGACCAAGGGCAGGTATTTCAGGAAAAGCCGGTTGGGGGATTTGTAAATTTTACTGGTATAAGAAACCGCCACATCGTCCTGGTAAGTGATGATTACCTTGTAGAATCTTCCGTCGTTCTTGTCAAAAACACGCAAATCGTATTGAGCCTCAAGGCCATTTTTTGTTTTTTGTATAAGAAAGGCGGGGCGATAGAGATTTTCGTTTTCTTGAAAGGTTTTCCCGATATATTTTTCCTCAAATTTCTTTTTCGAGAGATAATAGTCGCCTCCTTTGTACTCATATTTGCGTACATTATTGCCGATAGCGGTTGTGAGTTTGTGGATATTCACTTCGCCCTGCTCTCCATTGGCTGTCTTGAATTTTATCATTTGATTATTATACTTATCCCCCGTCCGTTCCAATAGTGTGACCGTGTCACCACTTTTTACGGTCGTTTTCTCGTTGTCTGTAATGAGGTCCACCTTGTAAATAATCCCTTTGTTGTCCACCGCTTCCTGGGGAATCCATCCCCGCTGCCCGTCCTCTTTGGCCACCAAAAAACGAAGGTCGCTAAAGTCTGCTCCCAAAATAGTCAGTGAATCACCTTGGTGGATGGTGGCGAATGGCTCCTTGTAGGCAGAAAGTTGCGTACTTTGAATGGCGGCCACTCTGATGCCGGCTGGTTTATGATTCGGGATACTACAATAGATCAATGCGCCAATAAGGATCAGTGACAAGACGAAGAATAATAATGTACGGTCGAAAAAATATTTCATATTCCTATTGTTTTATGTATTCTATTTTACTGATTTTTACAAATTTATATCATCTTATACTATCTTTCACATCGCCGAAAATACCTATCATCCACATGACAAGCAGAAACAGGAAATAAATCTTGAATAAAAACAAATACAGCGACGAAAAAAGATAAGCGATTAATATTAGTACGATTACAATGAATATTCCAAAAAATATCGCACCTCCGGGACTACCTTGCTCATATCTCAAAATTTGCCCGGTTTCTTTATTTATTATGGCATAAACAGGGTATTCAGTGTGATGAAATGCCTGTTCTCCCAATGAAGACAGTATCAGAAGCGCCACAGCCCCCAACAGTACCGCCGCTCCGTAGCCACTGGCAACATACAACAGTACTATTGAGCCATAAGGAACAAGAAAATTCAAAATTTTCCGCATTGGCGACATATCACTGTAATCGTCTTCTTTACTATACGAAAGGGCTATCAGCGCAATAAAAGTGAGTAAAATATCCGGCAATTTGTATTTTGTAACATAATTCAACTGTTCCCAAGTGCTTGTGGGAAAGTTTATTCCCGTATCGGCATAACCAACAAATAAGTTTCCAATCGGTAGCACCGGCACCATTCCTTTGATATAAACCATCAAAATCGCCACGAAACCAAACAGCAGCGTCAGTTCGGGATTAAATTGATGTCTGCCGGTAAAAATATTGATGAGCGTGACAATCAATGTAAAAACCAGCAAGAACCAAGCCCAGCCCCGATTTACATCAATTGGAGGGGGCTTCAATTCGCCTTTTGTTTCGGCAAATGATTTTTCGCCGCCGCCCGTCAGCGAGAGAATTTCCTTGTCGCTGAGCGTGCGGTTGTAAATCGCTATTTTGCTTACCGCCACATCGCCTATGTCGCTACGCGCAAGTTGAAATTCCATGTTTTTGGGATTTGTATATACCTCGTCCCATCGCAAGCTCGTTTTGCTGTACTCCAATTTTTTGCCATTGGCAAAATAAGTCAGTTGCTTTTTGTCGCAATCGTAAGTTATCACAACGGTTTGCCACTCATCTCGTTGCAGACCGAGATTTGCCATGTAAGTGTAGTTGGAAATATTACTATAGTTCTTTTCGCGTTCCACGGAAGTAAGAATGTTCAAGTTTTCGTCCAACTCAAAATCAAATGAAATTGCAGGTATATAAACCATTTGGATTTCATTATTTATTCCGAAAGCAAAGTCCGTTACACGCGCAATGAATTTATTTCCGGCATTTTCATAATTGCGGTCTTTCTTTTCCCCAACTTTAAAGGTGCAAATCACAGTACCGTATTTAGGGGTTGCCGTCGTTGTCTTTATTCCCATCATATCGTCTATTCGCGACCAAAGTGCTGTGCCGTCGGTGCTATCAATGCCTTGGGTAAATGAAATCGGTGTTTTGGCTTCTCGGTTATCGTTGTAAAAAACCCAGGAACGGTTTTCGGGGATTTTTTTCGTGCTGCCTCGGTTGATACGGTCAATTACCCACAGAAATTTGCCATCGACGGTGGTTACAAGAGCCGTCGTGTCCATTCCCTGATGAAATTCTTTACCAAAAACCTGTCCGTTTTTCGGGTATGTCTGGGCATTCAATCCTCCCAAAAACAACAACATCGCGCAACCAATTATAAAATGTTTTATCTTCATCTATTAAATTATTTTTTTGTCAAAGTCGTCTGCATCAAGCATTGAGCGCCGAATTTCTATCTTTTTACTTCTCGCATCTTTTGAGTAACTCTCATATATTTCAAAAATATACTGCTGGTTCTGTATCATAAAAGTGAATTGTTTTAGCCTATAATTTTCAATAATATCACACTCACGTTGTCTTTTCCACCTGCATTTTTTGCCGCGGCAATCAATGTTCTCGTCGATGGATTTTCTGTCAGTATCTGCTCTATCTCCTCATCTGCCACCATGTCGGAAAGGCCGTCGGAACAGATAAGGTACAAGTCGTCATCCAACAGCTGTCCGCTGATGTTCTTGATGTCGATAAAGGCCGATTCTCCAGCTCCCAAAGAGTTGTATATCTGGTTGGAACCCTGTGAGAGGTCGCCGGTAAGTTGTCGGATCGAGTGGTCGGTGGTCAGTTGCTTGAGGATACCTCCCCTGAAACGGTACAACCGGCTGTCGCCGATATTGAGCGCGAAAACCATTTCCCCATAGAAAAGAAGCCCGCAAAAGGTGGTGCCCATTCCTTCCTGTTCGGGGAGTTCGTAACTCCTGTGCAGGATGATGTTATGTGTTTTTTCCGTCCACTCTTTCAGGGAGAGGTTGATCCCGCTTTCATCCAGCCCGTCGGCCAAATCGAGTATGAAATCGTCGAAGAGGCGTAAGGCTATTTCCGAAGCGATCTCACCGCCTTTATGACCGCCCATGCCGTCGGCGACAACCGCCGCGAACCGGACACTATCTGAAAGTTCAACTATTTGTTTCGCGCTGTTGTCGCGAAAATATTCGCCGGCAAAAAGGATCATGTCCTCGTTGTTGGCCCTTACACAACCGATATCGCTGTTTATTTCCGATTTTAGTAGCATGGCGCTGTTTTATGTTATTCTACAATGAACTTCAAATCATAAAAGGCAATGGTATCTCCCACCTTGAAGGGTGTGGAGCGATGAGCGGCCAGACGGACACCGTTTATAAACGTGCCGTTGGTAGAGTCTAAATCAGTAATCTCCCATACATTGGTATCATTTCTTTGGAGACGGGCATGGGTTCCCGAGACATACCCCTGGGAACCGAAGATGTGGACATAATTTCCAGCCCTGCGACCGATGATGGCACCGTCGAGGAGCTGCAGGCGGGCGTTCAGTGTATTATTGACCAGAAATTGAGGGACTGCGGGAAGCATTTCCGGACGGACTGTCGATTCA
The DNA here is from genome assembly GCF_034927365.1 of Proteiniphilum sp. GTDB lineage: Bacteria > Bacteroidota > Bacteroidia > Bacteroidales > Dysgonomonadaceae > Proteiniphilum. The sequence goes on along the minus strand of NZ_JAYFQD010000034.1, from coordinate 12,647 downwards.
GGAGTTTGTGGCATTTTATCATTTTCGGTTGATACTGCAGGATCCTCTTTAGGTTTGCCTTTTACTTTGATCTTTCCAACGACATTATCCACATAGTGCGTCTCTACTTCTTCTTTATTCTCCTCCTGTGGTTTGAACTCTCCTCCAAATATCTTTCCAAATGAACTGAAATCGATGTCAGATTCCTTTATTTGTTGCGGCTGTGGAACCGTTTCTGGGGATTGTTGCGGGGATGGAGTTTTCTCTTGTGGAGCGGAACTCGCAGTCTCTTTCGCGCTTACGAGCGGCCTTCCACACTCGTTACACATCTTGTTTTTCTTGAAGCCATGTCCGACAGGGCAGGCCATCAACTCCTTCCCGCACTGGTCGCAGAAAAAACTATCCGATTCTATCTCCTTGTCGCAAAAGGGACATTTAACCAAATTCATCTTTCGTACCTTTTTATAATAATTTTATGACTTAATCATGTCTTCGGGCAACAATAACTTGTACTCCTCCTTGTTGAACCCGGGCTCTTCCATCCTTTGTTTCAACCGGCTGCTCTGACGTCTCTTGACATTGTCGAAGTAATTGTTTACCTCGCGGGCATTGGCAAAGTTGCGTCCCCGGTTGGCGTATAGGTTATCGAAATACTCTACCATCACGCTATCCGCTTCGGGAGTCAGTGAAAGTTGGTCTTTCGAGGCTTTCATACGGAAGATATCCGCCATTTCCCCACCGGTATAATCTTCGAAATAGATGGTCTTCGTAAACCGGCTTTCCAATCCGCTGTTGGTATCGATCCACTCCTGTATCTCCCGTGGATAGCCGGCGGCGATAAAGACCATCTTCCCCTTGTAATCGAGCATCATCGGCAGGATGGTGTTGGTGGCCTCCTGTCCGAAGTCGTTAGGGCCACCGCTTTTCAGCGTGTAGGCTTCATCGATAAAGAATACGCTGCCGATGGCGCTCTTCACCTTTTCTTTGGTGTTGGGAGCCGTTTGTCCCACGAATCCAACAACCAGGTCTTCCCGTTTCACCTCCACGAGCCTGTTGGTCGGCAAAACGTCAAGGGCGTAAAAGATATCGGCCATGATGCGCGCGACGGTGGTTTTTCCCGTGCCGGGGTTTCCGACAAAAAGGTAATGGTCGCCCACTCCCTGGAATTTCTTTCCAAAGGCTTCCGCTTTTTGCCGTTCCACTTTGATATAGTCGGCAATTTCCCGGATGGTGCTCTTGACATTGTCCAATCCGATCAGGTTGTTGAGTTCCCTGTAAATATCTTCTTCCACCAGCGCTTTGGGAGCGTCGTAGGGAATATCTTCCGCTTCAAGGATATGGTAGTCGTCATCGGTCAGTATCTCGCCGTTGTCTTCCCGCTTCATCAGGCGGACGGCACGGCGTGTGTCGGCCTCTTCGAGCAGCTTCACCATCTCACCGGCATTGCCAAAGTTTTCCCGCTTGGCATCCACTATCTGGGCGATCAGCTTTTTCAGGACTGTTTTGGCGTCATCCGTCAGCCTATCTTTGTTCTTCTTCGCGTTGAGCATGAAGATTTCGTAGAGTTCTGCGGCGTTATAATCTTCGATATGCAGCTTATTGGTAATGCGGCGTTCCATACCCGGGTTGCAATTGCGGATGAATTGCTCTATGGGTGTACGGTAACCGGCGAAGATGACCACAAATTTTCCGGCATCTTCACTCATGCGTGTCATCAATGTCTCTACGGCTTCCTGCTGCGTATGTTGGGCATAGCCATCTTTGTCGCCCAACCCATACGCTTCGTCAATCAGCAGCACGCCACCCATGGCTTCATCGCACGCCTTGTTGGTCCGCACGCCCGTATCGTTGACGATGGACGATTGCAAATCGGCCGGTTTCTTCACTATCACTTTTGCCGAAGGAAGCAGACCGATCGCCTTGAAAATTTCCCCCAGTTTGTTGGCGATGGTGGTCTTTCCCGTACCGGGATTACCGGTCAACGCGATATGCACATTGGTCAGCTTGGCATCGCCCTGGCCACGCTCTATCTTGCGCTGGTTGAACTTCAGCCTGGTGGCCAGATCACGGATTGCCCGCTTCACGCTATCCATGCCGATGTATTCGTCGAGTTCGGCCAGGATAGCATCCAGGTCTTTTTCCTGCAGGCTTTCCGCTCCTTCGATATCTTCCCGGGTAAGCGTGGAAATCATTTCCCGGGTTATTTCTATCTTCCGCCGTAGCTCCTGGATGCGGAGTCCCTTGTTGCCAATGGCTTTCTTGAGGATATTTTGTACATCACGGGCATTCCCGAAATTCTTCTGGTCGCGGGAGATATAGATTTTCTTGAAATAATTCAGCAGGTGCTTGTCCGCTTCTTCATCGAGGGATAGTCCCTCTTTCCTGGCCATGCGGCGGAATATCTCACTGAGCTCATCCGGCTTGTAGTCGCGGAAATTAACCGTCTCGTTGAAGCGTGACGCCAGCCCTGAATTGGTCGACAGGAAATCGGTCATCTCTTTGGTATAGCCAGCGGCAATGCAGATAAACTTGCCCCGTTTGTCCTCCATCAGTTTCAGGAGCGTGTTGATGGCATCGGCACCAAAATCATTTCCCGCCAGGTCGTAGGCTTCGTCGATAAACAGTACGCCGCCCATCGCCTTGTCCACTATATCGGCAGTCGCCTGGGCGGTCTGTCCGACATAACCCGCTATCAGATCCTTGGCGGCAACCTCTACCAGATGTCCGCTCGGCAGTACCTCTATCGAAGCCAGTATATCGGCGAAGATACGGGCAATGGTGGTCTTACCGGTGCCGGGATTCCCGAGAAAGAGGAAATGGTCTTTCAATTCCGGTTTGGCATGGCTTCCTTTCAGTTCCTTCTCGTCGTTTATCTTATTGATAATCTTCTGCACCGTGGTTTTTATCTCGTCGATCCCTACAAACTGGTCGAGTTCGGCCATGATCTCGTCATAGCTCTTCTCCTTGAATTCTTTCCCTTTTATATCATCCGCTTCGAATGTGGTGGCATCGAAATTACGTTGAATGGCTTTTTGCCATATCTGCTCGGCTTTCTTCACGGCGAAATGGCCGTTATTGCCAAACTGGAAATCTTCCTGCTGGTTTCGGAAAGCGTACTTGAACACCCGTTCGAGCTTGTCTGCTGCTTCTTCTCCGGGGTCCAGGTTATAGCTGTCTTTGAGCGTGTTGATACAGATTTCGGACAGTTCGGCGGCGCTGAAATTGCTCAATTCGAAATGGTACTCGAAGCGGCTGGCGATATCGGCATTGGTACGCATAAAAGCGTTGAGCCCGGTGAGGCCCGACAGGATAACGATGGGATCGTTGTTCCATTCGCCATTCATGCATTTGAAGAGCTTGTCGAGTTTGTTGATGTCGTCCGAAGCTTTCTGTGGTAACAACTTCTGTGCATTCTCTATAACTAACAGGCCTCCCTTGGCTTTGGCGATATTCTCTTCCCATTTGTCCTCTTTCGAGAAGTTCTCATAATCGACCGCGTCGATGATTTCCGCTTTCGGGTTTTTGATGACTCCCGTGGAATAGAGCAATGATTGGATAAGTTCAATCAGCTTGGTCTTGCCGGTGCCGGTGTTGCCGGTAATCACCATATCCATCCCAGGGCGTACTTTCACCCCTGTTTTCTTGGCTCTTAGCGCCAGCATCTCGCAGATCTTCACCAGACTGTTCAACTGGTTCTTTACCTGTTCCATCCCCACCAATTCCTGCAATGGGGCGTTCGATTTTGTGACGACGCTTTCCCCGCAATATTTGCAGAAGATGGCTTTTTCACGATTGGGTTTATTGCATTTCGGACACTCCATAGTATCTATTTGACAAAAATAAAATCTACCTGCTTTTTGGTTGTATAGTTTTGATAAGTTCCTGAAAACTCCGTAAAATCATCGTTGAATTTTCCGTTGTACTCGCCATCGAGGTTACCGTTGGCATGCACATCATCGAAATGGAAACTCTTCTCGTCTACGTTAATGCTGCCGGTTAAATTTTCTGTGATCAGGTTCTGGTATTGGACGCTGATCGTGGCTTCTACAACATCTTTTCCCGCTTTGGATATCTGCATGACCGCATCCCGTCCGTCAAAGGTTCCTTTCCATTCCCCTTGGAAGAGTGTGTATTGCTGTTGTATGATTGCTCCTTTCCCGGAAAAAATACCGGTAATGCGGGAAGCATCGAAATTTCCAAGCACGACAAAAGAGATGGTTCCGAAGGCGATAATTAATACCCAAGGGACAATCAGTTTTTTGTAGAATGCTTTTGTGTTTTGCCCGATATCCCATGTCAAATCCCATATCCGGTCGCCGATAGACGAATTGAAATTTTCACCTGCGGGAGCCCGGAACGCGAAATGTAACGGCTCTAAAATGAGCTCTTCCGTGGATGGGGCAAATAAATCCGCGTTACCCCGTTTGGTGATCGCTGTCTTTACCGCCTGAACGATCATCATCACCACCAAGAACGCCAAAAACGCAGCAGCAATGTACACCAGGTAAGGAGCAATGAAAAGCAATCCGAAGTATACAATGACCGCGGCAAGGCCCCCTATAAATAGAATACCCACACAGCCCGTATCGCTGCCGATGTCATATATATTATATATCATGGCCGCGATTCCCACTATGAAAGAGACCACATATATCCATATGGAGTGGAAATCTCTTTCCTTGGGAATATCCAAAGAGAGTAATCCATAGATGACTGCCGCGACAGCAATCAGGGTGAGCGGTATGATGATCGCTTTGGAGAAGAGGTTAAACCTGTATTTGCGTTTCAAACCACTCACGCTTGCTACAAGTTGGTCAGTGGCCAGCCGGTAATTTACCACATCTTCATGGTTTTCATCCAATTCTTCCAGTTTCTGCATGTATTCGTCGGTAGCCTCTTCATAGGCGAATTGCGGAGAGAGGTCGAGATCGGGATCTTCCTGGAAGAAGGTTGTCAGCCAGGCATCCAGGTAACCTTTGGCCATTTCTGCTTTGATCTCTTTACGGGGAATCTCTTTTAATTCGTCGAGCGTATATACATATTTGTCGCTTTTCGGAAAATAGTAGTATGGATCAAATCCAAGCCCTTTGATCGCCTTATACACCCCAATTTTCCAGTTATAGGGGCCTGCCTTGTTGGCATTGTCCTTTGATTTTACATCGGCACAATATTTTATCCAGTCGATTTTATCGTCATAAACGCCTCCTTTCGATTTGAAGTAGTGGTAGAGCCGTGTATCGTCGATATCGCACATCATATCCAACTGTTCGCTCGCATAGTCGTTATCGGATAGCATATAAATATCCATTTGGTTGTTTATGTAGTTGCCAATTTCCGATGCGGTAAAGAAGTAGTTGTCTGCGTTTTCGTCGAGTACGAAGTTGTATGATATTTTCGGATTCAGGTTGTAGAGTAATATCCATATATCTTTATCGTGTCCTTTTATTGTGCGGAGTTTTCCTTCCAGTGCCTTGTCACGTGTGCCAATCCAGGTAAGAAAAGCTTCCGTCAATAGGTCATTCTCCGATTCTTCGCTTATCGGAAAATCGGGATTGACGGACTTCAGAAGCACCTCGTCGGTTGTCTGGCAATCGACCGTTTTACCGTTGTCATCTGTCATTGTCCATGGCAGGGAGGGGTCGAGGGCATAGATAAGCTGCAACATCGCATCCCGATTATCTTTCCCTTTTTTGAATAACGGAACCAACTTGTTGACTTCTCCTCGGCCCGTGGCATTGAGATAAATAAAGAGTTTGTCGTTCTTGTCCGCAAGGGCCTCGCTGTAGTAGTCGAAATTTTCCTTGAGCGAAGCCGCTATCTCTTCATTCTCTTCTATGGCCCGGTTGTTGATATCCAGATATTTCAGATTCGGGTGGAGGAAGTAGCAAGCCGCCCAGAAACCGGCTTCCTTGTTCTTGGGGAATTGCGTTTCGGTAATCTCGTCAAGCGGGGTCGATAGTTCGGTGAAATTGATCTCCTTGAGCCATGCCGAGATTTGCCCCCTGTAGAGGTAGGTGGTCGCCAGCTTCTGGTCTTCCATCATGAATTTTACCAGTTCCTCACGCGACTTTGCGATTTGTTTCTTGGTGGCGTTATATACAATATTGAACTGGATATTCTCTTCGTTGTAAATATCTTCGCCTTTCGCCCATTTTATCACCTCTTTGAATCCGGCCCGTTTTTCGGGATCGGCAATGGTCAGTGCCCTGGCCAATTGCAACAGGCGTGGCGGCATATCTTGGGGGTAGGGGAGCTTGTTGTCCTGTTTCAAGGTCCAGAGGACACGCTCTCCGGGTGCGCGGTACCTATCTTCGCCCCCTTCCCAAAGTACGAGTAGCATCATTCCCAGCGAATAGAAATCCATACTTTTGGTGATGGCGATGCCGTCGATGGTCACATAGTACTCGGGAGCCGCATAGATTTTGGTACGCATCTGGATTTTTACTTTCGCTTCCCCGTTCTCATCACACCGGATAGCAATGCCGAAGTCGGCCAGGGAAAGTTCTTCTACTTTATTGCCTTTTTCCCTGAAAAAGAAATTGGCCGGCTTTACATCGCGGTGGATCACCTGCTTCGAGTGAAGGAAATCGAGGCAGACAGCGCACTTGATGGCAATCTCTCCTAAAAGCTGTTCTCCTTCAGCGTTGTGAGGTATGGTGATCTGGTCGAGCGAACCTCCCTGGCAATAGACCATCAGTTCATAGTATTGTAACTGCCCCGTTTTCGGGTTTGTCCACAGCCCGTGATGGAGCGTATCTACAAGGAAATTGATGGCGGGGTTTCCGGAGTTCTTGCGGACAATTTCTATGATATCCTTGTCCGGTTCAATACCGGGTTTGTAGAGCTTTAGCGCGTATTGGATGTTGGCGTTCTCCACGAGATAGACGTCGGCCTCTCCCGTACTTTCGGAGAGCGGTTTGACTACCTTGTAGGTGATGTTATTCAGGAGATATTCGGTCTGCCCGGCTTGTTGTTCTATTTGACGGACCACCTTGTCGATCTCTTCCTGCCTGTTGGGATGTGTGGTTTTGCCGGTATCACCCCGCATGGTTTTCTCCGTCATCACGACACCGCGCGTGGTTTTCTCCGCGATTGCTTCTCCACGGGTGGTTTTATCGACCGGCCGCATCGTCTTTTCGGCCTCATTGTCACCTCCTCGGATTGTTTTTTCTACATTTTCCGGGTTTCCTCTTGTTGTCTTCTCGGCCCTTATCCCGGGATGCACAGTTTTCTCCGCTTCGTTGTCAACCGGTCTGAGAGTCTTTTCCAAATCGCTCATAATTTTTTTACTATTTATAGAATATAGGATGCGGTTCAGCAATCTTTGTGTGCAAGCACCCACGATTGCATTCACCTTTCACTATTTTTCAGGCTTTATCTTATAATTAATCTATTGCCTCACCCATATCCGGGTATCCTGCTCCACATCGTCATAAATCCACTTTCCGCCCTTGAACGGTTCCACGCATTCATTAGGTTGCGTATGTATACAACCGTACGCCCTGCATTTCCAGCCTATTTTTACCTTTACTTTCATTTTGACTGTCATTTCTACTTTTATGGCGGTGTAATAATCTCGTTGCATCTGCGGCGTCATGTCAGGATCAGGAAATATCGAATTGAGTGTTTCTCTCATCTCTTCCAGTTTAGCGTTGTATTGTGCCACCGCTTCCTCTTTGCCCGATATGTTAAGCGAGAATTTTTTACGTCGTTTTGGCTCGCGCTCGGGCGGCTTCGTTGTTTCTGATTTCTCCTCCTGCTCTTGTCCACGGAATGCAGCCAATAAATCTTTATATTGATTGACAAATACGCGGTTTTCTTCCGAGAGATCCGGTATTTCAGTTTCTTCCTCTGTTTTTTCACCGGCCTGAGAGATAAATTCCTCCAATTTGGCCAGTTCTTCGGCGATGGCGAGTGCTTTCTTCAATTCAGGCTTTTGCCGTATTTGTAGCAATGCCTCATGGGCTAATGCATTGAGGGGGGTATTGCATTTGCGGCAGAAACTGCGGAAATTAAGGGTTTGACAGCCTGGGCAAATAATACCTGTTTTGGGATTACCACATTCGGGGCAAAAAGTGTCGTCACTGTTTGTTGCTGCTCCGCAGAATGAACAGCTCTCTGCATGCAGGTTTTGCCCGCATTGGGGACAAATTTCCCAATTGGATTCCGTAGCCGCTCCGCAACGTGTACATGCATGGGATTTCAGATTTTTCCCACAGCCGGGGCAATAATTGTCAGTATCACTATATACTGTATTGCAATTTGGACATCGACTATTTTTAACCTGGGCTTCTTGTGACTGTTGTCCGATTTCTTGTTTTTGCTTCTGCTCTTGTTGCTCTCTGACTCGATATTGATTTTCTGTCATGGATTTAACAGTTTATTGCTTGCGAAAATAGTGAATGACTGTGAATAAATAGGTGTCAATATAACAAAAAAGCAAGTCAATTTAACAAAAAACGATGATTCGTGCTGGAAAATACAGATTTTTCTAAAAATGGGATACTATCCGGCATGAGGCTTATACTCCGAAGGAGTGCATCCTTTTATTTTGGAAAAGGAGCGTTTGAATGTTGATAGCGAATTAAAACCGCACTCTTCTGCGATTTGTTCCAGTGTCTGCTTTTTCTTGTTTGTGAGTAATCCACAAGCCGTCTCCACACGGAAAGAGTTCACATAATCATAGAATGTTGTATTCAGCTGTTTGTTCAGATATTCGGAAAGGTATGTCCTGTTTGTATTGAGGATTGATGCAACATCTGTAATATGCAATTTGGGATTAAGATAGAGCCTGTCTTCCTCCATTGCCTGTTTAAGTGTTTCGGCGAAATGGTATGGACGGCCGTTTTCTTCCACTTTAAAACTATCGTTTTCTTTTTTGCGGAAACGATAGAGAAGTATGTCTGGCACTTCAATAACGGCGTGCTGTAACGTGTAAAAATAGATATAACTCCAGATTGCAATGGTGATCAGGTAATAGAGCGCGTCTCCCCACCAGTTTTCGTATCCATGAATGAAAATCCACAAGATAAGATATAAAAACAAAATAACGATAATTGTGCGCACCCATGAAACACTCAATCCTTCGGTATAGGAGAAATTCTTTTTTACATAATTATCATATTGTCCGGAAGCCATAAACACTACAAATACCGAGATGCTACCGAGCAGAAGGCTGTAACCAACTATCCCGTAAAATAATATATCTGACGGGATGAGAATCAATAAGAGGGAGAGAATAACGGATGGTATGATCAAAGTAAGAGCTCGGCGCAAAGTTACCCATCCGGGTGACATCAACTCGAACAGAAATAGCATGGTAAAAGGGACGATCCACATATCGATGCTCATAAATATGCGTGTAAGATAATGTGTGTACCATACCCCTTCGATAAGGTATGCTATGTCTTTCATTTCTATAAACGCAAAGAAAATAGCTTCGTAAAATAAAAACCAGAGCAGTCGGCTTTTGTTCTGCTGCCAATATAAATGGATGGCGACAAATATGAAAAACATAAATGCCATCCCGTGAGTGAAATGCGCGATATTTTCAGGAAAGGACTCCATGATAAAATTTTTTTGTAAAGGTATTAAATTCTTATTATTGTTTTAGTGGAAAAAACGGATAAAATGACCTCTTGAAAACGGGGGAAAGTGGACGGATTCACTTTGCATAAAAATAATAAAAAAACGGACTGTTTCGAAGGAAGTAGTCCGTCTTTTAGTCCGACATGCTTTTAATTCGTTGATTATTAGTCGTCTTTGTACACCCAGAGGGAGTAAATTCGAACTCTTTTTTAGAAGATTTGAAACGAATTAACCGGCTGAAAAAAAGTCCATACCAGCATGATCCAGAAGAAAATTAACCCAAAGGGAACAATCTCAAATCACGACAACTGCTCGAAAATTAAAAAGGTAGAAAACTCTTTTGGTACATCGGACTGAATTAAAAGACTTCCAGCCTAATCAGAGCATCTTTAAATCACAACAAAAGTACAAAAATTAAAATGGTGACATTGCTTTTCACGGAAAAACTTATGGCAGAGTCTTAAATTTTATAGATTATTTATCCTGACAATAATCATTTTACTACAATATTGCTAATCTATCAATAATCTTCTCTTTTACTATTAGGTATGCCTTTTGTATATTGTAATTTTCATTGGGATCTAATAAATTGTCCGTATCTCCTATGAAATCCGGATCAATCATCTTACTTTCCATATTTTGAATAAATTGCTTGTAAGTTGGAGGTTTGGAGACCGAAAAATCCATATAGCGTTTGTAGCAGCGAATGATTAATTGGGGATCAGCATCTGTTGTGCTTAGGGCTTTGTATAAATCGAATAGATCACGTCCTTTTTTACGTTGGTACAAGGCCCGAAGTTTTGTTCCCAACAATTCCTCCAAAGGATAAGTAGTCAATTTGCAATCTCCCGAAAACCAGCTGTTTTCCATCTGAAAGGGGATTGTAACTAATCCCAGTTCATTAAAATGTTCAAAGCAATTTATCTCAATTTTTAGGCGGAGTGGTACGATAGGCGGTATCTCTGATTCCATACGAAACAACATGATATTGTTATATTGTTTTTGTTTGACAACCTTGCCGGGCAGAAAATCCAACACTTCCCCCAATTGTGAAAGGATTGGTTTTATCGGTCCTGCATTGATTTGTACAAGGTCAATATCTTCGCTATACCTGCTTTGTGGGGACAAATATAACTTATGCAATGCTGTTCCTCCTCTGAATGCCAACTGGCTTGCAAGAAACTCATCGCTGAAAATACCAATCAATGCACGGGATATTATCAAATCCTGTTCTACCTGTTCCCCTGTATTCCATGGAGCTTGCACTCTCCATTGGAGTATGGCTGCTCTATTTATCATAAATCGTCAACTTCTATTTCTGTATTAATGTATATCTTCCAGCGGGTATCCTTTTCTATATTCTTTTTCGGTGAACGAGTGCTTAATGGAACATAATTCAACCTTTTTCCATAGTTGTATAGCTTTTTGTATAAAACATCTGCCTGTTCGTTTTCTTTCAGAATGTAATCCAATATAAATCCTAATCGTTGAACTGCTGAAATGGAGGTGTAATCAAGCAGTTCATTCGATACTTTTGAGAAATCCGTTTCTTCCGTTAGTTCTGCCAGGATGGTGGCTGCTCTGGATAAGCCCCCTATATGTTTCTCATACTGTAGAAGGTCGATTGCCGTCAATTCCGGATTAGAGAAGCGGACTGTTCCAGTTTCCGAGTTTTTTGTTTGCAGGAAATTTTCGGGAATCTCTTTTCTGTAAATCCAATCGAGGATATTGTTTTTTGCTTTTGATACATTGGCAGCGGGATAAACCGTCATAACAGTGAAACGCTGTGAACGTTGGTGTGCAGCTCCGTATGATTCCGCAGCATTAAGCAAACTGATATAATAAGGTTTTCCGATATATGCCATTAATTGGTCAATATAATATGTAGGAGCAACAATTCCTTTTGCTGCATATTGCGGTGGAATAATCACATAGAAACTCTTATAGACAGATATAATTCTTTTTTTTGCGGTTAGACGGTATAGAGAATTAGAAAGGGTCTGTATAGAAGCATTTGGAAAGTCTTTACGCACTTTCTCAAAAGAGAAACTGTTGTATCCGTGTATCTCTAAAGTTTTAATCCATTCGCTCAAAGTGATATTTTTCATAGACTGCTAAATTTTCTGCAAATATAATCAAATTGTGATTAGGTTTGCAAGTTATTTCATCAAAATTGAATGGTAGAGGTTTTTCATACTTCTACACTATTCATGATTTTTTCTCAAAGAAATGACCTTCTTGATTAAGACTGAGCAGATGGATAGATAAGACGATAATTTTTAGTTCGAAAATATCCTGGTTCGATGCACCAATATATCGACCTGTTGGGAATCGAACTCTTTAATTGACAAATAATAGTGTTGGGTTCGTGATTTTATTATTTGATTATCATCGTTTTATATAGTTGTGATAATAGTAGATATGGAAAGTGGACTCTCTCTAAATTGCAGCTTTCCAAGTGTGGTTAAAGATGAAATAGGGTAGTATGAGGAGCTGAAAAACAGTATATTACAAAAAACCACCACTAATGTGGTGGAATTAAAGTACACCCGGAGGGAGCAAACTCGAACTCTTTTTTGGAAGATTTGAAGCGAATTAACCAGTTGAAAGATAGTCCGTTTCAGTATGATATGGACGAAAATCAACCCAATGGGAAACAGTCTCAAATTACAACATCGATTCGAAAATTAAAAAGGTGAGAATACTATATATACTTGTTTCAGGATAAAACGCGGATTTTTTATATAGTTCTTGTGGGGGTATGGTATGTTTCCCGAGCGATAAAAGAGACTTTAAAGACAGACTTGGCTGGGAATTTATATTGATATCTTTCGTTGACGAATCCCAGCAAATAGGATCTACGAATAATCCCAAACGGTTTTTTCCCGGTTTGATTCCGAGATGGGATTCCGAAATAAGGATATTGCTCCACATCTTGGTATATTGAAAACCTGTTATTAAATAATTGCGTCTCTTTCAGTACTATTTCTATTTAATCAGTATATTTGCATATTCCCGCTCAAAAAATAATATAATGAAAATTGATATCTTATCGAAAAGTGTAATTGAAAGAATGACAA